>JBFWXN010000015.1:0-86885 GCA_050187415.1 Hyphomicrobiaceae bacterium | reverse complement strand
TCGGTATCGACGCGGCGGTCCTCGGAGAACTCGTCAACAGCGCGGCCATCAGCAATTTCGCAAGCGACCTCGGCATGAGGCTCTCCGATCAGGCCGTCGCCGACATGATCCGCGACGATCCCGCGTTCCAGGGACCCGACAAGACCTTCAGCCGCGCCATCTTCAACGAGCGCATCCGGCAGGCAGGCTTCACCGAGCAGGGCTATTTCACGGAGCGCCGCAACAACGAGATCCGTGGGCAGATTTCCGGTGCGCTGGTGGCCGGCATCGCTGCGCCCGACGCGTTGGCCGACATCATGTATCGCTTCCGCGACGAAACGCGCACGGTCCGTTACATCACCCTCGATCCCGACAAGGTGCCGAACCCGGGCGAAGCGGACGAAAAGGCCCTCAAGTCCCTCTACGAGACACAGAAGACAGCCTTCGCCGAGCCCGAGCGGCGTACAATAGCGGTGCTGCTGCTTACGTCCGATATCCTGAAAGAACGCTCCAAGGTGACGGACGAGGACGTGCGGAAGGCATGGGACGAGGCTCGCGAGTCCTGGAACATTCCGGAGCGCCGCCGCATCCAGCAGATCTCCTACCCAACGAAGGAAGAGGCCGAAGGCGAGAAAAAAGCCATCGAAGGCGGCAAGAGCTTCCTGCTCGCGGCACTCGAAGCGAACGGGGCGCAAGGGCGCCTCGATCAGGGCCTTATCGCACGGCGAGAAATTTCCGACGTCAATTTTGCCAAAGTCGCCTTCGAGCTGCCGCTGAACAAGGTATCGGACCCGGTTCAGGTGCGCGGCGGATGGCTGCTGCTGAGGGTGTCGGAGATCGAGCCCGGCAAGACCCGGACCTTCGACGAAGTCAAGGCTGACGTTCGCAAGAGCCTCGAGGAGCAGAAGTCGCACGATCTCGTCGGAAAGTTGCGCGATGAGATCGAGGACAAACTGGGCGCAACGGACGCGACGGCGAAACTGAAGGCGATCGCCACCGAGTTGAACCTCAAGCTGCTCGAAGCGACGAGCGTCGACGCGAAGGGCATGAGCCCCGACGGCAAGCCGGCGCTGTCGCACCCCGACGCCAACCGCTTCATCGCTTCGGCCTTCGAAGGCGACGCCCTGACACCGCGCGATCCTATCACGCTGACCGATGGCGGTGAGGCCTGGATCGAGGTGACCGACGTCAAGCCTGCCGTGACAAAGCCGTTCGACGCGGTCAAGGCCGATGTCGAAAAGCTCTGGGTCGCCCGCGAGAAGCGCACAGCGCTGAACAAGGCGGCGCAGGATCTCGTCGACCGGATCAAGGCCGGCGCCTCCCTGGAGAGCATCGCTACGGAACTGGGTCTCGAGATAAAGGCGACCTCGGCGTTCAAGCGGGCAAGCGCGCCGACCGGGCTCTCACAGGCAGCCGCGCGCGTCGCCTTCACGTTGCCAAAAGGAGGGGCCGCCACCGCGGCGAGCGCCGACGACAAGACCCGCATCGTGATGGTGGTGAGCGAGGTCACGCCTGCGCCTGAGCCCACCCCGGCACAGATGGAAGCCGTGCGCAAAGAGCTCGGTCAGGAGCTGCAACGCGATACGTTGCAGACCTTCGTCTCCGCGCTTCGCACGCGTCAGGGGGTGCAGCTTCACGACGCCGTCTACAAGCGCGCAGTCGGCCTGGACCAGCCCCAATGATGGCGCCTGCACGCGCCGGCGTAACCATTTGCCAGTCCGGGAAGGACGAGACGTGACCACCGAGCCAAGCACGCCCGCCGACCTGATGGAACCGGCGTTCGATGTCGAACCTTCGAGCGACACGTTCACGCGAACCTACGACGAGGGGCGTCCGGGGGTCGTGTGGGCGCGACTGGTGGCTGATCTGGAGACCCCCGTCTCCGCCATGCTGAAGCTGGCTCACGGGCGCCCGATGAGCTTCCTTCTGGAATCCGTCGAGGGGGGCGCTGTTCGCGGGCGCTACTCGATCATCGGCCTCGAACCCGATATCGTCTGGAAAGCCTTCGGCGATCGAGCCGAGATCAATACGCGGCCACTGGATGACCCTGGCGCCTTCGTCGCCGAGACCCAACCGCCGCTCGCCTCGTTGCGGGCCCTGCTCGAGCGCTCGCGGATCGAGCTGCCGGCGGAGCTGCCACCCATGGCCGCCGGCGTGTTCGGATACATGGGCTACGACACGGTGCGCCTGGTCGAGAACCTGCCCGCCGTGCCCCCAGACGTGCTCGGCGTCCCCGACGCGATCCTGATCCGGCCGACCGTCATGGTCATCTTCGACGCGGTGAAGGACGAAATGACCGTGGCCACGTCGGTCTTTCCGCGGCCGGGCGTCTCGGCGGCGGCGGCGCGCAAGGCGGCGATCGCCCGCCTGGCGCGCACGGTGCGCATGCTCGACGACCCGGTGCCCCACGGTGCCGCGCCCTTCGCGCCCCTCGAAGCGCCAGAGCCCGTCTCGAACACCCCTGCTGCGGACTATCTCGGCATGGTGGACCGTTGCAAGGACTACATCGCGGCGGGCGATGCGTTCCAGATCGTCGTTTCGCAGCGCTTCTCGGCGCCATTTACGCTGCCGGCGTTTTCGCTCTACCGGGCCCTGCGCCGGACCAATCCCTCGCCATTCCTGTTTCATCTCGACTTCGGCGACTTCGCACTGGTCGGCTCGAGCCCAGAAATTCTCGTCCGGGCAAGGGACGGCCGCGTCACGATACGCCCGCTGGCCGGTACCCGGGGGCGCGGTGCCACCCCAGCGGAAGATCGCCGGCTGGAGGCGGAGCTCGTGGCCGATCCGAAAGAACGGGCCGAGCACCTGATGTTGCTCGACCTCGGCCGCAACGACGTCGGACGCGTCGCCAGGATCGGAACGGTCGAAGTGGCGTCGAGCTTCGATGTCGAGCGCTACAGCCAGGTCATGCACCTATCCTCGACGGTGAACGGCGAACTCGACCCGCGGTTCGATGCCATCGACGCGCTCATGGCGGGATTCCCTGCGGGCACGCTCTCGGGCGCCCCAAAGGTGCGGGCGATGGAGATTATCGACGAGTTGGAGAAGGAGAAGCGCGGACCCTACGCAGGTTGCGTCGGCTACTTCTCCGCCGACGGCAACATGGACACGTGCATCGTGCTGCGCACCGCGCTGGTCAAGGATGGGCGCATGTACGTGCAAGCCGGCGCTGGCATCGTCGCCGACAGCGTACCGGCGGAAGAGCAGAACGAGTGCGTGATCAAGGCTCGGGCGCTGTTCCGCGCCGCCGAGGAGGCCGTACGCTTTGCGGGTCGAGCACGGCGCGGCAACGGTTGATGATACCCGGGCCTGCCTATGCTTCAGGCTCGCGCGACCGCCAAGCACAACGACTCGACTGGGGCGGACCGGCTGCTCGTATCGTCCCAAACCGGGAGGATCAGCTCCGGTAATCCTGAATGCGGGTCGCGCGTAGGCCCGCCAAGCCGTGCTTGTCGATCGAACGCTGCCAGGACAGGAATTCGTCCACTGTCAGCTTATAGCGGTCGCACGCCTCTTCGAGGCTAAGCAGTCCGCCACGAACCGCGGCAACGACTTCGGCCTTGCGCCGGATGACCCAGCGCTTGGTGTCCCGCGGGGGAAGGTCCGCGACAGTCAATGGACTGCCGTCTGGACCAATCACATAGCGCGCACGCGATCTGAATTGCTGATCGGTCATGATACTCGATACACTCTCTCTGACCTGGATTTTTATGATACCCCGCGGCGCTTAATTTGCGCTGAACCAACACGGTTAACATTCCCAGACCTGACGCTCCAAATTTATATTAAAATTCCGCAACATGAATAGTCAAGCTAACAGATGGTAAAGAGATTAGCAAACTCCTGCTGCCCAAAATGGGGACGAACCCGAAATTCGCGATTCTCAGAATGGCCGAAGCATCACCTATTGAAACCGGCTGATACCGACATTCAACGCATGCACGGGGCCGTTCTAAACCCCACATCAGGAAACCGACCACGCGCGCCGGGTGGAAATGCCGATCGTGATCCCCATATCAAGCGAACGCCCTGTCGGTGCAGCCCTGCCCGGCCTGTGCCGACCAGAAGGGTCATTCGACCCAACGCCGCAACCAGAACCGCGGGAGAGACGCCATGGTCGACGATGACCGAGCCAAATTGCGCACACGCTTGGCAGCCCTTGGCCAACGCATCGAGGCACATCGGCATCACTCGGCAGCTACCAGCGGCGTGCCCTACGGCGCCTCCCGGTGGAGCGACATTTTGGCCCAACACGCGGCACTCGTGCGCCACATCGCGGACGATCGGGCGCACGATGCCAGTTCGTTCGAGCGCCTGCATGCCGATGTGGAGGCGCTCTCGCTGTCGCTCGACGGCTGGATCGAGGGCATCGATCGGTCGTTCGCGGCCAGCAGGCCCGACAGCGGCGAAAGGTCCGACTGAACGCGCGGAAACGGGTCGAACCGACCTCCCGACGCGAGGTGCGTTCAGCCTGCGAGGGCGGTCTGCACCTCGGATATCCGTGCGAGTGCGGCTTCGCTGAGCCCGCCTTTCGAGACCGCCGCTGCGGCGCCTTCGAACTGCTCCGGCGTTGCAATTCCAACCTGAAGCGTCGAAACGGCGGGGTGGCTCGCAACGAAGCGGATGGCAAGCTCCACCTTGTCGTGCACTCCGGCCACCGAGATCGCAGGGTCGAACGCACGGGCCCTTTCGACGTCGGTGGCATAGTCGGCGCCCGACCCGATGGGCGCCACATCCTGCACGCCGAGCGGATGCCGGCCTGCCTCGCCGGAAAGCGCGCCGCCCGCAAGAACGCGAATGATGATCGTGCCCATGCCCGCGGCCGCCGCCTTGGCGAGCAATTGCCCGTAATCCTGGGCGGGAAACTTCGGCGGCAAAGGACCACCCGCACTCGGATTGAGCATGTTGAACACGACTTGCGCGGTGTCGAACGCCCCCGATTGAACCACTCGATGGAGAGCTGGAGTTTCACCGATCGCCGTTATCCCGGCGAAACGGATCTTGCCCGCACGCTTCAGCCGCTCGAATGCGGGCACCACCTCTCCCAAGACCACGTTCGGATCGAGGTCGCGGGGCCGTCCCTCAGTCGAAATCGAATTGTGGAGTTGCAGGAGGTCCACCTGCTCGCGTTGCAGGCGCGTCAAACTCTCCTCGATCGATCGCGTGATCGCGGCTCCTACATTGCTTTTCTGATCGGGCGGCACATTGACCTTGGTCCCCAGGATGACGTCCGGCTTCAACTCGCGAAAAATCCGGCCCACGTTGGTTTCGGATGCCCCGTTGCCATAGAGCGGCGCGGTATCGAAGAAGTTGATGCCGAGTTCGAGCGCTCGCTCGACCGCGCGCCTCTGGTCTGCCGGGTCGCCCTTGGTCATGAGCCCGCCGACCGCGCCGCAGCCAAAGGTCAGTAATGAAACGTCAAGACCGGTGCGGCCGAGCTTCCGCTTCTGCATGGTCTGGCTCCTCCGTGAATGCTGGTTCAGTCCGTTTTTGCGCCTCTGGCCTTTAGCGCATCGCGCTCAGCCATGCGCGCGATGTGGAAGCGCTGAAAGTTGGGATCCTTCTCGTAGACCCTCGCACGGATCCAGGCGAACAGGTCGAAAAACGTCGCCGGGCCGAAGCCGAGGGGCAGCCGCGCGACCTCGAGTGGAGCGCCCCATTTGGCGGACTGCGCGGCGACATTCTCCTTGAAGAAGACGATGGTGGGCGTGAACAGCACGCCCCACCGCTCTGCGAGCTTTTTTTCGGGGAGGCGGGTGCCGTCGAAATCCGTGACCTCCCGCGCGCCCCACAGGTCGAGTTGCACGATCGAGAAGTTCTCGCGGACATAGTCGTTGATATAGCGCTGGGACAAAACCTCGGTATGCATTCGGGTGCAGTAGATGCATCCTCGCTGCTCGAAAATGACCGCAAAGCGCCGGCCTTGGGCTTTCGCCTCGGCGTGATCCTCCTTGAGGTCGAGAAAGGACTGCACGAACCAGCGCTGATGGTAGAGGCCGTCGTCATCCTTCTCCGCGGCGACCCTCGGCTCGATGGCACCCAGCACCGGCGGCAAACCAGGCGGCTCGCCCGCATCGGCAGGTCCCAGCCCGGCAGCCGCCCCGACAGCCGCGATCACGCCGGCCGCCAGCAAGCATGTCCAGAGAGCGATGCGCATTCGGCCATCTTTCCGATTGTGTTGAGCGTGCCCAGGTTCTAGGCGGCTTCGAAGCTTCCGCCAACAGCCTCGGCGTCGCTCCGGCCAGGGATCGAGGCCACCGGACCGATCCGACGCATTGACCGTCCGGACGATAGCCGCTCAGATCTATTCACGACACGACCGGGGAACGCGGGGGCGAAGCTTGAACGACGGCGACCAACGCCCGGCGGCGACTGACGGCTCGTCCGGGGCGGGCCTCAGAACCCTGATCGCTCTCACCATGCTTCTCGTCGCCGCGCTCGGTGCCGGCATCGCCGGCTGGGCCGCGATCAAGCAGCAGACTTCGGCGGCCCTCGAACGCCGGCTGGCTCAGGCGCAGACCATGGAGCTTGCGGAGCGGTTACCGCTTATCGATTTCAGCCGGAGCGCCCGCGGGCTGCAACAACGTCTCGACACACATCTGACGGAAGCAGGCCGCCAACGCGCGCTTGCCGACGCGACGCGTGCATCCGATCCCGGCAGGGCGCGTTTCCACGACATCTCGGCACAGGAGGAAACGCTCAAGGCCAACGTGCTCCGGCCCTTCGTGGAGTTCCTGCCGAACATCATCAATGACGACCAGACGCTCGACGAGCGCCGGATCGGGCTCGTTGCGGCCGGATCGCTGCAACGGCGCGGCTTTCAGGCAGCGTGGACCGAGGGCAACGGCGCGGCAGGTGGTACGGCAACCCCTCCGGCCGCGCACATCGATTATTTCGAAAAGGGCCGTCTCGAGGCCTTCGACGAGCAGGTTCTCGAACTCGCGCTCGTCGTGGTTGCCCTGGTGGCGACGCTGGTTCTGCTGACCCTTGCCGATCTTGGCGTCCGCCGCCGCGGCCTGGCTGTCGGCCTCCATTTTCTCGCTGCGATCGGGGCTGCGCTCTGCACCGGCGCCGCCGTCTACATCGACCAAGCTCTCGTGCGCGTTGTAGCCGGGATCGCCGGTGCGTTCGCCGGCCTCGTCGTGATCGCCTGGCTTTTCGGCTGGCTCGGTCGCAGCACGGAGCGCGATGCGCCGGTTCAGACCGTGGGTATCGACCAGCGGGGCGGCATCGGAGACGGCGCTCTACCGGCCCAAGAGACGGCCCCTGCGCTTTCGCGGCACATCGTGGTCTGGATTGCGCTGGCGGCCCTGGCGAGCGCCGTCATCGGCTATTGGTACACGGTCGCCGGCGCCCGAGGCGACGATGCATCGTTCGATGCGTATGAGCAGCAGCTCGAAATCGGGCGCCGCGTCGGGCGTGGGACGACGGCTGTCATCACGGGTTTCGAATCGCTTGCCCGCCTCTATGAGCGTCGCCTTGCCTGCCAGGCCGCTGCGAGCCGGACCAAGGTGAATGTTCGCGATGACGCTGCAGGCGACGCTGCACCCGGCGCCGAGCTCGACCGCAAGCTGCACTGCGATGCGCTCGCCACCTCCCGGCTCTCTCCTGCCGATGCTGCACTCGAACGGCTCGATCACCGGCTTGGCGCGGACGCCGATCCGCGCTTCCCGCTACGCCTGCAGCAGGAAATCATGGCGTCTGTCCCCTCGGCCGATACCGCCGAGGCGCTTGCGCTGTGGGACGGCTATACGGAGATGTCGGCATTCTGGAACGACAAGACGACGTCCTTCCTCGCCGGACTGACGATCATCGCGATAGCGCTTTACGTGCTGGGACAGGCTCTCGCGATGGAGGGCCTCGGGGTGGCACGGGCGCTCGCCGTTTGCGGCATAGCGATGACGCTCGGCGCGTTTGCATGGTCGTCGCTGACGTGGCTGCAGCCCATGTCCGCTGCAGCCGTGGCGGCGCCGGCCGAATGCCCGATGCCGAAAGCCATGGCCGGTCAGGCCACTGCGCCCTCGCCCGAGGGGCGCATGCAGGCGGCGGCTTACAACTATGCACGCGGCGTGCTCCGGCTCGGGGGCGCCGATTCCGTTGCGGATTATGCTTCGGCGATCGCCGCGCTCGAATGCGCCGTGGCGTTTCGCCCGAGCCTATCGCTGGCCTACAACGATCTGGCAGGCGCCAAGGCGCTCAGCCAATCGGCCCACAAAGCGCAAGCCTACTACAGCCTGCCGACGAAGGACCGGCTCGACGACATCGAGCGCAATGCCCGCTCGGCCGTGGATATTCAGGAACGCCTCGGCCTGCAGCCAAACGCATATTCCCTCAACGCACATGCCGTCGCACTCTGGGGTCTCGGCATTCGCGACGGCAAGTTGACGCAGATCGCGCAAGCCCTCGACATCGTCGAGCGCGCGATTGCCATTGCCGAGCCGCTGGAGGCCGACCGCCGAAATGTTTCTGCGGACGCCGCGAAGAACCTCTATCCCTGGCTCTCGATCCTCCCCCTGCTGCACCTCAATCACAGCCTCTTCCTGATTGCCACCGACCGCCTCGAAGAAGGTCGCCAAGCCGGCGAACGGGCGCTCTCACTCGAAGCCAGCCGCGACTGGTCGCTGGCGGCCGCGATGCTCACGGCGACGTCGCTGCTCGATAATGCCTGCGAGCGCCTGTACGTCGGCGCCAACGCCCGCTGCCGCGCCATCCGTGCGGCTCTGGCCGACTATCGCAAGGCGCTGCTCGAAGGGCGATGGCCGACCTCGTCGCCGGCACCCTCGGGCCGTATCCAGGGCATGGGCGCCGTCGCCAACCCATCGACAATCACGCTCGCTGTGCGCCTTCCAACCTACGATCCCGCCAAAGACCACCTGCAAATGATCTGGTCCGTGATCGATCCGCAGTGGGGCGTCCGGGACGTGCTGGGGCACGTACTGCCCACTGTCGCGGCGACAGAAATTCGCCAAGTCAAGGACCGTGGCATTTATATCCAGCGACGTATCATGCAAGCGGGCAACTACCGGCGTTGCCTGTCGGGGGGGCGCTACGCGGCCGAGATCAACTTGAACGGCCGTTTGGAGGCGTCGGCGATGACCGAGTTCAAGGGCCCGCAACTCGTCGCCTCACGCCTCGACCGGCTCAATCTCGCCTTCTGCCATCCGACAGGATGGGCCTTGTCCAGATCCGAAGACGCACCGGAATGGGATCCGACGCCGATGGTCGGCTTCGTCAATTCCGCCGGGACGCCCGCCGCGTTTCTCTTTTCCTTCATGATGCCAAAGCCGGCCGAAGCCGACGTCGCCGGCGTCGATGCCTTGGCCGTAGACCGCGCGCTTGAGCGCATCGCGCAGCACCGGGCCGACGGTGCCACGGCCGCAATCTTGAAGGGCAGGCTACGGCCCTGCGGCAAGGCGCAGCCGGGTGAC
This sequence comes from Hyphomicrobiaceae bacterium, assembly GCA_050187415.1. Taxonomy (GTDB): domain Bacteria; phylum Pseudomonadota; class Alphaproteobacteria; order Rhizobiales; family Hyphomicrobiaceae. The sequence goes on along the minus strand of JBFWXN010000015.1, from coordinate 77,478 downwards.
GTCGCCTTCGCCGTCGCCCGAGCGGCGACCGGGCTCGTGCACGTGGCGCTGCTCGAGATTGATGCACTCGAGGGCGCGAATGCCTGCCACCTCATGAACACGGTCACGATCATGAATTGAGCCGTCCGCAGCACACGGGCCATGCTGCACCGAAACTCGGCATCCTGTGCCCAATAGGCAGGCTTGCCCTCGTTGTGCAGCGCAACCTAGATGCGGGATCATGACAGCGCCCGCGCTCAACATTCTGGTCATCGACGCGAACCGCATCCGCGCCTCGATCATCGAGGAAGGCTTGCGCGAAGCGGGAGACGTCCGCGTCACCGTTCTCGACGACGTCAATGGGCTGATGCGCCGGGTCGCCGAGATCGATCCGGACGTCGTCGTGATCGACCTCGAGAGCCCCAACAGGGACATGCTCGAGCACATGTTCCAGGTTTCGCGCGCCGTGAAGCGGCCCGTTGCGATGTTCGTCGATCGCACCGACCAGACCGCGATCGAAGCCGCGATCGAAGCCGGGGTTGCGGCCTACGTCGTCGACGGTCTGAAGAAAGAACGCATCAGGCCCGTGCTCGATACCGCCATCTCGCGCTTCAAGGCGTTCGAGCGGCTACGTCGCGAACTGGAGGAGGCGAAGGGCGAGCTGAGCCAGCGCAAATGCATCGAGCGTGCGAAGGGGATCCTGATGCGCACGCGCGGGCTCAACGAAGAGCAGGCCTACGCCTTGCTGCGCAAGACGGCCATGAATCAAAGTCGGCGCATCGCCGAAATTGCCGAGAGCCTCGTCACAGCGGCGGATCTGCTCGGCGGAGAGGGCGAGCGATGAGGCCGGACGTCGGAGCAAGCAAAGCCGAAGTGGTGCGCATCGGTTTCATTCCCCTTCTCGACGCAGCGCCCCTGATCGCTGCGAGCGAGCTCGGTTTCGCCCGGCGGGAAGGGGTCGCGATCGAACTGCTTCGGGAAACGTCCTGGGCGACGCTGCGAGACCGGCTCGCCGTTGCCCACCTCGATGCCGCGCACATCCTGGCGCCAATCGCCATCGCCGACAGCCTGGGCCTGACCCCCCTCCCGGTCGGGCTGGTGGTGCCGATGGCGCTGGGCACCGCCGGCAACACGATTACGGTCTCGCGCGACATTCTCGCCGACCTGATGCGTCACGGCGCCGATGCCTCGCTCGATCCTGTGCGCGGCGCCCGGGCTTTCGCCTCACTCGTCGCAGAGCGGCGCGCGGCAGGATTGCCACCCCTGTCGCTCGCCATTGTTCACGCCTATTCAGCGCACCATTACCAGCTTGCCTACTGGCTGGCGTGGGCGGGCGTGCGGCCCGGTACCGACGTCGAGCTTGTGGTCATCCCCCCGTCCCTGACGACGGCGGCCCTGCAAAGCTCCCGCATCGATGGCTTCTGTGTTGGTGAACCGTGGGGCAGCCTCGCCGCATCGATCGGTGTCGGCCAGATCGTCACGACCAGTTCGCACATCTGGCAACGGAGCCCCGACAAGGTGCTCGGCGTGCGCCGCACGTTCGCCGACAAGGCGCCGGAAAGGACGGCTGCGCTCGTTCGTGCCGTCTATCGTGCCGCGTGCTGGTGCGCGGACGCGGACAACCAATCGGAGCTGGCGTCCCTGCTGGCCCGCCGCGACTTGATCGGGCAACCTGCAGACGTGATCCGCAGCGCCCTGGCGCGTCGGTTCGAGATGTCCTCCGCTGCCGCAGACCGTGGTGGGTTCCTATCGTTTTGCGCGGACGGAGCGACTCTGCCCCGCCGCGATCACGGCGCGTGGTTTCTCGCCCAGATGGTCCGCTGGGGACAAGCGAAGCTGACGGCCTCGAGCATTGCAGCGGTCCGCGAGACGTATCGGCCCGATCTCTTCGAGGCGGCGCTTTCTTCGATCGCGCCTTGTTCCACGGCCAGCTCGGCAAAAGCCGAGGTCTTGTTCGACGGCACGCCGTTCGATCCCGATCGCATCGCCGAGTACATCGGCGGCTTCGCAGTCCGTGCCCGCGATGGCTCCGGATCGTAACACGTCTCCAAACTGGACTGCCTAATTCGCATGCATCCGCCTGCCCTATAGGCGCATCGGCGAACCCGACGATGAGGACGATCTCGCATGTCCGATCGCGAGACAGCCTCAAACACCGGCTCCGATGGGCATGCCCCAATTTGGCACGCGACATGCAATGGCTCGCAAGTAGCTGGCGTTCGTTTCAGCTCCCGGAACTCGCGATCCAACGACGGTTCGCATGGCAGCGCTGCCGACGTGTGACGAAGACCCCTCGGGTCTCGTTCGTCTCATGTCGCAGCGCTTTTTTCATGTCCGGGTGTCCGCCGCGCGGCGGATGCCGGAGTCGTGCAGAGCAAGTTATTGCCTACGGGTCAGGAGATCAGCATGAAGGCCTTCGAAATTTCAACGGCACGTGCCCGCTGGCGACCGACCCGGCGAGCCATCCTGGCGGCCGCGGCGATCGTCGCCGGCCTGACCCTGCCCGGACGTGTCACCGCCATCGCCAGCCCTCTCGCGCTCGAGAAGGAAAAACTGAAGCTCGGCTTCATCAAGCTCACCGACATGGCGCCGCTCGCGGTCGCGAAGGAACTCGGCTACTTCGAAGACGAGGGCCTCTTCGTCACGCTGGAAGCGCAAGCCAACTGGAAGGTGCTGCTCGATCGCGTCATCACCGGCGAACTCGACGGCGCCCACATGCCTATCCGACGCCGAAGAGGCGGCTTATCGTCGTCGATGGGCGCATCGGCAACATCATGGACGTGACTTTGCCGCGACCGCGCACGCGCAAGGCGCTTCTCGAGCACCCCGACTACTACGCCTACCGTCAGGAGCTTCTCGAGTTCCTCGAGGCCTATGAAGGAGGCGCTGCACCGCCTCCCGATGTTCTCGAGGCGGTTCGTGCCCGTCGGCAGGCTGGCCTTTCCGCCTCATCCAGCCCTGCATCCGATGCCCACCACGCCGCGTGACGGAGCACTTACCATGCCACAGAAACTGGTTGTCATCGGCAACGGCATGGCGCCGGGGCGCGCACTCGAGAAGCTCTTCGAGCTGGCCCCCGATGCCTTCGACATAACGATCTTCAACGCCGAGCCGCGCGTGAATTACGACCGGATCATGCTTTCGCCGGTGCTGTCGGGGGAGAAGACGTTCGAGGAGATCGTCATTCACGGCGACGGCTGGTACGTCGAACACGGCATCACACTCTACAAGGGCCACAAAGTCGTCGAGATCGATCGCGACCGGCGCACCGTCACCTCGGCCGAGGGCGTGATCGTCCCCTACGACAAAGTGATCATGGCAACCGGTTCGCTGCCGATCGTCATTCCCGTCCCTGGCCACGACCTCGCCGGCGTCCTCACGTATCGGGACCTCGACGACGTACACGCCATGCTGCTTGCGGCGAAACGAGGGGGGCGGGCTGTGGTGATCGGCGGCGGCCTGCTGGGCCTCGAGGCCGCCGCCGGGCTCAAAGAGCAGGGCATGGACGTGACGGTCCTGCATCTGATGCCGACGCTGATGGAACGCCAGCTCGACGCCGCGGCGGGCCACCTGCTGCAGAAAGCCGTGGAGCAGCGCGGCATTCGCGTCATCACGAAAGCCAATACGAAGGCTGTGCACGGCTCCGACGTTCGTCTCGGCCCGGCACGCGTCACGGCTGTCGAACTCGACGACGGCACGATCCTTCCGACCGACATCGTGGTCATGGCGGTCGGCATTCGTCCCAACGCCAGTCTTGCCAAAGCTGCAGGCCTCGACGTCAAGCGCGGCATCGTCGTCGACGCCGGTATGACGACGAGCGACCCGGACATCTTCGCGCTCGGCGAATGCGCCGAGGTCGACGGGCAGGTATTCGGGCTCGTGGCGCCTCTGTACGAGATGGCCAACGTGCTGGCATCGCGCCTCGCCGGAGATGTCGCCGCAGCTTTCCAGGCGAGCGCGACGGCAACGAAACTCAAGGTCACCGGTATCAATCTCTTCTCCGCCGGAGATTTTGCCGATGCGAAGGACCGCGAAGAGATTGTGCTGCGCGATGCCGCCCGCAACGTCTATCGCCGCCTCGTCCTGCACAACGATCGCCTGATCGGTGCCGTTCTCTTCGGCGATACGAGCGAGGGCGCCTGGTTCTTCGATCACATCAGACGCAAGACCGACATTACGGGCCTGCGTGAAACGCTGATCTTCGGTGCCGCATTCACGGCCGGTGCCGCAGCGGACCCTACGGCCGCCGTTGCAGCTCTCCCGGACGACGCTGAGATCTGCGGCTGCAACGGCGTGTGCAAAGGGCAGATCACCTCGGCTATCAGCAAACTCGGCCTGGCAACCCTCGATGACGTCCGGGCCCACACGAAGGCGTCTGCCAGTTGCGGCTCGTGCAGCGGCCTCGTCGAGCAACTGCTCACGATCAGTCTCGGCGACAGCTACAATCCCGCGGCCGTGCAACCGATGTGCTCCTGCACACACCACGGCCACGACAACGTCCGCCGCTTGATCGTCGCGCAGCGCCTGAAGTCCATTCCCGAAGTCATGCAGGCGCTCGAGTGGCGCACATCGAACGGGTGCGCCAAGTGCCGACCCGCCCTCAACTACTATCTGATCGCGACCTGGCCCGGCGACTATGCGGACGACAGCCAGTCGCGCTTCATCAATGAGCGCGTGCATGCCAACATCCAGAAGGACGGCACCTTCTCGGTCGTGCCGCGCATGTGGGGCGGGATGACGAGTGCCGCCGAATTGCGCGCCATTGCCGACATCGTGGACAAATTCAGAATACCAAGCGTGAAAGTGACGGGCGGGCAGCGCATCGACATGCTCGGCGTCAGGAAGGAAGACCTGCCCGCGGTTTGGGATGACCTCGGCAAGGCCGGCATGGTGTCAGGCGCGGCCTACGCCAAGGGCCTGCGCACCGTGAAGACGTGCGTCGGCACCGACTGGTGCCGCTTCGGCACACAGGATTCGACCGGTCTCGGCATCAAGATCGAAAAGTTCATGTGGGGCTCGTGGACGCCGGCGAAAGTGAAGATGGCCGTCTCCGGCTGCCCGCGGAACTGTGCTGAGGCAACGTGCAAAGACGTCGGCGTGGTGTGTGTCGATTCGGGCTACGATATCCATTTCGCAGGCGCCGCCGGCCTCGACATCAAGGGCACGGAGGTGCTGGGTCACGTCGCGACGGAGCCCGAGGCGATCGAAGTGATCGCAGCCCTCGTCCAGCTTTATCGCGAGCAGGGGCGCTACCTCGAGCGCATCTACAAATGGGCGCGGCGGGTCGGCGTCGACACCATCCGCGCCCAGGTGCTCGACGACATCGAGCGCCGCCGTGCGCTGCACGATCGCTTCGTCTACTCGCAGACATTCGCCCAGATCGATCCATGGGCCGAGCGTGCACACGGCAAGGACGCCCACGAGTTCCGGCCGCTCGCGGATCTCACGCGCGCGGAGGCGGCAGAATGACGATCCTCGACAAGACCTGGCTCGACATCGGCGCCGTCGACGACATCCCACGACAAGGGGCCCGCGTGGTTCGCACCACGCTCGGATGCATCGCGGTGTTCCGCACCGACGATGATCGCGTGTTCGCGATCGACGACCGATGCCCGCACAAGGCAGGTCCGCTCAGCCAAGGCATCGTGCACGCACACGCGGTCACCTGCCCGCTGCACAACTGGGTGGTCTCGCTGGAGACAGGAAAAGCCCTGGGAGCGGACGTCGGCGAGGTGCGCACGCACAGGATACGCGCGGACGACGGCAGGCTGTTGCTCGACGCGACGGCTCTGGGCGACGCCACGAAAACCTGAACCGCGCCTGCAACAGAGGCCGCGCACGCGTGGACACGGGCAGGCAGGAGTGAGCAATGACGGGTGACGGCTGGACGCGCACGACATGCCCCTACTGTGGGGTCGGCTGCGGCGTCCTTGCGCGCCCCCGCGACGACGGCACCGCCGAAATAAAGGGCGATCCGGCGCATCCCGCCAACTTCGGGCGGCTGTGCTCGAAAGGTTTGGCACTCGGCGAAACGCTGTCACTGGACGATCGATTGCTAGCCCCTGCGATCGAAGGCTCTCCGGCGAGTTGGGACGATGCACTCGATCTGGTCGCGCGCCGCTTCGCTCAGACTATTCGCGAGCATGGACCCGATAGCGTCGCGCTCTACGTCTCCGGCCAGATTCTCACCGAGGACTACTACGTCGCAAACAAGTTGATGAAGGGCTTCATAGGTTCGGCGAACATCGACACGAACTCGCGGCTGTGCATGGCATCGTCGGTCGCGGGTCACAAGCGTGCGTTCGGATCCGATACGGTGCCGGGCTGCTACGAGGATCTCGAGCTTGCCGATCTCGTCGTTCTAGTGGGATCGAATCTCGCGTGGTGCCATCCCGTGCTCTACCAACGGCTGCTTGCCGCGCGCGAAAGACGCGGGACCAAGATCGTTGTCATCGACCCGCGCGAAACCGCCACGTGCGACGAGGCCGACGACCACCTGGCCATTGCGCCGGGTTCCGACGTCGCCCTCTTCAATGGGCTGCTCGCTTATCTCGCGGAATCCGGTGCCATCGACCACACCTACCTGACGCAGAACACAACGGGCTTCGAGACGGCGCTCGTCGCCGCGAAGGCATCCGGCGATCGTTCGGTTGCAGAGATCACTGAATTACCGCCCGCCGAGCTTGCCGCGTTCTATGCACTCTATGCCGGCACGGAGCGCGTGGTGACGGTCTACAGCCAGGGCGTCAACCAGTCTGCGGCGGGCACCGACAAGGTCAACGCGATCATCAACTGTCACCTGGCGACGGGGCGGCTCGGCCGTCCCGGAATGGGACCCTTCTCGGTGACCGGACAACCCAATGCCATGGGCGGCCGGGAGACCGGCGGGCTCGCCAATATGCTCGCCGCGCACATGGAGCTCAGCGATCCGGAGCATCGACGCATCGTCCGCGCGTTCTGGCGAGCGCCGCATGTCGCGTCAGCTCCCGGTCTCAAGGCGGTCGAGCTCTTTCGCGCCGTGGGCGAGGGTCGGATCAAGGCCGTGTGGATCATGGGCACCAACCCGACCGTCAGCATGCCCGAGGCGGATGCCGTGGCCGACGCTCTTTCGTCATGCCCGTTCGTCGTCGTCTCGGATGTCCTGTCGGCGACGGAGACCACCGGCTATGCCGACGTGCTGCTGCCGGCCGCCGCGTGGGGTGAGAAGGACGGCACGGTTACGAACTCGGAGCGGCGCATCTCGCGCCAGCGTGCCTTCCTGAGCCTGCCCGGCGAGGCACGGCCGGACTGGTGGCACTTGGCCGAGGTTGCACGGCGCATGGGCTTTGGCGACGCGTTCGGATGGCGGAATGCCTCCGAGATCTTCGCCGAGTACGCAGGGCTGACGGCGTTCGAGAATGGCGGGACGCGTGACCTCGATCTCGGCGCGCTCGAGGGCATCACACAGCAGGACTACGACGCGCTGCAGCCGTTCCAGTGGCCGCGACCGGCCGGAGCACGACCTGCCGAGAGCCGCTTCTTCGCCGATGGCGGCTTCTTTACCGCAGACCGGCGCGCGCGGCTCGTGGCGACACCCTTTCGGTCCCCGGCCCAAAGGACCAGTGCCCGCTATCCGTTCATCCTCAATACGGGGCGGCTGCGCGACCATTGGCACACGATGACGCGCACCGCCAAGTCGGCGCGCCTCATGGCGCACGCGCCGGAGCCTGTCGTCGAGGTCAATCCGCGTGACGCCGATCGTCTCGGGCTGATGCACGCAGAGTTGGCAGAGATCGAAAGTGGCACGGGCCGCGCCATCCTGCGCGTCGCCGTGACAGATGCGCAAAAGCCCGGAAGCCTGTTCGCGCCGATGCATTGGTCGGCACCGCATGCCCGTCCTGCCCGTATCGGCGCGCTGATTGGCGCATCGACCGATCCTGTGTCCGGTCAGCCGGAACTCAAGCATGCAGCCGTGAGGCTCTCGCCCTTCGCCGCCCGCTGGCACGCATTTGCCGTGAGCCGGGCGAGGCCGTCCACCGCCCACGCCGCCGTCGACTACGCGGCGGTCGCGCGGACACAAGCCGGGTATCGCTGCGAACTCGCCGGCACGCATAGCCCGGACGATTGGGACACCTTCGCCCGCGAGGTACTGCAAGTGGCGGATCGCGACGCCGAGGTGCTCCACTATCGCGACGCGAAAGCGGGCCACAGCCGGTTCGCCGCATTCGCCGGGGGCAGGCTGGAGGGTGCGGTTTTCGTGAGCCCACGCCCACTCACTCTCTCGCGGTCATGGCTTGCCGACCTGATCGGGCGCACCGTGCCCGGCGAGGACCGTTTTCGCATCCTGGCCGGTCGACCGGGTGAGCAGGGTGGCGATCGGGGTCCGACCGTCTGCGCCTGCATGGATGTCGGCCGCGACGAGATCGTCGCCGCCATTGCGTCCGGCCGCGCAACGAGTGTGGCCGAAATCGGCCAATGCACCGCCGCGGGCACCAGCTGCGGCTCCTGCCGTTCGCAAATCCGGAGGATCCTCGAAGATGCCACTCTCGAGAACGCCGGCTGAGGCCGCGCCGGCGCGTTTGGGGGCGCTCGCCAAACTGCCCGTCTTCTTCGACCTCGCCGGCAAGCGCGCGGTCGTCGCGGGAGGGACTGCCGCGGCTGCATGGAAGGCCGAGCTGATCGCGGCTGCGGGCGCCAACGTCGACATCTATGCAGCGGTCCTGGCGCCCGAGATGGCGGACTTGATCGCCAATGGCGCGGCCTCGGGATCGCTCACCCATCGCGCGGTCGAGTGGGACGCGGGGTCGCTTCTGGGTGCCGCGATTGCGATCGCAGATGTCGGAGACGACGCCGAAGCGCGAACATTCGAGGCCGCGGCCCGCGCGGCGGGCGTGCCCTTCAACGTGATCGACAAGCCCGCATTCTGTCAGTTCCAACTCGGTTCGGTGGTCAATCGATCGCCGGTCGTCATCGGGATTTCCACGGACGGGGCCGCCCCGATCCTGGCCCAGGCCATCCGTCGGCGCATCGAGACGCTGCTGCCGCCGTCGCTGGCGGCATGGGGTCGCCTCGCCAAGTCGATCCGCAGCGAAGTCACGTCCCGCCTGCCACCGGGCCGGCTGCGCCGGGCGTTCTGGGAGCTCCTCGCCCAACGGGCATTCGGCCCGGCCCCGGGCATGACCGACGAGTTGCATCTGCGGTCGTCACTGAACCGTCTCGCCCAAGAACGCGATGTCGGCCGAGGTAGCGTCGTCCTCGTCGGAGCCGGCCCCGGGGATGCCGAGTTACTGACGCTGAAGGCTGTCCGCGCCATGCAATCGGCCGACGTCATCCTCTATGACGATCTCGTCAGCAGCGAGGTGCTCGAGCTGGCCCGGCGGGAAGCGAAACGCATCTGCGTCGGCAAGCGCGGCCACCGCCAAAGCTGCCGCCAGGACGACATCAACGGGCTTTTGATTCGATTGGCGCGCAGCGGTCGTCGTGTGGTGCGCCTCAAGTCCGGCGACCCGATGATCTTCGGGCGTGGCGGCGAAGAGTTGGCTGCGTTGGCGGCTGCCGGCATCCACGTCGACGTCGTGCCCGGCATTACGGCAGCCTCCGGCATGGCAGCGGCGCTCGGCGTGTCGCTGACCCATCGCGATGCCGCCCAATCCGTGCGCTTCGTCACGGCCCACGGACGGGATGGCTGTCTTCCAGACGGCCTGGACTGGCAGGGGCTTGCCGATCCGGCGACGAGCCTGATCGTCTATATGGGCGGCAAGACCGCATCCACCCTCGGCGCTCGGTTGATGGCGCAGGGCTTGCCGGCGACCACCGCCGTGGTTGCGATCGCCGGCGTATCCCGCCCCGACGAAGAGCGCTGGCGCGGAAGCCTGCGCGACCTCGCGGCTGGGCGGTTGGCCATCTCATCACGTGCGCCGGTCATCATCGGAATTGGCCGGGCGTTCGGACCTGACCTGACGCACTTCCGGGAAACCATGTTCAGTACCCTCGCCGATGCGGCATTCCCGGCTCGCCCGGACGAACTGTCTCCAACCGGGGACACTCCGACGGAGGTGTCTCTGGCGCAGGCCGGGGCCTGACGGCTCCGGGCCACATTCCAGGCGCCAGACTTGCCTTGCGCATGGTCGTCGGATGTGGCCTGATAGGTCCTGCTCAATTTCATCGCCGATGCTCCGGTTCCGGCCCTCCGGCGGCTCGAGAACCTGCGCAGCGGACACGCGACATACGCACCGAACAGGGATCGTGAGCATGAACGACGTCAGCCTCGACAACAAGTGGATCGGCAAACGCACCATTCGCCCGGACGGCGAGGACAAGGTCACCGGCCGCGCCCAATACGCAGCCGACTACAACATGCCCGGGCAGATCTACGGCAAGATGCTGCGCAGTCCCCATCCGCATGCGCGCATCAAGTCCATCAATATCGACAAGGCGCTCGCGCTACCGGGCGTAAAGGCCATTGTCACGGGTAAGGACTTTCGGGACTTCCCGGTCGACAAGCCAGTCCCCCTGGGCATCCAGGACATGCGCTGGATGGCTCGCAACGTCATCGCGCGCGAGAAAGTGCTGTTCATCGGGCATCCGATCGCCGCGGTCGCCGCCACGTCGGCCTCGATCGCCCGGCAGGCGGTGAAGCTGATCGAGGTGGACTACGAGGTTCTGCCGTGGGCGATCGAAATCGGCGATGCGATCAAGGACGGCGCCCCGATCCTGCACGAATGGAACAAGTTCGAAGGTAAGCCGTCCAACATCGCCAGCAAGCTCGAGCACAAGCTCGGCGACGTGGAGGAAGCCTTCAAGACCGCCGATGTCATCGTCGAGCGGAAGTTCTCGACCCGTCCAATCCATCAGGGCTACATCGAGCCGCACGCCTGCGTCGTGTCGATCGGCCAGGACGGGCACACGGTCATCTGGTCATCCAGCCAGGGCCAGTTCATGGTCCGCGCCATGTGTGCGCACCTGAACGGTCTGGAGCAGAGCCAGATTCGCGCCATCCCGGCGGAAATCGGTGGCGGTTTCGGCGGCAAGACGATCGTCTATCTCGAACCCGTCGCGCTCGCGCTGTCACAGAAGTCAGGCCGCCCGGTCAAAATGGCGATGACGCGTGAAGAGGTGTTCCACGCTTCCGGCCCGACATCCGGCTCCGAGAGCACGGTCAAGATGGGCGCCACAAAGGACGGACGGATCGTCGCGGCGCAGGGCACGTTCTACCTGCAGGCCGGCGCTTTTCCGGGATCGCCGATCCGCGGTGCCGCTGGCTGCGCCTTTGCCCCCTACGACATCGCCAACGTGCACTCGGTCGGCTACGACGTGCTTTGCAACCGCTCGAAGGTTGCGGCCTATCGCGGTCCGGGCGCACCGATCGGTGCGCATGCAGCCGAACTCGTCATCGATGAGATAGCGTCGAAGCTCGGCATCGACCCGCTCGAGTTCCGCCTGAAGAATGCGGCCCATCAAGGCACGAAGGCCGCCTATGGCGCGGTGTATCCGGCCATCGGCTACGAGGCGACACTGCGGTCTGCGATGGAGCACCCGCATTACTCGGCGCCGCTCGGACCGAACCAGGGCCGCGGCGTCGCGTCCGGCTTCTGGTTCAACGCCGGCGGCGAATCGAGCGCCCAAGTCAACGTGAACGAGGACGGAACCGTCGTCATCGTCACCGGCCACCCCGATATCGGCGGCTCCCGCGCCTCGACCGCGAACATCGCCGCCGACATTCTGGGCATCCACTACGAGCGCATCTCGGTTCTGATCGGCGACACGAGCGTGATCGGCTTCTCGAACCTGACCGGCGGCAGCCGCGTCACTTTCGCGTCGGCCATGGTCGTCACCCAGTCCACGCAGGCGGTCATCAACCAACTGCGCGAACGGGCGGCCAAGATCTGGAAGATCGACCCCGAAGCCGTCATCTGGGAGGATGGCGAAGCCCGTCCGGCCGGTGACAATGCCGGCAAATTCCCGCCCCTCTCCCTGAAGGCCATCGCCGAAAAGGCCTCGGCCACCGGCGGCCCGATCGGCGCCGGCGTCCAGCTCAACACGACGGGCGCCGAAGGTGGCTTCGCGACGCACATCTGTGACGTCGAGGTCGACCCGGAAACCGGCAAGACGACGGTTCTGCGCTACACCTCCTTCCAGGACGTGGGCCGGGCCATCCACCCGTCCTATGTCGAAGGCCAGATGCAGGGCGGCGCGGTGCAGGGCATCGGCTGGGCGCTCAACGAGGAATACATCTACGACAAGAACGGCAAGCTCGATAATCCGGGCTTCCTCGACTACCGGATGCCTGTCGCCTCGGACCTGCCGATGATCGACAACGTCATCATCGAAATTCCGAACCCGAAGCATCCACAGGGCGTACGCGGCGTGGGCGAAGTGCCGCTCGTCGCATCGGTTCCGGCGGTTGCCAACGCCGTCAACAACGCGCTCGGCCTGCGCATCACCAGCCTTCCGATGTCTCCGCCGAAAGTGCGGAAGGCGATCAAGGAGGCCAAGAGAGGCTGAGGCGTATGACGCCCGACCGACGAACTTGAAAAGGCATGAGGCGGAGCGTGAAGCTCCGCCTTATTGCTGGTCCGTGAGGGTAGATTGCCAGATGGCCCGAGGCACGTGGCCGCACGGTTTTCTATGGATGCTGATCCGCACGCCAACTAGACCCGCCGTGGCCGCCTCTCGGCCAAGGCCTTGCCGAAGGCCTCGAACAAGGCTCGGTTGACGGTATTGGTCCGGGCCTCGTACTCCGCGTGCCATTGCACGCCCAAGGCAAAACTGGGCGCATCCTGGATGCGGATGGCTTCGACCGTTCCATCGTCGGCCAAGCCCTCGATGATCACGCGCTGGCCGGGCTCGAGTACGCCTTGGCCATGCAGTGAATTCACGCGGATCTTGTCGCACTTCAGTATTTTCGCAAAGGCGCCGTCAGCTACCAGCGTGACGTCATGGCGCTCAGCAAAGACGACGGTCGGATCGGGATGGATCTCGCCATTTTCCAGGCGTGGCATGCGATGGTTCATGCGCCCGGGGATCTCCCGGATTTCCGGATGCAGCGAGCCGCCCATGGCGACGTTCATCTCCTGCAGGCCCCGGCAGATACCGAAGATGGGTATGCCCTTCTCGACGCACGCCTCGACGAGGGTCAGCGCCACCGCGTCGCGACGTTCGTCGTAGGGCTCATGCTTGACGTTCGGTTCGACCTTGAAGCGGGTCGGATGCACGTTGGCCCGCGCGCCCGTCAGAAGGATACCGTCAACCACGTCCAGCAGCGCGCCGACGTCGGTAATGTCCGGGTTGCCGGCAAAAACGAGCGGCAGGGCACCCGCGACCTCCGCCACGGCGCGTAGGTTCTTCTCGCCACAGATCTGCGCGGGAAAACGGTTCTCGATGGTGTGAGCGTTGCTGATAACACCGACTACGGGCTTCGTCATCGCGCGGCTCGTCCTCGCAATCATCGCCTCATGACCGCCATTTCAGGCGCGCCAGTTCGTTGACTCACAGCCTTGCATTGTGGATCGTGCCGCAGACAAGGTCCAGAGCGTCAATCAGCGCATATCGATGTGTCGGTTCGTGCCTGAACCCGGGGTCATCGAGGCCCTCCCGGCCAGCAAGAGCCTGCCTTCATGAAGGTGCCATCCGACGACTTTGTTCTGGGGGAGCTTCTACGCGCTGCGGCAGACGCGCACGGAGATCGTGTCTTCGTCCAGTTCGACGAGCAGACGCGCCGCTTCGCCGAGATGGAGCAGGCCGCCAACCGTGCAGCGAACGGGTTCATGTCGCTCGGCATGGGGCGCGAGAGCAAACTCGCAATCATGGCCGGCAACTCGCTCGCCTTCATCGAGAGCTGGCTCGGCGTGGCACGCGCCGGCGGCGTCTATGTTCCGATCAACACCGAATACAAGGGCGATATTCTCGCCTATCAGCTCGCCGAGGCGGATGTGAGCCACGTCGTTCTGGAGCCGGCTTATCTCGATCGGCTCGCGGCCGTGGCTGCCCGGATCCCGTTACTGCGCCACGTCATAGTGACGAGCGCCACCGCCGACCTGCCGCGCCGCATCGGCGCAGCAGAGGTCACCACGCTCGAAGGCGTCATGGCCGCTTCCGATCGCGACCCCGGCATCGTGGTCGCGCCTTCGGACCCGCTCGCCATCAGTTTCACGTCGGGCACGACGGGGCCGTCGAAGGGCGTGCTGGCGAGCCATTCGCACGTCGTCACGTTCGCGCGCGACTGGATCACGGCGGTCGACTATCGAGCCGGCCAGGCAATCTATTCGTGCATGCCGTTGTTCCACGCGGTGGCGTCGTGGCTGGGCGTCGTGCCGGCCATCATCAATGGCGGGCGCATCGCCTTTGCACCTCGCTTCTCGGCCTCCCGCTTCTGGGACGACGTGCGCCGTTACGAGGCAGATGTGGCTCATGGCATCTTCTCGATGGTGCCGATCCTCATGAAGCAGCCGCCGCGGGCGAACGACGCAGATCAGCCGGCGCGCCGCTTCTACTTCGCGAAGGTCGATCCCGCGTTCGAGGCGCGGTTCAACTGCCGCATCGTGGAGGTGTACGGGGCGACGGAGACAGGCGTCGTCACGATGACGCCACCCGGCGGCGTGCGAAGAGCGAACTCGTGCGGTGCGCCCAATACGGCAACATTCGACGTGATGCTCGCCGATGAGCACGACCGGCCCGTGCCGACCGGAGAGGTTGGCGAGATCCTGGTTCGCCCAAAGCGACCGTTCGCCATGCTGACGGCCTACTACAACAGTCCGGATGCAACGGTCGATGCGTTCCGGAACCTGTGGTTCCACACCGGCGACAACGCTCGCGCGGATGCCGACGGCTATCTCTACTTCGTCGATAGAAAGAAGGACGCCATTCGACGACGCGGCGAGAACATCTCCTCCTCCGAAGTCGAGGCCGTGCTCAACCAGCACCCGGCCGTCCTCGAGTGCGCGGTCATCGCGGCCGCGTCCGAACTGGGCGAGGACGAGGTGAAGGCCGTGGTCGTTCTTCGCGAGGGCGCGAGTGCCACTCCGCACGAGCTGTGGGCCTTCTCGGAGGAGCATATGCCGCGCTTCTGGGTGCCGCGCTTCATCGAGATGCGCGCGCAAATGCCGAAAACGCCGAGCCAGAAGATTCAGAAATACCTCCTGCGATCCGGAGACGGCGCGGGAATTCTGTTCGACCGCATGGAAAGATCCGAGGAGGTGCGCCGGTGAGCCCGCCGATCGTCAAAGTGTATAGTGACTACAAGAGCCCCTATGCGTACCTCGCCAAGGACCTCGTCTACGATCTCGAGCGGGATACCGGGGCACGTATCGAGTGGCTGCCTTATACGCTCGACATTCCGGCCTATCTCGGCAGCGCCCGCCTCGGCGTCGACGGCAAAGTGCTCGAGGAAAGCCGCAATGCGCACCAGTGGCGCCGCGTCAAGTACAGCTACATGGACTGCCGGCGCGAGGCGAACCTACGGGGTCTCACGATCCGCGGCACACAGAAGATCTGGGATTCCTCGCTCGCCAATATCGGACTGCTTTTCGCTCGCCGCGAGGGTGCGGTCCGCGCCTATCACGACCTGACGTTCGAGCGCTTCTGGCGCCGCGAGCTGGACATTGAAAGCCTCGACGTCGTGGCCGCACTTCTGAAGGAGTGCGGAGCGAACGGCGCCGCATTCGCACGTTTCGCCGGCGACGAAGGCCGCCGGCTCTTGCTCGATGTGCAGCATGAGGCGGAAGCCGCCGGCGTCTTCGGCGTCACGAGCTTCGTCCTCGACGATGGCGACCTTTACTGGGGGCGGGAGCATTTGCCCCGCATCAAAGAGCTGCTTCTCGCACGCTCGGGCGGAGCGGGCGATCGTTGAACGGGCTCGCTCATGGCCCGGCCATCCGACATACTGGCCAAGCAGCGGGCTTGAAAATCGCCGCGCTTCGATGCCAGGCTGGGAGCGAACTTCACGTCCTGCGCTGCTGGGTACGCCGTGCGTGCGGAGCAGCCTTGGACGTCAGCATCGACGTACCCGACCCAGGCCATGAGCCGCCCCCGAGCTCGGACGGCTTGGGCCTCGCCCTCATTCGCAAACCATCTCCCGGAGGTCTTCATGCGCACGATCGCTCCCCTTCATCCTGAGGCGAAGCGCATCCTCGAGATCGTCGCGGAGCTGGAGAAGGGTATCGTCCCGCCTGTTCCCGTGCCCGAAATGCGGGCCATCGCCAAGCGCCGGAACCAGCGGCTCGCGGCCGAGCCCGCGCCGGTCGGACGGGTCGAAAACAGTGCCGTCGCCATGGGCGGCCTCGAAGTGCCGATCCGCGTCTATTGGCCGGACGCGACGCCTGGTCAGGCGCGGCCGGTCTACGTTCACGCGCACGGTGGCGGTTTCGTCGTCGGCGATCTCGATATGGCCGATCCTGTGTGCCGCAGCATCTGCCGCGGGGCGAACACCATGGTGATCTCGGTCGACTATCGGCTCGCACCCGAGCACAAGTTCCCGGCCGGGCTCGACGACATGATCGCGACCATCCGCTGGGTGGCGCGCAACGGCGCCGACATCGGCATCGACACCAGCCGGATCGCCGTGGGCGGCGACAGCGCCGGCGGTAATCTCGCCGCCGCGGCGGCTCAAGCGTTGGCGGGCGAGCTTGGTCCCGCGCTGCGCTACCAAGTGCTGGTCTACCCGGTCACCGATCTGACCTGCTCGCAGCCGTCCTACAAAGACCTCGGTACGGGCTATCCGCTGACCGAAGCGCGTATGCTGGCGTATCGAGATCTTTACCTCGGCGACGCCAGCCAGGCGATCGATGCGCGCGCCTCTCCTCTGCTCGCGGCGTCAGTCGCCGACCAACCGCCCGCCTTGGTCATCCTCGCCGGGCTCGACCCCCTGGTCGACGAGGGGCGCGCCTATGCCCAGCGACTGTCGGCCGCCGGCGTCGCCACCGAAATTTCCGAGGCACCGGGCCACCCGCACGGGTTCCTCGGCTGGACCGGCGAGAGCGACGCCTCGCGCTCGATGCTCGATCTCATCAGCGCGCGCCTCGGCAAGTACCTCGCCTGAAGGCAATCGGCGGAACGAAACGACGGTCAGACACACAGGGAAAGGAAAGCGTCATGGCGGTGGTGGAGACGGAGCGGCACGGACAAGTGCTTGTCGTGCGGATGAACCGGCCGGACAGCCTCAACGCGCTCAATACCGAGATGCGCCAGATGCTGGCGGAGACGTGGACCGAATTCCGCCGCTCGAAGGAACTCGAGGTCGCGATCTTCACCGGCACGGGCCGTGGCTTCTGCGCCGGCGAGGACATGAAGGAATCGCTCGCCGCCAAGAAGCCCGGTGGCACGCGGCCTTCGATCCCCGACCCGTTCATGGACGGCACGCTCGAAAAGCCGGTGATCGCGGCCGTCAACGGCTTCGCGATGGGCGGCGGCTTCATGCTGGTCGAGCGGACCGACCTGCGCATTGCCGTGCCGGAAGCGGTGTTCGAAGTGTCGGAAGCGAAGCGCTGGCTGCTCGGGGGTTACAATCACGGCCACCTCGCCAACCTGCCCTACCCGATCGCCATGGAGATGGCACTCGGCTTCCGTTTTACGGCCGAGCGCTTCCATCAGATCGGGTTTCTCAATCGGATCGCGCCTCAGGCGGACCTGATCCCGTCGGCGATCAAGATGGCAGAGCATCTGCTGACGCTGCCGCCGGCGTCGCGCGTCAACACGGTGCACATGATGCGTCTGATGCGCCCGGAGCCGTCGGACGCGCACAAGGAGCTCGCCAAGGCGTTGCACGAGCATGGCGACAAGTCAGACCTGATCGAGAGCCGGGCTGCGTTTGCCGAGAAGAGGAAGCCCAACTTCAAGGGCTGGCTCGACGGCGAGGACCGCTACCGCATGCCGGGGCTCCGGAAGTCATAGGCCCCGTCGTCGAATGGCCAGCGCATGCTCGCGCCGGCCGTTGGACCAGGGTCACGCGTTGGCCTTGGCCCAGGCCGCGATCTCGGCGTGGGTCGCGAACCATACGTCGCCCATCGCCTTGGCGTGCGCGATCAGCTCGTCGATGATCCATATGCGCGAGCGATAGGTGATGACGTGCGGATGGCATGTGAGCTGGAATATGCCACCCTCCTCGTATGCGGCATCGAGTTCGCGCCGGAAGATGTCGAAAACATCCGACGGGGGGGTGTAGGGCCTGAGCGCCGAAAAGCGGTTCGTCATGAAATAGACCGCGTCGTCCCGCACCCACTCGACCGGCAGCTCGACGATGCCGGTCGGTTGACCATCCAGCAGCAGCTCGTAGCAATCCTCGTCGGCCATCAGCGAGCTGTCGTATGCGAGGCCCATCTCCTTCTCGATCCTGAGGGTATTGGGGCTGAAATCCCAGGACGGTGTCCTGAGCCCGACCGGCCGCACGCCCGTTGTCTTGGCCAGTGCATCGGCCGAGCGCAGCATCAGGTCGCGCTCGGCCTCGTACGGCAGCACCGAATTCAACTCGTGGATCCAGCCATGAATGCCGATTTCGTGCCCCTCGGCTACGATGCGGCGCTGCTCGTCCGGGTGCAGCAGCGCCACCACAGCCGGTACATAGAACGTCGCCTTCACATCGTGCCTGGCGAGCAGCGACAGGAGACGCGGCACGCCCACACGGTTGCCGTATTGGCCCCAACTCATGCGGCCGATCGATTTGCCGCCGTCGCGAAGCTCGCTCGTCTCGTGATCGCTATCGAACGACAGGGCGATGGCGCATCGCGCGCCGTCCTTCCACGACTTGGGGCGAAGCGGGCGCCCGGCCCTCACTTGATCGACGAGCCCGCGCCAATGGTTCTCGGGCCATTGCCACGGCTCCAGCTTCGACATGTCCGTCACGAGACCCTCCCGTCAAAGTGCGAAGACTGATCCGAGGCGCCACTATTGCACGCGGCGCCGGCTCTCGTCACAGTCGGCTTTGGCGACAGAGCAAGGCGTCCTCCCCAGAAGCATGAGCGTCCCATGAGCACGCAAGACAAGGTATCGATCGTAACCGGCGCCGCACGCGGCATCGGCCGCGCGTGTGCGAGGGCGCTGGCCGCGCACGGCCATGCGATCGCCCTCGTCGATGTGCTCGAACCCGAACTCGAGCGGACGCGCGCCGAGATCGAGGCGGGTGGCGCTGCCTGCCGCGCCTATGTCGCCGATGTCGCCTCGCATGGGCGAGCCAAGGAGGTCGTTGCCGACATCGTCGCCGGCTGGGGCCGTGTCGACGTCCTCGTCAACAACGCCGGCCGCTCGCAACCCAAAGGCATCCTCGAGATTTCCGAGGACGAGTGGGACGCCACCATCGACGTCAACCTGAAGAGCTGCTTCAACTGGGTCCAGGCTGCCGCGCCGCACATGCTCGCCGTCGGACACGGCCGCATCGTATCGCTGTCGTCACTCAACGCGCATTCAGGCGGCGTGACCGCCGCCGTGAGCAAATTCGCCTACGCGGCATCCAAAGGCGGCATCATCGGCATGACGCGCGCCCTCGCGAAAGAGCTCGGGCCGCAGATCCTCGTCAACTGCGTCTGCCCCGGACTGATCAAGACGGACCTCGTCGCCAAAGCGTTGATGGCCGAGCGGGAGGCCGAGTTGGTCGACGGCATCGCCCTCCATCGGCCGGGCGCGCCAGAGGACGTGGCCCAGGTCGTCGCGTTCCTCGCGACATCGGAGCCGTGCTACGTCACAGGCCAGGACATCATCATCGACGGCATGCAGTTCAACCGGTGACGACATCGATACCGACGGTCAATAGCGCGCGATGCCGAGCGAGAAGCCGCCATCGGCCGTGAAGAGCCCGCCGGTCGAGTAGGCGGCCGCATCGGACAGCAGGAACACGACGAGGTCGGCGATCTCGTCAGGCGTGCCCAGGCGGCCCATCGGAATGCGCGCCGTCTTCGCGGCCATCTCGGCGAGGCTCTCGGGTGTCGTCAGGCTCGACTTCACCGTCTCGGTCTCGATGACGCCCGGGAGCACGGCGTTCACCCGGATCGAATGGGGCGCCAACTCGACTGCGAGCACCCGGGTCAACTGGTTGAGCGCAGCCTTGGACGCACCATAGTGCGCGATGCCGGGGCGCGCCAGAACGCTGGCGGTCGAGGAAATATTGACGATGGCGCCTCCCTCCTTGCGGGCGATCAGCTTCTTCGCGAAACTGCGCGTCATCAGAAACGGGGCCCGCAAGTTGAGCGACAGCACTCGGTCCCATTCCTCGACGCTCATGTCGAGGCTCGGCGTAACGGGATAGATACCCGCGCAGTTGACCAATCCCTCCGCATCCCCGGTCGCCTCGACCGCCGCTGCGAGGGCCGCCGGATCCGTGAGGTCGACGGGGACGATCCGGACCCGCCCGCCCTCGCCGGACACGGCGTCCTGCGCACCCGTGAGCCCGGCCTCGTCCTTGTCGAGAAGGACGACCTCGACGCCCGTGCGCGCCAGCTTCAGCGCGGTCGCAAGCCCAATCCCGCTGGCGCCGCCAGTGATCCAAACGCGCTTCGGAAGTCCCTTCTGCGTCACGCCGTGCTCTCCTTTTCGCCCGCGAAATGGCACGCAGCGCGATGTCGTTCGCCCACGAGATCGAGGCCGGGCTCGCGCTCGGCGCAGACCGCCGCCGCCAGTGGGCAGCGCGGGCGAAAGCGACACCCGCGCGGCAACTGGGCGGCATTGGGCGGCTCGCCTTCGAGCGCGAACGTCTCCGTTACGCGGCGGCCGCCGATCTGCGGGATCGCCGACAGGAGCGAGCGCGTATAGGGGTGCTTCGGCGACGAGAACAGCTCCTCGGTGGGCGCGACCTCGACCAGCCGCCCGAGATACATGACGCCAACGCGGTCGCACATGATGCGCACCACCGAGAGATCGTGCGAGATGAAGACGTAGGTGAGCTCGAACCGGACCTGAAGCTCGCGCAACAGCTTCAGCACCATGGCCTGAACGGACACGTCGAGGCCCGACGTTGGCTCGTCGAGAATGACCAGGCGCGGTTGCAGAGTCAGGATACGCGCGAGGCCGACGCGGCGCTGCTGGCCGCCCGAGATCTCGTGCGGGTAAAGATCGAGATGCCCGGCCGGCAAGCCAACCGCGGCCAGGATGTCGCGCACGCGCTCTTCGCGTTCGGCGCGCGTCAGCGTGGTGTGGATCGCCAACGGCTCGTCGAGCGAACGGCCGATCTTCCAGCGGGGGTCGAGCGCATTGCCCGGATCCTGGTGGATGTATTGCAGGCGCTGCGTCACGGCGCCACGAGCCGCACCGCGCAGGTGCGTGATGTCCTGGCCCTCGAAGGTCATGCCGCCCGCGTCCGGTGCGTGGATGCCGGCCAGCGTCTTGCCGAGCGTGGTCTTGCCGCAGCCGGATTCGCCCACGATGCCGAACGTCTCACCGGTTTGGACGTCCACGGTCACGTCGTCGAGCGCCCGGATGGCGCCTGTTACGCGTCCGAACGCATTACGCACCGGAAAATGGCGGCGCAGGTCGTGCACCCCGAGCAATGGGACGACAGTCTTCATCCCCGCACCTCGGCGCCGTAGGGAACGGGATGATAGCAGCGCACCTGATGCTGCGCTCCGGCGACCGGTGGACGAGACGCGCTGCATTCTGCCGCGGCACGCGTACAGCGCGGATGGAACCGGCATCCGGTCGGCGGGGCGAGGAGGCTTGGAATTTCGCCCGCGATCTCCTGGATCTCGCGACCTGGCGCCGGCAGGCTTTCGAGCAGACGGACCGTATAGGGATGTCGCGGCTGACGGAAGAACGTCTCGACCGGAGCCATTTCGACCTCCTGGCCGGCATACATGACCGTGATATCGTCGCAAATCTCGTAGGCCGTGCCGAGGTCATGCGTCGTCAGCAGTACGGACACACCGTGCGTCGCCGCGAGACCCTTGAGAAGCTTCAGGATTTGCGCCTGGATCGTCACATCGAGCGCCGTGGTCGGCTCGTCTGCGATGATCAGGTCCGGCTCCGTCATCAAAGCCATGGCAATCATGAGGCGCTGGCGCTGTCCACCCGAGAATTCACCTGGAAGTTTGGCAAAGGCCCGTTCAGGGTCCGGGATCTGCACCTCTTCGAGCCGGCGCAACGCGTGCTCGCGATCGGCCTTGCGGCGGGCGCGGGGATAGCGCGTCAGGAGCGCGCCGAGACCGAGTTCGGCCGGATCGCGACGCGGCGATTTCCACTTCATCAGCTCCATGATCTGGTCGCCGACACGAAACAACGGATTGAAGGCGCCGTAGGGATCCTGTGGAATGAACGTGATCCTGCGCCCCTTGATGTCACGCTGGAAGCGCGTCGGGTCCATTGCCAGTATGTCGTTTCCATCGAAGCGGATCCTGCCGCTTTCGATGCGCGCGTTCGGCGACAGAATGCCGAGCGTGGCACGGGCGAGCGTCGTCTTGCCGCAGCCCGATTCGCCGACGAGGCCCATGATACGCCCCCGCCCGATCGACAGGCTGACGCCGTCGAGGACGCGCGCCAGCCCCCGCCCGGTGGTGTAGCCGAGCCTCAGCTCCGAGATCTCGAGCAGTTGGTCAGCGGTCATGGGAGCGCCGCAAGCGCGGGTCGAGGACATCGCGCAGTCCATCGCCCAGAAGATTGAAGCCCATGACCACGATGAAAATCGCAACGCCCGGCGCCAGCGCATACCACCAGGCCTCGGGAAGAAACTCGCGAGACTCCGAGATCATCCGTCCCCACTCCGGCGCCGGAGGTGGCGCGCCGAGGCCCAGGAAGCCAAGCGATGCGGCCGTCAGAATGGTGAACCCCATCCCGATCGAGGTGCGCACGATAATGGGAGAGGCGACGTTGGGCAGCACATGTTGCAGCACGATGCGCCACTGCGGCACGCCCAGCGCGATGGCAGCTTCGATGAAGGTCTCGCGCTTGATGGCGCGCACTTCGGCATAGACGAGGCGGGCAAACCACGGCCAATACGTGATGGAGAGCGCCAGGATCACGTTCTGGATCGACGGACCCAGCGTCTGCGCGATCGCAATCGCCAGCACGATCTGCGGCACGGCGAGGAAGATGTCGGATACGCGCATCAGGACTTCGCCGAGCCAAAACTCGTTCCATCCGGCCCATAGTCCGATGGGCACTCCGATCAACAACGACGCGCCGACCGCGACCACGGCGATGACCAGCGTGATGCGCGCGCCGAAGACGACCCGGCTGTAGATATCGGCGCCCATCCGGTCGGTCCCGAACAGCCATTCGCCGCCCGGTGCCTTGAGGCGGTTCACCGGGTTCATGTCCCACACCGCTTCGGGATGCGTCGAGATGATGGGAGCGAAGATCGCAGCCAGCACCACCAGCATGACGAGACAGAAGCCGAACAGCGCCGAACGGTCCTTGGCGAGCTGCCGCATGGCCTGCACGAAACCGCTCATGCCCGGTCTCCGCGCGGATCGATCATGGCGTGCACCACATCGACGAGAAGATTGGCGACCATGAAGATTCCGCCGGCGTAAACGGTGAAGCCCATTACGGCCGCATAGTCGGACTGGAGGATCGCCTCGAAGGCGTAGGTGCCGATGCCTGGCCACTGGAACACCGTCTCGACCACGACGGCACCGGCGAGAAGGATGCCGAACAGCAGGCCGATCTGGGTGACGGTCGAAGTCAGCGCATTGCGCAGGACGTACCGCCAGATGATCAGCGGACGCGGGATGCCGATTGCCTGCTGATAATCGACGAATGGCTTGCCCAACGTATCGAGCACGCCGGCGCGGGTAAATCGCACGACCGTCGCGAGGGCCGGAATGGCTAGCGTTATCGCGGGCAACGCGAGATGGCGCAGAGCACTGGCGAACTGATCCATGCGTCCGGAGACGAGGGCATCGATCGTCATGAACCCCGTAATCGGCTTCGGCGGAAATCCCGAGATGCGGCCCTGCAGCGGCAACCAGCCAAGGTCCATCGCAAAAACGAGTTGAAGCGCGAGCGCCAGCCAGAAGCTGGCCAGCGCCAAGCCCCCCACCGTTACGATGCGCAGGACGTGGTCGAGCAGCGAATTGCGATGGGTGGCGGAGACGACACCCAGCGGTATTCCGAGCACGACGGCAATCAGCATGGATGCCAAGGTGAGCTCGATGGTGGCGGGCAGCCGAGCCAGCAGATCCGACGATACGGGGCGCGTGGTGAACAGGCTGACGCCGAGGTCGCCGCGCAGGAGTTGGCCATAATAGTCGAGCAGTTGCACGAACAGCGACCGATCCAGGCCCAACTTGGTGCGCAGCGCGTCGATGGCCTCGCGGCTCGCTGTCTCACCCGCCAGCAGGGCCGCCGGATCGGCCGGGATGACCCGCGAGATGAAGAACACAACCGCGACCAGGCCGATGGCCGTCGGGATGAACCAAAGAAGTCGCTTTGCGATGATGGCAAGAATGCGCATTCAGGGCCATTCCCCTCCCCTGGCGCGGCCAGAGGAGGGATCGTTGAGGAGAGGACGCGTCACTCGTAGTAGGCGGTCCGCATTTCCTGCGCATTGCCGATCGGGCAGAAGACGATGCCCTGCAGGTTCTTGGAGTAGGGACCGTACCACTTGGTATTGTAGATCCAGGCGCCCGGCGCGTCGGCGACGACGATACGTACAACCTCCTCGTAGAATTTTGCCCGCTCCGCCTGGTCGATGCTCTGCACGGCCTTGGCCAGGAGCTCGTCGACCTTCGGGTTCTTGTAATGATGCGCGTTCTTGAACGTGCCGGCATTCGCCGACGAGAACATCTCGCCCACCCAGTTATGCGGATCGGCATAATAGGTGGAGATCCAGTAGATGGAGATGTCCGGCGTCGTTTCCGCCTTGCGGAACCGTTCGACGATGGTCGGCCATGGCGTGCCGATCACCTTCGATTGCAGGCCGATCTTTTGCAGGCCGTTCTGGAAGAGTTGCGCCGCCTGCTCGCTTTGTGCAAAGCCGGTCAGGAAGTGGATCTCGAGCGGGCGATCGACCTTGGCTTTCGCTTTTGCCAGCTCGGCCTTGGCACCTTCGACGTCGTAGGCGTAGCCTTTCACGTCCTTCGGATTACCCCACATCGTATTCGGCAGAGGCGTCGGATTGCGTTCGACGAGCCCCCCGAGGATCTGCTTGTTGAAGCCGTCGTAATCGAAGGCCATGTTGAGGGCACGGCGCACATGCACGTCGTCGAGCGGCGACCGTGTGACGTTGAACTGCATCATCATCACGCGCATCGATTCGGCATCGAGAACTTTTGCCGTTCCCGACGCCTCGATCTTCTTGATCTGATCCGTTTGCAGATAGCCGCCGATGCCGTTGAAGTCGCCCTTCAGCAGGCCGAGGACGCGCGTATTAGTATCCTTGACGCCGCGAAATTCGATATGGTCGATGTACTTCGGTCCCCAGCCCTTGAAATGACCGGCGAAACGCTTGGCGACAAATCCGATCGCCGGATCGAACTGATCAAGCATATAGGCGCCGGAGCCCGCGTCGTTTTTGGACAGCCACGCCGCGCCCCAGTCGTCGCCCGAGGCGTTCTTTTTCACGAGGGCGGTGTTGACCACGTGAATTTCCGGAACAACGGCGAGGAATATTGCGGACGGCTTCTTGAGCTTGAATTCCACGGTGTAGTCGTCGATCGCCTTGGCGGCGCCGGGGTCGATCATCGACTTGAGCAACGACGATGCGCCCTTGCCGAGGGCCAGTATCCGCTCGAGCGAATAGACGACGTCGGAGGCCTTCACCTCGGTCCCATCGTGGAACTTCACGCCTTTGCGCATCTTGAAGGTGTACGTGAGGCCATCCTTCGAGGTCTCGTAGCTCTCGGCAAGCCACGGCTCGAGCACAGCCGGGTTCTTCTGCCAGCGCATCAAACCGTCGTAGATGTTGAGGCGAACGGCGACGCGGCCAACATCGAATGCGACATGCGGGTCGACCGTGTCGTAATCGCTCTCGTTGGCGAACACGAATTTGGTTTCTGCTGCCGCGGTCGTTACGCCGCTCACGGCGAAGGCGCCGGCGCCCATCACGCCGATCGCCGCCATCGCCGCCATCCGCCACCACCGACTGTGCCTTCCGATCGCGCGTGCTAGCATTTGTACCCTCCGTTGCGGCCGCTTTTGTCCCATGCTCGCATGCACCCGGCATGGTCTCAAGGGCCTTGCCCGGCCGAGCGCGGCAAGCTTTGCCTCAATCGTGGGCATAGGTGACCAAGACGAGGGCATCCGGCCACGTTGCGAACAGGCCGAGGCTTTGCCACCCTCGGGTCTCGAAAAGGAAGGACTTCACCATGTCGATGGCAATGACGCCGGCGGACGATTGCAATCCGCGCGGCGAAACCTGCGATCCGGTCGCCGTCGAGATCATCCGGGGCGCACTCAGAGCCATCCAGAGCGAAATGGAAGCGCTGATCGAGCGCACCGCGATGTCGCCGTTCATCCGCGAGAAGAAGGACTTCTACGCGGCGCTATTCGATGCGAAGGGCCAGCTCATCGCCGGCTCCAGCCTGCCGATCTTCGGCGACGTGGTGACACCGGTCAGCGAGCACTATCCCCTGTCGACGATGCAGCCGGGAGACATCTACTGGTTCAACGACTGCTATGCCTCCAACGGTGCCGTGTCGCATTCTCCCGACCAGGTCCTGCTCGCGCCCGTGTTCGCGGAAGGCAAGCTTTCGGGCTTTGCGCAATCGTGGGCGCACTTCAACGACATCGGCGGCATGCGCCCCGGCTCGCTCTCTCCGGACTGCATCGACATCTGGCAGGAGGGCATCATCATCCCGCCCGTGCGTCTCGCGCGGGGCGGCGTCGTCGACGACGCGCTGCAGCGCGTGTTCGTGCGCAATTCGCGCTTTCCCGACATGGTCCGCGGCGATATGCGGGCGTCGATGGCGGCGATCCGGCTCGGCGAGCAGCGCATGCAGGATCTGTTCACCCGGTTCGGCCGGGAGCGCGCGTGCGATGCCTTCCGGCAACTCATCGCCGAAACCGAGCGCGAGACCCGGTCGCGCTTGCGCCAGCTCGTGCCGGACGGCGAATACACGTTCACCGAACGCGTCGATGGAGACGGGCACGGCAGCGGCCCGATCCGATTGCACTACCGCATGGCGGTCTGCGAAGACCGCATCACGCTCGACGCGACCGGCAGCGACGACCAGGTGCGAGGCCCCGTCAACTTCCTGATGAGCCCGGCCGTGCCGGCGATGGTGTTCGGCGCCTATCTCCTCGGCGGCGGCAAGGTGATGCTCAACGCCGGCGCCGAGCGTGCCTTCGACGAGGTCAAGCTGCGCGAGGGCTCGATCCTCAAGCCGCGATTTCCGGCCCCCCTGGGCATGCGCGGCATCACCATGATGCGCAACATGGCCGCGTGCCTCGGGTTGCTCAACGTGGCGACCGGGGGTAACGCAATGGCCGCGCACAGCGCCTACGTGATCTGGTATCTGCGCGGACTGGACGACAAGGGCCGGCTGTTCCTGCTGTCCGACGGATTGGCGGTCGGATATGGCGCGCGGCCGACGGCGGACGGCAACGATGCGGTCTATCTCGTCGCGCAGGAAAACTTCCCGTCGGAGTTTCTCGACAGCGTGTTTCCGATCCGGGTGCTCGCCTATGCGATCAACCGCGACACGGGCGGACCCGGTCGATGGCGCGGCGGATGCGGCCTCGTTCGAGAGGTCGAGGTGCTGGCCGACGAGGCCATGATCTCGATGCGCATCGACAGCGTCGAGAACCCGCCCTGGGGCGTGGCTGGTGGCATGGCGGCACGCAGCGGCCGATGCATCGTCAATCCGGGCGGGCCTGACGAGCGCGTCCTGAAACCTCTCAGCGATGGAAACATCGTGCGCCGCGGCGATCGCATTCGTATCGAAACCGGCGGCGGCGGCGGCTTCGGCCACCCCTACGATCGTGAGCCCGAACGCGTCCGCGAGGATGTGGCCTGCGGTTTCGTCAGCCGCGAAAGTGCCGAGCGCGACTACGGTGTCGTCATGACGCCGGACCAGCGTGGCGTCGACGAAGAGGCAACGGCCAGGCGGCGCTCGGATCGTCCAACCACATGCCTCTTCCACCAGCATGGCTACGCGGAGGCGCTCGATTGATGCCAAGCGAAAAGATAACCGGGGCGCCCTCGCGTACCGAACGCGCGCGCGCAGTGGTTGGGATCGATACCGGCGGAACATTCACCGATGTGACGCTGATCGATGTCGATACCGGCCGTATCTTCAATGCCAAGACGCCGTCCACGCCTGAAGATCCATCGCTTGGCTTTTCGAACGGCATCGCCGCCGTGCTTGACGAGGCGTCCCGAAGCGGCAGCGACGTCGAGCGCGTGCTGCACGGCACCACCGTTGCAACGAACCTGATCCTCGAGGGCAAAGGCGCGCCCGCGGCTCTGCTCACGACGAAAGGCTTTCGTTACGTTCTCGAGATCGGGCGGCAGGAGGTTCCGCGCCGGGCCAGCCTCTTCTCTTGGGTGAAGCCCAAGCGCCCGGTCCCTGCCTCGCGCATCTACGAGGCCGGCGGCCGCATCGGACCCGCAGGCAACGAGTTGCAGGGCCTCGATGAGGAGGCCATACGCGATGCCGCGCGCGCCATCCGCGTCTCGGGCGTGACGGCGGTCGCCATCGTCTTTCTGCACAGCTACGCCAACGCCGCCCACGAGCGACGCGCCGCCGAAATCGTGGCGCAGGAGCACCCGGAAGCGATCATCTCCATCTCCAGTGACGTCCTCGCCGTCTTCCGCGAGTATGAACGGAGCATGACGACCATCCTCAATGTCACCGTCATGCCGGTGGTCTCGCGTTACGTCTCGCAACTGCGCGATCGCATCGCAGGGCTCGGCATCGAGGCGCCGCTGCTCCTGATGAAATCGTCAGGTGGCGTCACGGGCGCGGATGCCGTCAGCCGTGCACCGGTCGAGACGGCGCTCTCGGGGCCTGCGGCGGGCGCTGTCGGCGCGGCTTATGCCGGCGCATCGGCCGGTATCGGCGACATGATCGGCATCGACATCGGGGGCACGTCTGCCGACATTTCGCTGATCCGCGGCGGCGAGCCGGGCCTGACCACGACCGGTCGGATCGGAGAATGGCCGATCGGCCTCCCCATGGTCGACATCATCACGATCGGTGCGGGTGGCGGCTCGATGGCACGTATCAGCGCCAGCGGCGGGCTGGAGGTCGGGCCGCGCAGCGCAGGCGCCGTGCCGGGCCCGGTCTGCTACGGGCGGGGCGGCATCGAGCCGACCGTCACGGATGCCCACATCGTGCTCGGCCACCTGCCGCGGGCGCTGCTCGGCGGTTCATTCAAGCTCGACGTCGAAAGTGCGCGCAACGCCATCGACACGCGTATTGCACGCCCGCTCGGCCTCTCCGTGGAGAGCGCGGCGCGGGGCATTCTGGCCATCGCCGACAATCACATGGTCGGCGCCATCCGTGTCGTCTCCGTCGAACGCGGCCACGACCCGCGGGGCCTGACGCTGCTGCCGTTCGGCGGTGCCGGACCGCTGCATGGTGGAGCGTTGGCGCGGCTCCTCGGCATGCCGCGCATCCTCATTCCCCCAGCGCCGGGAGTCCTGTCGGCGCTGGGCTTGCTGGTGTCGAGCCTGAAGGCGGCCTTCTCGCGCACCGCTCTGCAGAGAGCCGGCGAGGTCGACGTCGCACACATAGAGCGCGTTTTCGGCGAACTCGAGCATCAGGCCGACGCGTGGTTCCATGCGGAAGCCGTGCCGCCCGAGGCTCGATACATCACGCGTTGGGCAAGTGTTCGCTACGAGAACCAGGGTTTCGAACTCGACGTGCCCTGGCAGGGGGCCGACGAGACAATTGCAGCGTTCCATCGGCTGCACGAGCAGCGCTATACGTTCGCGCAGGAGGACACGCCCGTCGAGATCGTGACGCTCCGCGTCGATGCCCGCGGCACTTTCCCGGCGCCCAGGCTGCCGGCCCTGCCGAAGGCCGGTGCCCTTGGCGACGCTCGTTGTGGCAGCCAGCCCATGCATCTGGAGACAGGCACGACCGACGGCCCGATCTATGACCGGGCGAAACTCGGCCAAGGCGCGACGATCGAAGGCCCGGCCGTCGTGACGCAGCTCGATGCGACAACGCTGATCCTCCCGGGACAGCTTGCGACCGTCGATCCGGTCGGCAATCTCATCATCATGGAGACTTAGCCGGCCGGTGATGTCTCAGGCACGCCCGAGACCGAGCAGCTCTACGTTGCCGCCGGTTGCCGTGGTGTCGGTCGAGCGCACGCGTTCTGTGGCGAAGCGCACGAGATAGTTGGGGCCGCCCGCTTTCGGGCCCGTGCCGGAGAGCCCCTCGCCGCCGAACGGCTGCGCGCCGACGACCGCCCCGATCTGGTTGCGGTTGACGTATAGATTGCCGACCTTGGCGTGCGCCGCGACATAGTCTGCCACGCCGGCGATGCGCGAGTGGACGCCGAGCGTCAGCCCGAAACCGGTCGCGTTGATCGCCGCGACCACCTTGTCGAGGTGGCCGCTTCCGTAGCGCACGACGTGCAGAACGGGCCCGAACACCTCCTTCTGAAGCCGGTCGAGACGATCGATCTCGTAGGCCGCCGGACCGACGTAGGTGCCCCCGCCGCATCGTTCCGGAACGGGCAGATCGACCAGGGTCCTCGCCGTCGTGGCCATGTGCGCCTTGTGCGCGTCCAAAACCTGGCGCGCGTCGTCGTCGATCACCGGACCGATGTCGGTCGCATAGTCCAGCGGGTCGCCGAGTGCGAGTTCCTCGACGGCGCCCACAAGCATGGCGATCGTGGGCTCGGCGATATCTTCGTGCAGGAAGAGGACACGTGCTGCCGAGCAGCGCTGGCCGGCACTATCGAATGCCGAGCGTACCGCATCGCGCACGACCTGTTCGGCGAGCGCGCTCGAATCCGCGATCATCGCGTTGATGCCGCCGGTCTCGGCGATGAACGGGATAATCTCGGCGCGCCGTTGCGCCAAGGCCATCTGGATGGCCCAACTCGTCTCGTTCGACCCTGTGAAAGCAATGCCTTTTACGCGCCTGTCGCCGGTGAGCGCGGCTCCAACCTTGCCGTCGCCGGGCAGAAGTTGCAGGACGCGGCCCGGCACCCCCGCGCGGTGCAGGGCCTCAACGGCGAGAAATGCCGTGATAGGTGTCTGCTCTGCCGGCTTGGCAAGGACGGAGTTACCTGCCGCCAGGGCTGCTGCCACCTGCCCGACGAAGATCGCGATCGGAAAATTCCACGGCGAGATACAAGCGAACGGGCCGCGTGCGCGAAGCTCGAGCATGTTGCGCTCGCCGGTCGGCCCGGGCAATCGGGTCGCGCCGCCGAACATGCGACGTGCCTCGGAAGCATAATAGCGCAGGAAGTCGGCCGCCTCGCGGATGTCGCCGTGCGCGGTCTCCAGCGTTTTGCCTGCCTCCCGTACGATAGCCGCCATCAACCGCGGCCGGTCCGCCTCGATCAGAGCAGCGGCGCGCTCGAGAATGGTTGCCCGCTGGTTTCCGCCCACGCGATCCCATGCTGCGAACGAGGCCTCGGCAGACCGGATCGCGCGATCTATATCGGCGCCATCCGCGTCCCGCACGGTGCCGATGATCACGCCGCGGTCGTGGGGCGACGCAACCGATCGTGCACTCCGGCCCGCCACAAGCGCCGCGCCATCGATAATGGGACCTGCCTCGAACGGTTCGGCCAGCACATCCAGCATCGCGCCAACCAATGGTTCGCGCACCGTGGCCTCGGTCAGCGCCACGCCCTCGCTGTTCTGCCGGGCGGGAAGGAAGATCCCCGATGGTGCCGGCATCGCGTCGGATGCCTCCATTGCCGCGAGACGCGCCCTCGCTGCCGCGACGGGATCCTGCACGATGTCCGCAACCGGGGCGTGATCATCGGTGAGGCGGTGCACGAAACTCGTGTTGGCGCCGTTCTCGAGCAAGCGCCGGACAAGATAGGCGAGCAGATCCTCGTGGCCGCCGACCGGCGCGTAGACACGCACGGCCGGGCGACCGATGGTGCTGCCGCCTTCGACCGCCGCATAAAGCGCTTCGCCCATGCCGTGCAGCCGTTGGAACTCGAAGGCGTGGCCGGCCGCGATTTCGGTCATGGCCGCAACCGTGTGCGCATTGTGCGTGGCGAGTTGCGGATAGAATGCCTCGGGCGCCGCAAACAGCGCCCGTGCCGCGGCGAGATACGAGACGTCCGTGAAGCATTTTTCGGTGAAGACCGGATAGGATGCCAGGCCACGCTCCTGCGCCCACTTGATCTCGCTATCCCAGTAAGCGCCCTTGACGAGACGTACGGCCATGCGCTTTCCCGCGCTTTCGGAAAGGGCGCGCAACCACTCCAGGACCGGCAACGCGCGCCGGCCATAGGCTTGAACAGCGAGGCCCAGACCCGGCCAGCCGGCAAGCGCGGGATCGATGAAGGTTCGGCCGAAAACGTCGAGCCCGATGTCGAGACGATCCTGCTCCTCGGCATCGATCGTCATCGAGAGCCCATGCCGCCTGGCGAGCCGTGCAAGCGAAACGACCCGCGGCACAAGCTCGGCGTCGAGGCGCGCGTGCTTGCCGGCCTCGAAGCGCGGGTGAATGGCCGAGAGCTTCACCGAGATGCCCGGCCGCGACATCAAAGTCTCGATTGTTTCGTCGGGAGCGCCACCCGCATGCGTGCCGATCGCCTCGATGGCCTGCACATAGCGATCGTAGTAACGGGCCGCATCGGTTGCCGTGCGCGCGCCTTCGCCGAGCATGTCATAGGAGAAGCGCGTTCCGTTGCCCTCGAATGCGTTCGCCCTGTCGAGCGCCTCGCCGATGGTGCGGCCAAGTACGAACTGGTCGCCCATGATGCGCATCGCTTGCCGCACGGCTTGCCGAATGACCGGCTCGCCAGCTCGCGACACGACGCGCTTCACAAGGCCGAGCGGACCACCCTCTCCCGACTTGCCGAGCCGCACGATGTTTCCCGTCAGCATCAGGCCCCAGGTCGAGGCATTGACGAAAAGACTGTCAGAATGACCGAGATGGCGGTCCCAATCGCCAGCTCCGATCTTCTCGGCGATAAGCTCATCTGCCGTCTCGGCATCGGGAATACGCAGCAGCGCCTCGGCGAGGCACATCAAGATGACGCCTTCCTCGCTGGTCAGACCGTACTCTTGAAGAAACGCATCGATGCCGCCGTGACGCCCCCTGCTTCGGCGGACGGCCTCGACGAGGCGGGTCGCGCGTGCACCGACGTCCTTCGCGAGGTCGCGTCCCAAATCCACGGCGTCGGCCAGAGCTTGGATCAGAGCCCGCTCGGGCGCCAGATAGCTGCCAGCGATGGCGGCGCGCGGGGGCAGGCGAGACGCTGCCGCCGCCGAATGCTCGGGCGGCCGGGTCGCACCGTGGGAAGACGATCCGCCTGCGTTGTTGGTCGCCACGCCGTTCTCCGAGCCACGCTTCGGCCGAATGCCGTCAGAGTCGTCGGAGATTAGCAGAGGTCGACGCGGCCAGCACCGCCCGTCGAGCGCACAGATAAACCTCGTTTCCGCTCGTGCGCGACCACGTTCCAGCTTGATCCGGTCCGTCCGATGGGATTTGGTTGTCGGAATTCACTGCGGGGGACGCGCCTATGTTGCCATTCATCGCGAAAGTCGTGCGCAAGGCCTACGAAGGTATGCGCGTCATGGTTCCGACATTTGCCATTGCCGGATTGCTCGTCATGTCAAAGGCACCGGCGCTGTGGGCCATGACCGATTACAATGGCAATACGAACTGGCTGCCGTTCATCGTCATCGCCTGCCTGTCGCTGACGCTGGTCGCCCTTCTGCGGGCTCGCTGAAATCCACTGACCACGTCGCACGGGCTGCATCGCCGGTTCAGATGTGGAGCGGCAGCCCGAGGCCGCGGAGACAGGCTTCCTGGAAGGCTTCGCTTCGGGTCGGGTGCGCATGGATCGTCTGCGCCACATCCTCGAGCCGCGCGCCCATCTCGAGCGCCAGTGCGAAGGCCGCGGATAGCTCGGAAACACCATCCCCGACCGCCTGAATGCCGACAATCTGCGCCGAGACACCGCGCGCGACAACCCGGACGAAGCCGTCGTCGCGCTCCGTGGTCAGGGCCCGGCCGTTGGCCTTGAACGGGAACTCGGCCACCGTCACGTCATCACCGTCAGCGCGTGCAGCATCGGGCAGCAGGCCCACCGAGACGATCTCGGGGTCCGTGAAGCAGATCGCCGGGATCGCGATCCTGTCCCAGACGTGCGGCTCTCCCGCGACGATCCCCGCGACCATTTCGCCTTGCGCGATGGCGCGGTGCGCAAGCATCGGCTCGCCAGTGACATCACCGACCGCATAAACGCCGCGCATTGAGGTACGGCACCGCTCGTCGATCTTGATGAACGGACCCGCCATCGTGAGCCGCAGGTCGGGTAATCCCGCCGCGGTCGTGCGCGGCCGCCGCCCAATGGCGACCAACACCTTGTCAGCCTCGATCCGTGTCGTCTTGCCCTTCAGCTCGACGTCGAGGGCCGGACTCGACCAGGCGGTTGCCTTGGCCGACGTCAGCACCTCGACGCCCAGCGCCGCCAGGCGCCGTGCGACGGGATCGGTCAAAGCCGCATCCCACTGCGGCAGGATGCGCTCGGCCGCCTCGACGACGGTCACGACGGTCCCGAGCTTGGCGTAGGCCGTGCCGATCTCGAGCCCGATGTAGCCGCCGCCGACAACCGCCATCCGCCGTGGGAGGTCGTGGAGCGCGAGCGCCTCGGTCGAGGAGATGACGTCGCCACCGAACGGGACGGACGGCAGCGCGACGGGCTCCGATCCGGTGGCAATGACAATAGTCTCGGCTCGCACGCGCTGCTCCCCATCGGGCGTGCTGACCACCACGTTCTTGCCGTCTCGAAAGCGTGCCGTCCCGGCCAGCGACCTCACGCCAGCCTTCTTCAGAAGTGCCGTCACGCCGCGGCTCAGCCGATCCACGATCGACCTGTTCCAGGCTTCGGTCTTTTCGAAAGCTATGACCGGTTCCGACGCCGAAATTCCCATTGGAGCCGACGTCGCAAAAGCGGACAGCCTGGCAAATTCGCCAGCCGCGTGGATCAAAGCCTTCGACGGAATGCAGCCAACGTTGAGGCACGTTCCGCCGTCTCGTCCGGCCTCGACAATGATCGTATCGATGCCGAGTTGACCGGCCCGGATGGCACACGCATAGCCGCCCGGACCTGCGCCGATCACCAGAAGCTTGCATGCCAGATCAGGCATCGGGACCGCCTCCCACGAACAGCATCGCCGGCCGCTCCAGCAAGGTCTTCAGCTTCTGCACAAAAACCGCCGCCTCATATCCATCGACGACACGGTGGTCGAAGCTGCAGGAGATATTCATCATTTTGCGGGGAACGAATTGCTGACCGTCCCACCAAGGCCGGATCGACATCTTGTTGACGCCGACGATCGCCACCTCCGGATAATTGATGATCGGCGTGGTCACGATGGCACCGAGGGGCCCGAGCGAGGTGATGGTAATCGTCGAGCCCGTCAGCTCGCTGCGATCGGCCGTCGCATCTCGCGCGGCGCCTGCCAGCCGGACGACCTCGCGCGCGTTGTCCCAGATCGAGTTTGCCTCCGCGTGCCTGATCACGGGCACCATCAAGCCGTTTTCGGTTTGCGTGGCGATGCCCACGTGCACGGCGCCGAATTGACGAATGACGCCGGCCTCGTCGTCGAAATTGGCGTTGAACTGCGGTTGCTCCTTCACGGCCGCCACGATCGCCATGACCACGAACGGCAGAACGGTGAGCCTCGGCTGGCGGCTCGTATCACCGCCGTTGAGTTCCTCCCGCAAGCCTTCGAGGCTGGTCATGTCGACCTCCTCGACGATTGTGATGTGCGGGATGCGGGCGTTGGCGAGCGACATGCGCTCGGCAATTCGCCGCCTGACGCCGACGATCTTGATTTCGGTAACGGCAGTGCTGCGGCGGCGGCTGCCATTGCGGGCGCGTCCACCGGCCAGGTATTCGTCCAGGTCGTCGTGCGTGATCCGGCCCCCCGGCCCCGCGCCGTCGATCGACACCAGCTCGATGCCGGCCTCCCGCGCGCGCCGACGCACCGACGGTGACGCGAGCGGCCTAGCCGCTGCAGCGCGGCTAGCGCTTTCGGGGCGAGGCGAGGCCGCCTCGCGCGAGCGATCCTGTCGCTGCCTGACGGGTTCGGGAGCAGCGCGGGCCACGGCCGGTCGCTCAACCCTTGTCTCGGCGGGCTTATCTAGAGGTTTCGTCGCAGCAGCCTTGCCATCGACGGTTGCCGAAGGAGACGAGCCACCTCTCGCCGACGGCTGGTCCGCGGGCGGATCCTTGACATTGCCATCGCCTGCGACCTCGAGACGGATCAGCTCCGAGCCGACCGCGAGCGTGTCCCCGACTCCGCCGCCAAGCGCGACCACGGTACCGCTCACCGAAGACGGAATCTCGACGGTCGCCTTGTCGGTCATGAGGGCCGCGATGACGTCGTCCTTCTTGACCAGATCACCGACCGCGACGTGCCACTCGACAAGCTCGGCCTCGGCCACGCCCTCGCCGACGTCGGGCACCTTGATTGCATATAGCCCCATGTCGCGCCTCCTGGCTCAGGCCTCCATGACGCGGCGCAAGGCCTGGCCGAGCCGCGCCGGTCCTGGAAAGTAATCCCATTCCTGGGCATGGGGATAAGGTGTGTCCCAGCCCGTCACGCGCTCGATGGGAGCTTCCAGATGGAAGAAGCACTCCTCCTGCACGATCGCCGAGAGCTCCGCGCCGAAGCCCGAGGTGCGGGTCGCCTCGTGGACGATCACGCAGCGGCCGGTCTTCCGGACCGACGTCACGATCGTCTCGAGGTCCACGGGAACGAGCGTTCGCAGGTCGATGATCTCGCCGGAGACACCCGTTTCGGCGACAGCGGCCTCCGCGACGTGGACCATGGTGCCATAGGCGAGCACGGTGACATCCGTCCCTTCGCGACGGATCGCGGCCTTGCCCAGCGGCACGGTAAAGTGGTCCTCCGGCACCTCGCCGAGGTCGTGCGACTTCCATGAGGCGACGGGCCGCTCGTGATGGCCGTCGAACGGGCCGTTATAGAGCCGCTTGGGCTCGAGGAAGATCACCGGGTCCGGGCATTCGATGGCGGCAATGAGAAGGCCTTTGGCGTCGTAGGGATTCGAAGGCACAACCGTCATCAGGCCGCTGACGTGAGTGAAGAGCGCCTCGGGGCTCTGGCTGTGCGTCTGGCCCCCGAAAATGCCGCCACCGGTCGGCATGCGAATAACGAGGGGGCATGTAAAGTCGCCGGCGGAGCGGTGGCGGATGCGGGCGGCCTCCGAAACGATCTGATCGTAGGCGGGATACATGTAGTCGGCGAACTGGATCTCGACGC
This sequence comes from Hyphomicrobiaceae bacterium, assembly GCA_050187415.1. Classification (GTDB taxonomy): domain Bacteria; phylum Pseudomonadota; class Alphaproteobacteria; order Rhizobiales; family Hyphomicrobiaceae. The sequence goes on along the minus strand of JBFWXN010000015.1, from coordinate 40,220 downwards.
AGGGACGCAGGCCGTAAGCCGCCATGCCGATCGCCGTGCCGACGATGCCCGACTCGCTGATCGGCGTGTCGAAGCATCGCTGCTTGCCGTATTTCTTCTGCAGCCCGGCCGTGCAGCGGAAGACCCCGCCGAAATAACCGACATCCTCCCCGAACACGACCACGCGCTCGTCGCGCTCCATCGCGTTGTCGTGGGCGCTGCGGATCGCCTCGATCATCGTCATATGCGCCATGGTTCAGAACCCTGCCTCCTGACGCTGGCGGACAAGGTGCGGCGGCATCTCGGCATAAACATCCTCGAACATGTCGCGCGGCGATGGAGCATTGCCGGACGTCATCGTGCCGATCGCCTCGGCCTCGTTCTGTGCGGCCACAACCTCGTCGAGGATCTCAGCCTCCGCCTGGGCGTGCCTCTCGTCCGTCCAGACGCCCTTCTTAACGAGATGGGCCTTGAGACGCAGAATGGGATCGCCGAGGGGCCAGGCAACACCTTCCTCCTTCGGGCGATAAGCGGACGGATCGTCGGACGTCGAATGGCTGCCCGCGCGGTACGTCACGTACTCGATCAGCGTCGGCCCGAGATTGCGGCGTGCGCGCTCGACGGCCCACTTGGCCACGGCGTGCACCGCCAGATAGTCGTTGCCGTCGACACGCAGCGACGGAATGCCGAAGCCGTGGCCACGCGCTGCGAACGTGCCCGAGCCGCCGCGCGCGATGCCCTGGAAGGTGGATATGGCCCACTGGTTATTGACGATGTTGAGCACGACCGGCGCCTTGTAGGTCGACGCAAACACGAGTGCGGCATGGAAATCGCTCTCGGCCGTCGAACCGTCACCGATCCAGCCGGCGGCAATTCTGGTGTCGCGCGAAATCGCCGACGCCATCGCCCAGCCGACGGCTTGCGCGAACTGGGTGCCCAGGTTGCCTGAAATCGAGAAGAAGCCGTGCGCCTTCGACGAATACATGATGGGCAATTGCCGCCCGTGCAGCGGATCGGCATCATTGGAGAAGATCTGGTTCATCATCTCGACGAGCGGATAGTCGTCGGCGATCAGCAGACCCGCCTGACGATAGGTCGGGAAATTCATGTCGCCCGGACCGAGCGCGCGCCGGAACGCCGTGCTGATGGCCTCCTCGCCGAGATGCTGCATGTAGAACGAGGTCTTGCCCTGGCGCTGCGCGGTCAGCATGCGCGCATCGAACGTGCGCAGCAGCATCATGTGGCGGAGCCCTTGCTTGAGCTCCTCGTCGCCGAGCGCTCCAGCCCAGGGGCCGACGGCCTCGCCGTCCCGATTGAGGATGCGGATAATCGTAAAGGCGAGGTCGCGCATGTTCTCCGGCGCCTCGTCGATTTCGGGGCGTCGTACGCTCCCGGCGCGAGGAATGGTGACCCGCGAGAAGTCTGGCACGTCGCCTGGCCGCCATTCAGGCTCGGGAACGAAGAGCGTCAGGGGCGAAGGTGTGTCCATTACTGGTCCTCTCCAGCGGAGCCTAGCGCTTGGCCGCACCGAGGTCTGGCGCCACTGGTGCCATTGTGCCGCAAAGTCACGATCCATGCACGAACAAGGCATCCGACGATCAAGCGCTTCGAGAACACCTCTTGCTGGATTGAGCTCACGCCGGCATGCCCGCGGACGTTGCGACGCGCCGCTCGTACCGCGGTTGAGGGTGTCCGCAGAGATCGGCAATCATGACCCGGCGATCCGCTTCTACGAGGGGACTCGCCGTCGGGTTCCATTGCCGCTAGCATCGGATCGAGCCTCGGCCTGCAAGCCCGACTTCGCCAATCGCTGCAATAAGATCGACGACGAAAGTCAATGTCACTATCACTCCCGATCGCCTTCCGCGCCCGGCATGCTTGCGCCCGACGGCGGCTTGGCCGAAAAGGGCCCGACTTGGACGACCTCGACGCAACGGCGGCCACCGGGACGCTGCAAATGTTTACGATGCTTCCATCGCTCGAACGAGATGAAATGTCACCAGCCCATGCAGCATCGACGGCGGCCTTGGGATTGCCGCGTTGCGAATATCATCCGATTCAATCATGGTCTCGTTTATGACTGTGAGCCGGCAATACAATAGTCGTGGGCCGTCGCCCGCGAACCTTTTGACGGCAATTCGTCTGATTGCCGCGCCGGCGATGGTGTGGCTCGCGTTAGCCGGGGAGCAGCAGCTGTTCCTGTGGTTGCTGACGATCTCGTTCATCACGGACGCGGCGGATGGAACCGTTGCCCGCCTCTATGGCGGGCCGACGGCGTTCGGCGCGAAGTTCGACTCGATGGCCGACGCTGTGGCCTATACCGCTATCGGCGTCTCGGTGCTGCTTCTGTGGCCCGACGTGGTACGCCAGGAACTGCCGGCGGTCGTGGCCCTGGTGGTGAGCCCGGTGCTTCCAGCGCTGGTCGGGTTCATGAAATACGGGCAGCTCACCAGCTATCACACGCGGCTCGTGAAAGTGGCTGTCGGGGCCGTCGCCGTCGGCCTGTTGCTGTTGCTGTGCGGGTTCTCCCCCTGGCCGTTCAGGCTCGCCGCGATTCTTGCCGCGCTCTCGGCTGTCGAGGCGGTGGGCATCACGATGCTGTTGCGGGAGCCGCAATCGGACATCCGTGGCATATTTGCCGCGTGGCGCATCTGTCGCCCGTCCTGAGCCCGTCGATCCGGCGGCGAACTACGTGCCGGCGACGGGAAGACCGGGTGGTGCGGGCATCGACCCCGTTGCCACGCCGGCCTCGCTTTCGTCCTTCAGGCGCACTCCGGTCTCGCGCAACGCCAGCGCCGCATTGACGAGCCAGGCGAGATTGGCCGCGGCGGCGCTGGGCTCCAGTCCGTTCTGGCGGATATTCGAGATGCAGTTGCGCTCTGCATCCGTTCGTCCGGGCCGCGGCTCGAACGTGAGGTAGATGCCGAGACTGTCGGCCGCCGACAAGCCTGGACGCTCGCCGATCACGACCGCCACGAGCTTCGCCCGAAGGACTGCCCCGATCTCGTCGCCCAGCGCCACGCGCGCGCCCTTGGCGATCACCACCGGCGCCAGCGACCAAGCGTTGCTTGCGCAAAGGGTCTGGAACGCCGCCACCAGAGATCCCGCATTCGCCTCTACCGCGGCGGCTGACAGACCGTCACCGATGACCAGCGCGATATCGGGGTCTCCCTGGCCGGCCGCCGACTGCAGGCGTTGCCGCGACGGGCCATCGAGAACCCGCCCCAGATCGGGTCGACGCAGATAGGTGGCCCGATCGCCAGCCTTGCTTGTCACGCGTACCGCCGCGAGCCCGAGCCGGGTCAGTTCGTCGGCGACAGCCGCGTCGTCGAAATCGGCGTGCACAGCGTCCCGTGCACGGGCATGCGAGAGCGCGAAACTCAGAACTTCCCGAGTTGGCAGCGATGCCCCCGCCCGACCAAGAGCGATACGCGCCGGAGTCGCGGCGCCGAGGCCGAGCCATGGATCGCGCGGCACCCCGCTCATGCCCCCTCCTTGGCGGCTGAAGCGTGGGCCAGCAAAGGATGCGATGGCGCCGGCGGCAGCAGCCGGCCGTTCGGTTCGGACAGGCCCATCTCCATCAACCACGCCTCGAATTCCGGGGCGCGCTTGAGGCCGAGCACTTCGCGCACGTAAAGGGCATCGTGGAAGGACGTCGACTGGTAGCCGAGCATGACGTCGTCGGCACCCGGCACACCCATGACATATGTGACGCCCGCCGCGGCAAGGGCCGTCAGCGTTACGTCCATGTCATCCTGGTCCGCCTCGGCGTGATTGGTGTAGCAAACGTCGACACCCATCGGCAGGCCGAGCAGCTTGCCACAGAAGTGATCCTCGAGGCCGGCGCGAAGGATCTCCTTGCCGTCATAGAGGTATTCGGGGCCGATGAAGCCGACCACCGAGTTGACCAGCAGCGGCCGGAAGGCACGCGCCACGGCATAGGCGCGCGCCTCGCACGTCTGCTGATCGACGCCGTGGTGGGCGCCGGACGAGAGCGCCGAGCCCTGTCCGGTCTCGAAGTACATGACATTGTCCCCGATCGTGCCGCGCCCCAGCGAGCGAGCAGCATCGTCGGCCTCCCTCAGGACCGCGAGCGACACGCCGAAGGCGCGGTTGGCCGCCTCGGTGCCGCCGATCGATTGGAATACGAGATCGACGGGCGCACCACGCGCCATCAAGTCGATGACGGTCGTCACGTGGGCCAGCACGCAGCCCTGCGTCGGGATGGCATAGCGCTGGATAACGTCGTCGACGAGCCGCAGCAGGCGATCGGTGCGCGATGGCGAATCGGACGCCGGATTGATGCCTATAACCGCGTCGCCCGCCCCATACATCAATCCATCCGCTATCGACGCGAGGATGCCTGCGGGATCGTCGGTCGGATGATTGGGTTGCAGCCGCACGGCCATGGTGCCCGGCAAGCCGATCGTGTTGCGAAAGCCGGTGACCACCCGGCACTTGCGCGCCGCAAGGATCAGATCCTGATTGCGCATGATCTTGGAGACGGCCGCCGCCATCTCGGGGATTATCCCCGGCGCGAGGCCCCGCAACATCCCGGCCGTCGTCGCGTGTGCCAGCAGGTGCTCGCGAAACTCGCCGACGGTCAGGCTCGCGATCGGGGCGAACGCGTTTGCATCATGCGTGTCGAGGATCAGGCGGGTCACCTCGTCCGTTTCGTAGGGGATGAGCGGCTCGGCGAGAATGGTCCGCAGCGGCAGGTCAGCCAGCGCCATCTTCGCTGCGACGCATTCCTCGCCGCTCGCCGCCGCGATGCCCGCGAGCCGATCTCCGGCCCGTGGCGGCGTCGCCTTGGCGAGAAGGTCGGTCAGCGACCCGAACACATAGCTCGTGCTGCCGATACGTTGGCGAAAAGGCATGATCGCAATCCAGAGCGGCCGATCGGAGACTAAGCCTGCGCGCCCGGCGCGTCACTGTCTTTGCGCCGAACGTCCGCACGAGTTTCGGTCAGGCGGATCAGATCACGCCGCTCTCCGCGAGCGCACAAAGCTCGCCCGCGGGAATGCCGAGCTCGCCCGAATATATCTCGCCGTTGTGCTCGCCGATCAGCGGCGCGCGACGCGATATTCGCCAGGGAGATCCACCGTAGATCGCAGCCTCGCCCGGATACATGAAGCTGCGCCCGAGTTCCGGGTGTGCAACGTCCTTCCAGAAGCCCCGGTCGTCGAGATGCGCATCCGCCAGCAGATCCTCGGGCGCGCGCACGGCCGCCCACGTGAAGCCGCGGTCCTGCGCGGCATGATAGACCTCCTCGGCCGGCAGGCTTGCGATAAAGCCGGCCACAACGTCGTCGATGATGTGCGATGTGGCTGCGGTAACGACGTCAGGGTCCTGGTATTTGGCGTCCAGCAGGTCTCCCGCCATGCCGTAGCTATCGAGGAAGGCGGCCAGCTCCTTGACGTACTTGGGATTGAGACGCCCGCCGACGAGGGCCGTGACGTATTTGCCGTCTTTGGCGGGAAACTGGGTTCTCGGGCCCGGCTGCGCGGCGTGATGCCGACCCGTCTGCCGGATCAGCGTCTCGCCGCGATAAACATAGTTGGCGATGGCCGACTCGGTCGTCAGAGCGCAGGCCTCGTGGATCGAGCAGTCGACGTACTGTCCAGCGCCCGTGTACGTGCGGCAGACGAGGGCCGCGAGAATGCCCATGTAGGCAAAATGGCCGCCCATGTGCCAGGCATTGCCGCCACCCGGTGCGATTGGAACGCCACCCGGGGCGTCGATTTCGTCATAGCCGCAAGAGGCCATCTCTCCACCGGCCGCCATGTGCAGGAGATCGCCGCTCAGATAATCGCGCCACGGACCGGTTTGCCCGAATGGCGTCAGCGAGCACATCACGAGGCCCGCATTTTTCGCGCTGAGCGCCGCGTAGCCGAGCCCGAGCGCATCGAGATAGCCCGGTCGAAAGGTCTCGAGAACGATGTCGGCGCCTTCCGCGAGCCGTCCGAACAGCAGACGCCCGTCAGCCGACCCGAGATCGAGCGTAATGCCGCGCTTCGACGTGTTGTAATACCAAAACGACAGGCTCCGCTCGGGATGCGGGACGTCATCCAGGAATGGCCCGACCCGACGGGCCGGCTCCCCTCCGGGAGGCTCGATTTTTACGACGTCCGCGCCGAGATCACCCATCAGCTTGCCGCAGAATTGGCCCTTCTCGTCGGCGAGTTCCAGGACTCGAAGCCCGGCAAGCGGTCCCGGCGCGCCTTCGTCCTCGATCATCGGAGCATGTCCTCCTGATAGGAAAACCGGGGGCGCTTTACCGGCCAGAACGTCCCGTCCTCGAAACCGGCGCGGAGTTCGTCGGCCCCGAGGCCGAGCAGTCCTTCGACAATCTCGCGCGTGTGTTCGCCGATCAGGGGGCTTGCGGCGTGATTGAACACGGGCGTCTGCGAAAGCGTGAAAGGCGCGTTTTGCACCTCGTGACGGCCGAGCGCCGGGTGATCCAGCGGCTGATACATGCCGCGCGCGCGCAATTGCGGATCGTTCTCGACTCGATCCTCGGCACTTTGCACCGGAAGCGCGCGGATACCCGCCGCCTGACATCGCTCGGTGAGTTCGTATTTGCCGAGGGTCGCCGTCCACGTCTCGAGCAGCTCGTCAAGCTCGACTTGATGTTCGAGGCGCCCCGAGACGGTGGCGAATTTCTCGTCTTTGGCCCATGCCGGGCCGCCCATCACGTCGACGAGCGCGCGCCATTCCGCATCCGTGTGGCACACGATTACGCACCAGTCGTTGTATCCGCCCGGATGTGTCCGGTAGGCGTTGTGCGGCGCGACGGTGGGCCCGCGGTAGTTGTTCAACATGGGCGTGCCGGGCCAATGCGCGCGGTTGCCAGGCGGGAAGCCCGGCCGCCGCGAGCCCCGACCGTTCACCGTGAAATCGAGGAGCGCGGGTCCGTTGAGAGGCACCGCCGACACCATTTGCGATTGGTCGATGTGCTGGCCCTTGCCCGTTGCATTGCGATGGTAGAGGCCGGTGAGCGCGCACATTGCGCCATACATGCCGCCGGTGTCGTCCATATAGGACCATCCCCAGCCGGCCGGCGGCGCGCCCGGCAAGCCCGACAGAAAGGTGAGCCCCGATGCGGCCTGCGCCACCGGCCCGAACGTCGTGTAATGGTGGTTTCGCCCCGTGTGGCCGTATCCGGACATGGAGACGTAGACGATGTCCGGTTTGATCTTCACCAGTTCGTCGTAGCCGAGGCCCCATTTTTGCAGGACGCGCGAGCTGAAATTCTCGATCACGATATCGGAAACGGCGATCAGACGCTTGACGATGGCCAGGCCCTTGGGACTGCGCACATTGAGCGTGAGGCTCTTCTTGTTGACGTTGGTGTCGTTGAAGTTGCCCGACGTATTGAGGTTCGTCTCCAAGCCCTGAGGTGTCGTCGAGCTCGGCAGTCGCCCACGTTCGCTCTCCGGCCATTCGATCTTGATGATCTCGGCGCCGAGCGCCCCGAGCCACCGCGTCGCCCATGGGCCTGCACGGACCCAGCTGAAATCTACGATGCGAATGCCTTCGAGAGCCCGCCGTCGGGACATGACCTGGATTTCCTCATCACGACTTTCGTGCCGGCGCGCCGGCGGCCAGCCTTGTGACGTGCCAAGCCTTGTCCATCGGGGGCGCTTCGTCCAGCCCGTGCGACGGGGTGCGTGAAGCTGCCGGACTAACCCGTGACCAGCGCGAAGAGCTGGTAGATCACGCCTGCCAGCACGGCAGCCGCCGGGACCGTTATGAGCCATGCCGCCACGATCACGGTGAAGTGCGAGCGGCGAACGAGCTTGCGTCGAATGACGTCCTGCAGTTCCGCAGCGGACGGATCAGGACTGTGATGTCGGCTCTCCCCGACGCCTTGTCGCGCAAGGTACTCGCGACGGCGACGGCTGTGGGTCGTGTAATATTCGCGAAAAAAGCCGACACCGAACACCGCGCCGACCGCAATGTGCGTCGAGCTCACGGGCAGCCCCAAGGCCGAGGCGACGATTACGGTCACGGCGGCGGACAACGCGACACAAAACGCCCGCATCGGGTTCATGCGCGTGATCTGCTCGCCGACGGTGCGGATCAGCCTCGGCCCGAACAGGAACAGACCAAGGGTGATGCCCACCGCGCCGATCAGCATGATCCAGAAGGGCAGGCTGACGTTTCCTGAAACCGAGCCGTTTTGCGCGCTATGAAGGATGCCGGCCAGCGGGCCCACCGCGTTGGCAACGTCGTTCGCGCCGTGAGCGAATGAAAGCAAGGCCGCAGAAAAAATGAGCGGCAGATGAAACAGCTTCCGAAGGGACTGGTTCCGGTTCTCGAGATGCTCCGACTGGCGATGTATCATCGGGCGCAGCACCAACAAGGAGCCGACCAGCGTGAGGCCGGCGACGGCCAGGATCACCCCGGCCGAGGGTCTCCAGACCTGGTTCAATCCCTTGAGCATCAAATAGGCGGTGAAAGCGGAGATCATCACGGAGATCAGCAGCGGCACCCAGCGCCGAGCCGCCGCGATCTTATCGTCCTGGTAGATGATGAAGTGCTTGACGAAGGCCAGGAAGGCCGCGGCGATGACGCCCCCGAGCACGGGCGATATCACCCAACTCGCCGCGATCGCACCCATCACGGGCCAGTGGATCACCCCCGGCCCGATCGCCGAGACGCCGGCCCCCACGACACCACCGACCACAGCGTGCGTCGTGGAGACGGGGGCACCGATCCAGGTCGCAAGGTTCACCCAGACGGCCGACGCGACCAGTGCCGCCATCATCACGCCGATGAACACCTGGGCGCTTGCGACCTGACCCGGATCGATGATCCCCTTAGAGATGGTCTTGACGACGTCGCCGCCCGCAATGAGGGCACCCATGCACTCGAAAACGGCCGCAATGACCAACGCACCCATCATCGTCATGGCGCGGGCGCCGACGGCCGGGCCCACATTGTTTGCCACGTCGTTGGCGCCGATATTCAGGGCCATGTAGCCGGCCAGAACGGCTGCCGAGATCAGCAGGACGGCGTCCGTATGCGCGCCGATCTGCAGGCTGGCGAGTGCCGCACTGAAGGCAAGGAAGACGAGTGCCAGTCCCGGCGCGAGCAGCGATTTGGCGACGGACCGCGTTGCCGTTTCAAGCCGCTCGATCTTCTTGAGGTCTTTGTCCAGCGAGCGTTTGCGGGACAGCTCCTCGTGCTCCACAAGTTCGCTTCCCGTGCTCACCCCATCCCTCCCGCCTAGCTGTTCATGTCGAGCACGTGACCGCGACCGTGATCGCCACCGTCATAGTGGCTCGGGCGCCCGCCGAAACCATTATCGGCGCCGGATGTCGGTTGTGCGCAGATTTGTCACGCGCGGTGAGACCCCGCGAATATCGTCATGGGTCGAAGCTTCCCTCCGCACAAAGAGTGCGCAGCAGGGCTGCCAACTCCGGCTCGTCGACGCTTTGAGCCGCCGCCTCGGGCCAGAAAAACGCCACGCGCCGCTGCTTTCTCTCGCGCCACGCAAATAGCTGCTCTCTCACTTGAAGTGGAAATACCTGCACTTCGCACGGCATGCTTGCGAACGTATGCAGCCCCTTGCGATAGCGATACCGGCCGATCGGCGTATCTGATATGTCCCCGACAAGGCCGGCCTCCTCGCGCGCCTCGATGGCGGCCGTTTCGGCAAGCGTCAGCCCCGGGACCGGCCAGCCTTTCGGCAGCACCCAACGCCCGGTGCCGCGGCTCGTGACGAGGCCCACGGCCACCTGTCCCGCAGGCGAGCGCTGCAACGGCAAGGCAGCAACCTGGAGTCCGGTCATCCGGCTCGTCAGCAATCGGGTCAAGTCCACGCCCAGATCCTCCATCACGCCGGGTGGACACACGTTGGCACTGGTCAATTCCGCAGCTTGGATTGCGTCTCATGTCGCCGAAGCAGGCGCAAGACCGAACTCGGCGCGACCTGCAAATGACGGCGCAAAACAAATAAAATAGTGCATCATTTCTGCTGGTTATGGCGTTTTGCGGCGTCTCCGCCCGGCGTGTGCCAAAGCGCCGAGGCCGGCCGGGCCCGGCGAGTTCCGAATCGCCATCCGTGCTGGTCTCCGGCCTTGTTCCCGCATAGCCTCGGCCCTAAAGCCCACCAACGAAGACCCGGAGGACAGATTAGCCATGGCCGATCCGAAGGCTGCGCCGCACAAGACGTACGTCGCACACCTCGAGAAGGGCGAGCTTGCCTACCAGTGGAGCCCCGGTGCCAAGCGCGCCGTGTTCTTCCCTCGGCTCGTCTGCCCGTTCACGGGCTCGACCGACCTCGAATGGCGCGTCGCGAGCGGACTTGGCACAGTCTACTCCACCACGACGGTTCACGCCGTGGACGGCGGCGCCTACAACGTGGCGCTGATCGACTGCGACGAAGGTTTCCGCTTGATGAGCCGCGTCGAAGGCGTCGCACCCGATGCGGTCAAGATCGGCATGCGGGTTTCGTTCGGCGTGCATCGTCCGGGCGGCGACGCCGAACCGGTACCGGTGTTCGTCCCGCTCTCTGCCGCGGCTTCGGGGATGCAGCAGGCCACCACATCGGTCCGAAGCGAGCCGGCCGCTCGCTCGCGCCAGTCCACCGGTACGGCGCGGCGCGGCAGCGCCGCCATCGTCGGCGTGGCCGAGTCGGACCTCGGACAGGTCGCGGAAGGCCTGACCCCGATCGACCTGATGGCCCAGGGCATCACCCGGGCGCTCGACGATTGCGGGCTCGGCCTCAGGGACGTCGATGGTCTCTTCTGCGCCACCACTCAGGCCCGCACGTCTGCCTTGTCGCTCAGTGAGTATCTTGGGCTCGATGCACCCGTCATCGGCTCGACGATCGTCGGCGGCTCGTCGTTCGAATATCACGTCGCCCAGGCGCAGCAGGCGATCGAGGCCGGACTGTGCAACGTCGCGGTGATCGCCTACGGCAGTACGCAACGCAGCGTGGGACGGCGCCAAGCGTCCGCGCGGGAAACCAATCCATACGAGACCCCGTTCAAGCCGTTCCTTCCGGCAAGCGCCTACGCCATGGCAGCGCGACGCCACATGCACCAGTACGGCACCACGCGAGAACAGCTTGCAGCGGTGGCGGTGGCCGCCCGACAATGGGCTCAGCTCAACCCCGCCGCCTGGGATCGAAAGCCCCTCACCATCGAGGACGTGCTGGCTGCACGCCCGATCAGCACACCCTTCACCGTGCGCGATTGCTGCCTGTCGACCGACGGCGGCGGCGCCCTCGTGGTGACGTCGGCCGATCGGGCGCGATCGTTGAAAAAGCCGGCTGCCTACGTGCTCGGCTGCGGACAGTCGATCACGCACGCGGCTATCTCCTCGATGCCGGACCTGACACAGACTGGCGCCAAGCGATCCGCCGATATCGCCTACGCGATGGCCGGGCTTGGCCCGAAAGATATCGACGTTCTCGCGCTTTATGACGCCTTCACGATCAACACGATCCTGTTCCTCGAGGATCTCGGGTTCTGCCCCAAGGGCGAAGGCGGCCGCTTCGTCGAAGGCGGACGCATCGCGCCGGGTGGCGGCCTTGCCGTCAACACCAACGGCGGCGGACTTTCTTACTGTCATCCGGGGATGTATGGCATTTTCCTGCTGATCGAGGCGGTCCGGCAAATCCGCGGCGAATGTGGCGATCGCCAGGTGGGCGGCGTCGAAACGGCGCTCGCGCATGGCAACGGAGGGGTGTTCTCGTCCCAAGCGACCGTCATCCTGGGCTCGGAAGCGACGCTCGCCTGAGCACAGCTCCCGGCCCCGGCCCTCTATCGCCTCGGTCTCGTCACGTGGGCGGGCTGCCGCTTTCTCGCAACGCGAACAGCGAATTGATCGGCGAGGCTTGCAAGCCCGGACCTCGGTCGCGTATCTGCGCGTGGGACGCGGCGGTCGATGCTGGCGGGCCGGTGACTGGGGGATGCCATGCAGCTCGAGCCGTTTGCGTACCATCTCGCCATCGCCGACCGACTGGAGCGCGCCGAGCCCCATCTGTGGCGTTGGTTTCAAGCGGAGCACATCGGCGACCGTTACAGGGACTTGACTCGAGCCGATCTCCAGGAGCGCGCGACCCGTCTTCCGAACCGGGGGGCCAACGGGGAGCGATATGCGATGGCCGAGACGGCGTGCCAGCGCCTCGACATCGAATCTCCGGTCGCGCTCTTCCGTTTGCCTGCGGCGGCAACCCCCGGCGCTCATCTGGTCTTCATGCCGGACGAAGTCGCAATCGCGCTTGCCGGCAATATTGTCGAGCGGATCACCAACGAGGAAGAACTGCTCGCGATCCTGGGACGAGAGATCGCGCGATTTCGCTTCTACAAGGTCGGCGATGGGCGGCTTCACATCGCGACGCGCCTGCTCCGCTGGCTCGTCGGCCAAGAGGGATGTCCGCCCGAGATCGCCGAAACTTCACGACGTTTCAAACTGATGACCGAGGTTTATTGCGACCGGGGTGGGCTCATCGCCTGCGGCAGCCGTGCGGCGGCCGTCCGGATCCTTTTCAAAGCGCGCGGCGACATCGACGCGGAAGCAGCAGCGATCGCCGCGGACGCCTGCCTCGAACAAACCGACGGCCAGATAGCAGCCGGGTCGGACGAGCGACCTTCGCGCGCCCCGCCCGAGATCGCCGCCCGCGCGCGCGCGCTCGCCCAATCGACTCCGCCGACTGCGAACGACCCTCGCTCCGACGTTGCCGAGCTGATATCCGGGCCGATCGACCTCGCGACACTCGATCTGCTCGACAGGGACGCGCTCGGCGCGCTCACGAATGCCATCCTCGATCGCGTCCTCTACGACGCGGATACGGTGCGACCTGCCGCGTTGGCGCACGCCCGCGAAATCGTTCCCGATTACGAACCCGCCCGAGCCGTGACGCCGCTCGAGCGTCCCGCGCGCGCCCTTGCGGAGAACGCCGCCGAGTATCTGGCGTTTCTGCTGCTGGATTTCGCAACCGTCGACGGCGCCCGGCTCGGCACGACGCTGCCGGTTGCTGCCGCGGCAGCCGACGAACTCGGCATCGGCGCACGCTTTCGCGAGATTGCCCGACAAGAGCTGCGGGGCCGTCGCGGTCTGCAGGCCGGGCTTGCCCGTCGGGCCGCATAGGTCGCCATGCTCGAGCGCACGCCATACGATTGGAACGCGTCCTTCGGCGACCTTCTCAGGCGATTTCGCCAGGCAGGGCCCATCGACAACGAAGACCTGATCGGTGCCGTGCGCTCGCTGTTCGAGGAATGCCACGACCTGCACGAGGCGGGACGCGTGGCCTCGCTCGACCGTTTCGACTTGCTCGCATTGAGTCCAAACGGGGAGCTGACCCTCGCCAAAGTCGATGTGTGCGAGCCGATTGTCGCCGACGACGTGGCCGTCATCGATGTGGCGGAGCTCGGCGCCGAGGAGGTATGCCCGCCCGAGACGCCTCCGACACGGCCCCTCTACTATCCGGGATATGCGAGCTGGGAGCGCAAGCTAGGCCATCACGATGCGCTGACCGACATCTTCCACCTCGGCATGTTGATGGGGAGCCTGGCGACGGGTCTCGACTTCGGCGAGGCGGGCGAACTCGCGCTATTCGTCGAACATCGCAACAATCTGGCGCGGCTCAATCCACGGCTCAGCCCGGTCCTCGCGCGCATCATCGTCGACATGACCCGCGTGCGGCGCGCCGAACGGCCGGCGGATCTGGCGGCCTTGATCGACCTCATCGACGATTATCGGTCCGTCGAGGTCGACGACGCCGAGAGCAAGGCGCGCGACCTTGCCGATGTTGCCGATCCCGTTCTGCGCCGCGAACGTACCCACGAATACTTTCGCAACCGCCTGTTCGAGGTCACCCGGCGCAACAAGCTGCTCTACTTTGCCGATCGCCACGGCGTCGACCTGACTCGCGGCTCGCTGCCGGTGCTGCTCGACTACAAAGCGCTGCAGCCGCGCGCGCTGCTGACCGCGGACGACGAGATGTTGCAGCGGCTAGCCGGGCTCAACGAACGCGGAGAGACCAAAGGCGAGCTTGATCTGCGTCGCTGGCTGCACTGCGCCGACTATCCATTTCTGGCGCCGAGCCTCGACAAGATGCGCAGCGCGGCACGCAAGGATTCGCGCGAGCTCGGCTTCAACCAGCTGCGCCTGGTGCTGGCCTTCCTGCGCTGGCATGACGACGATGCGACCGAGCCCGTCAATACGCCGCTCGTGATGCTGCCGGTTTCTCTGAAGAAGCAGCCCGGGGACCCGGATGCCTTCAGCCTCACGCTTGAAGCGCCGGTCTGCGAGGCCGAGATCAATCCGGTGCTGCGTTTCGTTCTCAAAGACCGTTTCCAGGTCGAGCTTGCCGAAACGCTCGACATGTCCAGTCTCGATGCGATCCGGGCGCTCGGCGGTCGGCTGCAAGCGAAGGCCAGCGAGACGCGTCCGGGCCTCTCGGTGCGTCTCGTCGATGCGCCCCCCCTGCCGAGATTGCAGGCAGCCAACAGGCGCCAGCTCGACGAGCATCGGCGGCGCCAGCGGCGCGCTGCCGCAAGGCTAAAGGACTGGCGCGGCATCGGCTATTCCTACGCGGCGGACAGCTACCAGCCGCTCGGGCTCGAATTGTTCGACCGCTTTCTGAGGCCACGTCCGGCGACGGAGCATGGCGTCGCCGGCGGGGCGCATCCGACTATCGAGAGCGGCATGCCGACGGAGGCCGAGCTGTCCGCGCACGTCGGCGACGAGCACTCGACGACGGCTGCCGGCCAGACGGGCCCGCTCGTCTGGGACATCGACCTGTGCGCGGTCACCCTCGCCAATTTCAACACGCGCAAGATGAGCCTGGTGCGTGACTACGAAGTGCTTCTCGATCGCTATCCGGGTCGGCATGCCAACTACGAGCGGCTTTTCGAGGCGCAGACCCGGCAGCAGCTGCGCGACATCGAGAAGCCGCCTCACGTCGAGCGCAACCTCGTGCTCCCCTCCGATCCAAGCCAGGACGATGCGGTCCTGCGTGCCACGACAGGCGAGAGCTACGTCATTCAGGGGCCGCCGGGCACGGGCAAATCGCAGACAATCGCCAATTTGCTCGCAGATCTCGCGGCCAACGGCAAATCCGTGCTCTTTGTTTGCGAGAAACGCGTGGCACTCGACGTCGTCTACAAGCGATTGCGCGACGCCGGCATCGGCGACTTGGCGAGCCTCGTGCACGATGCGCGGGAGGATCGCCTGCCCTTCATCGCAAATTTGAAGGCGCTCTACGAAAGCTGGCCTGCAAGCCGCCCGAGCCGGACCATTCGCGACAAGCGCGCAGACCTCGTCGCCGACATCGAAACCTCGGCCGACCAGCTTCGCGTCTTCTCGTCGACGATGCAGCGCTACGTGGGATCGGGCGAGACGACGCTTCGCGACCTTTTGGACGTCGCGATCAAGCGCGCCATGCCGCGACCGCGCATCTCGTTGCAGGAGCGCGAGGCCGTCCCACCGTGGGGCGCGTTCGTCGACGGCGAGGGTGCGCTCATCGAGCTCGACAAGGCGCTGCGGGACGTGCCCATCGAACGCGGGCGCGTTCTCGCGACGCTCTCCGCGCTGCCGCGGACGCTGCTCGCGCGCCCCGACCCTGGTGCCTGTCTCGCCATGCTGCTGCAGGCGGCGCGCGCCGCACTTGCGATATTCGAGGCCGCTTCGGCCTCGGGCGTGCGAACCGACGAGGCTCGGAGGATCGGGCTCGAGACCCTGTTTGCCGAGACGACACTTGCGGCCCGTCTCGAGCCCCTCGCGGCGATCGGCCGGCTCGATCTGCGCGAGCACGATACCGACGCCGCCCGCCGTCTGCATGATCAATTCGCAACGCTCGACGCACTCGAGCGATCGCTGGCCACGACCATCGCCGCCAACCCAGGCTGGCGTCACAAGCCCTCGGCCGCCGAAACGATGGCCTGGCTGCCCCTCGCGCGGCGCCACGAAGGCCGCGTGTGGGGCTTTCTGTCGGGCGAATGGCGCAACCTGAAACACATCCTCGACGAGCGTCTCGCCAATTCTGCGGGCAGCCGCGCCGCCGCGCTCGCGCGGATGGCGGGGGAGCACGAGGCGCGGGCTGAGCGCGACGACTACGCAAGCCTCCTCCGGCAATCCCTCGGGGTCGATGATCTCGATACCTTTCGGGCGCAGCTGACCGGCATCTGGCAGCGAAGAGGCGAGCACGGTTCGCCGGAAGCCGCACTCCTTCGCACGGCGCCTGACGACGAGGACGCGGTTCGGTCGCGTATTCTCGCTCTCGCCGCCACTCAGGTCCGCGTGCAGCAGGCTCGGGCCGCGATCCTCGCCCTCTTTCCACGCTTCGGCGACGGTTCGGCACGTACGCTCGCGGATCACCTCGACGTGCTCGACGCCATCGACGACCGGGCGATCGAACTCGCGGCCGCCCTGCGGCATCTCGATGAGGCGTCGCCAGCATTGGGCGAAGCGCTACGGGCAGCCCCGATGCAGACGGACACACTGCGCGCGGCGTCACTGCACCTCGGGGTTCAGCGTATCTTTGCCGAGCACCCGGCTGCGCAACGCGTCGCCTCGCACGATTTGCAGCGGATCGCCGAAGATCTCGGCGCGAAGCTCGCGGAGCTGCGCACGCTCAATGCGCGGCGTATCTTGGACGAGCGAAAGTCTCGCTTTCGCAGCCGCATCGGCACTCCGGACGAGACCTACGATGTCGGCCGGGCCTTCCTCGAACATCAATTCTCCCTCCTGCGCCCAAGCGCTGCATTGCGGGATTTTCTGACCGGGGCGCCCGGCAACGTCGTCCGTGACCTGAAGCCCATCTGGATGATGAGCCCACTCAGTGTGGCCGACACATTGCCGCTCGACGAGGCCCTGTTCGACGTGGTCGTCTTCGACGAAGCGAGTCAGATCCCCATCGAAGACGCCTTGCCGACACTTTACCGCGCGCCCCAGATGATCGTCGTCGGCGATGAGATGCAGTTGCCACCGCCGAGCTATTTCGGCCGCAAGCTCGACACCGACGATGCCGACCTTCCGGACTACGTCGCCTTCGGCATGCAGGCCGAGAGCCTGCTCGACAAGGCCGCGGCTGCCTTGCCCGCGACCCGGCTCGAATGGCACTACAGGAGCCGCCACGAGAGCCTCATCGGGTTTTGCAACCAGGCGTTCTATGGGGGGCATCTGCGAACTGTTCCGAGCCGCCAGCCGCTGTCGCCTACCGCAGCGATCGACGTCACCGCCCCGGCGCCGTTGCGAGACCTGGCGCAGCGCGTCCTAAGCCGGCCGATCAGCTTTCACCGTTTGCCGGATGCCTCCTATGTCGGCCAGCGCAACGCGAAAGAGGCTGTCTACATTGCCGATCTGGTCCGCGCGCTGTTGAGCCAGGATGCCAGCAAATCGATCGGCATCGTGGCCTTCTCCCAGTCTCAGCAGGCCGAGATCGAGGATGCCCTCGACCGGCTGGCAACGGAGCATCCCCCGTTTCGCAACCGCCTTGACCGCGCGCTTGCGCTCGACCACGAGGAACTGTTCGTCAAAAACCTCGAGAACGTGCAAGGTGACGAGCGCGATATCATCATCGTCTCGGTCGCCTACGGTCCCGGCGCAACCGGCCGCATGATCATGAATTTCGGCCCGATCAACCAGGAGGGCGGCGAAAAGCGGCTGAACGTGATCTTCAGCCGGGCGAAGCAGCACGTGGCCGTCGTCGCCTCGTTCGAGGCTTCGCAGGTCACGAACGACTGGAACAAGGGTGCCAACGCCCTGAAACGGTATCTCGAATACGCGGCCGCGGTCTCGGTCGGCGACGCCGATGCCATGCAGCGTGCACTTCGCGGCTATCCGGGCGCAGATCACATTGCGCACGTGGCAGACCTCGCCGATCCGCTCGCCGACCTCATTGCCCAGACCTATGGCCGGCAGGGGCGATCGGTGGTTCGCGGCCTCGGCCAGTCGACGGCTCGTTGCGATGTTGCCGTTCGCGCTCAAGGCGCAGCCGCGTTCACGACGGCTGTCCTGACCGACAACGGCCGCCATTATGCCGTTCGCGATGTGATCGATCGCTATGTCACCTATCCCGGCCTTCTCCGTTCTGCGGGCTGGAACGTGGAATTCGCGCTGGCGAAGGACTGGATTGCCAAGATCCCGCGACCGGACGATGCAGTGGGCGAACGCGCGCGCGGACCGAGCAGCCGCAGCGTGGACGACGGCGCCGTTGTCAAGTCTTGACGCGCGCAGATCGGCATCCGATCTGATCGGGACCATGACATGGCCGGCGCCGGCCACGCGCCGGCCGGCGATCGCGCACGGAGGCCCGCATGCAGCCGGACAACAAGCAGCCCGAAATCGAAGCATATCGGCTGACGGACGACGGCCTCGTTCCAAACAATCCGACCATCCCCGCGCTCGTCTATCGCGGCGCCTTCCGGAATGCGAGCGAGCGTGAGATCGAGACGCATTTCAAACGCAACGGGTGGTCCAATGCGTGGGTCAACGGTATCTACCCGTTCCACCACTATCACGCCACCGTCCACGAAGTGCTGGGCGTCGCGAGCGGCTCGGCGCAGGTGCAATTCGGTGGGCCTGCGGGCCCGGTGCTCGAGTTGACGGCGGGGGATGCCGTCCTCATTCCGGCGGGCGTGGGCCATTGCCGCATCGACGCGACGTCGGACCTCTCGGTCGTCGGCGCCTATCCCGGTGGCGCCGACTACGATTTGGTTCGCGCCACGGCCGATGCGCACGGGGCCGCCCGAGAAAAGCTCAAATATGTCACGCCGCCGCCGACAGACCCGGTTTTTGGGCGGCCGTTCCGCATTCCCGCTTAGCTCGGGACCTCGTCCAAAGGACCGCAGCACGAGGTCGGGCCGGTGCCCGGCGAAGAACTCGAAACCATGTGGAAAACCGTTGTGCACTCTCCTCGATGCGCCGCGTGCTTGACAAGTCGCTGGCCGTGACATTCGAATGAACCGTTCGACACGGTCGATCGCGATGGAGGAGAATTGGTCCCGGTGGGCCATCCGGACTTCAAATCCGGAGAGGGTCGCAAGACGGCTCTTGGTGGGTTCGACTCCTGCCTCCTCTGCCATGATCTTTAATTAACATGCTATTCTTAAACCGCTTATCGGACTTTATGGATCTCTGTTCCCACATTCGTGCCTACATAGGCGCAAGGCCGCCGACCTGCGCGGTCAGAGCGGCTTGTGGAGTTAGGTGACTTTGTCGGTGCAGGCGGTGCAACTGGCCTGATCCCGCACTCACAGGATTCCGGGAAATCCGCCGTTCATTGCAGCCGTTCAAGTTGATGCGGGGCGGCGAATGCCAATAGCGACATCGAAACAGATTTGCAAGCCGAGCCCACTCGTCGCTTCGGACAGCCTCGTCGACCAAGTTGCCCAACTTGAGAACTTTGGTGAACTGCCCAAGGCGGGTTCCGGGTTCTTCAAGCGCAACCATTTTATGGATGGCCTCAATCGCATGATGGACCGCTTAATCGGGCGCAAGTCCACAATTCTTTTGCCCATGGGTTTCCCTACTGGTGACGATGTCTAAGTCGCGACTGAGGGATATGTATAGCAGACCCGACGCGCGCCTGCGAACTACGTTCAGGCCGACCTCTGTATTGTGCCGCACTGATTTTTGGCCGAACTCGTATGCGACGTGGGTGTAAGACGCGCCTTCGCGCGAGAGCTCGCCTGACGAACGCGCCTGACGAATGCAACTGACCCGTGTCTCACGATGTCTGCGGTTGGTTTCTCGGCGAGGAGGACCGAAGGCGATCCAAGGCAGTTCCTCGTGTCGCCGTGGACACGGTTTTCATATGGACTAGCGGTTTTGAAACCTGCAGCCGGTCCAGCCGTATCAGTTTTGAGAAAAGAACTTTACGGGAGTCCTTTTACTTTTAGCGGCGAGTTCAAAATCATTCTGTATACACGTTTCTATTCATTACCAAGCGTACGTGCCTTGTGAGGCAGCTGGGCATTCACATCCATCCTTTGGCAAGATCCTATCTCGGTCGCATAGGCGTGGGTCAGTTCGGCGCCGAAAAGCACGATCTGGGCCGAGTAATAGACCCAGATAAGAAGGATCACGATCGAAGCCGCAGCGCCGTAAGTGGATTCCAGCCCTTGCGTGCCGATGTACCAGCCGATGGCGGACTTGCCGAGATTGAACGCCAAGGCAGCGAAGAAGGCGCCTGGCAGAACATCGCGCCAAGCGATTTCGGTGTCAGGGAACCACCGGTAGAGCATGGCGAATAACGTCGTCAGCACCGCCAGGGAGGCGACGAAACTAAGAACTTCGCCAATGACCGTCGATGAGCTACCAGCCCATGTGGAGAGTGCGGCGAGGCCGGTGCTGATCACCAGTGATACTGCCAACAGGAAGCCAAGACTCATGATGCCAGCGAAGGAGACGAGGTAGGTTCGCACATACCAGCGGACGTTCACGTCTTTAGGCTGCTCGACATTCCATATCGTGTTCATGGCGTCTTTCAGTTGGTTGACGACCCCAAGCGCCGCAACGAAGAGCAGCACGATGCCTGTGACAGCCGTCAGGTGTCCGCCCTCCGGTGAACTCGCCCCCTGCAACATCGCCTCGACTGCTTTGCTGCCGGTATCTCCGAGCATTGACCTAAACTGGCTGGTCAGGCTGCCTCTGACTGCGTCCGCACCCAGAAACAGGCCCGCGATGCTGATCACGATGAGCAACAACGGACCCATCGAGAAGACGGAGTAATAGGCGAGTGCGGCCCCAAGCCGCGCAGATTTATGAGCGAACCATTGATCGATCGCAATCTGCAAGACCTTCCATGCGTTCGTTGGCATTGCACACCTCGATCAATAGCCTTGGGTCGGGGCGCCAGGATCCTGAACGAGCTTCTCCGACTTCCCGAGACTGCCCCCTGTCGAAGCGCTGCAATCAGATCGATTACTTTCGCGCACTCCTCGGCTGGCGCTGCTCACTCACGTCTCGCAGCGGCCGCCAGTTTCCGATAGTTCTCGCGAATCTTATCGATCGACTCGATGTCGAGCTCTTCCAGATCCAAAAGCTTGTTGTTCGCGCCGTCTACAGACCGGATCAACTCGTCGAGTTTGACCTGGATCGCCTCGGCGTCTCGGTTCTGAGAATTCTGGATGACGAACACCATCAGAAACGTGATGATCGTAGTCGATGTGTTGATTACCAGCTGCCACGTGTCGCTATACGCGAAGAATGGACCCGAGACTGCCCACAATGCGATCAGTCCGAGTGCGGCCGCGAACGTTATCGGTCGGCCAGCCCAATCCGAAGCCTTTCGAGCGAAAATAGAAAACCAATAGGTGCTTGAACCCGAGCCGATCTGGGTGGTCATGCCGGCCATTCTCCTGCCCTGTGACGAACATTCGAGAAGCTCGAAGACAAAAATTCAATTTGGAGGGATCGGCCAATAGGCCGCGAGCCGCACGCGATGTCGAACGGTCCTAGGGACCCGTTCGTTCCATTTACCTGGGGGACGAATATGCACATAACTTCTTTCTCATGCAGAACTCAGGCAGTGCGACGCCCACGGCCTCGACTGAGCGAAGGGAGCTTGCCCAGGCAGCGTTTGGCTGGGGGGAAGACGCGCATGCGTAAAACAAAAGCTGACGAACTGGTTTCAGCCATGAGCCCGCAGGAACATGCCTCGGCTAGATCACTCATCCTTGGGGTGATCTGCTCGAAAACACGTCATCGCCGGCGACCACCTCGATAGACACCTAACTTGCCTCGTGTAGCCAGAACTGAGGCTAGCTAGACGGATGACTCGTGGTGTCTTGGAACGAGCGGATGGTCCAGACGTTATGAATGTATGATCATTAGGAATGCCGCAATACATGGCGACAGGGCCGCGACAATAGCCCGTTTCGTGATGGGGCTTGTTGCGGCGGGTGGGACCATCGTCGCGCTCGCCGCTTCGGCTTTCGGTCAGTCCGCTGCACCGCGCACGACACCTGGTCATCCAACCGACACGCCGCCGGAGAAGATAGAGCCCAAGCCCGTTCCGACGAGCCCGGTTCCAGAGGCGCCCTCCGGTACTCTGAGCAACACGTTGAGCAAGCAAAAGGGCGTGCTGAAGCCCCCACCGGGTGTCGATCCAGAAATGCACAAGATCCCGGCTGAGGGTGGTAGAATTCGAGTGATTCCTCCTCCCGCGCCGGGTTCGACCGACGCCCAGCCGAAATGAGGCACCGATGCGCGGTGTAGTTCATCATATTGATCTTACAGTCGCGAACCCCGATCGGTCGTTCGCCTTCTATGATGCCGTCCTCACGACGCTCGGATATCGGTTGGCGAGACGTGAGGAACGCGGCTTCGATTGGCATCTCCGGTCGCCGCTCGGCGTGCATTCGATTGCAGTTGTGAAGGCCAGCGAATACGGCAAGCTTCGCTCGCATGATCGATACTCGCCTGGGCTCCATCACGTCGCTTGGGGCGTGGATTGCCGAGATGACGTCGATCGCATTTGCGAGGTGGTTCAGCGCATCGGCGGCAGGATTCTAGACCTGCCTGCTGACTATCCACAGTACAACAGCGGCTGCGGCTATTACGCAGTTTTTTTCGCCGATCCTGATGGATTGAAACTCGAGTGCGTTTACACGCCGCAACCCTCCGAAGCTTGAGGATGCACATTCATCCCAGCAAATCCCGCTTTTCAGCACTTGCCTGAACGATGAGCAGTCGCTCGCCCTCTAAGGGACGAATGAGAGCGCGCGCCTCGGCCGCCGTCCCGTCAAGCCAAGCGTCGCGCTCCCTCATTGGTCGTCAGCAGCACGGGCGAGCGCTCATGGTTGATCGATGAGGTTGCCGCGTTCGGCATTGTCGTCATGAACGAATAGACGTCGAGGTCGACGTTCGGACCCTCCTTTCTGAGCGGCCCGCGCTACCGCTGCCAGATGCCGGCGAATGAGACCATCGCGCGGGGTTCGTCGCCAACCAGTGCAAACCAATGCCATGTCGCGCGCTCACCAGGCGGGCTGCAAGAGCACGAGGCCCCACGAGAATTCCACAAGCTCCCCCCGCCGTCTTCCGCCAGCCGCACCACGGGCGCCATATGAGCGGGGAAGATCGTATCCTTTGGCTCGACTTCAGTTGCGCGGTTGCTTGCGACTTTGAACAGGTCGCGGATCGCCTTCGTATTCCGGGTCTCGGCGTAGAGGTTGCACATAGCGGCTATCCCCAATGTCTCGGTCGCCGGACTGGACCGTCTCCCACTTGAATGATACATGAATGTTTGTTCATCATTCACGAACACAAGCGGGGTTGGCACATGTCGGCGGGGATGCAGCTCATCACAATCCAAAAGCTGGTCGGCAGCTACAGCTCGGAAATTCTGGGTCTGAAGACGGAAGCGGTCGAGATCGAGCGCCGCGGACTAGACGCCGACGGTGTACACGCACGGTTGAGCGATGCCGAGGCTGCGCTGGATTACCTGCACGAGGTGCTTGACGCCCTGCATGTCGTCGTAGGCGGCACGCGCCAGCAAGCCTGACGAGGCCGGCGGACGATCGCGCCGCCTGATCAATCGCTCCTGTAATGTTCCAGAAGCGGTCGCGTCAGGCGACGCTGGGCATGACTTTGCGCAGGACTCTTGTTTGCGTGCCGGCCGTCCATCATCATGGTCAAAGACCATCCGGTGGGGAGCCGGTGGAGGTTTTTGACAGATCCGGGGCTGATCTTGCCGAAAAGATCGGAAAGCGGGCGAAAATCCAGGGGCTCAGGTTGCATAATCCCCGTCATCTGCGGGCGTTCCGCACATCTCGAATTAAATTTGGCCCCGCCTCTCCCACTTGAGGCGGACGCTCAGTTCCGATCCGTATCAGGCTCGCCAGAGAGCCCCGAGAACAAATCCGAGCGCTACGGCAAGGCCCAACGTGGCGGTTGGCTGTTCCCTTGCCGATTTCGCGATAGCAGCTTCAAAATTGCGCTCCACTCGACCTAACGGAGCCATCGCCTCAGACACCGCGGCCTGCGCGTCGGAAGCAACGCGATACGCTCCACGCTGAATGTCCGCGACCATCTGCTTACTATCTTGCTTCGCTTCCTCCGCGAGTTCTTCTGTCAAAGACGCCATAAGCGAGCTCCCTTTTGAACCTTGTCCTGAATCCGCCCGAAGAAATTCTCCGGTGCGATGCAGTATTTAAGTCAGGCCAAGTCGAGCAGGTTCCCGACACCGGTTACAAAAATCAAAAAAAGATCGATACGGGGGCCAGTGCAATTTTTCCCGTCTGAAAACTCTTCGCATCCCTGCCCCATAAACGCAATTTCTTCGGGCGGCAATCTGGAGCAACTGCGTCGTCCGCCACGAGATGGCGGGTCGGCGGAACTCTGAACCACTGGGATCGTTTGTTTCTCACGAAGTCGTGAGGAGAGCAATCGAATGCCGCCAGCCGGATCACCGCGTCGGAAACGGCCACGCTTCGCCGTCGATCGCGCGGTGAAAATTCATGTCGGAAACTCGACCATGCTCGCGCGCATTCTGGATATTTCCGCCGGTGGCGCGCGAATCCGGTGCGCGACGTCCGACTGGATGCCAGCGCAGATTGAGGTCGAAGATGCAAAGGGCGGGCGATATCGCGCTACTGTCGAATGGCGAGGCAAGAGCGTTATCGGCGTGAGATGGCTCGATGGCGGTCCTCCCCTGCCAAGTTCAGCAGTGTTTGGTCGCCGTGAACGCAAGTAGGCAGGCAGATGTACTCTTCCCAATGTTGCTTGCGGCGTTCAGCGCACCACCACAGATTCTCGGCGGGGCGCATTCTCGCGGCAGGCGAACGCACTGCGTATCGATCTAACGTTTGCGGAGCTCAGCGATGCCCAAATGGTTTTTGACGTCGGCGGTGCGGGCGGAGGGGATGGGCTGGCGCAATCGTCTTATCGATTTGGAGCAATTCCCCGATGAAAGGATCCGCTAGCGGTTTATCATAAATCTTCGCAAAAAATCGGGCAGCCGGGCGTTATTTTGAGGATCATTAAATATCGAAAGGCCGCCTTTTGTGGCGGCCCATCGATCAGTGCTTTTCTTTGCATATGACTTTGATTTGCCGATCCGCTTCATCGCGTGTCTTGAAGGCGGCCGGACCGACCTGCACCCACGTTGTCTCGGCGGGCCGGGTTTCTACAATCTTGCACTTCTTCGAAGTCTTCTCCCGGACGACATAATATTCGGCGGCGTTTGCCCCGATACTTGTCAAGAGCACCGCGGCTATCGCAGCGGGGATAATAGCATAGCGCATGAGTTACCTCCGTTTGCTTCGACCCGAGGAAAACGCGCTGTTATGGTGGAGGTTCCTGTACTTAGTAAAATCTACGATTCGCCAAATCTTGGCCTTGGTTGATGCCGATAGATAACTTTAACTCAGCCGTAGATAATGCCTTGCGACATTGAATATATATTCGTTTTGTCTCAAACTCCAAAGCTTATTGCCTCGCCCCCGCCAACGCGCCCGGCGACGTCAGGTTCGTGGCACCCCTACGGAGAGGCGATGACTCAGCCTCCGTCCAGCGCGGACCTATAGGGTGGGCGTCAGCCTCGTCTCGTGACGTGTTATCGGAACTCGCAAGCACGCTCGGACGTTTATTTGCTCGTCTTGCTTCCTGGCTCGAACGCGCTCGACTGGTTTCGCTAATCAGGAGTACCGCGAGTTCATTGGGCGCGCTGCGGCGCAGATCTTGTTCTTCTCCAATGTCAGCCACGAGCTGCGCACTCCGCTCGCTTTGATCCTTGGACCCATCGAAGACGCTACTCGCGGGAAGTTCTTACTCGCGCCAACTCCGGGCTGCGCAGATTGCCGGGCATAACCACGTCGGTAAATAGTAAGGCAGCGAACGCCCACGTGTCGAATGGGCTCAAGCGCAAACCACGCTCGCTCCATTCGATGGCGCGTTCGGCTTCTGCGCCCCAGCCAAGGACCACGCTGCCGAGGATATAGGTCAACGCGCTCGACGCGCTGAGAGCCAAGGCTGACTGGAATGCAGCAAATGCTGCAACGCGATCGTGGCCGTCCATGCCAATGGAAAAGCTGGCGTCGTAGCGAAGACCCAGCTTATCCAGCACACCGGGGCGAAAATTCTCGATCAAAATGTCGGCTCTGTCTGCGAGATCCAGCAGACGCTTCTTGTCGTCGTCTGCCTTAAAGTCCAGCTCTACCGATCGCTTATTACGATTCCAGACCATGGACGGTGCGCTTTCGCCTTCAACGGACGGTGGCATGCGGCGCGCGTCGTCGCCTGTGCCTTTGCGCCCGATGACGTCGGCCCCGTGGTCGGCCAGCATCATCGCCGCGTATGGCCCCGACAGGTGGCTGGTCAGATCGAGAACGACGAATCGCTCCAATGCGCCTGGGATTCGCTTCTCCCGAAAAAACTGGCCACACGGCGTGCGCCAAGTACCATGGCATTGGGTGGGTAACGATCCCGGAACGTCAAGCAGGTGATCGGCCCGTCCATCTCGCATGCGCATCGGCCATGTCGAGACATACTGGAGGAGGATATTTCCATGAGGCTATCTACCATGGTCGTAGCAGTCGCGCTTCTTCTTGCGCCGCAAGGTGCGCGCGCTCAAAGCGACTGGCCGCAACGGCCCATTACCTCCATCGGTCCGTTGGCCGCTGGCGGAGGTGCGGACATCGCGCTGAGGGCCATCGCCACCTTCGTCAAGGACCATCTGGGCCAACCGTTCCTTGCCACCAACAAACCGGGTGGCGGTTCGACGGCGGCGGCTTTGGAGATGCTGTCCAAGCCGGCCGACGGATACACGGTGGTGGCGCTTCTGTCGGCCGGCTACGTGCCGGAAGTCTACAAATTTTTCTATGACGTGCCTTACACCAGCAAAGACCTGGTGCCCGTGATCCGGGTCGGGGCCTTTCCGTTCGGCCTCTACGTCAGCTCGTCGTCGCCTTGGAAAACGCTCGCGGACTTCACGCGCGACGCCAAGGCGAACCCCGGCAAGCTCGCTTACGGCCATACTGGCAGGGGCATCTTGCTGCATCTGACCCCGGCGGCCTATGCCAACGCCGCAGGAATAAAACTGCGCGAGGTGCCGACCAAGGGTGCAAGCGAGGTATTGCAGCTGCTTCTCGGAAAGCACATCAATATCGGCACATCATCAATTACGGCCGCCACGAAGTACGTGCAGTCCGGTGAGCTACGCGTCCTCGCGGTTCAGTCCACCAAGCGCGAAGCGCCGTTTTCCGACACGCCCACCATGAAAGAGCTGGGCTACGACTTTGGCTTTCCGCCCGTCGCTCTCTCGCTGTTCGTGAAGGCCGGAACGTCACCTGCCATCGTCGCAAAACTTCACGATGCGGTAAAGAAAACGCTTGAAGACCCGCGTTACATCGAGGTGGCCGCGAAGGCGAAGATACCGATCGACTACGGCGACGCGGGAGCTATCGCCAAAGATATCGCAGCCGAACGCACCGCAGTGGCAGCCGCGCTGAAGGACCTCGGCATGTGGAAGGACTGACGGTGGCGCTCGCGCAATAAGTACGCCGCGGCTGGGAGCAACCGCCCTTGATTGGAGGAAGAAATGTCGATGCGGCTGAAAGGCCTTATCATAGCGCTGAGTCTGCTTCTGTCGCCGGTCGCGGCAAACGCGGAATCCGACTGGCCGAAGCGGCCGGTTACGTCCATCGGGCCATTCAGCGCCGGCGGCGGCGTCGACATTGCGCTGCGAGCCATCGCCACCTTCGTCAAGGACCACCTCGGTGAACCGATGCTGGCCACCAACAAGCCGGGTGGTGGCACGACAGCGGCGGCCATCGAAATGCTGTCGAAGCCGGCCGATGGCTACACGGTCGTATCGCTGATGTCGTCGGGCTACGTGCCGGAAGTCTACAAGTTCTTCTACGATGTGCCGTACACAAGCCAGGATCTCATACCGGTCATCCGCTTCTGCGCATTCCCGTTCGCGGCCTACGTTAATTCCGCGTCTCCGTGGAAGACACTCGACGATTTCACCAATGCCGCCAAGGCGAGGCCAGGGAAACTTGCCTACGGCCATACCGGACGGGGCCTGCAGCTCCACCTTGCGCCCGCGGCCTGGATGGATGCCGCTGGAATCAAGCTGCGCGAAGTTCCAACCAAGGGCGCCGCTGAAGTTTTGCAGCTGGTTCTCGGCAAGCATATCGATGTCGGCACGTCGTCGATCACGGCCGGCAAGAAGTATGTGGACGCAGGCGAGCTTCGTATGCTCGCCATCCAATCTGAAAAGCGGGATCCGTCGGTTCCAGACATTCCGACCTTCAAGGAGCTCGGCTACGACTTCGGCTTTCCGCCGAACGCCGTCTCCATGTTCGTCAAGAAGGGCACCCCGCCAGCGGTCGTCGCGAAACTGCACGACGCAATCAAGAAGACCCTCGAGGATCCGCGTTTCCTGGAGGTCGCCAAGAAGTCTCAGCTCACGCTTCTCTATGGCGACGCGGCGGCCATTGCCAAAGACATGGAGGCCGAGCGCACCGCGGTGGCCGGCGCATTGAAGAAGATCGGCATGTGGAAGGAGTAGGCTGAGCAATGAGAAGAGAATGGGAGGTTGCGCTCGGCGCCGCCGTTGCCGGTCTGGGGCTGTTGCTGCTGCTGGTGGTCATCCCGCGGGAAGTGCGGGTGATCGCATCGGAAACGGGTGAGGTATCGCCGGCATTCTTCCCGCGGATCCTGGCGTGGGCCTTTATCCTCCTGGGGCTGGTACACGCACTCTCCTCGGTCGCGCAGACGTTCGCACAGGGCCCGGCGACGGCTGCGACAGGCGACGGCACGGTCCGGCCGGCGCTGACGAGGCCGCTTATGCTGTTCGCGATGATGGTGGTCTATCTGCTGCTGCTGCCGGGCATCGGGTTTTTGCCGGCGACGGCGCTCGCCATGGTCGCCTTCATCATGTTCCTCGGCGAGGGTCCGCTCTGGCGGGCCGTCGCGGTGGCATTGCCATTTGCCTGGTGCCTCGAACTGGTTTTCAGCGATCTTCTGAAGACGCCGCTGCCCCGTGCCGGCTGGCTGGAATAGGGCCCGTCGACATGGAGCAACTCCTCGAAGGCCTTATCCTGCTGCTAAATTGGCAGGCGTTTCTCGCCATGACGGTCGGCACTATTCTGGGGCTGATCGTCGGTGCTATTCCGGGGGTGGGCCCCGTCCAGTTGTTGCCATTGTCGCTTCCGTTCACGTTTGCAATGCAGCCCGTTCCGGCGCTCCTGTTTCTTCTCGGCGAGTTTGTCGGCGGGATTTACGGGGGCTCCATATCGGCCATCCTGGTCAACACGCCGGGCACACCCTCGTCGATCGCCACGACCTTCGACGGATATCCGATGGCCCGGCAGGGCAAGGCCGGCAAAGCGCTCAGAATGGCGCTGGTCGGCTCGGTGGTGGGCGACATCGTCGCAACGACGGTGCTTATCGTGCTGGCTGAGCGGCTGGCGCGACTCGCACTGGCATTCGGGCCGCCCGAGCTTGTCGGCGTTATTCTGTTGTCGCTGACGCTCGTGGTGTCGGTGGAGAAGACATCGCTAACCAAAGGCTTCATCGCTGCGGCGATCGGCGGGCTGCTCGCCCTCGTGGGCTCCGACAGCATCACCGGGACCTCGCGTTTCGTTTTCGGTATACCGGCCCTCCTCAACGGCGTCGGTATCGTGCCGCTACTCATGGGGCTGTTCTCGATCAGCGAGATCCTTCTGCTGGCCGAGCGACGGCTGCTGGCGCGCGATCAGACTGTTATCGACCTTGGCAATGAGAGTCGCGAGAACCGCTCACTATCCTTCGCGGAGATATGGCAGACGCGGGGCGCGATGGGGCGCGGTTGTCTGGTCGGCGTGGTGATTGGCATCCTTCCGGGCCTCGGCTCGTCGGCGGCAGCCATGCTCGCCTACGGCTTCGCTCGTCGCGGATCCACCAATCCGGAGGCGTTCGGAAAGGGTTCGCTCGAGGGAATCGCGGCGCCCGAGACCGCCAACAATGCCGAGACGTCGGGCGCACTGCTGCCGTTCTTCGTGCTCGGCATTCCGGGCAGTTCCCTCGTCGCCATTCTCGGCGGGGCCTTTCTCATGCACGGGCTCGACCCAGGTCCGCAGCTGTTCCAGCAGCACGGCGACAAGATGTACGCCATCTACTGCGGCCTCTATGCTGTCAACCTGGTGCTGCTCGTCGTCGGCTTCTTCTGCATGGGGCTTTTCCACTACATCGTGCGCGTGCCGCGCGACATCCTGCTGGCGGGCGTGCTCCTGCTGGCGGTGGTCGGCACGTACGCCATCGAGTCCTCCCTGACCGACGTCTGGCTCATGATCTTCTTCGGGTTTGCCGGCTACGGGATGCGCAAGGTCGGCGTACCGGTCTCGCCATTGCTGATCGCCTATCTGCTGGTGCCAATCCTCGAGCACAATTTCCGGCAGACGCTGCTCATTTCCGGTGGCTCCTACAGCATCTTTTTTGAGCGCCCGGCGGCAGCAACCATTCTCGCGGCCGCCATCGGCTGGATCGCGTGGTGCATGATCAGTCCGCTCTGGCGAGCCCGCCGCGCCGATTCATGAGTCGAAGGAGGCCACCATGCCCGACATCCTCTGCGAGACGTCGCCAACTGGCATTGCCACGATCACGCTCAATCGTCCCGAGAAACGCAACGTGGTGCGCCACGCCATGTGGCTCGAGCTCGGTGCGATCGCGGCGCGGTTGGCAACTGACCCTCAGGTGCGTGTCGTGCTCATGACGGGCGCCGGCGATCACTTTTGCGCCGGTGCCGACATCACCGAGTTCGAGACGTTGCGCAGGGACGAAGCGTCGGCAGCGCGCTTCGACGCGGATATCGAGGCGGCCGAGGAGGCCATCGCCAGACTATCGAAGCCGACGATCGCCGCCATTTCCGGATATTGCATTGGCGGCGGCGTGGGGCTTGCTCTGTGCTGCGATATCCGCATTGCCCGCACCTGCAGCAAGTTCTCGATCCCGGCCGCGAAGTTGAGCGTGCTTTATGGCCTGCGCGACAGCCAGGCATTGTTCAACGCCGTCGGGCTCGCTCAGGCCAAACGCATCATGTTCACCGCCGACCGGCTGGACGCGACGGAGGCGCTGAGGATCGGGCTCGTCGAACTCACGACTGACGGCGACGTCAAGGCGGAGGCGCTGGCCATGGCGACCCGCATTGCTGCCAACGCGCCATTGTCGCTGAGCGGATCGAAGCATGTCCTCGGCGCCATTGCGCGGGGCGAGACAGCTGACCGAGCCGGCGAAATCCGAGATATGCAACGTCGTACCCACACCAGTCGCGATCACCACGAGGCCGCGCGCGCGTTCTCCGAAAGGCGCGCCCCAATTTTCACCGGCAGATAGAGCTGAGCCTGCTCGGAAAGGGAGGTTGTCGGATCACGGGGCCAACGATAGCGGTGCTTGCACTGCCTGATGGGCAGCGTGGGCAGGCGGGGCGGTGATCCTCTCCTGTTGATCCTCTGGTCTAGACGCGGCTCGGCCGCCCGCGTTTTATAGTCGCCGCGCCGCCAGCATGAAGGCCTCGCGGTCGGGGCAGGCAGAGGCGAAGGCGAGCTTGACGCGCCTCACGCTAATGTTGACGCGGGCGCAGATCGTTAGGAGCTTCAGCCTGGACATGCGGCGGATCAAAACCAATGCCGCGGTTCTCGCCGACATCAAGCCGGGCTGGCTGGGCCGATAATCTATGTCCAGAGGTGATGACCCGTCGCCGCGGGTACCAACAGTTTGCCCTGACCACGACGATAGGGATGCATCGGCGGCACTTAGTCGGACTTGGCCTTCTTGCCCCAGCGCACGTACATGTCGTGCAGTGCGACAACATCCTGGCCGCGGTAGCCCTCGGCAAGCGCAATCGCCATCAGGTTGCGCACGGTGGCGGTGCCGGGTGTCGGCATGCCGAGCGAACGGGCGAAATCCATGGCCAGCGCCAGATCCTTCTCGCCAAGCTCCATCTTGAAGCCCGGCCGGTAATCGCCCTTGATGGCGTTCGGAAACCGCTTCTGGAAGTGGAACGACCGGCCACCTGAAACCGAGATCACGTCGAACAGCTTCTCGGGGTCGACGCCCGCGGCCATTCCCATGGCGAATGCCTCCGCCGCGATCAGCACGTTGCCCATCGACATCATATTGTTGACGAGCTTGACGGCCTTCGCCGTGCCGACCGGGCCCGTATGCTTCCAATTGCTGCCGAGCAACCTGAGCACGGGTTCCGCACGAGACAGTGCCGCTTCGTCACCGCCGCAGATCAGCGTCATGGTGCCGTTCGCGGCCTCGTTCGGCCCGCCCGAGACGGGGCTGTCGATGACGTCGATGCCCTTCGCCGCCGCCGCAGCGGCGACTTCGCGCATGGTGTCGGGGTCGATCGTCGACAGCTCGAGGACAAGCGTCCCCTTCGCCGCAACCTCGACGAGACCGCCCTGGTCGAGCCACGCGCTGCGAACGGCCTTGGGGTCGGGCAGGCTGCTCAGCACGATGTCGCGGCCGGCAACCGCTTCGGCGGTGCTGTCGGCCATCGTGAAGCCGTCGTTACGCAGGGCTTGGCGCGCCTGCGTGCTGACATCGTAGCCGATCACGTCGAGGCCGCTCGACGTCAGTCGGCGAGCCATGCCGGAGCCCATCTGGCCCATGCCGATCACGGCAATCTTCTCAGTCATCAGATCCTCGCTGCATTGGATGCGCGTCAACCGCCGTCTACGTCCGCGAGGCCGCGACGGCCGGCCGAGCCGTATTCGGCCGCAAATCTTGCCGGCTCACATACTCGCGAACATCGGCTGTCCCGGATGCGGCATCTCGGCCACGAGCACGTTGTTGGCGAGCGAGTTCGTAATGAAGAGCGAGCGATTGTCCTTGCCGCCGTAGGCCATGTTGGTCGTGAGCTTGCTGCCGTCACATGCCACGACGCGATAAATCGGCAAACCATCGGCAGACCAGACCCAGACCGCAGCCCCCCCTGCGTGCGCCATCAGCACGTTGCCTGCAACATCGACGGCCATGCCGTCCGGCCCCCAGCCGCCGACGAGCTGGCAGAAGAGACCGACGCGATGCACGCTGCCGTCCGGGCGAATAGGAACCCGCCAAGCCGCATTGGCGCGCGTCACGGCGACGTAGAGCATGCTTTCCTTCGGGTCCATGACCAAGCCGTTCGGGCTCGGAACGTTGGCAACGAGGCAATCGAGCTTGCCTTTCGTCGTGTAACGGAAGACGCGCCCCGTGGGATCGTGAAAGCCGGTCTCGCCCTGGTCCGTGAAATAGAGATCTCCGTTCGAGGCGAAGAACAGGTCGTTGGTGCCCTTGTAGCCCGGCAGTTTGTCCGGACCGAGGAAGCTTTCGATGTTACCGTTCGAGGGGTCGATGACGAGCACGCCATTGCGGCGGTCGGTGACGAAATATCGGCCGTCCTTATGAATCTTCAGACCGTTCGGCATTCCGTCGTACTTGGCGACGACCGACCAGTCCTTGCCCGGCGTGAGCTTGAGAATGCGCCCATGGGCAATATCGACCATGATCAGGTTGCCGTCGCGATCAAAGGACGGGCCTTCGAGGAACGAGCCGACCTTCTGGCCATGAAACATGTCGCGGACGAACGGCGTCTCCGCATCGAGTTGCAGCTCCTTCGGCACCTCGGCGAAAATTTTCGTCTCGATGATTTTCGGTTCCGGCACCATGGCTTGTGCTCTCCTCGGCAATGACGATCGCCCGTCTCCGACGGGATGGGGATGGCGCATGATTGGCGCGCGCCCCGGCAGCGTCAAGCGAAGCCGGAGCCCCTCGCCCTGCGGCTTGCCGTCCGGTCCCGATCAAAGCGCAAGGCGCGTCGACGACGGCATGCGCCGGCCTCGCGCTTGACATCGCCGCTGGGCGCTTCACGCTTGGCATGTTGCACAAAGCGATGGGAGCGCTCGAATGACGACTTCCGAGATCGATGCCTCGACACCGAAGTATCTGGCCGGCAAGTATGCGATCGTGGGCGTCGGAGAGACGACCTATACGCGCGGCGGTGGGCGCACCACCCGCGCCATGGCCACCACCGCCATCTCGCACGCAATGGCCGACGCGGGGCTCAACGCCGAAGATGTCGATGGCATGTTGTCCTATTCGGGCGGCGATTCCACGCCCTCGACCTTCATTGCCGGAGACCTCGGCATCCGCCTCAACTTCTACATGGACGTTTTCGGTGGAGGGTCGTCGACCGAAGCGCTGATCGGCATCGCCATGGGCGTGATCGAGGCGGGCATGTGCAAAACGGTCGCCATCTTCCGCTCGATGAACGGCTACAGTCAGGTGCGCATCGGCGGCACGGGGGCGCGCTCGGCCGTGCCGGTCAAGGGTGACGAGATCCACAACCGGGCCTACGGCTGGCAAAGCGCCGGACAGATGTTTGCGCCGACCTTCATGCGGCACATGTACGACTACGGCACAACGCCCGAGCAGGTGGCGACGGTGAAAGTCGTGCACTCGGAACACGCCTCGAACAATCCGAAGGCGTACTACAAGAAGCGCTACACCGTGGACGAGGTTCTTTCCTCGCGCATCATCTGCAAGCCGCTGCACCTGCTCGACTGCTGCGTCGAGACCGACAATGCGACGTGCATCATCGTGACCCGGACCGAGCACGCCCGAGACCTGCGTCAACGCCCGGCCCTGATCCGGTCCGTGGTCGGCCGCTGCAGCAAGCCGCGCATCGACATGCATTACCAGCACGGCCCGATCTCGACTGTGGCTGGTCACTACGCGAAGAACATCCTCTGGCCGAACGCCGGCCTCGGCCCCGAGGACGTGCACGTGACGGGCGCCTACGACGCATTCACGTTCACCACGATGCTGCAGCTCGAGGATTACGGCTTCTGCAAGAAGGGCGATGGCGGCGTCTACGTCTCCGACGGAACGACGCGCCTCGGCGGCAAGCGGCCGAACAATACCTCCGGCGGACATCTGTGCGAGGGCTACACGCACGGCATGAACATGGTCATCGAGAACGTGCGGCAGCTTCGCCACGACGTCGACGACAGTTGCCCGCTCGGTCCCGATGGAAAGCGCCAGCACACCTACGACTATCGCGAGGGCGGCTGCCGGCAGGTGAAGAACGCGGAAGTCTCGGCGAACCTCGGTTGGGCGAACCCCGGCACGGGCTCGGCCATGGTCATGGTGAGGGGGTGAGTGTCATGACAGGACTGACAGGCCAGCATCTCGGCATGACGCTCACGGTCGACGACCTCGATATCGAAAACGTCGCCTTCTTCGGCTATTGCGCGAAGGGAGACTTCCGGTTGCAGAAATGCCGCCAGAACGGCCTCCTTCGCTATCCCCCGACGACCAGATGCCCCTTCTCGGGAAGCGCCGACTACGATTGGGTCTCGGTCGAGCCGAAGGGCACGGTCTACTCCTATGGCGAGGTGCACCACGCCATCCAACCGGCCTTCAAGGCCGCGACACCCTACCTGATCCTGCTGGTGGAGCTCGACACCCAAAAAGGTCAGCCCAGCGAGTACGACGGGCTGAGGGTGGCAGGCAACCTCGTCACGGCCGATGGTCAACTTGCGCCACCCGAGCTGGTCAGGCAAATCGGGATCGGCAGCCGCATGCGCATGGTGTTCGCCACCGTGGGCGAGGACTTCGCGCTCCCGATGTGGACGCTCGACGAGAGCGCCAAGCAGCCCGCCACGCCATGGCGCTATCCGCAGGAGTAGCCACGCGCCGCTCGCGTGGCGCCCAGCTCGCCATCCCATCCCGTTCTTCACCACGAGGTAAACGATGCGCCAAATTCACTTCGTTGCCTTTCTGCAGGCTCAGAACTGCACGACGCTGCCCGCTGCCTGGCGCCATCCGGATGCCCGCACGGACAGCTTCAGCCCGGAGTACTACCAGCACATCGGACGCGTTCTGGAGGCCGGCAAGTTCGACTGCGGCTTCTTCGACGATCGGCTCGCCATGCCCGACATGTACCAGGGCGATCACGCCCACACGGTCGAGAATGGTATCCGCTGCGTGAAGATGGATGCCGTCACGTGCCTGATGACAATGGCCGCCGCCACTACGCGGCTGGGTCTCGGCGCCACCTACTCGACGACCTATTACGATCCGTTCCACGTGGCTCGCGTATTCCAGACCGTCGACCTGATGACGAAGGGTCGCGCCGCGTGGAATTGCGTCACCTCCGTCAACGACAACGAAGCGCGGAACATGGGTCGTGGCGACGAAGCCATGGAGCATGACATGCGCTACGATCGTGCCGACGAGTTCATGGAGATCGTGCTCGGCCACTGGGATAGCTGGGACGACGACGCCGTGGCGGTGGACAAGGCCAGAAATATTTTCGCGCACCCTTCGAAGGTGCGGCGCATCGACTACAAGGGCAAGTTTCTCGCTTCGCGCGGTCCGTTCACGGTTCCACGCAGCCCGCAAGGGCATCCGGTGGTGATGCAGGCCGGGATGAGCGGTCGCGGTCGCCGGTTCGCTGCCCGCTGGGGCGAGCTGCTGTTCGTCGCGCACCATGACAAAGCTCACGCCAAGGCCGCCTACGACAAAGCCAAGGCGGATCTCGTCGCCGTCGGACGGCATCCCGATTCACAGAAGATCTGCACCCTGTTCTATCCCGTCGCCGCGGCGACCAAGATGGAGGCGGAGGACAAGCAGGCCGCCTACGACAAGCTGCCGAACGAAATCGACCAGCTCTCGCTCTTGTCCGAGGCGTTGAATTACGACTTCGCAAAAAAGGGGATCGACGAGGAGTTCACAGACCAGGAATTGCGGTCGATCAACGGCATGCAATCGATGCGCGACCGCGTGGTCGAAGCCGGCAAAAAGAACCCGACGGTGCGCGACTTCATGCAGATCACCGGACGCGGCCTGCTGCGCAATGCCTGGGTCGGCGGACCGAAAGAGATCGCCGACATGATCGAGGACTGGTGGTCGACGCCGGCCTGCGACGGGTTCGTGGTCGGACCGACGCATCAGCCGGGCTGCTTCGAGGACTTCGTCACTCACGTCGTTCCCGAGCTCCAGCGCCGCGGCATCTATCGCAAGGATTATCGCGGCGCGACGTTGCGCGATCACCTCGGCCTGTCGCGCCCCGGGATCGGTGACCTGCTCGGAAGCGGCCGGAAAGCCGCCGAATAGGCAGCAGCCGCGCGCCGGCTTACGCTTGGCCTCCACCACGGTCCAAGTGGCATTCACGACATGGGAACGGGCAGCGCATTGCCCGTTCGTCGACGAAGAAGATCGCCCGTTCGCGGCGCGATACCCACGATCAACAATCAATCACCAATGTTCGAGACAGGGAGGCACCCCGGTGCGCTTACTCATCAAAGTTGTGCTCACGTTTCTGCTCGGAACAGCATCATTGCCGGCGCTGGCCGAGACCTACCCGTCGCGCCCAATCAAGTTCGTCCTGCCGTTCGGCGCCGGCTCGGCAAGCGACGCTCTCGCGCGCATCATGGCGACGGAGCTGACCAAATCGATGGGTCAACCCGTGATCGTCGTTCCGCGGCCCGGCGCCAACGGATCGCTCTCGGCGATCGAGGTGATGCGCGCCGCGCCCGACGGATACACGCTCCTGTTCGGCACCAACAGTCCCCTTGCCGTCGTCCCGAATCTGATGAAAACGCCTCCCTACGACGTGATGGAGGCATTCACGCCGATCACGTTCCTGGGCGAGAATACGTTTTTCCTGGCGGCGACTCCGTCCGTTCCGGCCAACTCCCTGAAAGAGTTCATCGCCTACGCAAAGGCGAACCCCAAAACGTTGAACTACGCATCGGGCAACACGTTCGCCATCGTCGGCACGCAGCTCTTCGTCGACGCAGCCGGCATCGATATGCTGCACGTGCCCTACAAGACCGAGCCTGACGCGATCGTCGATGTGCTGGCCGGGCGGGTCCACCTGATGTTCGGGACGTCGACAACCGTGCTCCCGCATGCCGCTGCCGGGAAGCTCAAGGTGCTTGCGACCACGCTGGGCGAGCGCAGTGCGCTGCTACCCGACGTTCCGACGATGATCGAGCAGGGCCAGCCGAAACTGCCGGTGGTGGCATGGTTCGGCTTGGTCGGTCCGGCGAAGCTGCCAACCGATATCGTGGGGCGCATCAACAAGGAGATGACGGCCGTCCTCGCCAATCCGACCGTGCGAAAGCAGTTGCAAGCGCAGGGATTTTCCCCCCGCTCATCGACCCCGGACGAATTGAAGGCCTACATGATCGAGCAACTTGCCGTGTGGAAATCGGCCATCAAGGCGGCCGGCATTCCACAGCAATAGGTCTCGCGTCGAGAACGCGCGGCGGACGCGACCGGAAGCGGCCGCGTCCGCCGCCTATGCCTCAAAGGCCTTTCGTCGCGCCGCCGTCGATCTCGATGGTCGAGCCATGAATGTAGGTGGCCCGGTCGGAGCACAGGAAGGACACGAGATCGGCGATTTCCTCGGAGGTGCCAAAGCGCAGGATGCCGTGCTCGCGCCGCGAGATCTCCTCGGCTTCCGCGTAGGTGATGCCTTTGGTCTTGGCGAGCGCTTCGACGCGGCCGCGCAGCCTGTCGGTGACGATGTGACCGGGATTGACGGCGTTGACGCGGACTCCGTCCTTCAACCCGCGATCCGCGATCGCCTTCGTGAAATTGATCAGCGCGGAATTGACGGGGCCACCGATGGTGAAGTCCATGGCCGGTGTCAGCGAGCCGATGCCGACGATGTTCACGAGCCGGCCCTTGGCCGAGACGAGATGCGGCCACGCCGCCCGCGTCATCCGCACGGTGCCATGAAACTTGAGCGCGAAGCCGTCGAGAAAATCATCGTTGGTCAAGGTCAGGAAATCACCTCGCTTGGTCGCGCCTGCATTGTTGACGAGAATGTGAAGCCCTCCGTGCGCCTTCACCGCCGCATCGACGACCTGCGCGGCCGCGTCCGGCTCACGTAGATCGCATGCGACCATGGCCGGTCTCGCACCGCTGGCTTTCTCGACCTCTGCAGCGACACTGGCCATGGCGGTCTCGTCGCGTCCGGTCAGTGTCAATCGCGCCCCGCACCGAGCGAGTTCGACGGCAATGGCGGCGCCAATGCCGCGGCTCGACCCTGTCACAACCGCGCTTTGATTTGAAAAGTCGTACTGGCCCATCGATCTCTCCCTGGCCGGCTCGCGCCTCCCGGTATGAGCGACACGACCAGCCTTGCGGCAATGGTGGACGAGCAAGCGGGCGACGGCAACGAGGCGGGCGCAAAAAAGGGTGGCCCGGCATCGGACCACCCGTCTTGACGTCGTCCCGGCTTCGCCGGTCGGCGACGAAGCCTCCCCGAGCGCTGCGTCAGACGCTGTAGTACATGTCGAACTCGACCGGGTGCGGGGTCATCTCGAAGCGCTCCACCTCGGCCATCTTCAGCTCGATGTAGGCATCGATCATGTCGTCGCTGAACACGCCGCCCATCTTGAGGAAAGCGCGATCCTGATCGAGGCAGCTCAGCGCCTCGCGCAGCGAGCCGGCAACCGTCGGGATCTTCGAAAGCTCGGCGGGCGGCAGGTCGTAAAGGTTCTTGTCCATCGGCTCGCCGGGCGACAGCTTGTTCTGGATGCCGTCCATGCCGGCCATCAGCATGGCGGCAAATCCCAGGTAAGGGTTCGCTGCGGGGTCAGGGAAGCGGACCTCGATGCGCTTCGCCTTGGGGCTCGTGACGTGTGGAATACGGCACGACGCCGAGCGGTTGCGGGCCGAGTATGCCAGCAGCACCGGCGCTTCGTAGCCCGGCACCAGACGCTTGTAGGAGTTGGTCGACGGATTGGTGAAGGCGTTGATGGCCTTGGCGTGCTTCAAGATGCCGGCGATATAGTTGAGGCAGGTATCCGAAAGGTCGGCGTACTTGTTGCCGGCGAAGGTCGGCTGGCCACCTTTCCAGATCGACTGATGGCAATGCATGCCCGAGCCGTTGTCGCCGAACACCGGCTTCGGCATGAAGGTCGCCGTTTTGCCGTAGGCCTGCGCGACCTGATGGATCACATACTTGTAGATCTGCATGTGATCGGCCATCGTCACCATCGGCCCGAACTTGATGCCGAGCTCGTGCTGGGCGGAGGCCACCTCGTGGTGATGTTTCTCGACGACGACGCCCATCTCGGCCATGACCGAGAGCATTTCGGAGCGAATGTCCTGGCAACTGTCGATCGGGGGTACCGGGAAGTACCCGCCCTTCGTGCGCGGACGGTGGCCGAGATTGCCCAACTCGTACTCGGTGCCCGTATTCGTCGGCAGCTCGGAGCTGTCGAGCCTGAAACCCGTATTGTAGGGATCGGACGAGAAACGCACGTCGTCGAAGATGAAGAACTCGGCCT
>JBFWXN010000014.1:0-86935 GCA_050187415.1 Hyphomicrobiaceae bacterium | reverse complement strand
TCGGCCGGTGCGTCGCCCTCGCGCCGCCGCGAGCGGCCTCCACGGCGTCCGCGCCGGCGTCCGCGCCGGCGAGCCTCACCGCCGGCTTCGTCGGCAGGACCATCTTCCGAGGAGCCAGTGGTCTCCTTGGTCTCAGCACCGTCCTCGCCTGCAAGGGCGTCGTCGTGTGCGTCGTCGTGCGACGGTGGCGGCTGATCGCCATGATCGTCGTCGGAAGCAGACGCATTTTCCAATTCACGTCCGGCGACTTCGGATCGCGAACGATCGTGGGTCTCCGCATCGCGGCGTCCGCGGCGGCGGCGACGGCGACGGCCACGAGGCTCCTCGTCGCTGTTCGACTGGTTGCCCGCCTGGGTGCTCTCGCCTGCTTCCGGCAGTTCGTCGCCCGGCGACTCGGCGTCCGCCTCCTCGGCATCGTCGACCGCGCTATCGTCGCGGTCGAAGCCCCACTCCATGCTGACGGCCGCCCGCGCTGCCGGCTTCGCGAGTGCAGGCGTTGCGATCCGCTCGACGCCGAAGTTGGCGCCCTGCATGCGGTCGGATGCTTCAACGCGGATGATGACGCCGTGCCGGCGCTCCATCTCGGTGATATAGGCGCGCTTGTGATTGAGGATATAGAGCGCGACCTCGGCTGTTGTCGTCGCGATCAACGACGACGGCTGCTTCAAAAGCTGGTCTTCGAGGCCCCGCAGGACCGCCAGTGCAACGGACTCGATCGAACGGATGATGCCTGTGCCCTGGCAATGCGGACACTGAGAGGTCGAGCCTTCGAGGACGCCGGCGCGCAGGCGCTGACGGGACATCTCCAGGAGACCGAAGTGAGAGATGCGACCAACCTGAATACGGGCCCGATCATGTCGTAACGCATCCTTCAACCGGCGCTCGACGGAGCGGTTGTTGCGTTTTTCCTCCATGTCGATGAAGTCGACCACGATCAAGCCGGCGAGGTCGCGCAGCTTGAGTTGGCGCGCAATCTCTTCGGACGCCTCGAGGTTCGTGTTGAGGGCCGTTTCCTCGATCGAGAACTCGCGCGTGGATTTGCCGGAGTTCACATCCACCGAGACCAGTGCCTCGGTCTGATTGATGACGATATAGCCGCCGGAGCGGAGCGTCACATAGGGGCTGAACAGTGCGTTGAGCTGGCGCTCGACGCCGTAACGCGCGAACAGCGGCTCAGGGGCCCGATAATTCACCACATGGCTGCCGCTGCCGGGCATCAGCATTTCCATGAAGTCTTGCGCCCCTCGATGGGCGCTGTCGCCGGCCACGACGATCTGGTCGAAATCCTTGGAATAGAGATCGCGGATGGCCCGCTTGATAATATTGCCCTCCTCGTAGACGAGACACGGCGCAATCGAGGACAGGGTGAGGTCGCGGACGCTTTCCCAAAGACGGATCAGATAGTCGTAGTCGCGCTTGATCTCCTGCTTGGTGCGCGCGGCGCCGGCCGTCCGGATGATGAGGCCCATGCCCTCTTCGACGTCGAGTTCCTCGGCGATCGACTTCAGGCGCTTGCGATCCTGGGGTTGGGTAATCTTGCGCGATATGCCTCCGCCGCGCGCCGTGTTCGGCATCAAAACCGTGTAGCGGCCAGCCAGCGAAATGTAGGTGGTGAGTGCGGCGCCTTTGTTGCCACGCTCCTCCTTCACGACCTGGACGAGAATGATCTGGCGGCGCTTGATGACCTCCTGGATCTTGTACTGCCGGGCGCGGCGACGCGGCCGTTCGGGGACCTCCTCGAGCACGTCGTCATCGTTGGCGACCTGCTCGACGGATTCGTCGTCTGCAACCCCGTTTTCGGCGTCGGGGCCTTCGTCAGTTTCATCGTCATCCTCCATGTCATCGACCGGCGCTTCGTCGGGGGCGTAGATCGTAACGTGGGGACGTGCCACGTCGCCTTGCCCGACCGGTCGCCCGGTGCCGCGCGGATAGGCGATCGGCGGTGGCCTCGGGCCGCTGGGCTGGGCGGGTGCGGCCGGCGTCACGGCGCCGGCGTGGTCCTCGATGGCACTCGAAGAGGCGGTGTCGTTGTCTGGGGCGGGGACCGGTACGCCGACCATGGGGTCGGACGCCGGCCCTTCCTCGTGCCTCGGGGCGTCATCGTCGCGCAGCCTGTTCTCGTCCGACGATGCGTGGCGGTAGGCTTGCGGGGCGGTCGGCTGTCCCCCCTCATCGTCGTCATCGGAGGGGCCGGACGTGCGGTAACCGTCCTCGAATGTCTCGATGTCGTCCGGACGATCCTGCTCGTCTCGCGCGGCATTGCGTGCTTGATGGTCGGTGCCGCCGCCAGAGCGATCGCCGCGGCCCTTACGCCGCCGGCGCGGGCTGCGGGAGCGGACGCGCTCTTCCACCTCAGCTTCGGCGCGCAGCTCGGCCTCGGCTTCTTCCTGCTTCAGCAACTCCCGATCAGCGACGGGAATCTGGTAATAGTCGGGATGAATTTCGCTAAAAGCGAGAAAGCCGTGACGGTTGCCACCGTAATCGATGAAGGCGGCCTGCAGCGACGGCTCTACACGCGTAACTTTGGCCAAGTAAATGTTGCCTCTCAGCAGCTTCCGCGCTGCCGACTCGAAATCGAACTCCTCTACCCGGCCGTTCCGTACGGCCACCACCCGAGTCTCCTCCGGGTGGGTGGCATCGATGAGCATCTTGTTCTTGTTTTCCATTGCGTCTCGTTCCTGACGCAACGCCCAGGGCCTCGCGAAGCGACAGCCCTTCGGCCGTGCGCTCGCAACGCGCCTGTGACGGCGCCATGTTCTTGAAAGGTTGATGGGTTGTGGGGCGATCCCGCCGCAACGCACAGGTGCAGGCCGGCATCATCGCGATGTGCAATTGGGCATCGCAAGATGCGGTCGCGTTCGGCCGGGTCTTGCGACCCGTCCCTGGCGTGCATGCTTTCGCTCCGGCGTGTCATGTGTTCCTCGAAAAGGACTGTAACGTCCTCAACGTGTTGGATCTCACGATCCGAATGCTTGCCGCGTGGCGGCTCAGCACGTTCAGTTTCGGCCTCTCCCGCCTCGCGCAACGCCCGGCGGTCTGGAGCCAGTTCAATCGATCCTGCCGTCGACCGGGCCTCGTGGGGCCAGCCAGCGAGTGCTAACATTCCATCGGCGTCTGCGACTGCCGGTCTCGTCCCGATTCCGTTTGGGAATCAGAATATTGTCCCGCCTGATCTCAACCCGATCACGGCGCGACAACGGCGCGGCGCAGTTGCGTCGAGTTCGTCCGAGCAGCATTCGTCTTTGTCCGAATGTGACATCAAAGCCCCCACGTAACCTCACGTATGGACCTGGACCGTCGGACCGGCAGACGAGCGCGCCGGGACGCGATATACGTTTACGGGTCGAATGGGAACAAGGCAAGCTGTCAAGAGGGCCAAGCCTTGGTCGTCGACAAGGAACATAAGGGGACGATTCGGATAAGATTGGGTTAACGCTCGCTGTATTCAAGGACTTAGGACTGATCTGGGGGGATCGCAGTGTCCGGGGGACACGTAGGCAGCCGCACTGGCACCGTAGTCGGAGCGATCCGGCTGGCGGGCTGCGTCGCGTGGATTCTTGCCTTTTTGGCGGTCCCGCGGCCGGGTGTCGCGACCGCCGAGCCGGGGACGGCTTCCGCCTGGGGTGGGAGCACGGAGGTACACCTCGCGCCGCCAGGTCGCCGGGCGCAAAGTCATTCGTCGACAGACAGCGCAACGAAACCGCAACGGATGCGTCGCGCGAAGCCGGTATCCGTGAACACCGCGACGACAGTGCCGAGGCCGGTCAATACGGTTTTTGGATACGCGCTGGAGGGCGGAGAGGCGGCCACCGTCCTGAGTTTCGACTTCGGCGGTCCAATCGAGGTTCATGCCCGGAGCTTGGCCAATCCACCGCGCGTGATCGTCGACCTGCCCGAGGTCGAGTTCAGGCTGCCTCCCGGTGCAGGCCAGCAGGGGCAAGGTCTCGTTCGCGTCTTCCGTTTCGGCCTGATCGAGGCAGGCAAATCCCGGATCGTGATCGAGACCACGAGCCCCGTGATGGTCGACCGGGCCGAACTCGTGCTGCCGGATGCAAGTGGCGCGTTCCGGCTCGAGATCGCGC
The DNA here is from genome assembly GCA_050187415.1 of Hyphomicrobiaceae bacterium. Classification (GTDB taxonomy): domain Bacteria; phylum Pseudomonadota; class Alphaproteobacteria; order Rhizobiales; family Hyphomicrobiaceae. The sequence goes on along the minus strand of JBFWXN010000014.1, from coordinate 82,853 downwards.
TTTCGCCGACGACGGCCGAACAACTTGCAGCCGCGGAGCTAGCCGAGGCCGCGCTCAATCTCAGACCCACCATGGCCGAGCCGGAACCGAAGCCAGCGCCTCGCGCCGCTGTGCCCGGCAGGCCGGTAGTGGTTGTGGATGCCGGGCATGGCGGCATCGATCCGGGCGCTTCGGGATCGCAGATCGCGGAGAAGGATCTCGTGCTTGCGGTAGCTCAGCACATCGAAAAGGCCTTGAGGGCCGCGGGCAGATACGATGTCGTGATGACGCGCACCAAGGATGTCTATGTCGCACTCGACGAGCGCGTCGCAATCGCGAGGCACAGCAATGCGGATCTGTTCATCTCGGTGCATGCCGACTCGATACCAGGGCAAGAAGCCGCCAAGCATGTTCGAGGTGCCACGGTCTATACGCTGGCCGAGCATGCTTCCGACGATCTCACCCGGCGCGTGGCGGACAAGGAGAATTCGGCCGATCTGCTGGCTGGCCTCTCCGTCAGCACGGTTGCCGACGACATGGTCAGGGGGATACTCCTCGACTTGATGTGGCGCGAGACCTTGGGCTACGCGGTCGAGTTCCGGGAGACCCTGCTCAAGCAACTGCGCACGAGCGCCCTGCTGTCACGCGATCCGCGACGGAGCGGCCCGTTCCGAGTGCTGCGCAACCCAGGCTCGCCGGCCGTGTTGGTCGAGCTCGGCTACATCAGCAATGCCGAGGACGAGCGAATCATGATGCGATCGGACTGGCAGTCCAAGGTCGCAGCAGGCGTCGTAAGGGCTGTCGACGAACATTTTCGGCGGCGACTTGCCGCACGCCGCTGAAACTTTCGGTGCCGCGCGACGCGCGTCCCAGCGGAGAAACACTTAGTCGCGACAGGGTGTTGCCATATTTCGCGATAGAGTGCCTTTCTGTGAGCCGAGCTCCCTCGAAGCTTGCCAATGGTCCGTGAAGCGGGCAAGTCACCCAGGCCGGAACCAATCGAGCGGATATGAGACAACCCATTGTGCCACCACCAGCGCCGCGCCGGCCGCGGCGACGGCGTCGCAGCTGGCTGCTGAGCCTGCTCGGGTTCGGCTTTGCCTCCATGGTGGTCATGTTCCTGCTAGGATCGGCCGCCGCCGGCTTCCTTCTCTGGCAGGCATCCCGCGATCTGCCACCTTCGGACAAGCTCGCGAGCTACGAGCCGCCGGTGATGACGCGCATCCATGCCCATGACGGTTCACTCATGGCGGAGTATGCGCGCGAGCGACGCATCTTCGTGCCGATCAACACGGTGCCCCAAAAGGTCATTCACGCTTTCCTCTCGGCCGAGGATCGGCGCTTCTACGAGCATATCGGCCTGGATTTCACGGGCATTGCACGCGCCGGGGTCAAGTATATCGAGGCGAAGATCAGAGGCCGGGGTTCGATCCAAGGCGCCTCCACCATCACTCAGCAGGTGGCCAAGAACTTCCTGCTGTCGAGCGAGCGTACCTTCGACCGCAAGCTGAGGGAGGCGATCCTCGCGATTCGCATCGAGCAGACCTATTCCAAGGACAAGATCCTCGAGCTTTATCTCAACGAGATCTACTTCGGCATCGGTTCCTACGGCATCGCGGCGGCCGCACTCAACTACTTCGGCAAGGAACTGGACGAGCTGAAACTGGAGGAGGCCGCCTATCTGGCGGCGCTGCCGAAAGGACCCAACAACTATCATCCTTACCGCAGAACGGCAGCAGCGGTGGAGCGCCGCAACTGGATCATCGACCAAATGGTGTCGAACGGCTTTGCCTCACCAGAGGAAGCTCAGATCGCCAAGGCGAAGCCGCTGACGGTCAACATCCGGCCGTTCGGGACACAGATTCATTCCGCCGACTATTTCGCCGAGGAAGTGCGCCGTTGGCTGATCGGAAATGACGAGTTCGGCGAGAAGAAGCTCTACGAGGGTGGCCTTTCCGTTCGGACCACCCTCGATCCCAAACTGCAGCAGTACGCTCGCCGGGCGCTTGCAGACGGGCTCGTGGCCTTCGACCGGACGAAGGGGTGGCGTGGCCCGGTGCAGAAAATCGAAGTGACCGGAGACTGGGGTGTCACGCTGGGCAATCTGGAGAAGATTCCCGGCGATCTTGCGCCCTGGCGACTGGGAGTGGTGCTCGAGATCCAGAAGGCGAAGGTCATTGTCGGTCTGAGACCGCCGAAGGGGCCTGATGGAAAGCTAGAGGCCGAGCGGCAAGCGGTCGAGATCGGCTTCGACGAGATGAAATGGGCGGGACCGTACCACGGTCCTGAGAAATCAAAGGGGAAGGCACCCAAGTCGGCATCCGAGGTCGTGCAGGCCGGCGACGTCGTGTGGGTTGCCCCGTCGGATCCCGCCAAGCCAAAAGGCGTGTGGACGCTGATGCAAGTCCCCGAGGTCGGGGGCGGCATCGTGGCGATGGATCCGCACACCGGGCGGGTGCTTGCGATCGTCGGCGGGTTCTCGTTCGACATGAGCCAGTTCGACCGGGCAGCTCAGGCCAAGCGGCAGCCGGGCTCGACGTTCAAGCCGATCGTCTACGCGACCGCGATCGACAACGGCTATAAGCCCACGTCGATTGTGCTCGACGCGCCCATCGAGATCGAGCAGGGCCCGGGCAAGGAGACGTGGCGCCCCGAGAACTACAACAAGTCGCAGTCCCTGGGGCCGGCGACACTCCGCGTCGGCATCGAGAAATCGAGAAACCAGATGACGGCGCGCCTCGGCCAGGATCTCGGCATGCCGGTGATCGTCGAGTACGCTCGCAGGTTCGGCATTTACGACGACCTTGCGCCCCTGCCGGCCATGGTGCTCGGCGCCGGGGAGACGACGCTGCTCAGGATGGTCGGTGGCTACGCCATGCTGGCCAACGGTGGAAAGAAAATAACGCCGACGCTCGTCGACCGCATCCAGGACCGCTGGGGCCATTCCGTGTGGCGGCACGATGCCCGAAATTGCACCGGCTGCACCGCCGAAAAGTGGATGGGGCAGGCGGAGCCAGACTTGCCGGACGAACGTCGCCAGATCATCGACCCGCATACTGCCTACCAGATGACATCCATTCTCGAAGGCGTCGTTCAGCGCGGCACCGCGACCCTCGTGAAAAAGATGCTGCCGGGTGTTCCGATCGCCGGCAAGACGGGAACGTCGAACGAATCGAAGGACGTCTGGTTCGTTGGCTACACGCCGGACCTCGTGGTCGGCGTTTTCGTCGGCTATGACACCCCGAAGCCGATGGGCAAGTCTGCGACGGGCGGACAGGTGGCGGCGCCGATTTTTGCCAACTTCATGAAGCTGGCCCTTGCCGACAAGAAGCCGGTGCCGTTCCGTATTCCGCCGGGCATCAGGCTGGTTCGCGTCAATCACAAAACGGGCCTCAGGGCTCAGCCGGGCGACGAGGACGTCATCCTCGAAGCCTTCAAGCCGAACGAGGAACCGGACGACGCCTATTCTGTCATCGGGTTCAGCTCGGGTGGCGAGACCGGCGGTCTGACGGTCGACGATGCCGAGCGCTCCGTCGTACGGGGGCCGGGCTACGGTGGGCGCTGGTAGTCTCGGCCATCCGTCCGGACAGTCGTGGCGCTGACGGTAAGCTCGACGCGGTGGTTTCGCTGTAGCCCGAACACCGATAGGCTGAGTACGAACGGCTGCGCGCCGTCCTCAATTTGAGACTTGCTCAGACGAGTGTCGCTACCCGAAGGATGATATTGATCGTGACTGCTTCGATTGTCGGAAAGCCCATTCGCGTCATGAGCGGCCTTGCCCTCGAGGTGGCCGTAAATCGTTGGATCAAGCCCAGCTTCGAGGCCTCCTCGGGTGCCGTTCTCGAATTCGACTGGCGTCCGACGGCAGCGCTGATGCGCGACATCGCATCGGGGGCGCGTGCCGACATGATCATCGCCATCTCCGATTCGATGGTGAAGCTCGTCGGGGACGGTCTCGTCCGTCCCGAAACACGCCGGGTTCTGGCCGATTCCGTGCTCGGCATCGGCGTGAAGGCCGGCGCGGCGAAACCAGATATCACCACGGTCGATGCGTTCAAGAGCGCGGTCGTGGCGGCCAGCGCCGTCGCCTATTCGCAGGCTGGCGCGAGCGGCATCTACTTCGCCGGCCTGATCGAGCGTCTCGGTATTGCGAAAGACGTGAACGCGCGCGCCGTCGTCATCCCGATGGGCTTTACCGCGGAGAAGGTGGCAAGCGGAGAAGCGGAGCTCGCGGTGCAGCAAATCAGCGAATTGATGAGCGTGCCGGGCATCGACGTGGTCGGGCCGTTTCCAGCCGAAATCCAGGTCTCGTCTACTTTCGAGGTCGCCGTATTTCGCGACGCGGTCAACCCAGATGGCGCGCACGCCTTCCTCGAGATGCTGACATCAACCGAGGCAGGAGAGGCTTATCAGCGCGGAGGCCTCGAGTCGCGACTTTGACGATCGGCGTTCACGCACGTTGCGTGGACCACCGCTGGGGCCTATATCGGCTCGCAAGCTGCTCAATCAATTCAACGGAGATACCCATGCGCGCCGAGCATGAGAAGCTCGTCAGCGACATTCAGGAGTCGCTGGCCCTTCTGCGGAGGTCTCTTTGACTGGGAGACTGCCGAAGATCGCCTCGCGTCACTGAACCGCGACAGCGAAGACCCCAACCTGTGGTCCAATCCGCAGCGAGCCCAAAAGGTCATGCGTCAGCGCCAATCGCTGGAGCGCGCCGTCGCAAGCTTCAAGCAGCTCGAGCGGGAGCTTGACGACAATCTGACGCTGCTCGAACTCGCCGAGGCCGAGGCTGACCAAGCGACGCTGGGCGAGGCCGAGGCGGGTCTGAAACGCTTGGTGAAGGAAGTTCAGCGGCAGGAAGTCGAGGCGCTGCTGTCGGGAGAGGCCGATGGCATGGATGCCTACCTCGAGGTGCACGCCGGCGCTGGCGGCACAGAGAGCCAGGACTGGGCGGAGATGCTCCTGCGCATGTACACGCGCTGGGCGGAACGGCGCGGGTTCAAGGTCGTCCTCCACGATCGGAGCGACGGCGAGGAGGCCGGCATCAAGAGTGCGACGATCGAGGTCAAGGGCGAGAACGCGTACGGGTGGCTGAAGACGGAGGCGGGCGTGCATCGCCTGGTGCGGATTTCGCCCTACGATTCCAATGCACGCCGACACACGTCCTTTTCGAGCGTCACGGTTTATCCGGTCATCGATGATACTATCGAAATCGAGATCAATCCTGCGGACCTCGACATTTCATATACGCGTTCGCAGGGCGCGGGCGGACAGTCCGTGAACCGTACCGAATCCGCCGTTCGGCTCGTCCACAAGCCGACCAACATCATCATCTTCGCCCAAGAGCAGCGCTCGCAGCACCAGAACCGCGATATTGCAATGAAGCGGTTGAAGGCGCGCCTCTACGAGATGGAGTTGAAGAAACGGGAGGCGAAGGCGCTGGCAGAGCAGGCGGCGAAGTCCGACATCGGTTGGGGCCATCAGATCCGCTCGTATGTCTTGCAGCCGTATCAGATGGTGAAGGATTTGCGGACAGGCGTGCAAACCAGCGACACAGCCGGTGCGCTCGATGGCGATCTCGATCCCTTCATCGAGGCCGCGCTGGCGCATCGTATCAAAGGCGGTGGCCCGGCCGAGGTCGAGGACATCGATTAGCGAGGCGGGGATCAGCGAGGCTCCGTGGCGCGCGCGACGATGACGGTTTGATGTCTTGGAAATCGCGACGGCCGCCGCATGGCCGTTCGGTCTTCCGGCCGAGGTCTGGTGCTCCAGATTGGCCGAGGGCAGCGTCGGGCGTACATCATGGGATGACCTCCATTCGGCGAACTGTACGGGTGCACCTGCGATGGATTTCTTCGAGACGCTCAAGGCGTCGGGAGCGGACGAATGGCGACGCTACGCCGAGCATCCGTTCACAAACGCGATGGGTCACGGCACGCTGCCCGAGCCGGCATTCCGGCACTACTTGGTGCAGGACTACCTGTTCCTGATCGAATTCGCGCGGGCCTATGCGCTCGCCGTGTACAAGGCGCCGACATTGGCGGACATGCGTGAGGGCGCAGGCGGCATCTCGGCCATTCTCGATGTCGAAATGGGCCTGCACGTCAAGCTCTGCGCGGCGTGGGGCTTGTCGCCCGAGGATCTCGAGAGTGCGCCTTCGGAGCCGGAGACGCTCGCTTACACGCGCTACGTGCTCGATGCGGGCATGCGCGGGGACCTGCTCTCGCTCAAGGTCGCGCTCGCGCCGTGCGTCATCGGCTATGCGGAGATCGCGACGCGATTGGCCAAGCTGCCAAAAGGCGATGACCCATCGAATCCCTATCGTGTGTGGATCGCAGAATATGCCGGTCAAGCCTACCAGGATGTCGCCAACGCCGCCCGTGGCCATCTGGATCGGCTCGCGGAACGGTATCTGACCCCGGGGCGCCGACGCGAGCTCGAAGCTATTTTTCGGGAGGCGACGCGGCTGGAAGCGGATTTCTGGGAGATGGGCTGGAAGCGACAGGCGCCGACGAACGGGCGGTAACAGCAGGTTGGCACGCGATTCCATCGATGGGATTGGCGGCTCGGTGCATTTCGAGAAGGGACGGATCAAAGGTTGGAATGCAGATGATTGGCCGGCGCACATCTTGACGCCACGGCCGGCCGGCCACACTTCGTAGGCGGGACGCCGTGTGGGGCGCCCTGAAATGGAGATGACCGATGGCCACGCTTCCCGCGCTTCAGTATCTCGACAGGGCCATTTCCCAGGTGCGCGACCTGGGTCTCAAGGTGGAAAGCTCGGGCCAGGATCCGATCGTGGCGCTGCTCGAGCAAATCGTCGACCTCGACAAGGACAAGGTGACGATCATCGCGCGCACGTTGGCCGAGGCATCAACCTTCAACGAAATCGTGCGCAATGAGATCTCGGCAATGAAGGTGGGGGAGCGCTACAACGATATCGTCGAGAGTTTCAACTCGATCCGGGATGACGCGAAAACGCTGGTGGATCAACTCGATGACGGCCGTATCTCGACGTTCGAACGCGTGAACAACGTGTGGATGAAGGTGTCCCGCGGGGATGTCTCGCAGCGTTTCGACAAGATCCAGAAATCCTACCTCTCCGTCGCGGCAGACAGTGCCGACCAGATCAAGCGGGAGCAGCGCATTCTGGCTGCCTACCAGGATTATCGCGGCGCCTATAAGCAAGGGCAGATCCTCGCGCTCGAAGTGCTGAAGACGGCGGAGGCCAGGCTCGATGCTACCAAAACAGCGCTGGCGGCCGCATCGGATGCCGTTTCCGGATTTGCCGGCAGCGATCCGTCGGAGCGGGCGAAGCTGGAGTTGGCGCGCGACGAGAAGTTGCGGATCATGCAGGACGAAGACAAACGGTATCAGATTACCAAAGACCTCGCCGACAACCTGACGATCGGCTATAATACAACCGAAGTGATCATGACGCGGCTGCTGCAAACGACAAACGCCAAGGAGCGCGTTTATCAGCAGGCGATCACTTTTTTTTCGACGAACGAGGCGGTCCTGACGGCGCTCAAGGCGTCGTTCACGGGGCTGTTCGGGTTGCACGAGTCGACGGAGACGCTCGAGGCCATGAAGAAGGGCGTGTCCGATAGTCTCGAGACGATCGGCGAGATCGGCAACAAGGTGCAGGAGGCGGCGGTCAAGGCGGGCTATGGGCCGACAGTCCGCGCCGATGCGGTCAAGAAGCTTGTCGACTCGGTCGTGTCGTTTCAGGAGCGCTCGCGGCAGATCATCAAGGAAATGCGCGTCATGGCGAGCCGCAACTCGGAGGAGATCAACGAGGCCGTCGAGGACGGAAAGCGGCGTCTCGCGCAGCTCTCCGTCGACGCAGCGACGCTCAACTGAGCCGCGGGGCGACGCTCCGATGAGACAAGGAAACGATCGAATCCTTGGCGTTCGCGACCCGGCGCTGATACCCGCTGCGGATATGCGCCCACGCCGCTGAGGGCCGACCGCTCGACGACGCAGGGGCAATCGAAGTCATGGCCAATGCCGACGCGAAATCCTCGAGGCCGCTCGACGACGTCATGATTGCCATGGACGTCGTCGATACGTTGCGCCACGACAAGCGTCTGGTTGAGCGCGAACTCGACGATTCGTATCGCCGCGCCGAACTGATCGAGCGTCTGCGCGAGATCTACAAGGGCCAGGGCATCGACGTGCCCGACAGCATCCTCGAGGAAGGTGTCAAGGCGCTCGAGGAAAAGCGCTTCGTCTATACGCCGCCGCCATCTTCGTTCGAGGTCCGTCTCGCGCGCCTTTATGTGGCACGCGAGCGATGGGGAAAACGAGCTGGCATCGTGGCGGTGGCGGCGGTTGCCGGAAGCGGAGGCTGGTATCTTGCCTATGAACGACCAAAGGCGCTCGAAAGGGCTGCCGTCGAGCGAGAACTGGGCCACGACCTGCCGGCGCGCGTCAGTGGTCTGACGAGCCAGATCGAACGCGAGGCAAAGTCCCCTGCCGCTCTGGACGAGGCTCGCCAGTTGGCGGAAAGCGCGCGCTCGGCGGCGGGCGGTGGAGACGCGACGGCGGCTCGCGCGGCCGAAGAACGCTTGAAGGTGATGCTCGCGAAAATCCGTTCTGCCTATGAGATACGGATCGTCAATCGTCAGGGCGAGATCACCGGGCTATGGAGGGTGCCGCGGGTGAATCCGCTGAGCCGCAATTACTACCTGGTGGTCGAAGGGATCGACGCCTCCGGCAGTGCGGTTGCGCAGTCGATCCTCAACGAGGAGACGGGCGAACGCGAGACCGTGAAGAAATGGGCGCTGCGCGTTCCGAAGTCGGTGTTCGATGCGGTGCAGGCCGACAAGCTCGACGATGGAATAATTCAGGGCGCGGTCATCGGCGCGAAAGCGCGTGGCGACCTCGAGCCGACGTGGCGGCGCGAGGTGTCCGGCGGCGCGCTGACGAGGTGGTAGGGATGCAAAGCGGTCGTGACACGCTGGCGGGGATCGAGGAGGCGCTGCGCGAGCTCAAGGGCCAGGAGGCGACGCTGGCGCGCGAGTTGGAGACGACCAACAACGAGCGGGTCGGCATCATCGCCAACCGGCTGGAGGCGCTGCGGCGGCTTGCGGCCATTCGCGCGCGCGATGCGATGTCGGACAGTGTCATCGACGAAGCCGACAATCTCACGCATCAGGTACGCGGCATCCTCGAAGCGCGCCTGAGGACGGTTGCGGCTCTCGCCGATCGGCAGGAGAAGGCCGAAGCCGAAAGAGCCGCGCACGTCGCACGGCAGGATGGGCTGTCGCGCCGGATTGCGGAACTCGAGGCGCAGCTCGATCGCTTTGGGACCGAGGCACGCACGGTGCTGCAGCAAGATTCGGAATATCGCGAACTTTCGGAGGCGCACGACGCCCTCGCCGCCACGCTCGACAAAGCGATCGAAAAGGCCGAGCAGGTCACGCGGGACGAGCACGAGAAGGGACTACCTTACCGTAGCGACCCGCTTTTCATGTACCTCTGGCAGCGAAAAATGGGCACGCCGGCGTATCAGGCGACGGGGCTCACCCGTGTGCTCGACGAGTGGGTGGCGAGGCTCGTCCAGTACCCGGGTGCACGTGCCAACTATGCTTTGCTGACGGAGATCCCCGTCAGGCTGCGTGCGCATGCCGAGGATGTCAGGCGACAAGCTGGGGAAGCCAAGTTGAGGCTCGACGAGGTCGAGGCAGCGCGGACCCGGGAGCTGGCGGGGGCGGATCTGATTGCGGAGCTGAAGAGCGAGCGCGAACGGCAGACCGAGCTTGCTGGACAACTCGAGAAGGTTACCTCCGAATTGACTGAGACCGGCCATCAATTGAAGACCTATGCCAAGGGCGAGGATCAATCCTTCATTGCGGCGGTGGCCGCCTATGCCGCATTTCTCGAACGTGAGCCGCTACGCCGCCTGATGGGCGATGCAGCCGCAACCGAAACTCGAGAGGACGATCAGGTCGTCGAAGAGGTTCGCGGTTTGGCGAGCGCGCTCGAGGCGCTCGAAGCTGCCAACGCGAGCCGCAGACGTCGGCTCGACCAACTCTCGGAACGCAAGATGGAGCTGCAGCGGCTCGCCTCGAACTTCCGCCGGCAGAGGTATGACGACGTCGGTTCCGAGTTCGAAGACAGTCCCGGCGTCGATGATCTGCTTCAAATGCTGCTGCGCGGCGCCATTACGGCGGCCGAATATTGGATTCGTATGCAGCGGCAGCAACACTGGCGGCAGCGGCCCGGCGATCCCTGGCGACGGCAATCCGGCCTACCGCCGTTCGATGGTTTCCCTGGTGGCTCAATGGGTGGGAGCTGGGGCGGCGGGGGCGGACAGCCAAGCCGCTCAGGGCGCGATTTCGAAACCGGGGGGACGTTTTGAAGCGGGACGTCCATTGCTGATGTCACGATGGATAGCAGTGCGTCAAAAGAAACGTGCTAGGCGCCGAGTGGCGAGCTCGGTCGGAACCTTGAAGGGTCGAGGTACGTCTCGCGTGCCTCTTTTGCTTATTGTCCCGATGGAAGCCACGGACGGGTCGGCGTGGTCGGATCGATTTTCTGATGCCGGGCCTTGGCGCTTCGCTCGAGGGCCGCACAAATCAGCTTGTCGAGTTTGAGCCGACCTGCCAGCAGCTCGAGAAAGCGGATTTCTTCGACACGGACTTTGAGGTCGGTCGCGGCCACCTCGGCGCAGAGGACATAAGCCGTCTCCTCGAGGTGCTTCGGCAGCGAGCCCACGATCAGGTCCAGCACGCTGTCGAGACCGCCGTCGCCGGCCAGGACCTTGCTGCAGTCCCGCGCTTCATTGACGAGCCATTCATGATCGTAGCTCAGAAACGGCGGCAGCTCCTTCACGATCGAGCCGATGCGAAACAACTCGTCGTCAGTGATCCGCCCATCAACTGCGGCCGTGGTGAGCATGGCGTAGATCAGCCCTTCCTCGGGCGAAAGCGTGGACATCTGGATCTCCGATCGATGGCACGAACGCTGCGAAGATACGATTGATCGAACCTCAGCAAGGCAAGGCTCGATTGACGCAGGATGTTCGGCCACATACGGTCCGCGCGCCACATAACCGAAGCAAACTCCATGACAGCACCCTTATCTTCCGCCGATTTCGCCGCCGCTGCCGAGGCTCGCGCCTGGCCGTTCGAAGAGGCGCGCCGCCTCATCCAACGCCTCGACAGGTTGCCGGACGGGAAAGAGAAAACGGTCATCTTCGAGACAGGTTACGGGCCGTCGGGGTTGCCGCACATCGGCACCTTCGGTGAGGTTGCGCGAACGAGCATGGTGCGACACGCCTTCGAGGTGCTGGCCGAAGGCCGGCGCAAGACGCGGCTGATCTGCTTCTCGGACGATATGGACGGCTTTCGCAAGGTGCCCGGCAATGTGCCGAACCAGGCGATGCTGGCGAGCTTCATCGACGTACCGCTGACGAGTGTACCCGATCCGTTCTCGAACCAATACCAGAGCTTCGCGCATCATAATAACGCCCGCCTGCGCGCCTTCCTCGATCGCTTCGGCTTCGAGTACGAATTTTTCTCCGCTACCGAGGTCTACAAGTCGGGGGCGATGGACGAGACGCTGCTGCGCATGCTCGAGGTCTACGACAAGGTGATGGATATCATCCTGCCGACGCTCGGACCGGAGCGGCGCGCGACCTATTCGCCGTTTCTGCCGATTTCGCCGCGGACGGGTAGGGTGCTCTACGTACCGATGGTCGAGCGGCATCCCGCCAAAGGAACGGTGGTCTATGTCGATCCCGAGACGGGCAAGAAGGTCGAGACGGCCGTGACGGGTGGGGCGGTGAAGTGCCAATGGAAGGCCGACTGGGCGCTGCGCTGGCGAGCACTCGACGTCGACTATGAGATGGCCGGCAAGGACCTGATCGATTCCGTCAGTCTGTCGTCGAAGATTTGTCGTGCACTCGGCGGTACGCCACCGGAAGGTTTCAACTACGAGCTGTTTCTGGATGAAAACGGTCAGAAGATCTCGAAGTCGAAGGGCAACGGGCTGACTATCGAGGATTGGTTGACCTACGCCAGCCCCGAGAGCCTGGCGCTCTATATGTTCCAGAAGCCCAAGGCGGCCAAGAGACTCTACTTCGATGTCATTCCTCGCGCGGTCGACGAGTACCTGACCTTTCTGGCCAAGTTTCCAGCCGAGGAGGGGAGGGCGCGTCTCGAAAATCCAGTTTGGCACGTGCATGGCGGGGCGCCGCCGGAGGCAGAGTTGCCAATTTCGTTCGGCCTCCTGCTCAATCTCGTTTCGGCATCGAACGCGCACGACAAGGACGTTCTCTGGGGGTTCATCCGGCGCCATGCGCCGGGTGCGACGGCGGAGCAATTTCCACTGCTCGATCAGCTGGTCGGATACGCCATTGCCTACTACGACGCTTTCGTGAAGCCGGCGAAGACGTTCCGTATCGCCACCCCCGAGGAACGAGTTGCCCTCGAGGCGCTTGATCAGGCGCTGGCCGGGGCGCCAGCCGACGCGAGTGCGGAGGAGCTGCAGACCATCGTCTATGAGGCGGGCAAGGCGCACGGCTTCGGTGACAGGCTGCGCCAGTGGTTCCAGGCGATCTACGAGGTGCTGCTCGGCCAAACGCAGGGGCCGCGGTTCGGCTCGTTCATCGAGCTCTACAGCGTGGCGGAAACACGGAAGCTGATTGCGAAAGCGCTCAATGGCGAGCTCGCCAAGGCGGCGTGAGGGCGCGAATTCGCTCGATTGACCAGAATTGCGGCGCGGCCTTGCGATCCGCCGGGAAGAAAAGTCGCCGCTCGAGCGCGCGCCAGCCAAGCCCAAAGCCCGACAGCAATAGCGCACCGATCAAAACAGGGTTCAGTACCCAATCCCACGGCAGTCCGTAGGAGGCGACCATGAACGCATCGATGCCGGCCGGCGGATGGAGCGTGCGCGAGGCGATCATCAGCAACGTCGAGAGGCCGACCGCAATGGCGCTGGCGCCCTCGCCCGCGTGGACCGCGATCAACGCGATGTAGCCCGCGAGGCAGGAGAGCAGGTGGCCGCCGATGATTGCGCGCGGCTGCGCGGGCTCGCTGTCCGGCAACGCCATGGCGAGAACAATCGACGTGACGAACGGTACGCGAACCATCGGTTCACGAGCGACGTAGGCCAGAATTTCCATGACGCCGATGGCGATGCCAGCGCCGAGTGCACGATAGATGGCGATCAGGACTTGACGTCTCACTCGGGCCTCTCGTCGTTTCGGTTCTTGGTGGGGCCGGCGAATGCCGGAACCGACTGGCGTCGCATGCCAGCAAACAACCAGCGCGAGCCGATCATTGCAACAGGATCAGGACTGACTGCGCCAAAGCGCCTATCGGGGGGGCGGCAGCGGCTTGCTCCAAAGTCCGGAAAGCGCGCCCGAGATCGGATGAAACGTAAAGCGCACCCTATGCCGGCCCGACTGGACGGCGACGGCGCGGAACAGGACATTGGCGCGTCGGATGCGTGCGGTTGCGCCATCGACGGTTGCCCGCCACCAGGGATGCCACACGTCGTTCAACACGAGGAAGCCCGGTCGCGGCGCGTTGACTTCGATTTCGACGCGCGTGTTTTCGTAGCGCGTGATGACGGCTTCGGGTTCTTCCGTTTGTTCGCTCCGCTTTTCGACGGGTGCCAGCTCGCTCCAGTCGACCGGTGACGTCGTCGATAGCCGAGACTCGGCTGGCGGTGTTGCCGCGGGAAAGCTGCTCATCGTCCGAAGTGCCTGGCGATGGGTCAGAACCGGTTTCTCAACCAGGTCGAAAAGAACCGTTTGGCGCGGATCGAAGTCGGGCCACCGGCCATCGGACAGAATGCGCTCGAAGTCTGCTGTCCTGGCATGCTCGGCAAACAGCACGCGGGGTAGGGTGCGGGGGTTCTCGTAGATGTAGGCGTCGAGCGTGTGGGCGACGAAGTTCAGATCGTCGTCATGGATGCGGGGGTCGAGACGACGGATGGGCACCGGCGTCGCGATAAAGCGCAGCCCGAGGAGATCCGCCAGCCGGCAGCGGTAGGATGGAAACAACCGACTGAATCGACGTTGGTCGTATCCTGCAATGTAGTCGTCGGCGCCGAGTGCCCGCGTGACAAGGTCCGTGCGAAGCGGATTGTAGCCGAGTGTCTGGTCAAGCCCATGTGCCTCGGCGTTATTCTGCCAGTCGAAGCCCACTCCCGCCATTTCGATACGATCGCGCCATGGGGTTCCGGTTGCTCGCCGGACGTTTCGCGACAGGAAGGCGACGGTCTCGTTGTGCGTCTCGAGACGCAGAGCCTCCTGGGCGCGGTCAGCCGGTTTGCCTGTCGCTTCGCTCGGGCCATTGCTGATGATGAGATCGGCGCCGACCAGGAGCGCTGGAATGAAGGCGGCGAAGCGGCCCGCTGCGGTGAGCCGTGCCGGCGAAAGAGCCAGAATGCCTCCGGCGAGGGCGAGCATTGCGACGCCTCGCGCGATCGGGACGAGGCTTGTCGAAAGCCGGCCATGCGCCAAGGCGAGGCCGGCGCCCACCACAATCGCGGTCGCGACGATGATCCAAGCCAGTCGTGCGGCTGCTGGCGCCGGCCGTGGCGGGGCTTCGAGATGGCAATGGATGACGTAGCCGGCGAGGATTGCTGCAAGTCCCCCAAGAAGAAAGGTCGCGTCGGCCGGACGGCGAAACAGGTCAACGCCGGGGATTGCATCGTAGGCCAGATGGAAAAGTGGCGTGAAGCTGCCGAGCGCGTAGACGAGCGCTATCAAGGCGGCCGTCGAAACGCCGACGACTTCGGTTCGGCGCAGTGTGCCGCGCGTAAGCGCTCCGCGAAGCAGCGCAAGACATGGAAGCGCCCCCATGTAGAGTTGGCTCATGTTTGGCGACAGGGTCAGTTCGTTGCGATCCCAAGCCTCACTGTAGGGCCCCCAATATCCAGACGTGGTGTCGGTGATCCCGAACAGGTCCGGCAATAGAAATGTCAGCAGCGAAGCCGGATGCAGCGAGCCGCGCGCTGCCTCATGGAAGGCAATCGACGGACGATTTGACGTTTCCAGGAAGGCGTAGGCCAGCAGCAACGGCAGCGCGGCAACGGCCAGCGCGACCATCGCTGCCACGCCATAGAGCCAAACGTCGCGGCGGAATGCGTGCCAAGGCGATGGCGCTGTCAGCCAATCAGCGATCGCGATGACGACAAGGAGATAGCTCGCCAGCAGCGCGACCTGGTTCGGCCCGGCCAGCATCAGCCCTGCCGAGAAACCCGCTGCGGCTCCCCAAACCAGACTGTGACGATCACGCGCCCGGAACAGGAGCCACAACGTGACAGCGAAGAGGGCGTAGCTCTGGATCTGGCCGATGTGCTGCATCCGCCAGGACGCCGAGCCACCGAAAGCAAAACAGAGGGCGGCTACGGCTGCGCCGCCGGGATGCCAGCCGCGATCGCGAAAGAAAAGGAGGACGGCTGCCGCACCGAGGCCGAGCATTGCGAAGACGTAGAAATCAAGCAGCCAGAAACTCGGGCTCTTGGTCAAGGCTGCAAGCAGTAGCGCCGGTGAGAAGATCAGCGATTGCGGGTCGGCGATCTGAGGGATGCCCACGAACGTGTGCGGGTTCCAGGCCGGCGATTGGCCGCTGTGCAAGGCATTGGCGAGGAACTGGAGCTGAGCCTGGAACAGCGCCTTGGCGTCATATGGGATGGTCACTCGTCCGAGCAGCCATGGGGAGGCGTAAAGCATCCACAGCCCGAGCACGATCCAGGATGAGGTTCGCCAGGCCTGTTGCAGTTCGCTACCGGCGACGCGAGGGGCGCCGAGGCCGGCGTCGGGCGACGTGACGCTAGACATGCAGGGGCGGCACCTCCGCATTGGCCCGCGTGCCGATAAAGGCCATGCGCGACCGATTGTGCCCGAGGTTGGGATAGTGTCGCCGTGCGGTGAGACCGTGCGCGGCGAGACGGGCGATCAACGCGTCGGCTTCGTATTGCCGCAAGCCGAGGGATGCGCGCACTTTCCGGTAATTGGAAAAGAACGTTCGAACCAAGCCTATTCCGGCGGCGAAAAGGAAGCCCTGGCGGCGGCCAAAATCGAGGAGCGCGAGGGCGTCGGTCAGGGGCCCGACCGAGGGTGGAATGACATCTGCGACTAGCAGGCGGCCCGCGGGCGCGAGTAGGCGATGCCACTCATCGAGGCATTGGTCGGTCTCGGCCGTCGAGAGGTATTGGATTACGGAGTTCGCCACGATCAGGTCAAGCGATCCTGCCGGCAGGGCTGCGAGATCCTCGGGCGCCACGACGCTGATGTTCGCGATCGACTCGAACCGGCTTCGCAACTCGGCGCGCACGTTTGGCGCTGCGTCACAGAGATACAGCCACTTGCACCGGCGCGCGACGTCGCCTGCAAACAACGCTTCTCCGCACCCATAGTCGAGCACGACCGGAAAGCCATCGCCCAGATTGGCGATCAGGCCGTCAGCCACGCCTCGATAATGTGCTTCCCTGTGTCGCCTGTTGACGTAGATGGTGGGCTTATCGTCCCAGTACTCGATCCAACCCATCGGCGGCTCTCTTTACCTCCCGGGCCTGCTTCCGACGCGCTGCAATCACAACTGCGTGTGCCAAAATTTTGGTCGCGACAAGTAGATTCGTCATGCACCCCAAGTTGCTGCACGGAGCATCGGTCAGCCGTTCGGGTCACGGCGAAGCTTGCGCGACCGCCAAATGGCGGACTACTGATGACGCTCGAGCTGGACAGGGATGAGGCGCATGACGACCAATAAGAAGAAGGTGCTGTACACTGACTCCATGGGATCGGACGGGATCGAAATCCTGCGCGGGCGCGACGATGTGGAGGCGATCGCCTTCAATTACTTCATGAAAGGGGCGGAGTATCAGGATCTGCTCAAGTCGCACGCACCGGTACATGCGGTTGTCCTCGGCGGGACCCCGTTTGGCGAGGCCGAGTTGGCGGCCTCGAACGGCATCGAAGTCGTCGCACGGACGGGCGTCGGTTATGACGCCATCGATATTCCTCGCATGACGGCGCACAAGGTTCCCGTCATGATCGCTGGGACCGCCAATTCTCCATCGGTGGCCGAGCAGGCGATGACGTTCATGCTGACGCTCGCCCGGAAGGGTCCGCAACTGACGAAACTGGTTGCGGAAGGGCGTTGGGCGGACCGCCTGAAGCCCGAGAACGTCGCCACCGACATGTTCGAAAAGACTGTGCTGATCATCGGCTTCGGACGGATCGGCACCCGGACGGCGAAGCGCTGTCTTGCCATGGAGATGCACGTCCTCGTCTACGACCCGTACGTGAAATCCGAGACGATTGCGGCTGCCGGTTGTGAGCCGGTCTCCGATCTCGATGCGGCGCTGCCGAGGGCCGATTTCATCACAATTCACTGCCCGAAGACGCCAGAGACCATCGGCATGTTCAATGCCGATCGAATGAAGAAAATGAAGCGGACGGCCTATCTCGTTTCGACCGCGCGCGGCGGCATCATCGACGAATTGGCTTTGCATGCAGCTCTCACGGACGGGACACTGCCGGCCGCCGCACTCGATGTGTTCGACCGCGAGCCGCCGGATACGGAAAATCCGCTTTTCAAGCTGCCGAACATCGTCATGGCGCCGCACATAGCCGGGGTTACTGCGGAATCGATGCAGCGCATGGCGGTCGAAGCGGCCAAAAACGTGCTCTCGGTGTTCGACGGGGTGCCGCGCAAGGAAAATGCGGTCAATTCGATCGTATTTGGCTGAGTAGCGGCCCAACTGATCCTTGCGGGACGGTCAACTATGCCCATATGGGCGGTGGCAGCCGAATTTCGACTGCCACCGTGCGGTAAGGGAGAAGGGTGGCCGATGAAAGTCGAGATCGAATACTGCGGTGCGTGAGGCTATGACAAGCGCGCCCGTGCGGTGCAGAGTGTCATTGTCAAATCCCATCCCAACGCGGACGTGACGCTGCGACGATCCGGCGGCGGCGTCTTTGAAATTCGCGTTGACGGCCGTCTGGTGTTTTCGAAGGCGCAAACGGGACGATTTCCCGACGATGCCGAGGTCCGATCGGCTCTCGGATGATCGCGGCGTCCGGCGTGCGGCGTTCGATGTGCCACATGGCTTGCGGGGCGCCTGCCGAGCTGCGCGAGACGCGTGCGCCCTCAGATGATCTTCTGTCCGGTCTTCTTCCAGTCGGCGAGGAAGGCTTCGAGGCCTTTGTCGGTGAGGGGGTGCGCGGCGAGCGCTTTCAGCGTGGCTGGCGGTACAGTGGCGACGTCGGCGCCGACAAGGGCTGCGTCCCGGACGTGGTTCACAGAGCGGATCGAGGCAGCCAGGATCTTGGTCTCGATCGCTGTGTAGTTGTCGTAGATGGTGCGGATTTCGCGGATGAGATCCATGCCGTCGAGGCCGATGTCGTCGAGCCGGCCAATGAACGGCGATACGAACGTGGCGCCGGCCTTGGCGGCCAGCAATGCCTGGTTGCCCGAGAAGCAGAGCGTCACGTTGACCATCGTGCCTTCGCTCGTCAGGGTGCGGCAGGCTTTGAGGCCGTCCCAGGTGAGCGGCACCTTGACGGCGACATTCTTGGCGATTTTTGCCAGCGTCCGGCCCTCGGCGAGCATGCCTTCGGTGTCGAGCGCCGCGACCTCGGCCGAGACGGGACCCGAGACGATTTCGCAGATCTCGGCAATGATGGTCTTGAAGTCCCGGCCGGCCTTTGCGATCAGCGAGGGGTTCGTGGTCACGCCATCGAGAAGGCCGAGAGCGGCGAGTTCGCGGATTTCGGTCACGTCGGCGGTGTCGACGAAGAAGTCCATGATTCCGGCCCTCCAGGTTCGCGATATGGGGTGCCTCGAAAGCGGCACATTGCGCTAGAATTTACCGATTTGTCCAAAACGGCGATTCGGCCCCGGACCGTGACGTTCTAGTCGGAAGGCGCGACGCTTGGAAGACCTGCTCGAGCGCGACGGTGAGGCGAACGGGGCGAATGGCGCCCCGCAAGTGCCGGTACTGCTGCCGGTGGCGCTCGACCAGACGTACGACTATCTCGCGCCAGCCCACGTGCATCTGGAACCGGGGTGTTTTGTCCTGGTTCCGTTCGGCCCGCAGGTTCGGATCGGCATTGTCTGGGACCGGCCGGTCGGTGACGGCAAGCTGGTCGATCCGCGTAAGATGAAAGCCGTCACCGAGCGGCTGGAGGTGCCGCCACTGCCGGTGTCCTCGTTGCGTTTTGCGGAATGGGTTGCGCGCTACACGCTCGGGCCGCTCGGCATGGTCGTGCGCATGATGATGAGCGCGCAGGCGGCCTTCGAGCCGGTCAAGCCGCGCTTTGGCGTAACAAGCGTGCCGGACGCCCAATTGCCTCCCCGGATGACGCCCGAGCGGCACCGTGCGCTGGAGATTGCGGCTGACGGTCTGGTTCGCGCGAAGTCGGCACTGGCGCAGGAGGCCGGCTGCACCAACGGGGTCGTCGACGGGCTCGTCAAGGCGGGCTGCCTGGTCGAGACGGCGATCCCCGAGAAGCGCTTCGCGGTGCCCTCGCATGGGCATGCCGAGGTGGCGCTCTCGCCGGATCAGGCGGCGGCTGCGCATGCCCTGCGATCCGCCATAGACGCCGACGCTTTCTCGGTTTCGCTGCTCGATGGCGTGACGGGTTCGGGCAAGACGGAAGTCTACTACGAGGCGGTGGCGCATGCCCTTGCCAAGGGGCGTCAAGTGCTGATCCTGCTGCCGGAGATCGCGTTGACGAGCCAGTTCATGGACCGCTTCAAGGCGCGGTTCGGAGCGCCGCCGGCCGAATGGCATTCGGCATTGTCTCCGGGGGATCGGGGACGGACGTGGAAGGCTGCCGCCACGGGCGAGGCGCGCTGCATCGTCGGCGCTCGGTCGGCACTGTTCCTGCCGTTTCGCGATCTCGGGCTGATCGTCATCGACGAAGAGCACGATCCGGGCTTCAAGCAGGAAGATCGCGTCCACTATCAAGGCCGCGACATGGCAATCGTGCGGGCGCACATCGGCGATTTCCCGATCGTGCTGGCGTCCGCGACGCCCTCGATCGAGAGCCACGTCAATGCGCGCAACGGCCGCTATCGCCATCTCTTGCTGCCGGGGCGCTACCACGGCACCGAGTTGCCCGAGATCACGGCGATCGACATGCGCAAGACGCCGCCGGAGCGCGGCAAGTGGCTGGCGCCGCCGTTGGTCGAGGCCGTGAACGAGACGCTCGCGAAAAGCCAGCAGACGTTGCTGTTTCTCAATCGTCGCGGGTATGCGCCGCTGACCCTCTGCCGAACGTGCGGGCATCGCATCGAGTGTCCGCAGTGCACTGCCTGGCTCGTCGAGCACCGCTTCCGCGGGCGTCTCAACTGCCACCATTGCGGATTTTCGCTGCCGTTGCCGAAGCGCTGCCCCAAATGCGAGAATGAAGACACGCTGGTCGCTTGCGGACCGGGCGTGGAGCGCGTGGCGGAGGAGGTGGCAGAGCGCTGGCCGGATGCGCGCACGCTGATTCTGTCATCGGATCTCATCCCCGGCCTGGCCGAGATGCGGGCGATCATCAAAAAGATCGAGAATGGCGATGCCGATATCATTATCGGTACGCAAATCGTGGCTAAGGGCCATCACTTTCCGGATCTGGCCACGGTCGGCGTCGTCGATGGCGATCTGGGGCTGGCGCAGGGCGCCGATCCGCGTGCCGGCGAGCGCACCTTCCAGCTTCTACACCAGGTGACGGGCCGGGCCGGGCGCTCGTTCGCGCGGGGGCGTGGGCTGGTGCAGACCCACATGCCGGACAACCCGGTCATGCAGGCGATTGTGGCGAGCGACCGCGAGGCCTTCCTCAATCACGAAATCCAGTTGCGGCACGCGGCACTGTTGCCGCCCTACGGGCGCCTGGTGGCGTTGATCGTGTCGGCCAGACATCGGGAGGCGGCGCAGGCGCTGGCACGCGAGATCGCACGGCGCGCGCCTGCGGCTGAGCAGATCGAGGTGCTGGGCCCCGCGGAGGCGCCGATTGCCGTCATACGCGGGCGGTATCGCTGGCGGCTGCTGTTGAAGGCCTCGCGCGAGATCGACGTGCAGGCCTACATACGTGAGTGGCTGTCGCGCCTGCCCGAGGTGAAGGGGGATCTGCGGCTGACCGTCGATATCGATCCTTACAGCTTCCTTTGACCTCGCTCGAGGACGGGCTCGTTGCCGGCACACTCGGAGCCGGGCCATAATCCACTTCTGGCCGGCAGGCGATTGCCACGACTGCTCGTCAGCGGCTGACCTTGAAACCAAGGCCGGGAGACACGATGCGGGTGCCTTCATCCTCGAGGGTGACGGTTGCGAGCGCGCCGGTCTCGACGGATTTCCGCACGAAATCGTCGAGCGGACGCACGACGGCGGCGGGGACGCGAGCTTCCGCACATTGGCGCTCGATATCGGATCCATCGCGCTGACGGGTGGCGGCGGCGAGCAGCCGTTTTACCGCGGTTGCATCCCTTGTCCGCAGGAATGCCGCCGGCGCATCGGCCGAGAGGGGTTCGTCGAACAAGGCCGGGTCGCCGGCGACATCCGGGATTCCCAGCACGCCGAGAAGGGCGATGAACTGGCGCGGCGTGTTGGCTGCGAAGGCGATCTGGCCACCGTCGCGGGTCGGAAACAGGTCGGCCGCGGGGCTTCCGGAGAACGCCTGGCTGCCCTGGCGCACCGGTCGGGTGCCACTGGTCAGTGCCTCGCAGGTGAGAGGATACATGAGCTGCAAGGCGGCTCCCGCCATCGATACGTCGAGCAGCATGCCCTCGCCGCGGCGATCACGCTCGCGCAAGGCCGCTACGACGGCCAGTGCGGCGATGATGCCGGCACCCGTGTCGATCAGCGGAAAGCCGATTTTCTGCGGTGGGTCCGTATCGGCGCCGGAAGCAAGCGTCATGCCGGTTGCGGCCTGGACGACGTGGTCATAGGCGGGCCGAGGCGTATCGCGGCCGAACCCCGAAATCGAGCAGTAGACGAGACGTGGATTGACGGTCTTCAACGCCTGCCATCCCAGGCCCAGCCGCTCGCTGGAGCCCGGTCGCAGATTGTCGACGAAAACGTCTGCGCCGGCGATCTCGGCTTTGATGCGGGCCAGTGCGTCGGGTTTCGACAGATCGAGGCGGATCTTGCGCTTGCCCGCGTTCAAGGCGGCGAACGCTTGAGGTCCGCGTGCGCCGCGACGCATGACGTCGCCGCCGGGGCTCTCGACCTTCAAGACGTCGGCGCCCATCTGCGCGAGATGAAATGTGGCGAATGGTCCGGCAATGACGTGGCTGACGTCGATCACCTTGACGCCCTCGAGCGGGCGAAAGCCGGGCTGCATGTCGTGTCTCCCTCGCGCGCGGCATGAGCGAAAACACCACTGTCAAGTTATCCCGGTACCGAGGCAAGGGGCATGTGGATTTGGTGGGCGAGCGCGCCTGCAGTCTTGATCACGCCAAATGTGCGCGTAAGCGTACCGGTAAATGTCAGGTGATCGAAGGTGGACACGATGACGACACTGCAGGCGACCTCGCAGGCTCAACTTCGCCAATACATCGAGCAGATCGAGCGCCTCGAGGAAGAAAAAAAGGCGCTCGCGGCTGATATCCGCGACAAATTCCTCGAGGCCAAGGCCGAGGGCTTCGATCCGAAGATCATGAAGAAGGTGATCTCGCTCCGCCGACGCTCGAAGTCGGAGCGGCAGGAGGAGGATGCAGTGCTGGAGACCTATCTGCACGCACTCGGCATGCTGTTTGATCCGTCCGCGCCGATGTCGTCCGACGACGAGATGCTGGACGCGGCGGAATAGCGACAGGCCACGTGCGGAATTTCTCGGCTCGATCGTCCTGCTGCGGCCTCGCCTGCCTGACCTTCCACCGTTAGCATGGAGCGGACGGAGCGGCGGCGAGGCCAACACCTATGAGCCACACAGACGATGCATCATCTCGCAAGGGCGAGGTCATCCGTATTGCACAGATCTCCGACTCGCATCTGTCGGAGACGCACGCCTACTTCGTCGACAATTTCCGCGTGCTCACGGACGAAGTGGCGAAAGCGGCGCCGGACCTGGTGGTGCACTCGGGCGATGTTTCGTTCAACGGTCCCGCCGCGGTCGCCGATCTCGCCTTCTCGCGGGCCGAAATGGGCCGAATCAGCACACGCTGGCGGATCATTCCCGGCAACCACGACGTCGGCGAGGCGCCACCCCATTCGCGGCTCGAGCAACCGCTGACAGATGCGCGCATTGCCGCGTGGCGCGACGTATTCGGGCCGACGTGGTGGACGGAGGATGTGGGGGCGTGGCGTCTGGTCGGGCTCGATACGTCGCTGTTTGCCAGCCGCCGGTCCGACGAGGCCGAGCAGATCGCCTTCCTCGACGAGGCACTGGCGACGCGTCGGGGCCGTCCGGTGCTCATCTTCATGCATATGCCGCCGTTCGTCGACGATCCGGAGGACCCGGGCGCAACGACATCCTGCATTCCGTTCGAAGGGCGCCTGCAATTTCTCGAGACGTGCCTGCAAGGCGGCGTCCGCGCGATTGCCTGCGGACATCTGCACGTCTACCGACGCATGACGTGGCAGGGCATGGATATCGTCTGGGCACCGTGCACGTCGTTCGTCAACATTGCCAAGTGGCTGAAGCGCTTCGGCGGGTTTGCGCGATCCGGATACGTCGAGTGGACGCTCGACGGGACGAGCATCTCGCATCGGCTGCTCGAGCCACCCCGGCTGTTCACGCACGACACCGGCCTCTGGTCCGATCGCTATGGGACCGTGACGAAGCTGCCGCCGCGCCCGCTTTGAGCTGTGCACCGGCCGTCAGCCGAGGAGTGGCAGCGCGTACCACAGCGTGAAGCCATTGATCATCAGAATGGTGCCGGCGAGAGCGAGACCTCCGCTGACGAAAAGCAACGCATTCGTGCCGGCGATAAGGGCGACCGAGGCGAGGACGATGGCAATCTGGAGGAGGGCTGCCGATAGATCGAAGTAGGGGTCCTTGCGCAGGGCGATGTCGCGCTCGGCTTCGAGCGCCTTGGCCCGGACGAAAAGCTCGTCGAGGCCTTCGTTGCTTTTCTTGTCGCTTGTGAAGCGCGCCACGGTTTCGCGATAGGTCTGGATCTTCTCCTCCAGGGCGCGGCGAGCCTCGTCCGGCACCGTGGGGCTCGCTTTCAGCGTCAATTCCAGTTCATCGCCGGCGAGCGTGAACGCCGTGCGCCTGATGTTCTTCGCCTGGAAAAACCCCCACATATTCGTCAAGTCGATGTTGGCACGGGTCGCATCCTTGGCGGCATTGCCGCCGCCGACGCCGCAAATTGCGAGCAGCGTGGCCAGAACGCCGACATAGACCCCGATCCATTTCGAGCGGCTGTCGGCCTCGGCCTTCAGATCGCTGATTTCACCCATCGACATGTCAGCGTCCCCCAGGCGAAGTGCCGGCGGGATAGTCCTGATCGGGCTGGAAACGGGCACTGGGCAGATTGACGCAGATCGACGGCCGAGATGCGGCGCGACGAATGCTTATGATAGCGCTGTGCCACGGCCCGGGCTGGAGCTTGCGTGATGACGGATGCCTATTCTTTCGACCGTTCAGAACTGGAGGCTGCGGCTTTGCTCGTGCACGAGCACATGCCGGCAACTCCGGCCTACGTCTGGCCGCTGATCGCGCAGCGGGCCGGCGCCGAAATCTGGGTCAAGCATGAGAACCACACGCCGATCGGCGCCTTCAAGGTACGCGGCGGCATCGTCTATATGGACGAGCTTCGGCGCAGCGGCGTTCCGGTCAACGGCGTGATCACGGCAACGCGGGGCAACCATGGGCAGTCGATCGCGCGAGCGGCGGCGGCCGTAGGCCTTGCGTCTACGATTCTGGTGCCACATGGCAATTCGCTTGAGAAGAACGCCGCGATGCGGGCGTTCGGTGCGCGCCTCATCGAGCACGGCGTCGATTTCGACGAGGCCAAGGACGAAGCGGCGCGTTTGGCGGCGGCGGAAGGGCTGCACATGGTGCCATCCTTTCATCCGGCGCTGGTGAAGGGTGTCGCATCCTACGCGCTCGAGCTTTTCGCGGCCGCCGGGCCGCTCGATGCAGTCTATGTTCCGATCGGCATGGGGTCGGGGATCTCGGGTCTCATTGCGGCGCGCGATGCCTTGCAGATTGCGACCGAGATCGTCGGAGTCGTGGCGGAGGCTGCGCCGGCCGTTGCGATGTCGTTCGAGGCAGGGCGGCCGGTGTCGACCAATAGCGCGAAAACGTTTGCGGACGGCATGGCCTGCCGGGACCCGAATTCGGATGCGCTCACCGTTATGCGCAGAGGGGCTGCAGATATCGTGCGCGTCTCCGAGGATGAGATTGCAGATGCTATTCGCCTCATATACGAGACGACGCACAACGTGGCAGAAGGAGCCGGAGCGGCGGCCATGGCTGCGTTGCTGAAAGACGGCCGGAGGAAACGCGGAGCGCGGCTCGGCGTCATACTTTCGGGGGGAAATGTGGATAGACCGGTATTGGCGCGCGTTCTTAACGGCGAAACGCCTATCCTGTAGACACGGTGCGGTTGGTATGCCGCCGTTGCGCGGCCTGACCGCGGCGGCGATGCTCATGGCCAGGAACGGCGCAGCTTTGCTACTGTTCTCGGCATTGAATCACTCAAGACGGGCGCAGTCTGCAAGTCCCGTGAGGTGCAAGCGATGTGGAAGCGAGCCACCGCCAGGGGAGTGTTCGGATCTACCAGGCTCTTGCTGGCCATTCCGCTGCTGTGCTCGCTGAGCGCGGGTGTCGCGACGGCTCGCACGGGTGCCGAGCCGGACGAGGCGAACTCGCTCCTCGGCAGCTATCTGGCGGGGCGCATAGCGCGCGGGCAACACGACAGCGTGGCCGCCTCCGAATACTATCGTGCTGCGCTCGAGCGCGATCCGGACAACATGCCACTGACCGAACAGTCGCTGTTGATGGAGGCGACGGAGGGTCGGTTCGACCGGGCGGTCGAACTCTCGCGCCGCCTGATCGAGAATTTCGCCGATCACAGGATGGCAAGACTTGTGCTCGGCCTCGAAGCCGCAAAAAACAAGCGCTACGAAGAGGCGTTCAACCACTTCAAAGCTCCCGGCAACGGCGTGATGGAACAACTCACGCTCGCGCTCGCCAGAGGCTGGATGAAGCTCGGTCAGAACGATGTGCCGGGTGCCATCGCGGAGGCAGAAAAAGTCAATCAGGCGGAGTGGGCGCGCTTCTATGTGCGCTACCACAAGGCGTTGATGTACGACGTGGCCGGGCAGAGCGCCGAGGCGCAGCAGACCTACGAGCGCATTTTCAACAGCGACACGAAGTCCTTCCGCGTCGCGCTGGCTTACGCCCGGCATGCCGCGGCAGCAGGCAATTCCAAGCTCGCTCTTTCGATTTTGGAGGAGCATGCCAAGAAAACGGGTGGTGTCCATCATCCGGTTGCCAAGGGCTTGATGGAGCAGCTCGCGGCCGGCAAGCCCCTGGATTTGATCGTCAAGACTCCCAACGAGGGGCTGGCCGAGATCTTTTATGGACTGGGGGAGGCTCTCGCGAGTGAGGGCGGAATCAGCGTCGGCGCCGTTTACCTCCAGATGGCGCTCTACCTCGAGCCGAAGTCTCCGTTCGCCCTCGCCGCGCTCGCCAATGTTTACGAGACAACGAAGAACTACAAGGCTGCGATAGAGGCTTACGACCGGATTCCCGAGGGCACGGCTCTGCAACAGGCCATCGATATCCGCAAAGCCCAGAACCTCAATCTGCTCGACCGGGTCGAAGAGGCGAAAGCCTTGCTGGAAAAGCAGGCCGCGCGGGATCCCACGGATCCGAAGGCGTTCGACGCGCTCGGAAACATGATGCGTGGGCACAAGCGCTACGAGGAAGCGGTCGGTTACTACACGAAGGTGATCGGGCTCATCAAGAAGCCGGAGGCCAAGCACTGGCCGTATTATTATGCGCGGGGAACAAGCTACGAGCGCATCAAAAAGTGGCCGCTGGCGGAGGCGGATCTAGAGAAGGCGCTCCAACTTTCGCCGAACCAATCACTCGTTCTCAATTATCTGGGCTATTCGTGGGTCGATCAGGGCGTGCACTTGAAAAAGGGCCTGAAACTGATCGAGCGCGCCGTGCAGCTCAAGCCTGACGACGGCTACATCGTCGATAGCCTTGGGTGGGCGCATTTCCGCCTCGGAAACTACAAGCAGGCCACAAAGTATCTGGAGCGGGCCGTCGAGCTCAGGCCCGAAGACCCTACGCTGAACGATCATCTCGGTGACGCCTATTGGCGCGTGGGGCGTGAACGGGAAGCGAAATTCCAGTGGGCCCAGGCGTTGACGTTGAAACCCGAGCCCGATGATGCCGCCAAGATAAAGGCCAAGGTCGCCAATGGTCTTCCGGCATTGCCAGATGCCAGGGCGCAGAAGGGAAAGCGGGCGCGCGCTGTGACTCGCCAGACACCCCGCAAGCGCGTCGAGAGTCGCCTGACACCGCAGGCGCCCGGTATCCGGTAAGCGCCTGCTCGTGGGTGTCGCGAGTGGTAAGAAAGGGCTGGTCGATTGGTCCGATCGGGTCGTGCCGGCGCCCCCCTCGTTGAAGTGGCGCCCGCCAAAATCAATCTCACACTCGTCGTCCACGGACGACGGTCCGACGGATACCATCAGCTCGAAAGCCTGGTCGCATTTGCTGGCGCGCCGGCTTCAGACACATTGGAGCTGGCCCCGGGCGGCCCCTTCCGCCTCGAGCTGAGCGGCGCCGCCGCCATCGCCCTCGCCGACGACACGCCTCAATCGAACCTCGTCGCACGGGCGGCCGCGGCGGTCCTGCGCGAAGCTCCGCTGGCCGAAACAGGCACGTTCCGACTTCGTAAGTACTTGCCTGTTGCCGCGGGGATCGGCGGCGGATCGGCTGACGCTGCGGCAACACTGCGTCTGCTGCGCCGCTCGAACCCAGACCTTGCCGACAAGGTCGACTGGCAGGGGCTCGCCGCGACCATCGGAGCCGATGTGCCTGTCTGCTATGAGAGCAGAGCGTCACTGATGTGGGGATTGGGCACCTGCGTGGCGCCTCTGCCCGACTTTCCGTCGGTCTGGGCCGTGCTGGCGAACCCAGGCACACCGCTTTCGACTGCCGATGTTTTTCGCGCGTTGTCGGCAGCGGCGGTACGGCAAGGTGACAGCCTAGAGGCTCGGCCGGTCGTGCCACAATTCCCGGGCCTTTCGGCATTGATTGATTTCGCCGCCGGCATGACAAATCACCTCGAGCTGCCGGCCAAATGCCTTTGTCCGGCCATCGCCGAAGCGTTGTCGCTTCTGAACGGGCTCGACGGCTGCCTCCTGGCTCGCATGTCAGGAAGCGGTCCGACGTGTTTCGCGCTGTTCGCGAACGCCGAAGCGGCCGGCGAGGGTGCGCGTTGGCTTGCCGCAAACCGCCCGTCTTGGTGGGTTCGTGCAACCGCGCTTCACTGACGCTGCGCCGCCAATTCGCGCGTCGACCGGCTCAGCTCTCGATGAATTGGAAGTGACCGTCCTTTCCGCGGGTAATCCGTCCGGCCGAGGGTGAGGGAAAATGACCTGTGCAGATGAGTGTCGACGTATCGCAAAACCGCGAGAACAACCGATTGCGCGACTCGCCTGCGATTTTGGAATCCCAGTCCGACATCATGCCGATTTCCGGGTATCGCACCTGGATCGGAGAATGGACCATATCGCCCGTCACAAGAGCGTCGTGCCCGGGCTTGCCGGCGAGCACGTTGAACTGATCGATCGTATGCCCTGGCGCCGGAAGTAGTTGGACGTGATCGTTGAAGGCGTAGTCGCTTTTCACCAAGTCGACGCGACCTGCCGCAACGACGGGAAGCACGCTGTCGGCGATCCAGGCTGTTGCCTCGGGGTTCTGCTTCTGCCGCTCGGTCCAAAACTCGAGCTCGCGGTCTGAGAACACATAGCGTGCATTCGGAAACGTCGGCACCCACCGGCCGTTCTCGAGGCGCGTGTTCCATCCTACATGATCGACGTGGAGATGCGTGCACATCACAAAGTCGATGTCCTCGACCCCGAGGCCGGTCGCAGCCAGGTTCTTCTCGTAGCGGTCGCTCGACAGCATGTCCCAGAAGGCGCGGTGCGGGCGCGGCTTGTGATTGCCCACGCAGGTATCGACGAGAATTTTATGGTGCGGAGTTTCGATGACGTAGCTCTGGATGCAAAGGATCAGCATCCCGTTCTTGTCGACAAAGCGCGGCTGCAGCCAATGACTGTTCTCGGCCATCATCTCGGGCGTAAAGTTCGGGAAGAAGTCGTGAACAGGGAAGAACGGGCCTTCCTGCTCGACAATTCGCCGGATCTTGATGTCGCCGATCTCGATGGCACTGCTCATGGCCGTTCCTCTTGCGTGCAATCCTGCGAGCCGCGCCGGGCTCAGACGTCAACGATTGCGCCTTGCGGTCGCAATGTCCAGCGCGGGCGACCAATGCCGACAATGCACGGTCAACCCGGAGTTCATTCCGTCGTCGAGGGGTAGCGGTTCCGAATGTCCTCGACGATGAGCTCCACACACGCCTTGATGCGCGGAACGTCCTTCAAATCCTGATGCACCAGCACCCAGGTCTCGCGTCGCATCACGGGCGTGCCGTGCGAGACGCGCACCAGCTCTGGCCACGGCTCGGCCATGATGGTCGGCAAGAGAGCCAGGCCAAGGCCCCATCTCGCCGCTTCGATGCGGTTTCCGAGATGGTTGACGCGCACCGCGGTTCGTCCCCCCTTGGCGACGCGATCGAGAGCCTGGGCCTCGGGCCAATTCGCAAACTCCGGAGCATACCCGATATACTCGAACAGTTCGGGCTTGCGGCGATCGACATAGGATCGCGCACCGTAGAGATGATAGAGCAGGTCGGCGACCTTGACGCCGAGAACGCCCGAATCCGGCGATGGGCCAGCCAGGCGCAGGGCAATCTCGGCGTCGCTGCGGGCAAGACTGAGGTTCTGTTGAGTGATGCGCACATCGAGATCGACGTCAGGGTAGCGGTCGCGGATCGCCTTCAGGCTGGGAACGAGGAGGTAGAGGCCGACAGCCTCGGTCGCAGTAATGCGCACGGGACCGGAAATGGTCTCGTGGAAACCGGACGCGGCGCGGACGATCGCGTCGGCCTGCTCGGCCATGGGGCCTGCAAGCTCGAGCACCCGCTTACCGGCCTCCGTCAGCACATACCGGCCTGATTCGCGGGAGAAAAGCGGTTGTCCCAGGTCGGCCTCGAGGTTGGCGATCCGGCGGCTGACAGTCACATGCGTGACGCCCAGCACGCGGGCCGTCGCCGACAGGCTGCCGCGACGAGCCAACTCGACAAGGACTCGCAAATCCTCCCAGTCCAGTCGAGCTGAACTATTTTTCATGCTCATTTGTACACAAATTGCGAATGGAACTGGCGGCCGTTCACGTGCACGTTACCAAACATGAGGATGTCTGACTTGCAGTCGCCTGCCAAGTGTCGCAGCGACGCGCAGGCAATGCTCACTTCGACGTCTGCGGTTCGCGCGTAGTCCCGTCGGTGACCGTAACGTGCATTGCCGACTGCCTTGTTTGAGGGAGGCCCCATGCTCATAAACCAGACCGAGCGCAGTGAGTCGTCCGACGAACGGCCCAAAGGTGCGCTGGCCGCTTCGCTGACGCACCTGCTCCATCGCGCCTGTCAGGTTGCCGATAGCGTGTTCAATGAAGAGGCCGCAAAGACGGGGCTCACGACCCGGCAATTCGCGGTGCTGGTGGCGGTGGCAAACACCCGTGATGTGAGCCAGACCGGACTCGTTCAAGCGACCGGGATCGATCGATCGACCGTTGCCGAGATCGTCAAGCGTCTCCTCCGGCGCGACCTCATCAAGCGCAAGCGCACGCGCCTCGACGCGAGGGCCTATGCGGTGCGGCTGACCGAGGCGGGCGAGGCGCTGCTGGGTGAGGCCGAGCCGGCAGCCAAGCGGGCCGAGGAGCGCCTTCGTGCGTCGTTCAGCGGGGCGGATATGGCGAGTGTCACGACTGCCTTGGCACAGCTTGTCGAGTCCTATCCCACGCTCAAATGAGGCACACCGGTCTATGCGGCCTTGCGGTCGGCATATCCGCGTTCCCCCTTTTGCCGGCCACTTGGCACTGGTGTCGCCGCGGCGGTTGACGTAGTTCGTTGCTCGTCGTGTCGTCGGATGTGCCAGAGACTTTGGTTCTTGCCGCGAAGACCCTTGTCCGGTCTCCGCCGGTGCGTGTCGCGCCCGATCGATAGCGCTGCCGCTCCGGAGGTTTTCGCCAGCATGCATCTCAATGAGACCGTGAGCGCCAGCCGGCGATTGGTGCTGATCGGAGGCGGACACGCGCATGTGACGGTTCTGCGGGCGCTCGCCATGGAGCGTGAACCCGGCCTCGACATTACCCTGTTGGCG
Source organism: Hyphomicrobiaceae bacterium (assembly GCA_050187415.1). Taxonomy (GTDB): domain Bacteria; phylum Pseudomonadota; class Alphaproteobacteria; order Rhizobiales; family Hyphomicrobiaceae. Next base: position 51,500 of record JBFWXN010000014.1, on the reverse strand, counting down.
AAGGAGCTCGACGCTCCTTATTCGGGAATGCTGCCCGGATACGTGGCCGGCCACTACGACCTCGACGCCTGCCATATCGATCTGATTCGTCTGGCTCAATTCGCGGGCGCGCGCGTCATTCATGGAGAAGCCATCGGCATCGATCGGGCGATGCGACGCGTGCAGATCGCTGGGCGCCCGTCGATAGCCTACGATCTGCTTTCCATCGATACCGGTATCACGCCCGCGATCGACGACATCGTGGGCGCCGTCGAGCATGCGATCGCGGTGAAGCCGGTTTCCGAGTTTGCGCCCCGGTGGAACGATCTCGAGGCGCGCGCCCTGACCCCGCATGGGCCGAGGCGCATTGTGCTGGTTGGCACTGGAGCGGCCGGATTCGAACTGGTCCTAGCCATACGACACCGGCTGCGCCACGAGGCGCCGCACCACGGCATCGCGCCCGATGCCTTCAAATTCGCGCTTATCGGCAGCGGCCTCCTGCTCCCGGGCCACAATGAGCGGGCGCGACGTCTGGCCGAAAAGGAACTCGCGGGGGCCGGCGTAACACTGGTCGAGATGGACGCGGTGGTCGAGATCGGGCGGCAATCCGTTCGCTTGGCCAGCGGACGGACGGTGGAGAGCGACGCAACGCTCGTGACAACGAAGGCTGCAGCACCTGGCTGGTTCGCCGGGACGGGCCTTGCGCTCGACTCGCAGGGCTTCCTGGCGGTCGAGCCGACGCTTCAGGTCAAGGGCGAAGCTGACATTTTCGCAGTCGGCGACTGCGCCGGAGTGCTCGAGTATCCGCGGGAGAAAGCAGGCGTGTTCGCGGTGCGACAGGGGCCACCGCTCGTTCGCAACATTCGACTGCGAGCCAAGGGCATGGCGCCCCGACCCTTCAGGCCGCAGACGCAGTTCCTGACGCTTATGGCCTGTGGCGACAAGCGAGCCATTGCCGCTCGCGGACCCTTCGCGGCAAGTGGCGCCTGGGCATGGCGGCTCAAGGATTGGATCGACCGTCGCTTCATGCGCATGTTCCAGGTCCTGCCGCAGCCGATGCCAAACGGCCAGAGCGTGGACGAGATGCTGTGCGCAGGCTGTGCCGCCAAGCTTGGTCCGGCCTCCCTCGCGCGAGCGCTGCATAGGTTTGCCGAGAGCGAGACGATGCAGCCGCCCGAGGCGGTGCGAAATCTCGCGCCGCATGACGACGCGGCCCTGCTCGATCTCGGTGGGGACCAGTTGCGCCTGGAAACGATCGACCATTTCCCGGCGATCTGGCCGGAGCCCTACGTGTTGGGCGAGATTGCGGCTGCACACGCGGTCGGCGACGTGCTCGCGAAAGGAGGAAAGCCCGACCATGTGCTCGCGCTAGCGGGACTGCCGCCCGCAGCGGCGCATCTTGCGGAGGATGATCTTTTTCAGCTGCTGGCCGGGGCGCGCGCTGTTCTCGCGCCGGAAGGCATTGGCATCGTCGGCGGTCATACGGCGAGAGCCGATCAACTCGCCATCGGGTTCTTCGCATCGGGAGGCGTCGGCCGCGACGAGGTGTGGCTCAAGGGCGGTCTCGGAGGCGACGAGGTGCTCATTCTGACCAAGCCGCTCGGCACGGGCATCGTATTTGCCGGGTGGATGCGAGGCCTCGCCAAGGCGAGCGAGGTCTCGGCGGCGCTTGGCGGTATGCGGGCGGTGAGCGCACTCGCCGCCAGGATACTCCGGCGGCATGCGGCGATCGCCGTAACAGATGTGACGGGGTTTGGTCTCGCGGGGCATCTCTTGGAAATGCTTGAAGCGTCGGACCTGTCGGCCACGATCGGGCTTGCTCAGTGTCATCGCTATCCGGGCGTCGACCGATTGATTTCAGCCGGCGTGCGATCGAGCCTGCTGCCCGACAATCTGGCGGTTGCCGCGCAGATCACGGTCGACGTCGAGGATACGGCCGCCGCTCTGGCGCTGCTTTTCGACCCGCAGACCTCAGGCGGTCTGCTCGCCGGCCTTCCTTCAGACAAGGCCGAAGCGGCGGTCGCTGCACTTGCGAGTGCCGGATTGTCGGTCTCGATCGTCGGGCGCGTTCACCGCCGTGACGAGGCGCGGTCATGTCGCGGCCGGCTTCGCGTCGTGAAGAGCTTGAGGGAAGTGCCGCAGGAGCGTCCGGATGTCACGTCCGATGTCCGGCTCACCGCGCAATAAAGTCATCGTGAGTACCGCAGCCGAGCATGAGCATGGTAGGTCGGGCTGCCGGAAATGAGTAGTGAGGCGTTGGGGAGCGCCTGTCATTCGGCACAACGAGGGAAAGCGCATAGTGAACGAGCCAGCGCAAGCATTGGGAGTGCCCAATGTCGCCAAATTCGAGAACCCCGACCTCACGGCCAAGGGAGAGCGTCGCGCGAGCGTGGGTTTGGAACGACTTGAGACGGTGTGGTTCAACACCGGCACGCTCTGTAACATCACGTGCGCCAACTGTTACATCGACTCGAGCCCGAAGAACGATCGGCTCGTCTACCTCTCTGCGGCGGAAGTGACGGCGCTCCTCGACGAGCTACTGCGCGACGACTACGGCACCAGCGAGATCGGGTTCACCGGTGGTGAGCCCTTCATGAATCCTGAATTTCTAGACATTCTCGCAGTGACCCTCGAGCGAGGCTTCGATGTGCTCGTGCTGACCAATGCCATGCAGCCGATGCAGCGGGCCCCGATCAAGCGGGGGTTGATCGCGCTCCGGGAGAAACATGGGGCACGACTGCGCATCAGGGTCAGCCTCGACCATTTCACCCCGGAGCTGCACGAGGCGGAACGCGGCGTCAAGACGTGGGGCAAAGCCATTGCCGGGCTTGATTGGCTCAATGCCAACGGATTCGAGATCGCCATCGCAGGGCGCACGTGCTGGGACGAAGGGGAGGGCGAGGAGCGCAACGGATATGCAGCTCTCATTGCGATGCGCGGCTGGCGCATCGATCCCGCCAATCCAAAGCAGCTCATGCTTTTGCCGGAGATGGACGGCAGCTACGACGTGCCCGAGATCACCACGGCATGCTGGGGCATCCTCCACAAGTCGCCCGCCGATATGATGTGCGCCAAGAGCCGCATGGTCGTGAAGCGCAAGGGCGCGGCCGCACCCGTCATTCTTCCCTGCACGCTCCTTCCGTACGAGCGCGCGTTCGAGATGGGGGGCACGTTCGCGGAGGCAGGAGCGGCCGATTCAGGAATGTTCGACAAGGGCGCAGTCAAGCTCTGCCATCCGCACTGTGCGAAGTTCTGTGTGCTCGGCGGCGGCAGCTGCTCATAGCGCACAGGCGTGCGTAACGCCTCGGTGCGACCCCGATGCGGCTCGACCGTGCGGCATGTGCCTGCTCGAGGCTGGAGGCGCGAGAGACGCTACTTCTTGCCGTCCACGAGAGCGTCGCGGATCTCCTTGAGATAGACTTCGCTCGGCGACGGAGCGATCGGGACCGCGTCCTGCTGCTTCTCGAACCGCTTCTTGGCGGTGTTGATGGCCTTGATGACCATGAACAGCACGAAGGCGATGATGGTGAAGTCGATCACCGTCTGCAAAAACGCACCGTACTTCAGCAGCACCGGATCGCCTGTCGGAGTAGGGAGATTGACGGCGAGATCCGCGAAATTCACGCCGCCGATAACGTAGCCGATCGGCGGCATCAGCACATTCTTGACAAGGGAATCCACGATCTTGCCGAACGCGGCACCAACGATCACGCCGACCGCCAGATCGACGACGTTACCCTTGAGGGCAAATTCCCTGAATTCGGATAGCAACGACATGTCCGCCCCTTCTGGCTGTGTGAATGCCTGCGCCGGCCGCACGTGGTCGTCCTGCTCGGACGTTTGCCGACATACGAAAACGCTTTGTGACGGGACGTTTGGCGACGCCGAGGCGACGGACATTAATCCGGGAGCATCTGCCGAGCAATCAGCTCTGCACCCTGACATTACTCTCGTACGTGGATAGAATTGGCATATGGCTGCAACGGACGCGGACTTCGGGCCCGATATTCGAAGGCGAGCGTGACGACAATGGGTGGGGGATGATGGCCAAGACGTTCTGGTGCGGCAATGGCCGAGCGGATAGAGCTTTACGCGGGTGCGCGGGTGGGAGTTTGCAGAGTGGCCGGATTGCGGAGCGGCCCAGGGGGTGATGCATGATCGAGCGCAAGGAGCGCAAGCCCTATTGGCGCCACACCAAGTGGCAAATGTTGACGAGTTTGCTGCCGTTCCTGGCGGCGCTGCTGGTGCTGCCGCTTTATGCCGACCAGCTCAACTCACGACGGATACTCGGATTCCCGTTGGGCTACTTTTTAGCATGCCACGGGCTGGTGCTGATCGCGGTCATTACGACGTTCGCCTACATCAATCGACAGGATGCGATCGATCACTGGCATGGTGCGCACGAGGACCTCTAGCCAATGACACCCCCGCATGGGACATCGATTTCCAACCCATTGCTCGGTGTCTACTTCGGCATCTTTGCGGCTTGCCTGGCGGCTGGTGTCGTTCTTCTTTTGATCTTTGAGCAACTTGGCGTTACCGAGGCGTCGCTGAAGGCGGGCATGGTCGTTATCTCGGTCGTTCTCTTCGCTGCCATTGGAGCAGGGGCCCACACACGTCGCGCGCGAGAGTTCTTGTTCTCGGGACGGCGCGTGCCGGCCGTCTACAACGGTACCGCGCTCGCCGTCATATCGCTTGGCTCCGCAGGCATTACCGCCATCCCGGGGACGCTGTTTCTCGCGGGCTTCGATATGCTTTGCGTGGGAGTGGGCATCGTCGCTGGCCTAACTGTTTCGGTCATGCTCGTCGCGCCCTACCTCAGGAAATTCGGCGCGCCGACAATTCCGTCTTATCTCGGGCAACGATTCGAGAGCGGAGCACTGAGGCTTTTCGCGGCCATGGTTTGCATCGTTCCTCTGATGCTGCTCGCCATCGCGGAAATCAAGATTGGCATGATGAGCTTGATGTGGCTGCTGCCGGTACCACCGGAGGCCGCTTGCGGGCTGATCGTGCTGGTCGTGGCAATCACAGTGCTGCCGGGTGGTGTGCGTTCGCTGTCCTGGTCCGGCGCGGCGCAGGCACTGGCAGTGTTGATCGCGATACTGCTGCCTGCGGCCATCGCCGCCGCGATGGAAACGAACCTGCCGTTCGGCCAATTGAGCCATGGTCCGATCATTCGCACCGTTGGACGGCTCGAGGCGTTGCAGAGCGTGCCGGTGCCGGTGGCGGGACTGATGGCGCTTGAGTTGCCGGGCGCGGGGCTGCAACCGATCGTTGGCCGTTTTGCGACGACGTTCGGCAGCGTCGGTCCGCTCGCCTACGCCCTCATGACACTCTCTGTTCTGGTCGGCGTGGTCGGTTCGCCGGCAATCCTGTCGCGCTCGGTGACGACGCCGAGTGTCTACGACACACGCAAGTCGGTCGGCTGGGCGGTGGCAATCGTCGGAATTCTTCTGCTGACGTTTTCCAGCGTCGCCGTCTTCGAGCGAGACGTCCTCGTCAGCAGCTTCGTCGGTCATGCCACGGCCGCGCCGCCTGTTGCACTTCAGAGATTGATCGACGTCGGCCTCGCTGCCGCTGACGGACAGTCCGCGCGCATTACCGTAAATTCGCTTCTTTTCGATCGCGATGGCGCGCTTGTCGCACTGCCGCTGATGATGGGCATGCCGCTCGCGGTGGTCAATCTTGTCGCCGCGGGCGTAATGGCTGCCGCATTGATCGGTGCCGCCACCAGCCTCACCCAGATGGGCGTCATTCTCGGTGACGACGTGGCCAATGGGCCGGATCGCTGGAAGGCGAGCGATCAAAGGTGCATTCTCGCATGTCGCCTCGCCCTTGTCGGGGTGATTGCCGTGGCGGGGATGGGAGCGGTCAGCGCCAAAGGCGATCCGTTCCTGCTGATGCTCTATGCGATCGTGATCTCGGGCTCGGCCATATTCCCCGTCGTCCTGCTTTCGATCTGGTGGAAGCGCCTGTCCACTGGTGGAGCGATCGCAAGCCTGGCGACGGGACTGTTCACGGCATTCGCTGTTCTGCTGGCAGATCTCTCGTCTTTCGGCCTTCCCGGCCTGCTCGCACCCGTCGTCGCCGTGCCCGCCGCGCTGATCGCTGCGGGGATCGGGAGCTATTTGACGCCGGTGCCCGGTCGGCACATTCTGGAGATGGTGCGCGACCTGCGGATTCCGGGTGGTGAAACGATTCATGATCGGGAATTGCGGCAGGCGCGCCAGCGTGGTCAGCGGGCTCGCTGAGGCGACGCTTGCGCATGCAACTGCGGCGAGGCGATGCCTCGAGGTGGGATATCTCCCGCCGCCGTTCCCGCGGCGTAATGCGGGGATTCTGGTCGCGGGATACAAGGAAAGATGACGGCACACGAGCGGCTTGGCCTTTATCCGCCGATTGAACCCTATGCGCGGGGCCGCCTCGACGTCGGCGACGGTCACGAGATCTACTTCGAGGAAAGCGGCAATCGCCATGGCCAGCCGGTTCTGATCGTGCATGGAGGGCCGGGCGGCGGCAGCAATCCGACCATGCGACGACTACACGATCCGTCCCGCCACCGGATCATCTTGTTGGATCAACGGGGATGCGGTCGGTCGCTGCCGCATGCCTCGATCGACGTCAATACGACGTGGCATCTGATCGACGATATGGAGCGGCTGAGGAAAAGGCTCGGGATCTCGAGCTGGCAGCTGGTCGGCGGATCATGGGGCTCCACGCTGAGCCTAGCCTACGCAGAGACCCATCCGCAGCGTGTCGACGCGTTGATTCTGAGGGGGATATTCCTCCTCCGCCGGGCCGAGCTCGACTGGTTCTATCGGGACGGCGCGAGTTGGCTCTTTCCGGATGCGTTCGCGGAGTTCACCGGGCCGATCCCGAAGACCGAGCGGGGTGACATCATCGGCGCCTACTATCGGCGCCTCACTCATCCGGATATGCGGGTTCAGCTGGCGGCGGCCCGAGCCTGGAGCCTTTGGGAGGCCTCGACGCTGTCGCTGACGCCAGATCCGGATCGGATCCGTCAGTTCAGCGCTGATTCGTATGCGCTCGCTTTCGCCCGTATCGAGTGCCACTACTTCGTAAACAGGGGTTTCTTCGACCATGATGGCCAGCTTCTGTCCGATGCGGCCCGTCTCGCCGAGATTCCCGGTGTGATCGTGCACGGTCGCTACGACGTCGTCACGCCGATCAAGTCGGCCTTCGACCTAAAGTCGCACTGGCCGAGGGCGGAGCTGATTATCGTACCCGATGCCGGCCATGCCATGACCGAGCCTGGTATCGTTCACGAGATTGTCTCCGCGACGCGTCGCCTGAGCGGCTGATCCTTTCCGGGGCATCTGGGGTCAGGTGTCCGCGCGCCTGCCTCGGCGGCTCGCGCACGCCGAAATTCGCGCCTACAACTCTACATGGGCGTGCCTTTTTGGCCGGGGGTGTCGAGCGGCTTGTCGAGTTCCTTGAGTTTTTCGCGGAATTTCTTGAACACGCGCTCCATGTAGGTCAGCGCCTTGTCGACCTCGGCCTCACTCGGCAATTCGAATTTCGGGGCTGGTGGTGCGATGCCACCGCCGTGGGCCTGCAAATCCTCGAGGCGCTTGATGTCCGCCTTCAGCGCTTTGTTCTCATCCGAGAGGCGAGCAATCTCGGATTGGAGGTCGCGGTCGTCCTTCACCGGCTTGCACTCGAAGGTGCCGCCTGCGCCCGTGCAGAGCGACATGTCGCCCGTGGCCGTATCGAGCCTCAGATAGCCTCCGTCGACTGGCTGCATGGTGAACCGGCCGGCTTTGCTATCGGCGCCGGGGGTGGTGGCCATGGCGGCGCCCGCCAGCGTCACGGCAAGTGCTGTCGCCGTCAAAATCCGGACACGCATCGTCTTCTCCCAACCGTAGAAAGCATGCACGTCCCGGAGGCCGCCGAGACGAAGCATCAGCGTAGTGCGCAATTGTGGCAATCCGGGCACAATTTCAAGACCGTAACAGAAGATAACGATACTTAACCGTTCTTTTACACGATGCAGACACGTTGATTGTCGATGGCTTTTTCTTGTTCACAGTCAGGGCCTTGTTAATGCAACTAGCTGGGACATGCGAACATTAGTGAACAACTAATAGACGCAGGCTTCGAAATCATACGCCCCAGCTTGCTGGCCCCTGGGAACGACTTTGTCGACGAGGACTAAAATGGCGGATTCGGAGCGATCTGGCAGGGGACGTCGCGAAATCGACATGCCTGCGCAGCGGCGGGAAGAGCTGGACCAACTCCTGCATCGCATTGCAGCCCACATCGCTCAGGTGGAGGGGGCGGCCGGTGCGAAAGAGGAGGCGGCGCCCAGTGACGTTGCGCCGACGGCCTCCAGTGGTAAACAACCGCACGGCGAGCCGGCTCCTGGATCCGTTGCGCCGCATGGGGTAGCGCCGGAAGATGACGACGACAGCCATGGCCCGCTCTTCACGACATCCGATCGCGAGCCACCGGCTTTTCGTTTCGGGCTGCCGGGCGGAGCCAACCGTTTCGCGCATCCGGAGGGCGGGGCAGAGCGGCACGATGGGCGGCGCCCAGAAGTGTCCGCAGCCAATGAGGGCGAACGCGAGACGCCTTTATCGGGCTCTGACCAACAGGAATTTCCCAATGGCGATTCGCCACTCGGAAGGCACCATCGTGACGATGAGCCCTGGGACAACGAGACCGCCGAGGCCCTGACGCGGAGCTACGAGGCGGAGGACGGTGTACCGCCTCTGCGGAGCGTGCTGGATGCCATGACGCGCCCTACCGCGTTCACCGGCGAAGCCGAGAAGGCCGGCGATACGTTCGCATATTCCGGCCTTGGCGGCAGCATCGACCATGCCGCTATCGACGTGGCACAGTCCCGGCTTTTCGAGGCGGCCCGACGCGTTGAAACAGTGCTCGATCGCCTCGCGCCGAGGGAGGCTGTCGATGCCCTCGGCGAGCGTCTCGGAACGCTGGAGGGCGAGGTTCGGCGTTCGGGTGGTGAACTCGCCCGGCTCGACGGCATCGAGCAAAGGCTTGGCGAGATAGGTCAGAATCTTACCGACGAGAAAGTTCTCAATCTGTTCGGAGCGCTCGTGCCGACCGCGGACGAGCTTACCCAGTTTGCCGAAGACGCCGCCGGGCGTGCGGCAGAGCGTGTGCTCGCGGCGTACGCACGTGACACTTCACCAGTCGCGGAAGCCCAGCCGACCCTCGAGGCCATGTCGGCCCTGGCGACAGGCAGTCAGCTTGCCTCGCTCAGTGAGATCGTCGGCTCGTTCATGGACGAGCGGCGGCGCAACGAAGCCGGCACTCTCGAGGCCCTGGAGACGCTGCAACTGGCCATGCAGCATGTTCTCGACAAACTCGAGCGCGCCGAGGCTGGTGGGAAGCACGTTGCGCAGCCTCCGCCGCTGGCGATCCCGGGTCATGAGCCAGCCCACGCTCCATCCTCCGTCGAGGCGGACCAAGTGTCGCCCACTCCTCGCATCGGGCAGTTAGACGACGCGCGTGCAACGGACGATGGGCAATCAGGGTTTGACGATCCGTTGGAAGGGCTGGTCAACCTGACGGCTAGACAAGGCGCGGCCGATCTTTCGGCTGAGAGCTACAGCATGCCAGCCGATCGGGTCTATCGACCGGAAGGCAGGGCGGACGCGGAACGCCGGGGCCGGTCCGATGTTGACTTGCCACGACCCACCGACGCTTTCTTTCCTGTCCGGCGTTCGCATCGAGCCATCAGTGAGGCCCGAGGCGGCTCCGAGCTCCCCTCGGACGAAGCGCCGGAACAAGGTGCGCCTGCCGACACTCCCTCGACGAGCACCGATAGGCGGGCTTTCATCGCGATGGCGCGTCAGGCTGCAGAGCGGCCAAACGCCGAAGCAGACGCAGCAGCCAAAGGCAAGCTCGAGAAAGCCTGGACTACCAAGGGCGTGACCGGCGGCCTTGCCGCGACGGGCGTTATTCGCCCCGGCGTGCTGATCGTCGCGATCGCTGCCGTGCTGTTTGCGGGCTATTGGTTCCTGTTCGGGCAAAAGCACGGATTATTCAATTCGTCCGCGTCGGTGGCCATCGAGCAGGCTGAGACGAAGGAAGCGGAGAAGATCAGCGGGGTCCACAATGAGGCGACACCAGAGCTGCCCGCCCCGAGCAAAATAGCTGCGGCGCAGTCGGTGCCCGCGCCGGAAGCCGCCGAACAGGCTGTAAATACCGCTCCCGAGACCGCTGCTGGGCCGGGTATGGCCGTTTCTTTCGGAACGTCACCGGCAACGTACGACACCGTGATCAAGGCCCGCGAGCGTGCGCGCCTGGCGGGGCTGTCTCAGCGTGCTGCGTTCTCGGCCGCGAACTCGAACGGAGTAGCGGGCGGCCCGTCTTCGACCGAGACGCAGCCACAGGCTCCGTCGCACTCGAAGACGACAACCGCCATATCAACGTCCTCTGTTGATCAGAATTCGGGGTCGGCGCCAGGGACCGGCGGCCAGGACCGGCGGCACCTCAACCTGCCGCCCGCAATGACCGGACCACTTTCGCTGCGGCTCGCAGCCGCGCAGGGCGACGCTGCAGCCCAACTCGAGGTTGCGACCCGTCTCGCCGAAGGCAAAGGCGTCCGGCAGAATTTCGCCGAGGCCGCCCGATGGTACGAGCACGCCGCCGATCAAGGGCAGCCAATCGCGCAATACCGCCTCGCGACGCTCTACGAGCGCGGGATGGGCGTGAAGGCCGACCGTAACAAAGCGCGGGCACTTTACGAGAAGGCGGGGCGGCAGGGCAATCTGAAGGCCATGCATAACCTCGCGGTGATCAGCGCGAGCCCGACCGGTGGATCGCCCGACTACATCACGGCCGCTCGATTGTTCACCAGCGCGGCAGAGCATGGCCTGCACGACAGCCAATACAATCTTGGCGTCCTCTATGAGAGCGGCCTCGGCGTGCCGAAGGATCATGCAGCAGCATACAAGTGGTATTCACTTGCCGCACGCGGCGGCGATACTGTGGCTGCGCGCCGTCGCGACATGCTGATCTCACGTCTGCCACCGGAGACGCTCCAAGCCATGGACACGCAGATCGCGGCTTGGCGGGCGATGCCTGCGGACGAGGCGGCGAATAATGCACGGGTCGCCGTCAGCGCATCGATGGACGGTCGAACCAAAGCCGTCATTCGTTAGCTCGGGGATCGGCTCGGGATGGTTGGGGTGCTCACGCTCCCATCCTGGGCCGTTTCTCGTCTAGGAGCCTCGATCAAGCGAAAACCGTGCTTCTGGCGGCTTCATGGCTTGCCAAATGGCAGGCTTTGTGTGTCCTTTGCGTTCGATCGCCGGGGCGGTCGTCCGGGACGGAAATCTGACATGCGAGACAGGCTGCAATGGAGGATGTGCGCGAGGTTCGTGCTCATCTTCGTGGTAGCGGCCTGGGCAGGTGGACTTGTCGTTTCGGTCGCCGAAGCGCAGCAGAACCAGCGCCCAACTCCAATCCCCGTTCCTGTCCCACAACGGATCGAGCCCTCACCGCCCAATCCCGGCGGTGAGGCAGCACCGGCACTGCCCCGCGAGACCGTGCAGGCCGATGTCTCCACACGCAACGTGCCGGTTACGTCGAATTTTTCAGGAACCGAGATCGTTGTTTTCGGCGCGGTGGATCATAGCCGGCAGTCGAGTGCCGAGGCCGGCCTCTACGATGTGGTCATCGTCGTCGTCGGGACGCCCACGCGGCTTACCGTCCGCAAGAAGGGTCGAGTGGCCGGCCTCTGGCTCAATACCGATTCCATGACCATGGCTAGTGTGCCGAGCTATTATGCGATCGCTTCGACGAGGCCGCTCGACGAGATCGCCTCGCCCGAGGTGCTGAAGTCGACCAACATCGGTTTTGCCTATGTGCCGATGGAGCTCTCCAAGAGTGCAGCCAGCAGGACTGCGGCCGAAGTGAGGGAGTTCCGGCAGGCCATCGTCAGCCTGAAGAACAAGGATCGTCTTTACACCACAAGTGAATATTCGGTGGCGTTTATCGGTCGCAGCTTGTTTCGCGCGTCGATCGACGTGCCGGCCAACGTCGTCGTCGGTCCCTTCGAGACGCGCGTCTTCCTGTTTCGGAATGGCGAGCTGCTGAGCCAGTATACGACGAAGCTCGAGCTGCATCGGCAAGGCTTCGAAGCCATCATGTATGGCTTGGCTTTCCGCAAGCCGCTGATCTACGGGCTATCGATCATCGTCATAGCAATGAGCGCCGGCTTGCTCGCGGCGATGGCGTTCCGCGGCAGCGGGCGTTGAGCCTGCGGCACCGGATGCCGCAGTTTCCAGGTTCGACCCGCCAAATTCAATCGACGGTGAGGCTCGACCGGGCGATCGGATAGACCCCGGCCTGGCCGAGGACGTGTACGTCGAAGTTGTCGCCGTCGAAGAGGGGTTCGAATGCCGGGTCGAGGACGTTGAGGCCGCCCGTGAAGGAACCGAATGCGGGCAGCACGAGCCTCGTCTGACTTGCGACGAAGCACGGCCGGCGCAACCCCGCACCCCCGATGGCGACGCGAGCGGCCGGGTGAAGATGGCCCGCGATCTCGCCGTCGACCGGCCCTGGAACGGGCTCATGGTGAAGGACGAGGCGGCCGAGAGCAATGTGGTCGTGCACGTGACCGCCGATCGCCGGACGGATGTCAGGATCGTGGTTGCCGGTAATCCAGACCCACTCGCGGCCTCGTTGCTGGCGGCGCAGGATCGCGAGCGCTTCGGTACCAAGCCTGTCTGCGGCGCGGCGATCGTGAAAACTGTCACCCAATGCGATCACTCGACGAGGACGGAAGCGTCGGATCACTTTGTCAAGGCGCTGCAATGTGTCGAGTGTGTCGTAGGGCGGAAGAAAGATACCCCGCGCTGCGTAGGACGAGCCCTTCTCCAGATGCAGGTCGGCGACGATGAGGGTGCCCTCGCACGGCACGTAAAGGGCACCGGTGCGATCGGCCACGATTTCGGTCTCGCCGACCTGCATCGTGCGCGTTTCGAATGACGTCTCCAATGCCGCAATCTCGGCGATGCCTGTGCCCATGCGCTTGGTCCCCGGTGCGCTCGCATCGATTACTGTCTCGGCCCGGAGATGCCGGCCGTTCGCAGGAGCTGCTCGGCCGCATCGCGTAAAGCCGCCTCGCGGGCCTCGCCGCCAACCGCCTCGCGTCCCAATTCGAGGAGAATCGGCACCGCAAGGGGAGACGCCCGATCGAGTGGAGTATAGCGCACCCGCCCACGGATGCGGTGAAGGAACTCCGCCAGCCGCGCAATGTCCAAGAGGCCTGTCGCCGCATCCCTGTAAGCTGCTTCGAGCAGGATATGATGCGGATCGTGCCGGCGCAAAACGTCATAGATGAGGCTAGCGGATACGGTCAGTTGGCGGCCGCTTTTCTCCTTCCCCGGATGTCGCCGCTCGATCAATCCGGCGATCATGGCGCAATGGCGGAAGGTGCGCCGCATCAGGCTGGTTTCGGCGAGCCAGGCATCCAGGTCGTCGCCCAGCATGTCCTCTGAGAATAGGGCGTCGAGATCCAGCGTGCCGGACGCGACCATGGCGTTGAGATCGCCGAGCCCCCAGATCCCCATGGCGTAGTCGTTGGCGAGGAATCCGAGCGGCTTGGCTCCGGCTCGCTCGAGGCGACGCGTGAGCAGCATGCCGAGCGTCTGGTGAGCGAGACGGCCCTCGAACGGGTAGACGATCATGTGATGGCGGCTGCCGTGTAAGAATGTTTCGATCAGCACCTCGTCAGGACCCGGCAGCGACGAATGCTGCTCTTGCAGGTGTAGCCAGTCGGCAACCGGAGTGGGCAAGCGCTGCCACCGGTCCGGGTTGGCCAGGATCTCGCGCACTCTGCGCGCAAGGTGCGTCGACAGTGGAAATCGTCCGCCGGGATAGCTCGGTACGATCGGGTCCTTGGCGGTTGCTCGCGAGACGAACATCTCGTTGTCGCGAAAGCCTTCGGCGCGCAGCGTTTCGCCACCCAGAACGAACGCATCACCGGGCGTCAGCTCTCCCGCGAACCACTCGTCGATCTCGCCGACGACCCGGCCTCCCGCGAGGGGCTTACCCTTTGCCCGTCCGGATGCGCCTCGCCGGCCAACGAGCCGCACCTTCACCATCGGACTTTCGACGATGGTTCCAATGTTCAGTCGATATTGCTGAGCGATGCGGGGGTGGGCGATGCGCAGGCGACCGTCGTCGGTCGGCTTCAGGCGGGCGAAACGGTCGTAGGACCGAAGGGCGTAGCCGCCGGTCGCGACCAGATCGACGACGCGGTCGAAGTCGGGTCGCGAAAGGTCCGCGTAGGGCAGCGCGGTCGACACCTCGGCATAGACCGAGTCCGGATCGAATGGGCTGGCGCAGGCCACCCCGAGGACGTGCTGGGCGAGAACATCGAGACCGCCCCGCCGATTGACAACGGCATCCTGCGCCCCAGCCTCTGCCGCCTCGAGTGCGGCGCGGCATTCGAGGACCTCGAACCGGTTGGCCGGTACGAGCAACGCTTTCGAGGGCTCGTCGAGGCGGTGATTGGCGCGGCCGATGCGCTGGATGAGGCGGCTCGCACCCTTCGGTGCGCCAATGTGGATGACGAGGTCGACGTCGCCCCAGTCGATGCCGAGATCGAGTGTCGATGTCGCGACGACCGCGCGCAGCTTGCCCGCCGCCATGGCCGCCTCAACCTTGCGGCGCTGTGCCACGGCCAGCGAGCCGTGGTGCAACGCGATAGGTAAGCTCGTCTCGTTGGCCTTCCACAATTCATGGAACATCAGCTCCGCCTGGAGGCGCGTGTTGACGAACACGATCGACAGACGGTGAGCCGCAATTGCCGCCAGCACCTCGGGCACGGCATAGCGAGCGGAGTGCGATGCCCAAGGAAGGGCGTCCTCCGTCTCGAGGATCGAGATGTCAGGCCGACTGCCGCCGCTCAACTCGATGGCGTCGGCCAGATGGATCGTGGTCTGGCGCGCCTCCACGGGCTCGTTTTGGGGGGCAAGCCAGGCACGCAGCTCGCTCGGGCGCGCAACGGTTGCCGAAAGACCGGTTAGCGTCACGTTCGGTGCCAAGTGGCGTAGCCGCGCCAACCCGAGAGCCAGAAGGTCCCCGCGCTTCGATGGTACGAGTGCGTGCAACTCGTCGAGTATGACGGTCTCGAGGTCAGCGAAAAGATAGCCCGCGTCCTCTCCCGAGATCAGGAGTGCGACCTGTTCTGGAGTCGTCAGCAGGATATCGGGCGGCCTGGTGCGTTGTCTGGTGCGGCGCGATTGCGGTGTGTCGCCTGTGCGCGTCTCGACGCGCAATGGCAGTCCCATCTCCGCGATGGGGTGCGTAAGGTTGCGCGCAATGTCGACCGCCAGCGCCTTCAATGGCGAGACGTAAAGCGTCTTCAGCCCCGCGCCCCTGCGCTCGATGGGCTGGGCTTCGCTTGCCGCGACAAGGCTCGGCAGGAAACCCGCCAGCGTCTTTCCGGCGCCCGTGGGAGCAATCAGCAGGGTCGAGCGCTTTTTGCGCGCCTGCTCGAGCAGCGCGATTTGGTGCGAGCGAGGTGTCCAGCCCCGTGACCTGAACCAGTCGGCGACCGGCTTCGGGAGACACGTCACCGGACCAGCTGGAGCAGGCGCAAGTCGTTTCCGGGGGGCGGCGGGGCGTTTGGCGCCGCTACGGTTCGAACTCAACGGGCCGCTGGCCATGCAGCGGTTCTCGCGCGTCGAGATGGTGTCGCGACCGGTCGCGGCGGACGCCGGTTCGTGATATCGGAACCGCTCGATCGTGCAATCCCCCGGCGGCTGGAGTCTCTGGCCGGATGGGGCTCGGTCTGGGAGCGAGGCTTGGACAGGAACAGCTTATTCGGGGGCAATCCCATCGGCGTGATCGTGCGTCTCATCGTGCTCTCGATCATCGTGGGCATCGTCATGTCGGCGCTCAACATCAGGCCCGAGAACATCTTCTACCACGTCCAGATGCTCATTCATCGCATATCGACGCTGGGCTTCGGCGTGTTCGAGGGCGCCATCGGCTACTTCCTGCTCGGTGCGGTGATCGTGATACCGGTGTGGATCATAGCGCGGATCTTGGGAGCACTTGGCGGGCGCGGAGGCCGCGGCGAGTGACAGACGCGCCGGTCGGCACGCAGGGGGGTGCCGCGTGCGAGACGGTTCGCCGGGGTAATCCGGCTCGGATCGGCCATGCGGCGGTTTTGGCGATCGCGCTGCCAATCACGCTGTCGAATGCGACGGTGCCACTCATCGGCTTTATCGACACGGCGGTGGTGGGGCAGCTCGGGGTTCCGCATCTGATGGGTGCGGTCGCCATAGGTTCCGTTATCTTCAACATGCTCTACTGGACGTTCTCATTCCTCAGGATGGGGACGACCGGGCTGACGGCGCAGGCGCTGGGTACCGGCGACGGCCGTGAGATCGCAGGGCATCTGCTGCGTGCATTGATGGTTGCGCTGGTCTCGGGCGTCGGTCTCGTCCTATTGCAGATGCCGATCCGGAACGCGGCGTTCTGGCTGACGGGTGGATCGCCCGAGGTTCTCCGGGCGGCCACGACCTATTTCGATATTCGCATCTGGGCGGCTCCGGCAGGGCTCGTCAATTTCGCTCTGCTCGGATGGCTGATCGGGCTCGGGCGCGCTGGAACGGCGTTCTGTCTCCAGCTCTTTCTCAATCTGCTCAATATCGGCCTTGCGGTGCTGTTCGGCCTCGCCCTCGGCGGAGGCGTTGCCGGCGTGGCATCGGCCGCGCTCGTCGCGGAGAACGTGGCCGCGCTCACCGGGTTGGGCCTTGCTTTCCGGATCGCCCAGAAAATGACCGCCCGCGCTCCCCTCTTGGATGCCTTCGATAAGGCCAGGCTTGGGCGGTCGCTTGCAATCAACCGCGATCTCGTGGTGCGGTCGTTCATCGGCTACGCGGCGCTCGTCGTGTTTACGTCGGAGGGCGCTCGGTCGGGCGACGTGACGCTCGCCGCCAATGCGCTGCTCTACGGCATGATGGCCATCATGATCTATCTGCTCGATGGCTTCGCGTTCGCGGCTGAAGCTCTGGTCGGGCGCAGCGTCGGAGCGCGCGACCGTGCGGGTTTTGATCGCGCGGTGGTCATTTCAACCGGCTGGGCCGCCGTTTTCGCCGCGGCGCTGGGCGTTGTCGTCTGGATTGCCGGGCCTGCGATTGTCGGGTTCAGCGCCAAAAGTATCGAGGTCCAGGCGGTGGCGCTCGCATTTCTCGCTTGGGTGGCGGTTTCGCCGATCGCGGGAGTGTGGTGCTTTCAGCTCGACGGCATTTTTACCGGCGCGACCCGTACGCGAGAATTGCGCAATACGATGGTCGTTTCGATCGGCATTTTTCTACTGTTTTACTGGATGCTGGGGCGATCCTTGGGAAACCATGGTCTGTGGGCATCCTACATCGTGCTGTTCCTGGCTCGCGCAATCGCGCTGGGCGCAAAATATCCCCGTCTCGTCAGGGATGTCTTCGGCTAGGCGGCAACGAGGCGGGACTTCATCGTCCCGCCTGCGGCCGTCTTGCTCAGGCCGCCTCCGCCTGTGGCGTGGTCATCGTATCGCCAGCGACCGTGGTGCGGCGCATGTCACGCGGCTGACTTGCATCGTACCGACGCACGCGGTGCAACACTTGGCGGTTGTCCCACATGACGAAATCGTCGAGCTGCCAAGTGTGCGAATAGACGTATTTCGGCTGTGTTGCGTGCTCGGTGAGGTCCCGCAGGATGATGCGCGCTTCAGGCATCGAGTATCCAAGAATGGTACCCGCATGCGATGAGAGATAGAGTGACTTTCTACCCGTCACCGGATGGCTGCGCACGAGGCGCTGGCGTACCGGCTTGAACATCTGTTTCTCCTCCTCGGTGAAATCGAGGAAGCCGAGCGAGCCGCGTGAGTACATCAAGGAATGCTCGCAGATCATGTCCTCGATCTCGGCCTTTGTTGCCGCGTCGAGATCGTCGTAGGCTGCGCGCATATCCGCAAACTCGGTATTGCCGCCGACGGTGTTGAGCACGCGGCACGACAGCAGCGAATACTTGGCAGGGATGGGCCGGAAGGAGCTGTCCGAATGCCAAAGCATGTTGCCGATGTTGAAGAGATGCTGCCGGCTGTCCTTCGGCAGGGGCTTGCCATCCTTGCCCAGGTTCGACACGTCGTTCATGCCGTCGCTGAGGCGTTTGTCCTCTGCTTTCGTGACATTCCCGCCGCGGGCATTTTCAAGCGGGCCGAAGTTCTTGGAAAACGCCTGCTGCTGCTCATCGGTGATTTTCTGGCCGTGGAAGACGAGAACGGCGTACTTGTCCATGCCGGCCTCGATGGCGGCGACTTCGTCCTTCGAAAGGGGTTTGGTCAGATCGACACCCGACACCTCGCCTGCGACCACAGGCGTGAGTTGGCGAATGGAAACACCCATTGGACATTCTCCTCGCAAGTCTTCTGGCGGCCGATGTCGTGCACCGGGCACCTTATGAGCGCTCCAGGCTAGGCCAAACGGGTCGCGCCGAAAAGTCCGGACAGCAAGCGTCGGTGACGACCCTGTCGGGTTGCGCGTCCGTTGCTTTGGAACGCCATGATTCTCAAGCGTCTTTGAACCTTGCGTGCGGCAGAGAGCCTTCCGAGACATGGCCCGCATGCGATCTCCGATGCATCAGCGCCGGCCTCTGAATCCGCCCACCGTGTCGAGCGCTCCCCAATTGGCTTGAAACAAAGCGAAGGCCACGAAAAGCAGCCAGATATTAAGCGGCAGCGCCATCCAAACGACAAGCGCGGTGACGACCAGTCCGAGGGCAGCCACGATGCGGATGGCCCACACATAACCGAGCGCCGCGGTCAACCAGGCCTCCAGGGTGCGGCCGCCGTCGAGCGGAAAGGCCGGCAGCAGATTGAAGATCATCAGCCAGAAGTTGATGCCGGAAAGCGAGGCGAGCGCGATGCCAAGCATCGGCTTGCCCTGGTCCCAAGCCTCGATCGTCAGTGCGCCGAAGCCCTTCCATAATAGAAGATTGGCGGCTGGACCGGCGAGATAGATCACAGTCTGGGCCATGACCGATCTCGGCAGGGACGACGAGAAGCGAGCAATGCCGCCGAGGCCGCCGATCTCGATCTCGTCTGTCCTCACCCTCCAGATGCGCGCAGCGAGCATGTGCCCCAACTCGTGCAGGAGGATGGAGAAAAGAATGCCGATGATGATCAGTATCCCGGCCGACATGAGTTGCGCGTCGCCGCTCGTGAAGTACCGATGGCTGAATAGAATAAGGATCAGCACCAGGATCATGTCGAGGTAGATCGGCACGCCGGCGATACGGCCAAGCTCGAAGCGGGTGATCATGGTCTGGTTCCATGGTTTCTCATGCCGGACGAACCAGCAGATTTGTCAGTCGACGCACAACGGGCAGGACGACAAGCAATACGGGGAACGCGACGAGCCACGACAGCATCCAGGCCGAAAGCCATGCCTGCCACAAGCCAGCGACGAGGCCGATGGCGTGTGCCGTGCTGATGAACGAAACGACCCACGTCATTATGATCGACAGCAACAGCGGCAGGACGATGCCGGCGTATTGTGGCGGCAGCTTGCGCCTGGCCCGCATGGCGGGATAGGAAGTTTCGGACGCGGTCATGCCGTCTATGCTCCGCAGGTCGTTCGGACAAACATTGGCCGGTCGCGCTGGCGACACGTCGAGGGGGATCGAATGCGGCATCGCCGTCAGCCGTCCCGCGGCTCAGCCCTCTCGGTGCCTTTGCCCCAGCGTTCTCAATCGCAACGCATTGAGGCGGATGAAGCCGGCGGCATCCTTCTGGTCGTAGGCACCGCGGTCGTCCTCGAAAGTGACGAGCGTGGGCGAATAGAGTGACTGCGGGCTCTCGCGCCCGGTGACCATGACGTTGCCTTTGTAGAGTTCGAGCGTCACCTCGCCCTCGACGTGCTCCTGGCTCCTGTCGATCAGCGCCTGGAGCATCTCGCGCTCGGGCGAGAACCAGAAGCCGTTATAGATCAGCTCGGCATAGCGCGGCATCAACTCGTCCTTGAGATGGGCTGCGCCGCGATCGAGTGTGATCGACTCGATGGCCCTGTGCGCCGCAATCAGGATCGTACCGCCCGGGGTTTCGTAGACGCCGCGGCTCTTCATGCCGACGAACCGGTTCTCGACCAGATCGAGGCGGCCGATGCCGTTGTCGCGACCAAGGTCATTGAGCGCTTTCAGCACGGTGGCGGGGCTCATCGGCTTGCCGTCGATCGAAACGGCGTCGCCCTTGGAAAAGCCGATTCGGACCGTCGTCACCTTGTCCGGCGCGGCCATCGGCGAAATTGTGCGCTGGTAGACCATCTCCGGCGGCTTGACGGCGGGGTCTTCCAGAACCTTGCCCTCCGACGAGGAGTGCAGGAGGTTGGCGTCGACCGAGAACGGGGCATCGCCCTCTTTGTCCTTGGCGATCGGGATCTGATGGCTGCGGGCGAACTCGAGAAGGTCCGTGCGGCTCTTGAACGTCCACTCGCGCCAGGGCGCTATGATGCGGATCGACGGCTCGAGTGCGTAGTACGACAGTTCGAACCGAACCTGATCATTGCCCTTGCCCGTTGCGCCATGGCAAACCGCGTCTGCTCCGACCTTGCGCGCGATATCGATCTGCGCCTTCGAGATGAGGGGGCGTGCGATCGAGGTTCCGAGCAGGTAGACGCCCTCATACAGTGCGTTGGCACGGAACATCGGGAAGACGAAGTCGCGGACGAACTCCTCACGCAGGTCTTCGATGAAGATATGCTCAGGCTTGATGCCAAGCATCAGCGCCTTCTCGCGGGCGGGCCCCAGTTCCTCGCCCTGGCCGAGGTCGGCGGTAAAGGTGACGACCTCGCAGCCGTATGTTTCCTGAAGCCATTTCAAAATGATCGATGTATCGAGGCCACCGGAGTAGGCCAGCACGACGCGCCTCACCTTGCCTTTGAGATCTTGGCTGCCTTCAGCGCTGATCGCCATCTCATACTCTCCCGAGCCTCGTCGATGGCGCGCACTATAGGCACGACAAGGTTTGCTGCAAGGCGGCACAGCAAACCCTGTTTATCCCGAAAACGAATTCGTGAACGACGTTGATCAACGGCGGCCTCGTAGTTCGGCCACGCGCAACTATCTCAGGTGCATGGCCGGACCGGCCTGAAAGATCCTCGTGGTGTTGGCTTCGACGGCTCCTCCATGGCAGTGGTTGCCACGTGGAACTATCTCCGGTCCGGCCAGTTCATAGACGTGCAGCACTTGCCACCGTCCCCCGCGGTGGCGCGGCTCATAAGGCCGACTCCCCGCGGCCGGTGGGCCAATCCCCGGATGGCAATCTCCCCTCCCCCATTGCCGTCCGGGGCACCTCTCGATTTGCCATACCTCCAGTCCAGCTTGCCTTGTCAGGCTCACATTTCTGTGGCCCTTACCCTCGATGAGCGGCCGTTGACGCCGCCGATGTGCCGGCCGGATCGCGAGGGAGGTGATCGCGCGTGCTCATGGCAAACTTGATCACCCGTGGGGTCGCCCTCTTGCTGATGGCTGCAGCCTTCTGCGGCGAAGCTAGCGCGCAGCGCATCGGCGAGGATCTGGCGGGCAGATTGAGCGAGGCGCAGACGCGCGCCTATGTGCTCTATCTCAGGGCCAAGTCCCAACACGCCAAAGAGACGGATGCCTATTGGGCCGTGATCGAGGAATTGAAGCAGCAGCGGCGGCGCAAGCGCTCGGCCAAGCAAGCTTTCACGACCGATGACTTCGTCGCCGTGAAGCCTCCGAAGTATGCTGGACCCGCCATGCCTCCGGATGTGGCCAAGATCATCGCCGGTCTCGCGCCGCCGTCGGAACCACCCTCGTCGACGATGGCGGACCTCTCCGATTTCCTTCTGCAGGCGCGCAGGGTTTACGGCTTCGTGCCAATTCGCGTCTCGGAAGACGAGTTCAAGCTGCGCTATGCCGAGGAGGCGCTTTCGCTCGGCCTCACGAAGGATCAGGTCGTGCGAGTCTACGCTCTCGAAACAGGAGGGCGCGGCACCTACGACATGCAGGCCGGGATCGATCCTGATACGAAGAAGGGGCGGCCGATTTCGTCGGCGCTCGGCTATGCCCAGCTTCTCGCGGCCAACTCGGTCGACGAGTTGGTGAAGCACGGGACCACGTTCGTATCGCGCCTGCGGTCGCTCGCGGCGCGCGCCGGCGGGCGGCGGCGGGCCGAGCTTCTGGCCAAGGCCACGGTCGTACGGCGCATGCTCAAGGGCGCGCGCTCCGTGCCCAACCGGTGGAGTGCGCACGTGGCTTTCTCCCACACCGCAAGAGGGCTTGGTATCCACGCTCTCAATCTCGACGGTGACATCGGTCCTTGGCTGCAGACGGTCAAGTTGCAAGGTTTGCGTGAATACGCCGAAAAGGCTGGCCGCCCGCACCTCAATGGCGCCGAGATCGAGTTGATGAATCTCGCCGGGCCGCAGACGGGGCTCGACATGATGGATACGGTCGGCCGCACGATGCCGACGTCCAACTTCTTCGCCGAGAACGCGTACAATCGCAATTCAATCGTGCGGGATCGCACATCAGCCGAATTGCTGGCTGCGCTCGACGACCGGATGAACCATGGCCTGCGGAAGTCCGGCGCGATCGCCTTCACGAACGCATTCGAAGCCGTGCGAGCGAGGCGGATTCGGGCTGCGGAGCGATAGGCAAGCGGCACGGGCTGCCGAGCGCGCCTGCGTTCGGCTCATCATGAGTGAGGCAAGCGTTCTGCGTCAATACGCTGGACCTGATGTTGTCCGGTCGGAGGGTGGCGACGTCGCCGCCCCAGGTCACGCACTCGACTCGTGGCAAACGAGCGGTGCCGTGGAGCCGGCCGCTTGAGATGGGAATGTTGGCTACTCGCCGCTGCTACCGGCAGATCATCATGCGCCCGTCCCGTCCGTGCCGGGCAAGGTCCAGGTGGAAATGGTCGTGATGATGACGATCCGCCAGCGGGCCGAGCACGGTGGTGAAGATTTTGCATGCTCCATCGTGGACGTCGCGCAGGAACGAGCGTTCGTCCGGATCACCGTTCCAGCCGCTCTTCACCGCGATCCAGCGGCCGTCCGCGAGCTTGAATGCCGAAACATCGAGGGCGTTGGCATGGCCATGCTCCGACAACTTTGCACCCCAGACGTTGTTCATGGGGCGGCACGAATAGGAGGCGGCCACCTTGATCTCCACCACGGAGGAGCCGAAGTGCCGGCGAGCGATCGGCAGCACGACCTCGGCCATCCACTTGTCGACTGCGGGAATCATTTCGCAGCGTAGCGTCGCCGCCGGGTGCATGGCGACACGCCCGCCCAATGCCCCGGACATTTCGAAGGGATAGGAGGCGCCGCATCGTCCGGGACCGCCGAGGGAGCTGCGTTGCGCAAGGAATGGGGAGGGGCGCGCGAGCCCCAGTGCCATACATCGGCTTTCCTCGGTGCGGCGCCACGTTTCCGGCATCCGGGACTGCCTGAAAGCCGGTCCGCTTGGTGTGAACGAGCCCACGCGGGCGCAGCCCCAGAGAACAAGAAGGGCTGAAATCACCGCCGACACACGAACCAGACGCGATACAGACATGGGCGGTCGTTTATCGATGAAGTGTTAAATTATGGTTAACCTTGACGGATCGTTAAGCGCCGAGGGCGCCGGCAGGACGCGGCGCGACGTCGACGAATACGATCTCGGTGCAGACTAAACGGCCGTTTCGGCGGCAATGGGCCGTAATTACGTCCGCCGATGGCGGAAGCTTGTCATCGGCGCGGCAAGTTGCGGCGTCGATGCCGGCCCTCGCGGGCGACGGCACTCAGGTCGCCTCGATTCCATTGCGCTCCAGATACGCGCGTCGCGACGCGCGCGTTTCCCTGTGCGATACGCATCAGCGCTCCGTCGAATGCGCCTTGCGCGCGCCGCCGGTCGACGCGCGGCTCGACCTTGGAGACGAGACGGTGGACGGGGGCTCAGGCCGCCTCGGCCGTCTCGAGTACCATCGACGAGCACTTCTCGCCGATCATGATGGAAGGCGCATTGGTGTTGCCGGACGTCAGCGTCGGCATGACCGAGGCATCAGCGATGCGAAGGCCATCGATGCCGCGCACGCGCAGCCTGTCGTCGACGACGGCGTTGGGATCGGTGTCCGGTCCCATCTTGCAGGTGCCGATCGGGTGATAGGCGGTCTCGGCCGTGCGTGTCACGTAGTCGATCAGCTCATCATCGCTCTGGGCCTGCTTGCCGGGACCGAATTCCTTGGCTTCCAGCCACTCGAGAGGCTTGGCCTCGACGACCTTGCGCACGGTCCGCATCGCCGCGACGACGCAGTCGCGATCGATCTGATCGGACAGGAAATTGAAACGAACCGCAGGCGGCCTTGCGGCATCGTTGGACGACACGTGGATAGAGCCTTTGCTCTCCGGCCGCTGCTGATGGGTGATGATGGTGATGCCGGCCTCTTTGTCGAGCTTGACGTCGGGCGTTACCAGGAACGGCTGGAGCATGAACATCGCGTCGGGGCTGGCGAGGCCCTCGCGCGTCTTGAAAAACGCGCGCAGAGGCGACGCCGGGAGTGCGAGAAAGCCCTTGCCGGTCAGAATGTAGCGCAGGCCCTGCCCCATGGCGCTGATGCCCCGCGCCTTCTCGTTATAGGTCGCGCCGTGGCGGCCGACCTTCCATTTCAGCCGTGGCGCCCAGTGATCGCGCAGGTTCTCTCCGACGCCCGGCAACGCATGCAACACATCGATGCCGACAGACTTCAGGTGCGCGGGATTGCCGATGCCCGACAGTTCCAGCAATTGCGGCGAGCAGATCGAACCGGTCGACACGATCACCTCGCGGCCCGCGCGCGCTTCGCGCACTTCATCGCCCACACGATAGCGAATGCCGACGCAGCGCTTGCCGTCGAACAGCAGTCGCTGGGCAAGGGCACCGGTCTCGATATCGAGGTTGGGCCGTTTGCGCGCCGGCTCGAGATAGCATCGCGACGTGCTCATGCGCCGCCCACCGCGGATCGACGCCTGCGTCATGGCAATGCCTTCCTGCTCGGGCCCGTTGTAATCGTCATTGCGACGAATGCCGACCGTCTCGGCCGCCTCGAAAAATGAGTCGTAGAGCTGTCCGCCTTCGAAAATATCGGAAATTCGCACCGGCCCCTCGCGGCCGCGGAAGTCGGCCTTGCCGCCTTCGTAGCTTTCGAGGCGCTTGAAGATGGGAAGCACGTCCTCGTAGCTCCATCCGCGGTTGCCGAGTTGGGCCCAGGTGTCGAAGTCCTGCCGCTGGCCGCGGACCCACACCATGCCGTTGATGGCACTCGATCCCCCGAGCATCTTGCCACGCGGGATGGGAATGTGGCGTCCACCCGTCGCCTTCTCCGCCTCGGATGCGAAGAGCCAATTGACGCCTGGACGATTGATGAAATGCGCGAATGACACCGGCACCTGCGAAAGCCAGTGCGTTTCCTGGCCAGCTTCCAGCAGCAACACGCGATACTTGCCGTTTTCGGTCAGCCGATAGGCTAGGGCGGACCCGGCCGAGCCTGCTCCGACGACAATGAAGTCTACCGCGTGCTGATACATGTGCGCTCCTTGTTTCCACCCACGCGAAACCGACAGGTCACGCCACGCGCGTCCCCGCCGATTCCGACCATTGTTGCGTCGAGCCCCGTTCAGATCAGGCTTGGCGAAAAAGATAGCAAGGTGCGGGCGCATGTCCAGACAAGCCGAACTGCTGCCAGCCGAAATCGCATGCCCGGTTCAACCGGGTCGAGGGCTCTTTGACTTGTCCCGCGAGAGGCCCCTACCTTGACGCGGACCGAGGTCCGGCGACTCGCGGAGGATCAATGGCAGACGAGACCCCATCATTGACGGCGCCCTCGGGCCTCATCGATTTCGAGCGTTCGCCTGAAAGCTATCGTCATTGGCGGCTGGCGGTGAATGGCGATATGGCCGAGCTGGTCATGGACGTAGACGAACGCGCGACGCTCTTCGAAGGCTATGAGCTGAAGCTCAACTCCTATGATCTGGGCGTCGATATCGAGCTTGCCGACGCACTGCAGCGGCTCAGATTCGAGCATCCGGGCGTCAAGGTGGTGGTGGTGAAGTCCGGCAAGGATCGCGTTTTTTGTGCGGGTGCAAATATCCGCATGCTCGCGGTTTCGACGCATGGGCACAAGGTCAACTTCTGCAAGTTCACCAACGAAACGCGGAACGGGATGGAGGATTCCTCCGAGCATTCCGGCCAGAAGTTCCTGTGTGCCGTGAAGGGCACGGCGGCGGGCGGCGGCTACGAACTGGCCTTGGCGTGCGATCGGATCCTTCTTGCCGATGACGGCAACGCGACGGTCTCGCTGCCGGAGTTGCCGTTGCTCGCAGTGCTTCCCGGCACGGGCGGCCTGACGCGGGTGACGGACAAGCGCAAAGTGCGGCGCGACCGGGCAGACGCGTTTTGCACGACAGAGGAAGGTGTGAAGGGAAAGCGCGCGGTCGCCTGGCGCCTTGTCGACCGTATCGCAACAAGCTCGACGTTCGAGGAAGCGACCGCCGATTTGGCGCACGAGCTGGCGTCGGCGTCCGACCGGCCGGCCGGGGAGGCGGGTATCGCCTTGACCGGGCTCGGGCGTACGATCGATGGCGATGCGATCACCTACAGCGCGGTTCGCATCGACATCGATCGAGGTGGCCGCCGCGCGGTGGTGACGGTGTCGGGTCCGGACGCGCCACCGCCCGCGGATGCGGCCGGTATCAAGGCAGAAGGCGCTGCCTTCTATCCGCTGCGGCTTTCGCGTGAGCTTGACGACGCGATCCTGCATCTGCGCTTCAATGAACCAGCCATCGGCACGATCGTATTTCGATCGGAGGGCGACGCGGCGTGCGTGCTGGCTTACGATGCCCTGATGGCGGCGCATCAGGGGCATTGGCTGGTGCGCGAGATCCTGAACAACTGGAAACGCGTCCTGAAGCGGATCGATCTCACGTCGCGGTCGCTGCTCACGCTGATCGAGCCGGGTTCATGTTTTTCAGGGACGCTTGCCGAGATTGCCCTTGCCTCGGACCGCTCCTACATGCTGGACGGACGGCTCAGCGGCGATAATCGCTCCGAAGCCACATTGGCGCTCTCCGAGCTGAATTTCGGCCGGTATCGCATGTCGAACGGCCTTTCGCGCGTGGAGGCGCGTTTTCTCGGAGAACCGGAGAGTATCGAGGCGGCAAGGTCGCGCACGGGCGATGCGCTCGGTGCTGCGGATGCCGCCAGCCTCGGCCTCGTCACCGAGAGCCTCGACGACGTCGATTGGGAGGACGAGGTTCGCATGATCCTGGAGGAGCGCGCCTCCTTCTCGGCGGACGCATTGACGGGCCTCGAAGCGAATCTTCGCTTTGCCGGTCCGGAGACGATGGAGACGAAAATTTTCGGTCGGCTGACCGCGTGGCAGAACTGGATTTTCCAGCGGTCGAACGCCGTCGGTCCCGAAGGTGCGCTGAGACGCTACGGCAGCGGCGTCAAAGGGACATTCGATCCGGACCGCGTCTAGGCGGCAGCCTTGCTATCGGCCGGGTCGCGCGAAGCGGTTGATGGCCGGCTTGAGGCCGAGGTTCTCCCGCAAGGTCGTGCCCTCGTAACCAGTGCGGAAGAGGCCACGTCGCTGCAACTCGGGAGTGACCAGTTCGACGAAGTCCTCGCACCCGGCAGGGAGATGGGTGGGCGTGATGTTGAAGCCGTCGCAGGCTTCGTTCTCGAACCAGTCTTGCATCACGTCGACGATGTCGGTCGGCGTTCCGATAAGGCAGAAGCTGCCCTGGCCGGCGACTTGTTCATAAAGCTGGCGGATCGTCGGTCGCTCGCGTTCGACGCGTTCGGCAAGCTGGCGACTGAGGCTTTTGATGCCGGACGGACCGAAGGCCTCGGGTGGCACCGGCTCGTCGAGTGGAAAGCCAGACAGGTCGCCGAAGGCGTTGGCGAGCTTGTTGAGGCCGGCGAGCGGGTCGAGAAGCTGTTGGAGTGCGTCGAACTTGGCACGGGCTTCCTCGCGTGTGCGCCCGACGATGGGGCGCAACGCGGGCAGCACTTTCAGGTCCTCGGTGCCGCGTCCGTATTTTGCCATGCGTCGCTTGATGTCTGCATAGAACTCCCGGCCGGCGTTCTTGGTCGGATAAATGGCGTAGACGATGTCTGCCGTCTCGGCCGCCAACTCGCGGCCCTGCTCGGAGGCGCCCGCCTGTACAATGACAGGATGGCCCTGGGGAGGTCGCGCCACGTTGAGCGGCCCTTTCACCGTGAAAAAGCGACCCTTGTGGTTCAGCGTATGCAGCTTGCTTTCGTCGTAGAAACGGGCGTTCTGCTTATCAAAAACAAGCGCGCCGTCCTCCCAGCTATCCCAGAGCCCGCGAACGACGTCGACGAATTCGGCGGCGCGCGCATAACGCGTGTCGTAGTCGAGTTGCTCGCTCCGCCCGAAGTTGGCTGCCTCGGCATCGGACCAAGATGTGACCACGTTCCAGCCGGCGCGACCGTTGCTGATCCAGTCGAGCGTCGCGAATTTGCGAGCGAGATTGTAGGGCTCGTTATAGGTCGTCGAGGCGGTCGTGACGAGGCCGATGGTGCTGGTGACGACCGATAGCGCCGGCAACAGCGTCATCGGTTCGAGCTCGAATAGCTCGTAGCCTGTGCGCGTGAGCGAGCCGGGCGGTACGTCGCGCTCCCGGATGCCGATGCCGTCCGCGAAGAAGATGAGGTCGCACTTGCCCCGCTCCGCGGCTTTGGCACTGCGTGCGTAGTGCTCGAAGCGTAGTGTGCCGTCGGCCGGCACATCGGGATGCCGCCACGCGGCGACGTGGTATCCGAGGCCGCGGATAGACATGCCGATGTTCATTTTTCGACGGGCCATGCTGGCGCTCTCCGATGATGCGCCAGCGTGGCGGCTCAATGGCCCGCCAGGATGGCATCGGCAATCTTCTCGGCCGTCATGATGGTCGGGAAGTTCGTGTTGGCGCAGGGTACGACAGGAAAGATCGACGCGTCGACAATGCGCAAACCGCCGACGCCGCGCAGGCGGCCGTTAGGGTCGGTGACCGCCATGGGATCGTCGCGGGCGCCCATGCGACAGGTGCACGAGGCATGCCATACGCCAACGGCAGCCCTGCGGATGAAGGCCTCCGCCTCGTCCTCGTCGTTCTGCACGCCGTCGATGGTAAAACCTTCCATGATCAGCTTCTCGATGAGGATCTTGCGCAGGAAGTCCGGACCGTCGAGCAGCTTGGCCATGATGGTCGTGAGGATCTTGTTCTTGGTGTTGATATCGCCGACTTGACGGACCTTGTCGGAGTAGCTCGCGGGAAACGGATTGGCCGCTACCTGTCGCACGTCCGGGTCGTTATAGAGGGGCGCCATCCGCCTGATGCCGTCGGCGAGGCGTTCGAGATCGCGTCGGTCCGAGAGCAGGTTGAAGTCGACTTGTGGCTCGTCGGATACGCTTCTGCTCTGGAGACGCACCTGACCTGTTTCGGAGTAGGTCTTGTTGACGAACAGCAGGAACGTTCCAATCTGCTCACCGACGGCGTGCCACGACGTCTTGGTGGCGCCGACGACGAACATATCGCCGGGAGGCGCGCCGCCAATGTTCGATGAGTAGCGCATGCCGACATAGAGGTGACGGCGCGACTCTTTGTTGGTGACACGCGCATTCGGCCTGAGGAAGGCCGCGAGTGCGATCGACGGATGGTCCATCAGCCGCTGGCCGACGCCGGCAAGCGCATGACGCACCGGAATATCGAGGTCGCGCAGGTGTGCCGCCGGCCCGATGCCGGCTCGCATCAGGTGGGCCGGGGAATGAATGGCTCCCGACGACAGGATGATCTCCCTGGCGCGAAACTCCGTCGGTCGACCGCGCACGAGTGCTTTTACGCCGACGCAGTTGAGACCTTCGAACAGCAATTCGGTGACCTGTGTCTCCGTCGAGATGGTGAGGTTCGGGCGCTGGCGGATCGCGGTTGTGAGGTAGCCCATCGGGACCGACGCGCGGCGCTCGTTCTCATTCGAGATTGTGATCGGAAAATAGCCATCCTCGAAGAAGCCGTTCTGATCCTGAAGCCGCTTGTAGCCCGCGCGGTCGAAGGCCTTGACGATGGCCTTGGCGTGTCCCGGCCAATATTTCTCGGGCACGCGTCGAACGGGAATGGGGCCGTCCTGACCGTGCCACTCGTCATTGACGTCGAGATCACGCTCGAGCTTCTTGAAGTAGGGAAGCACGTTCTCCCATCCCCAACCGGTGGCTCCGCGCGTGTGCCACTCGTCGTAGTCGGTCGGAGCACCCCGGTTGGCCATCTGGCCATTGATCGACGACCCGCCGCCGAGCACGCGCGCCTGCTCATACTTCCGCAGGCGCGGCTTGGGTGCGGTCGGGTCGTTGTTGTGCGAGGTGACCTCGGTCGTGACCTTCAATTCGGACCAGAGGAAGCGATTGTTCAGGTAGGCGGTGCCGGAATAGGAATCCAGCACTTCGGCCGGCTCTTTCCCCGGCGGCGTGTCCTCTCCCGCCTCGCAGACGAGCACTCGATTGGCCGAACGTGCGGTGAGGCGATTGGCGAGCACCGAGCCAGCCGAGCCGCCACCGACGATGATATAGTCGTAGTCCATAGTTCGTCCTTGCGTGTCGCCTCAGCCGCAGAGACCGAAGCGGGAGTTGTCAGCTGGAGTTCGACGTTCTGCGTCAGACCGTGGCGATGGCGTTGGCGGGAGAGCCGACGGCGCCTGGCAAGTTGAGCGGCGGCGCGGTCATCAGGAATGTCGAGCGGTTGTTCTTGCGCAGCCAATTGGCGAGTTCGGAAAGTCGCCAGATTTCGCCGAGGTTGACGCCCAGTTTGAAAAGCGCGTGGTGGTGGAGCGGCAGCATCACGCACTGGCCGGGCTTCGGAGGCGCATCGTACATTTCGACCGCGTAGTTGTCGGCGATCAGCGCCGATACTTTCGAATCCGAAATCCATCGCAGCAGCCGATCGTCGCGGCCGTCGAGCCCGCAGCAATGGCCGTGCAACCACTCGGGCGTCGGTTTGCCCTTGGCTTCGAAGATCACCTCGTCGAAGCCCGTACGGAAACACAGCATGTCGCCGGGAAGGACCTTGATGCCGTCGGCCGCGAAAACGCGCATCAAATCGTCGTAGTTGACCGGCTTCTTGGCGCGACCGAAATGCGCCTCGAGGTCCACCAGGACGGCGCGACCCTGAATGCATTTCTGCGCCATGTTCTCGACGCCGAGCGCGTTAGCCGATGAGGTGGACACGGCGGGAACCATCGTCCCGGGTACGCCGCCGGCATCTTTCCCGTCGATCGGACCGACGATCTCCTTGCCGAGGCGATAACCGTTGTAGAACACGGGCTCGGCGGTGCCGTCGCCATCGGCATCGAACAGCGCGCCGACATGAGCGAGGGTGTCCCACTGGGTCGAGTATTGCAGGTGCAGCAGCACCATGTCGTCGTTGACGACGTCCTGCATGCCGGGATGATCCCAGTCGGCGCGATAGCCCCAATTGGGCTTGTCGTTCCTGAGGGTCGGGCGGATCTGCGGCGGATGGCGGCGCGGATTGAGGGCGTTGCCACCCGGAAGGTCGAGCGGCATGGACAGGCAGAACGTCTGTCCGACCCTTACCTCGGCCATGCCCTGGAGCACCTTCTCGGCGGTGATCTCGTTCAGCCGGCCAAGCTGGTCGTCGGGGCCGTAGTCGCCCCACGTCGAACCTTCCGGTCGGTTCTTCCAGCGGTTGGTGCTCGTCATGAGTTGGTTTCCTCCGGCCGCTTTCTAATTTGATTTCGTCGCAAGCATACGCCAGCCGCGTGAGCCGGCAACATCCGTGGCTCGGCCGGACAGGCAATCGAGTTCATCCTGTCGATCATCGCCATATTGTCGATCGGGTGACGTGTGAGATAACTCGGCGCCGCCCAGCCCCCGTTCGTTCTCGTGCCCGGAGCTTCCGACGCCATGCGCCGATCATCGTGCCATTTTCTAATTGCGCTATCGATGCTGCAACTTGCCGGCCTCGGCGCCCCCTTGGCCGCCGAAGGGTTTGCGGTCGAGGTGCGCAACGGCTCGGAGCCGGTGCTTTGCGCTGAAAAGGACAACGTCACGCTCGATTTTGCCTCATCGCAGGTGCGCAGCTTCCGCATCGAGGCAGCCCATCCGTCATACATTGGCATGCTGGCGCGCGACAGCTTCGAGGCGGACTGGACGGCGTGCGATATGTCGAAGGACGCCTCGCACGCGAGCGAGGTCAAGGTCCCGACCCGGCAGACCTTGTATGAGGAGCCGGCCCTCTGGGTCGTGGGCTGGAGGTTGCCCACCTTCTGGCGCCCGGCCAGGGCCACCGTTCGCATCGGCGATCGCGTCGAGACGGGGCTGCATCTGGTGCAAGTCTGGATGATCCGGCCGATGGGGGGCGAGGAGGTTCTGGT
This sequence comes from Hyphomicrobiaceae bacterium, assembly GCA_050187415.1. Taxonomy (GTDB): domain Bacteria; phylum Pseudomonadota; class Alphaproteobacteria; order Rhizobiales; family Hyphomicrobiaceae. The sequence goes on along the minus strand of JBFWXN010000014.1, from coordinate 19,106 downwards.
CCTCTATCCGCAGGACGGATACTGGCGCATTCGGCCGCTCGCGCCGGAGGGGCGCGCACCGACAGCCTTTGGCACGTCGTTTCTCGTTGGTCCGGTCGAGACCGAAGTGCGTCCTATCGTGAAGCTGAAAGAAATTGCGTTCGATCCCAAGTCTCGGCGCTTCTCGATTTCGTTCGAGCGCGGCGGCAGCGCCGAGATCACCATGAGCGAGGTCACGACAAACAAGCACGTGCTCGACGTCGCGCTCGACAGACCAGTGGCCGGTGGTCCATTTGCAGCTCTGCGCTCGATGTATGTTACCGAGTTCAACAACGACGTGGCGCGGGTTGCCGTTCGTGCGCCCGGCGCCACCGGTTGGAGCGAGACGCCGGTCATGGCGTTCAAAGGCGGCACGGCAACTGACTTGTGGGCCGGGCGCGCGTTCGTCTCGCGGCACAACTCATCGTCGCCCGACATGGTGCTCTCGCAGTTTGCCGAGCAACGAAAGCGCAATTAGCGTCGTCGCCGCTTGGCGCCTAGGCGGGGACCCAACCCTGAGCGACGGCTGCCTCATGCCTGCATCGCTCCGGACCGCCGAGTGCGTGCCGGTCGAGGCTGATGCGCTTGAACCAGAGCTCGAGGCCCATCAGCTCGGTGAAGCCCATTCCGCCGTGCATCTCGGTTGCCTTCGTCTGGATGTGACGGCCGATCTCCGCAAGATGTGCCTTGGCGTGGCAGGCGGCGACATGCGCCTCCTCGGGGATCGCGTCATGTGCATGGGCGGCGAACCAGACGAGTGCACGGCACGGCTCGAGCTCGGTGGCCATTTCCGCTGCCATGTGCTTTACGGCCTGGAAGCTGGCGATGGGGCGCCCGAACTGCACCCGCTCTTTCGAATAGGCAATAGCTTTGTCAAGCATGGCCTGGGCGGCGCCAAGCGTGTCGGCTGCCAGCATCACGCGTCCGGCGTCACGCACCGCGCGAGCTGCCGCAGCCGGATCATTCGAAGCGCTGAGGACACTGGCATCGGCGCTAGCGAACGAGACGTCGGCCAGCGGTCGCGTACGGTCGAGCGTCGGCTTGAGCTCGGCCGATACCCCGGAGGCATCGACGGGCGTCAACGCGGCCCGGCCATCGGCAAGGATGACGAGCACGTGCGTCGCGCCGGCTAAATCGAGCACACCCTCGACGCGGCCCGTCAGTTTGCCGCCGTCGAGGCCGACGTCGGAGGCGCCCGTCTGGCCGGTCCCGCCCGCGAAGGCGACTGCCACGCGCATCTCGCCGGTGGCCATCAAGGGCAGCCATTCGGCATGCTGGGCCGTGCTTGCCATCGTCCGCACCGCGATCGGTGCCATGACGGCGGGGCCTGCGAATGCGGTCGGCGCGGCGTAGTAGGCGAGGGCTTCGGCGGCGACCGCTGCATCGAGAAGTCCGAGGTCGGAGCCACCGTACTCGGCAGGAATCATGAGCCCCGGCAGGCCCAACCCGGACAGCGCGCGCCACTGCTCCTCCGAGAAGCCGCGGGCGTCCGCGGCGAGGACCTTGAGTTTCTCCAGCGGCAGTTGGCGGGCGAGGTGGCCGCGCAGGCTTTCATCGAGCATGCTCTGCTCGTCGGTCAGTGCAAAATCCATGGCATCAGCCTTTTGCGGCGGCCTGCAGGGCCGGTTTCGGCTCGCGCGGCATGCCGAGGCCGCGCTCCGAGATGATGTTCTTCTGAATCTGGCTCGAGCCGCCGCCGATGATGAGGCCGAGGTCATACATGTGATCAGCGTGCCAGGCGGTGGCGGGGTCGTCCTCTCCGGCCTGGCCCTCGTCATGCGGGTCGTAAGCCAGGCCCGCCACTCCGTAAACATCGACCGCGAGAGCCGTCAGGCGGTAGCCCATCTCCGTGCCATAAAGCTTGACGATCAAGCGTCGCAGACCAGAGTCCACGCCTTTCGCGGTTTCAGTGAGCAGCCGCATCTGATGATATTTCGATGCCATTACCTCACCCTGCAGCCTCACCAGGCGATCACGCCATTCGGCCTTGTCGATCAATCGCTCGCCATCGATGCGTGTGGTCTCCATCAACGCGCGGATGCGGTGCACGCGATGTGCGAATTTGTTGGCGTCGCCCAGCATCATGCGCTCGTATTTCAAAGTAATATTGGCCACCGTCCAGCCGTCCCCGCGACCCATGACGATCTGATCGGCGGGCACGCGGACATCGGTGAAGAAGACCTCGTTGAAGGTCGCCTTGCCGGTCATGGTCCGCAGCGGGCGCACTTCGATTCCCGGCGTCCGCATGGAGAGCAGCAAGTAGGACATGCCTTGATGCTTCGGTCTGTCGGGTTCAGTGCGACAGAGCAGGAACATCATGTCGGCGTAGTGGGCGGACGACGTCCAGATCTTCTGGCCATTGACCACATAGTGGTCGCCCTCCAGAACGGCCTTCGTCTGAACGTTGGCGAGATCCGAGCCGGCGCCGGGTTCGGAATAGCCTTGGCACCAGACGACCTCGCCAAAGATGGTGGGCCTGATCCAGCGCTCGCGCTGTGCCTCGGTCCCGACTTCGAGCAATGTCGGTACGAGCATCGAGATGCCCTGGCTCATGATTCCCGGGGCAACGCCGGCCTTCGAGAATTCCTCGGCGATGATCGCCGCCTCCATCACGTCTGGAGCAGCGCCAAAGCCACCATATTTCTTCGGGATGGTGCGCGCGGCGTAGCCCTTATCGACCAGCATTCGCTGCCACGCGAGGATCCTGGCATCGGGCTTGCGCCGGATGCCTACTGCGCTCGGAGAGGCCTGCTTGTTGGTGGCGATGAATGTGCGAACTTCCTCTTGAAGTGCCCGGTAGGCGTCCGAATAGCTGAGGTTCATGCGTGTCTCCGGCAGCGGACGTAGGGTCCGCTGCGAGGATAGCGTCCGTCAGCCAGCGATCACAAGCCGAGCGTCGCTGGGGATGGCCCGGCGTGCGCCTGCGGTTCAATACTTCTGGCTCGCGCCGAAGCTGTTGCTGTCGGTCGCGCGTTGGATCTTACGGGCTTTCGACCATTCCGCCGGGGTCGCTGCGGCCGCAGCCTCTTCGGTGGCCTTCAGTTCACTGGCGAGCGGAGCGTATTCGCCGCTCTTGTCGAAGGCGCTTTGCTGTTTGCGCAAATAGGCGGCGTTGGCATTGAATTTGGCGCGGGCCTCGTCGAGGCGACCGGCGTCGCGTAGCTTAATGGCCGCATCGCGAGTGGCACGCGAAAGCAATGTCGTGACGTCCCGCATCACCGATGCGTTGACGCTTCGCTCGGACGCCTTTTCATCGGCGTCGAATTGGACCACCGCTGACCCATTTGCCGTTGCCCGCGCGCCTGTCTCGGTGCTCGTGTAGGCGACCTCGATTTCCGCAACCGTTCCTTCGCCCACGCCAGTTGATGGATCGATCTGCAACTCGGCGAGCAGCATCTGCTCGACTCCGCCGTAAAGTGCACCCACGCGATAGACGATGCGGTCCGTCTCGACGCGCGCGTCGCGTCCCAACGATCGAATGGGACGCACACCGTCTTTCACTTTGATGATGATCTCGGCCTCCTGGCCCACCGTACCGGCGACGTCGTCGAATTCACGCGAGAGGAAGGCGGCCAGATCGGCGCTTTCCTGTACGAAGACGTGGCCGCCGTCGGCGCTCCGGGCGAGTCCGGCCATCAGATCCTCATTATAGCCATTGCCGAGGCCGATCGTGGAGACCGTAATGCCTTCGCTCGCCAACTCGCGACCCAGGCTCTCGAAATCGTGCGGCTTCGATGGTCCGACGTTGGCGAGGCCGTCGGAAATGAGCACGATGCGGTTGACGCGGTCTTTCGACTTGAACTTTCGCACCTCGTCGGCCGCTTTCAAAAGCGCGGCGTGGATTGCCGTCGAGCCGCGAGGCGTCAGACGATTGATGCGCTCTTTCACGTCGGCGCGATCGAGCACCTTGGTCGCGGGAACATCCACCTCGACGCGGTCGTCGTAGCTCACGACAGACAGGATATCGTCTGCGCCGAGCCGGTCGACTGCCATGGTGGCGGCACGCCGTGCATTGGCCATTCGTGCTTGGGCACCCATCGAGCCCGATCGGTCGACGACGAGTGCGACGTTCATGAGGGCGCGCTTGGCATCAGGACGCCGCGCGGGCGTGATCGAGACCCTGAGATAGGCCCGGTGCGGCGCACCGACGGTCAGGACCGACCGATCCAACTCGGCATTGATCGTGAGAGGGGGAGCGGTAGAGGCGAGCGCTGCCAAGGGAGCACCGCCAATCGCGGGCGCCGCAGCCAGGCAGGCAAGGAGGCAACCGTTTCGTTTCCAATTATTCGTTCGCATATCGTCTTTCCCAATCTGCGATGCGCGTGAACGCACCCTGGGACGATACTCGTCTCTAGGCGTGGCAAAAGGTGGGTGGACGTGCGGCGAGCCTGGGGCGGCGCACGTCGCTCGCGACGGCCGCGCATCGCGCGCGGCAGCAAGGTTTTGCCACGGGCCTCATCAACTCCGGATGGGAGCATGCCGAGCCAGGGCTGCGTTGTAATAGCGTTCGTCGTCCGTCACGTCTTTGCCGAGCCACTCCGGGCGATCGAACGACTGGTCCGTCGACTGAAGCTCGATCTCGGCGATGACTAAACCTTCGTGGGCACCACCGAAGACGTCCACCTCCCAGCGGAGGGCGCCGGACGGATCCGCAGGCACGATATGGCGTACCTTTTCAATAACGCTGCCAATCGCGAGCGCGCGAAGGGCATGCGCGTCCTCGAGCGGTATTGCGTATTCGAACTCGTCTCGGCGCGGGCCCGGCTTGGCTGATTTGATCGTCAAGCGAGCCTCCGCATCGTTCCTGATCCGCACTCGGATGCTGGAGCGCCCGGTCGTGGCGAGGTAGAATTGGCACAAATGTTCCTCGCCGACGGCCGTCCGGCGCCAGTCATCATTCGTCACCAGGAATTTTCGCTCGATCTCGTCGGCCACTCGATGTCTCCGATGCCGGATCGCGCAAGGTATAACAGGTGAGGCCAGAAGGGCATTCCGTTCGTCAACCCATCGTCCGAACGGCTCCGAAACTCGGCCGGTCGATGCCGAGAACGCGTCGGGTGCGCGCGACTCGCGTCGGCACTTGACGTGAGCCTTCCGGTGAGGCACCTCGGTCCACGGGGCGGACGAGTACGCCTCACGCCGGTCCCGTAGCTCAGCCGGATAGAGCACCAGATTCCTAATCTGGGGGTCGCAGGTTCGAATCCTGCCGGGATCGCCACAATATCCCATTACATTTCAGTTGGTTACGTGGAGGACAAACGTTCTCTCCGAACTCATTCTGACTCTCGTCTCCCGGCTCCATTCTGACTCTCGTACTGCGCGTGTTCCAATTCGGCGACCCATGCGCGCCTCTTGCGGGCCGCAGCAAGACGCTGAGCATCGGTCTTTTTGACGTAACCTCTGGCGGCATCGGGAGTGCGATGGCCCGATAGGCTCATCACGCCTTGTTCGGAGAGTTCGGCATCGCCGAGTTCGGTCATTCCACCATGACGACACGCAGTCATCGTGACATGCTCCGGTAGTCCAGCAGCGCGCCGGGCCTCGCGGACGATCCTTTTTGCGTACGAGAACGAGTACGGCCTATTCGAGCCCTTGATCCCGGGCGTCACCACAACAGGGATGGCGAGCCGTTCAAGCTGGGCGAGGCGATCTTCCAGCTCTGGATAGAAGCGGATCCCGGCTTCCTCCAAGGGGTGCCAGATCTCTACGCCGGTTTTATGGTGTACGATCCTGACATTGGCTGGCCGCTCGCGGGGGCGATAATCGGTCCACCTCAGGTAGCCGGCCAGAACGTTCTCCGGACGCTGGAGCCACTCGAAGCATACCAGCGGGACGATGGCGAGATGCGGATGGCCATAAGCCCAGATTGCATCGCTGAGGGCGAATGCCTCAGTCCTGGTCGCAGGTTTTATTGTTCCAGTAGTCTTAAACCGAGTGAGCCCCACGAAGGGGTTTGAGGCAGGAAACAACTGTGGGTGGGTCCGCTGCACAACCACCCACGCCTTCTTGGCGATGTCGATCGTATGGTTTGCACGCCGCAATTTCGTGCCTAGTTTGCCGCCTCGCAGAGCCTCGTAGAGCTTGTCTACAGCCGCTGGCGTGATTGCCTTCACCGCAAGGTGTCCGACGCGATGGCCGGTTCGGGTCGGGAGTTCAGCCAGGAGACCGAGCTGATAGCGGTAGGTGGGCTTCGTACGCTCCTTGAGCTTCTCGAACGCGGGGGACCGCAGATAGGTCTGGATCCACCAGTCAACTGTGCCGTAGTTGGCCGCCGTTTCCAGCAAGGGGCGATTGCCTCTGCCAATGCGCCAATCGTCGAGATGCAGATTCAGTTGGTCGGCCCGGTTCTTCGCGGTGGCGTAATCGGTGCCTAGCGCCTCGCGATGCAGACTGAACCCGCTTCTGATGTCAGCGTTCCTAGCATTCCAATAGTAGGCCACCTGACCCGACTTGAGGCGCTTGGCAAGCATGTACCTGGGCCAGCCTTGCGGTTTCATAAGATGTCCGCGGCGTCTCGGACTAGCGCCGGCCTCCGAGATGCGCGGTCGATCGCGGCGTCGAGATCCTCCTTCAACCATCGCTCTCCCTTTCCCGCGACAACAAGCGGTTGGGGCCAAAGTGTACCCACCGAGCGGCGAAAAGCACCAACTGAACGCTCGTCGACATAGGCGGCCGCTGTCGCCGCCCTCATGAGGCGAGGCCATGCGCCAGGATTGGTCGGAGTGGCCGCCATGAGCTGCGCCTGAATTAGACGTTGTCTCTACGAGCGGGTCGCGCAAGTTCGAGAATCGTCACGATGGGCGCCCGACCAAGATTGCGCTCGACTTTTACGAGCCCCGCCTCTTCGAGCCACGCCAGCGCTCGGTACTTGGCATTCCGGTCGAGACCGAAGGCTCCCCCGGCGATGTTGCTCAAGGGAATCGCAGAAGACCGCGCAAGGCCGGCCGCGTACCAGAGCGCGATGCCGGCATGCAGCGACTTACCCGGCAGTCGCGCAGCAGCCTCAAGCCAAGCTAAAGGAACCGGCCCCTTGAGGAAGCGCTCACCTCGTCTCGGCTTTGCTAGCCGTCGCACGGGCGCTTCTCTCGGTTGGTCTCGAAGCCTCAGACGGTCGGGATCAAAGGGAGCCATTTTACTCTACCCTTATAGATACATATTATTAGATGGGACGGGGGCTTGCGGATGCGCAGGTTGCGTCGCGCTGGTGAGCAGGTGGCTTCCCAAGGGCTGCCAAGACCGCCGACCACATCGCCTGTCCTTTTGGTTCCGACCATCTGTCAGGCCCTCGCACTGTGCGTACCGACGCCCGAAGGCTGAAGCCTCCGAGGACGACTGTGCTAGCCTCTCCCATGAGGCGCTTGGCGGTGGAAACGACTTCATCGAGATCCGCCAGCGGTGCCTCGATCACGACTGCGTCGTGATTCGGCGCGCAAACTCGGATGCCGGCCTCTGTCATCAGGCAGCATGCGAGCCGGAGCATCTCGGCTCCGTTCGCCTGCATCGGAAAGTTGCGGATCGAGCGCGGGTTCGTCGCGGCATCGATCGGCAACCGCCAACCGAAGACCGAGCGCATCTCGCGATCAGCGAGCGCTCGCATCTCGACCGCGTCCAGCCACGCCCAGAACCGGGGGAACGCCGATCGATGGCCGTCAATCATTGCGGCGGCGACACTCTCCGGTATGCCGAGCTGGCGCGCCAGCCGCGCTCGACCGATTCCATACTGCAGGCCCAGCGCGCATCGCTTGAAGCGCTCGCGCTCGTGCGAGTGGGTCGAGCCGGTGCCGCCGGCGGGAACGGCCCCTGCCGTGACTGCCAGCGCCAAATACGGATCGCCGGATCGGTAGGCCGCTTGCATCTTGCCATCGCCGGACAGGGCAGCCGCGATGCCGAACTCCTGCTGCTGCCAATCGAGCATAGCGAGCCCGGTGCCGGGTGCTGGCAGGATCAGGTGGCGCACCCAGCCTGCGCTCCCCAGCACGGACGCCTTGGCTCTCGGCTGATTGCGACCAGTTTGCGACGCAAATGGGCGCAATGGCGTCCGGTTGCGTTCGTCACGTCCTATGGCGAGCGCGCTGGGATCGAAGCCGATCATCGTGGCGCGGAGCTGCTTGATCGGACACAACACGCGGTGCAACCGAGACATTTCTCGGAATGTGGCGTCGTCGAGAGTGAGCGCGCCCGTCGCCGTGTGCGGCCAGTCGATGCCGTGACGTTCGAGCACGTGCGAGAAGGCCGTCTCGTCCAGGCGACAGCCCCGGTAGACGCCGAGGCTTTCGTCGACATTGGAGATGACGCGCTCCAGGATCTTTGACCAATCCATGCGCAATTGCTTGATCAGCTCGCCATCGACCGGTAGGCCGGCAGCCTCGATGCGAGCCACGGCGCAGAGGTAGCGACCACGCAACAGACTACGACCGAGGTCGAGGCTGTCGCGCTTGCTGGCGAAGAGACGCGCAACAGCGTCAAGCCGCCCCCTCATCTGGGCCGGCGACGTCCCCGACAGCAGACCCATCGTCGCTGGCTGTCCGGCTGCCGCGAGCGCGCCGGCAAGCCCACCGACCATCGCTCGGGCAACCGAACGATCGTTGTGGAACTCCACTTTCAGATCGATGATCCGCTCCGGCATGCGCCAGCCCAGCGCGAGATGGCAGCCGGCGAGCAGTTGAGCGTCGATCGTGACGATGAGTGTGAGCGGTCCCGTCGGGTACGGCGGCCGACGAACGCCGCGCAGTTTTGGCATCCCGAGCTGCACGACGGCCGTTGATGAAAGGTCCGTGGCTGCAATCGCTATCGGCTTCAAGCACTCACCGGGCCGCGTCTCGACCGCGACAGCAATGCACCAGACGCTGAGGAAATGACTGAGTGCGCAGGCCATCAGATTTCCCCCCGGAGCCGACGCAGCACCGGATGGTCGAGGTCCTCGATCATCTTGCCTTTGAACGCGATCTTGAGGAGGTCAGCGAAGGTGACGTCGGTCGGCCAGACCGGGTCCGGAAACGCCCCCACCGCCACGTCGATGCGATATGCACCCAATGCCATGTCCGCCGACATGCGTACCCATTTCTCCATGGCGATTTGTGCGGCTTCATGGGCCGATCGGTTCCAGTCGTCCAGACGTCCGTTCTCATCGGGCAACCGCACGGGCCAGAGCGTCAGCACGTTTCGGCGGTCGATCGTCGTGTAGAGCGTGCGAGGCTTGCACTCGTTCGGAAAGAGCGGCCAGATCGCGGGATCGACCAGGTAGATCTCGCGATCTGCTTTGATTTCGATCAGCGCGGTATCGAGGCGCCAGTTCTCGTCAGGATGGACCCGGAAGAAGTCCTGCGCGCTGGGCTTGCGAACAGGTACCGTCACTAGCGCGCGCCGCACGTCCGAGCCGTGCGAGAAGCTCTGGGACAGCCTCAACCGGCTAGGATCAAAGGGACCAGGCGCTCCCTCGGCGTCATCATTGTCGGGCTTGTCGCTCATCGTAACCTCCACGGCCAAACAGTGTTGTGGGAGGCAACGTGCGCCCAATGCAGGGGCGATCACAGGGGGCAACCTGCGCGCCGATACCCAGCGTTTTCAGAGTGTTGAACCGATGCGAGGTGCGCAAGACCGCCAAGCATGTCGAGTGTCGCAGCTCGGCAAGATATTGAATTCTCAGCATTCTTAATCAGGCGTTCAGGCGAAATTTTTCCGCCTGAGTTTCTTCGGCATTCGAGTGACCCGCGCAATCCGGCCTGCGCTCATGCCCTCGCCCTCGCCCGCCTTGACCAGCTTTTTCGCGAGCTGCTCCTTGTTGAGTTGCGGATGCTTGGTGGCCAACACATCGATGCGCCGTTGTAGTTTCCGAACGCGCAACTGTGTGGTGAGCTTCGCGACCTCGCGCACGGTGGTCGATGGTTGAATGCGCTTCTCTCCCGATAGGGTGTCGACGGAGGCATTGAAACAGGCCGCCAGTGCTGCCCGATCGATCGAAATGGTGCTATCCCACTCCAGCAGCTCGACAAGGTCAATCGATGCTGATCCTAGCTTAACCACGGCATGGCCATCGAACTCGATGCTGAAGGCACGGCTCTTGCCGTCCATCTTCAATGTGGCGAAGCTCGATCGCCGCCAGTTCGCATCATGATCGCGGACTTCGAGCTTCAATGCCCGCGCGACAAACTTCGCCACCATCTCCCGACTGCTGCTGAATCGCTGCAAGATCTCGACTGGCTCGTCGAAAGGGCCGAGATGTTCATGAAGATGGCAAGTCCAGGTGGCCCGCCGCGGGCGGCACTCATCACTGATCTCACTTGTCACTGGGCGGAGGCACCTCTCCTCACAGGCCAAGCAGGTTACGCTCTCCGCCTGAGGCAGCTCTCGGAGCAATCGAGCGCTCTTCAGGGTTTGCGCCGCACCATACGGCCACTTCGACAACTCGCTGACCAAGAAGACAGCTTCGGGCCGTCCACCGCGCTCGGAGACGCGGCCAAGTAGGGCGACCAAGACAGAATGGAGTTTGGGCGTCATGACGCCTCGTCCTCGTCACTGCACTCAATGCCGGACTGCATCAACATCGCCTCGATCTTCTCGCCGAGGTCATCCTTTTTGAGGCGCAGAACATTGGGATCGGTGATGATGCAATCCCGAATCTTCCCTCGGCGCTCGTCGGGCTGCTTCACGAACGCCACCTTGAGATGAATTTGGTCTAGGCGCAGCCGCGGGCGGACCTTCCGCAGCTCCTGTGTCAACTGGTCCACCAACGCGGTCAGAGCATTCCTAACCTTCGCGTTGTCAGCTTCAACTAGGAATCTCCGCCAAGGCTCGCCCTCCAGCACAAAGCGAGCCTTGACCACACGGACATCGGCGATGCCGAGGTCCGGTGAATACTCGAACTCGAATCCATTCTCAAGAACGTGGTCAATTCTGTAAATCGGGCTGTCGCTGGGATCGACCTCGGGTATTTCCTCGGCGAGCACGGCCCTAGCGAATAGCTGTTGCAGCACCGGAATTTTGCGGCGGTCGTCAGATACGTGGATGTCGAGCGTTCGCCTTACATCGTCATGCTTGAAGATCAATCTAATCGAGGGATTGAAAACTTGGGCTTCGAGCTGGCTACCACGCCAGAACATGTCGGAATCGGGATGATCCGCTGCATAGGCGTGAAAGATCTCTTCGCCGCCCCTACGAATTGCGTCAATCTTGCAGTAGTCCCCGCGGTATTCCGTGCGAGTGAAGAACTCGACCAAGCTTGCTTCGAGCGAGGCAACAACTGCTTCATCTACGGGCCCTGGTCGGGCTGGCAAACCGCCGCGCTTCACCCAGGCGCCGTCAGGCAGCGCATCCACCGCACTTAGTATTTTGGCGTTCTTCACAAAATTGGGGCGCTCCAGCGTAGTCCAGAACGCTTTCGCCAAGTGACTCTTCAATTGCTTGATTGTGGTAGCCGCTTCATCGTCGCCCCAGAACTTCGCCTCGTTCAAGGCGCCGTGCGTGAAGCCACGACCCGAAATGTCCCAAAGCATCCGGAAGTGGATTTTGACGCGATCGGTTACCCCCTTGCCCTCTGCCGCAAGCGCGGTGGCGATTTTCTCCGCATCGGTTTGCTTTCGTTGCTCCCATGCGAAGCCACCCAGAATGCCCTCACGCTCGCAGTAGAGCTGCAGCAGTTCGTTCGGCGCCTTGCGGAGGAACTCCATGAGATTGAAGTGCTTGCTCATGAGCAGGCTACTACAACGATTCCCGGACCCCGCAACACTTCGACGCTGTGGAAAAATGGCGCTCCGGTCAACGGGCCGGTCGCGGCCGGCTCCACGCCCTCCTGCTCACCCCCGCCCAAGTGACCGGCCAAGCCATTTCCCTTAGGTTCCTGGCATCTGATTTGGCGCTAGGATCTGGCCGATGAGCACCACCGAACAGCGCCTTGCCGCGAACCGTGCGAACGCCCAGCGCAGCGCTGGCCCGACCACGGCCGAGGGCAAAGCCATGGCGAGCCGAAACGCGACACGACACGGCCTACTCAGCGGCAGGTTACTCCTGGAAGACGAGGACCGGAGCGAGTTCGAGGAGTTGACCGACGACCTGTGCCACTCCCTCAGGCCGGTGGGCATCGCCGAGGCCGCGCTCGTCGAGCGTATCGCCACTACGATCTGGCGCCAGCGGCGCCTCGTCAGGGCCGAGACGGCGGCGATCACGCTTGCCCGAGAAGCCGTGCCAACGGCTAAGAGCGTGTCAACCGAGCTGGGGCGCGGCTACAGCTCCGAGATCAAGCTGGCCGACCTGCAGCCCTTCAGCGCTGACCGCGAGGCGTGGTGCAAGACGGCCATGGCCGAGATCGAGGCCTTGGAGGAGATCGACCTTCGGTCGCTGGAAGCATCAGCGCCCACGGTCTACGACCAGCTCCTGACGGATGCCGATGGAGACACTGCCGAGAAGTTCCTCGCGGGTCATACCGGCGGCCTCACGGGCTACATCGCCGAACTCACGATATGGTGCCGAAAGGAGCTGCGGGAGGCCGAGACGCGCCCAAAGCTGCTCGCGATTACCGAGCAGGTGCGAGCCAGGGCCAGCGTGCTCCCGGCAGGCACCCTGGAGGTCCTGTCGCGCTACCAGACCACGCTCGACAACCAGCTCTTTAAGGCCTTGAGGGCCTTGCGCGAAGCTCAGGAGTGGCGCCTCAAGACCATCGAGCCCATCCCGCCGACGCCTGCCGACGAGCAGACACTCTCCGTGGTCGAGTTAGCCTGAAATTGGGTTCGTTTCGCAAAATGACCGTCGCCAATGGCGCCGCTGGCTCTTCTGCCAGGTGTTCAGTGTCAACTTCCCAATTGATTTCGGGAAAATCCGGGAGGGAAAAAATTGGGAGGGCGTGGATCGGGCCGACCGGCGGGCCTCGGGCTCACAGCCGACCTCTGCCATAGAGCGCACTCGATCGACCTCGACTGGCTGCGCCGCAAGCACATGCTGACGCAGGGCCGGTGGTCGACGTTGACGTGGTCGGTCCGCGAGGAGAAGACTGGCTCGATCCAGCTCACGCTGGTTCAGGACGGCCTCAAGCTCAGCTACCGGGCCCGGCAACACGGCGAGGATTGGCAACAGATCGAGGAGGTCGTGCCCTTGATCAAGACGCCGACCAACTTCGGCGGATGCCGCGATTGGTTCCGCTGTCTGTCCTGCGGTCGGCGCTGTCGGATCATCTACGGCGGCATCCGGTTTCGGTGCCGAAAATGCAGCGGACTCCAGTACGAGAGCCAGTACGAGCCACCGTTCGCCCGGGCCGCCAGCCGGGCCCTCAAGATCCGGGATAAGCTCGGCGGCCGGGGTGGCATCGATGACCCATTCCCGGAGAAGCCGAAGGGCATGCGCTGGCAGACCTACCAGCGCCTTGAGGACCAAGACGAGCGGCTTCAGCGGGCCTGGGCGAGGGGCCTGTCGACACTTCTCCACCACGGAGGCTGGGATGCCGAATAACAGAGCCTACCTTTCCGACCAGAGCGGTCTCGGCCCCGAACGGTATTGTTGCTTTCACTTGGCAGGGAGTGCTGCGGCCTATGAATTAGTAGTCCCCTAACCAAGGTTACCTATGCTGGATGTGAAGACTTGGGAGGCGACGATGGCTGAACGAGATTCCGCAGCCCCCTACTACAACTTCTCACGGGCTGTAGCTCGGGTTTCTCACCTGGGGATGGAATTTAGAATCTGCCCACTTCGGCGGCCTCAAGAGTTAGACTGTCGATTTGCCGGCCTCTATGGAGCTGCCGAACTGCTGGAGTTGCCACGCAGCATCGTGAATCCAGCACAGGCTAGGTTAGCCTTCAAAGCATGGCTCGCGCGCCGGTTTCCTGAGCAATACGGTAGCAGCCGCCATCAGCTCAGAGCTTACATAGAGGACGCGAAGAAATGGTCGTTCGGGATTTATTCGGTGCCGCTCTCGCCGAAGCGGCTGAATGCTCCTGAGCACGAAAAGCCCGGTCACGCAGCAATGAACAGAACCCTCAGTGCCCCGAAGAAGCACAAAGGCAGGCCGATCGAGCATATTGTTTCAGGCGCCATTCGCGACTTCGCTAGTGCATGTGCTCTCCATGACTTCGAATCCAAAGTTCGGCCCCCTATTCCTCGCGAATTGGAGATTCATCTTTCGAGCGAAGAAAGAGGCAGTGTTATCGCGCGAATAGAAAAGCATCCCCGCTATATTAAAACAATGACAAAGTGCAGAGTGGTCCCATTCATTGCTCCCCCGCGCCGCGATTTTGTGGTCGTCAAGAAAAGGCGACACGCTATTCCTTCTCCCGTGTAACAGTCGGACCGGCAGTGACGAGCCGTTCCTGGAAAAGCTGTTTGTTCAGGTGCGAGCGATAAGGAGCTTACTTCGAGCACCGCCGCACCCTTCACTCCCGGCATCTGGCCTGCCCACAGCCACAACGCCCATCGGCCAGCCCACGCTGGCCTTCCTTGCACGACCTATGGCAATCTCCAACCTGCACTGATTTGAGCAGGGGGATTGCGGAGTGGTGGTTGATCTGAACGACGTTTCTCGGACGCTGCTCAAGGCTGCCGAGCAGCTTTGGACAAACACAGCGCTGCGGCCGGACCAGTACGCCGAACCGGTGCTGGCACTGATCGCACTCCGGCAGATGGCTGCCAAGTTCGAGGCCGTCCATGCCGAGCTGGCGCCCAAGTCCAAGGCTCTGATTTGAGCCGATTCCATCACAGGGGGCTATGTTGGAACTCAAAGACGCACAAAAGGCAGGTAGCGAACTCTTCATTGTCGATAACAGCGACGAGAATTGGAAGGTCCTACAATACCTGCATGACTGGTGCGAGATCTCAGAAGCCATCGACGTCGCGACGGCCTATTTCGAAGTCGGTGCCCTGCTGGCGCTGAAAGACAAGTGGCAGGGCGTCGATCGCATACGCATCTTGATGGGCGATGAGGTTTCCCTCAGGTCGAAGAGAGCATTCGCTCTGGGGCTGGCCAGGATCACCGAACGTCTAGAAGCGAGCTTGGAGGCGGAGAAGTCCAAGAACGACTTTCTGCAAGGCGTTCCAGCGATCGTTGCGGCTCTCCAAAGCGGCCAGATCGTCTGCAGAGTTTACCGTCGGGACAAGTTCCACGCAAAAGCCTATCTGACCCACGCGCGGACGGCAGTCGTGGGTTCGTTCGGCTTGGTAGGATCTTCCAACTTCACGTTTCCTGGAGTGTCGCAGAACGTGGAGCTGAACGTTCAGATCCGCGGCCCGGAAGTCGGCCTCCTCCAGGAATGGTACGAACGGCACTGGGACGATGCGGAAGACGTGACGGCTGACATGCTTCGGACGATCGAGCGGCACGTCGAGTTGCGAAAGCCATATGAGATTTGGACGCGCGCGCTTGATGCTCTGTTTCAAGGCGAGGCGCTCACGCCAGACGTATGGGAGTCAGATCAGTCACAAATGTTCCGCGTTCTCGATAAGTACCAGCAGGATGCCTACAAGAACTTGATTGCGATCTCATCGCAGTATGGCG
Source organism: Hyphomicrobiaceae bacterium (assembly GCA_050187415.1). Taxonomy (GTDB): domain Bacteria; phylum Pseudomonadota; class Alphaproteobacteria; order Rhizobiales; family Hyphomicrobiaceae. Next base: position 3,616 of record JBFWXN010000014.1, on the reverse strand, counting down.
GAGCTTTTCTGTGCGACGGCGTTGGTCTCGGCAAGACGTTCGTCGGATTGATGCTGATTGAACGGCTGGTCGTGCAACAAGGGAAGCGTGTCGTCTTGCTCGCGCCTAAATCCGCCCGCGAAGACGTATGGGAACGAGTTATCCCGACATTTCTTCCTGATCTCAACAGTGGGTTCGTCAATTTTGTTCTCTACAATCACACCGATCTGCAGAGGAAGGGCAAGTTTGCCAGGGACCTCGAATTGACCATCCGCGATGCGGACGTGGTGATCATCGACGAAGCTCATCACTTCAGAAATCCCGGACTCAAGGGGACAGGCGTCAAAGAGGAATCACGCTATCGCAAGCTCCAGCGACTGCTGCATGAGGCGGGCCGGTCGAAGAATGTGTTCTTGCTCACAGCGACGCCCATCAACAACTCGGTTCACGATTTCCGTCATCTGATCGAGCTGTTTACGAATGCGGACGAGCGACACTTCGCACCGCGACTCGGGATCCACAGCATCAGGCGTCACTTCATCGACGTCGAGCGGGCGATCATGGGGCGGTTGCCGCAAGCAAGTGATGGTGGACTTGGAGAAGGCTCTGAAATCTTGGAGGCGGAGGACGTCCTGCGCGATGATCTCCTGTTCAACGAGCTCGTTGTTCAGCGCAGCCGCGCGTACGTCAAAGAGAGCCAGAAGCCGCTGGGAGGCAACCAAGCGCTCTTTCCGGAGCGTAGCTCGCCAAGAGTTGCTCCGTATAACCTCAAGGTTACCTACGATAAGCTACTCGACGAGGTTGAGCGGGCCTTTGATAAGACACAGCCTCTGTTCGTCCTAGGAATTTACAACCCTTTGGCTTACTGGACAGGTGATCCAGACAGCGAAGAACTTCAACAATGGGATATCGGGCGACAAAAGCAGGTCGTCATCCTGATCCGGACGCTCTTCCTGAAACGCTTCGAGAGTTCTGCTAAAGCATTCGAAGGCTCGTGCTGGCGCCTACTCCAGAAGCTGCTCGCCTGGGTGACGGTGCATGCCGCCAGCACTCACCAGCATCACCGTCTTGAACGTTGGACGAAGAAGCACGAGGCGCTGGTCAAGTACGTCCATGAAGCCGCGCCGAAACTCGGGCTTGAACCCGATGATGACGACGAGGATGAGCCGATCCTGAACGAGGACATCCTCAACAAAGTCGAAAAGCTGGATTCACAGAACTACGACATCGAGCGCATTTTCGACGACACGCTCGACGACATGGAGCAGCTTGCGGAGTTCCTGAAGCTTGCCGGGCGCGTAAAGCCGGATCGTGACGACAAGTTGAAGGCACTGATCAAACTCTTGAAGTCGGATAAAGATCTCAAGGGCGAGAAGGTGCTGCTGTTTACGGAGTTTGCCGATACAGCCCGCTACCTCGAAGAGCAACTGAAGAACGCCGGCATCACTGGCATCCAACGGATTGACGGTGACAGCTCAGCCTCACAGCGGAGCAACGCAATCCGAAGGTTCTCCCCTTATTATAACGCGTCGACGAGCCAGAAGCTGGTCGACAAGGGCGAAGCGGAGATCCAGGTCCTCATCAGCACGGACGTGCTCGCTGAAGGTCTGAACCTTCAGGACGCAACACGGCTGATCAACTACGACCTGCACTGGAATCCGGTGCGGCTCATGCAGCGCATTGGCCGTGTTGATCGCCGTCGCAATCCTGAGATCGAGAAGAAGTTACTCGGTGACCACCCGCATCTGGCCGCCACAAGAGACACGATTGCGTTCTGGAATTTCCTTCCGCCTGACGAGTTGGACGGGCTGTTGCGCTTGTTCCAGCGCGTCAACAACAAGACGTTGGTGATCTCGCGCACGCTCGGCATCGAAGGCCGGAAGCTGCTGACACCGGATGACGAGTTCGATCCTGTGAAGGAACTCAACGAGCAGTGTGACGGCACCCTCAGTGACATGGAGCAGCTGCGTCTCGAATATCAGACACTGCTGCGAGAGAACCCTGAGCTCGCCGAACAGATGGCGCGCATGCCGACAAAGGCCTTCTCAGGCAAGGAGAGCCCTCTGCCTGAGAGCCGCGCTGTTTTCTTCTGCTGGCGCATTCCCCGCCCGGACCCGGCCCAGATCGACGATGAGAGCGGCCAGCCACGCTGGTCGACGGCGGCAGGGTTGACGGTATGGAGTTGCTACGATCTCAAAGGCAATCGCGTCATGACTGATCCGGGCTCCATCGCTAACCTGATCCGTTCCACGCCGGAGACGCCGCGGCACTGCTCGTATAAGCAGGTGGACCTCGCCGAGTTGCGCAAGAAGGTTGAGAAGGCCATCGTCCAGGACCATCTTCGACCGCTGCAGGCGCCCATCGGTGTTACACCGACGCTGGTGTGCTGGATGGAACTGAACTGACGTTGAAGGGGGCGAGAATGAGGGCGATCTCAGCCGACGAGCTGGCGCGGATTACGAACTTCTCCCGGCTGGTGGACCTTCTGCGCGACAAGCTGGATTGGCCCATTGGCGAGGACTACGGGTTCGAGGACGTTGTCTTCGAGTACGCGCCGGGCGAGCTGGGACTGAAGCCCGAAGAGATTGCCAAGATCCGCGAGATCCACCAGTTGCGCCCACTTGTCGATGGCCAGCCTTGGGGCATCTTCTTCGTCAGCTTCGAAGAGAAGACCATCTCGATCACGGTGCTGCGACGCATGTTGCGTGCCCTGGTCGTGAAGAAGCGCGCCGGCTCGGCTGCGGTCTATCGCCAGACGTGGCAACTTCACGACCTTGTCTTCGCGGCCAACTTCGGCAAGTCGGGCGAGCGCGAGTTGGCCATCGTGCACTTCTCCGACGAGAACGGCTCGGGCGACCTCCCGGTACTCAAGGTCCTGGGCTGGAACGCCAAGGACACGTTCCTGCACAATGATCACGTCGCGCGCGTGCTGAGCGAAAAGCTGCGCTGGCCGGATGAACCGGACGACAAAGATGAATGGCGGGCGTCGTGGAGTGCTGTGTTCGAGACGCGCCACAACGAGGTCATACAGACCTCTAAGGATCTGGCCATCCGGCTCGCGTCACTGGCAACCGATATCCGGGCGCGGGCGAACCAGCTGCTCAAGGCCGAGACCGACGATGGCGCCATGCGCAAGATGCTGGAGGCGTTCCGTAAGAACCTGATCCAGGATCTGGACGAGGACGGCTTTGCCGATATGTTTGCGCAGACCATCGCCTATGGTCTGCTCGCGGCCCGCATCTCGCGGCCGTCTGGTGCCCTGGTGGCGGACAACCTCACTGACATGGTGCCAAAGACCAATCCGTTCCTGCGCGAGTTGTTCGAGACGTTCCTTGCATTGGGCGGGCGCGACAAACGCAAGGAAATGGACTTCGACGAACTGGGCGTGCGCAACGTCGTCGACATGCTCGTGCGAACGAATATGGAGGCCGTGCTCCGGGACTTTGGAGACCGCAATCCGAAAGAAGATCCGGTCATCCACTTCTACGAGCTGTTCCTGAAGGAGTACGATCCGCAGAAGCGCATGCAGCGGGGCGTGTTTTATACGCCGAGGCCGGTCGTCAACTACATTGAGCGCGGTGTCGACGAGATCCTGCGCACCGAATTCGCTGTACCCCTTGGTCTGGCCGACACGATG
>JBFWXN010000013.1:0-88020 GCA_050187415.1 Hyphomicrobiaceae bacterium | reverse complement strand
AGAACAACCGCCGCGCAGACGCTTGCGGGGCGTCGCGCGCCGCGCCACGCGACGCATCTCCTGGAACGCGCAGTACGGCCCGGGCGTATGGCAGGGCAGATGGCGAACGAGCACCCTTGCGAGCAGTTTCCCCGAGGCCCCGGCATCGTTCGGTGTGCGATGCGCTCGCATCCGCACCGATCCCCCTCTAACCTGCTGGCCATCTTGCGCGAGCTAGGAGCAGCCCGGAACGCCAAGCGCCGGGCGTCGTCATCGTGATCCAGTTGCTGATCGTGCTCGTTCTCATCTGCCTCAACGGCCTGTTCGCGCTGTCGGAACTGGCCGTCGTCTCCGCGCGCCGGGCACGCCTGAAGACGCTCGCCGCCGCCGGTCGTCGGGGGGCCGATAGCGCACTCGGGCTTGCTGCCGACCCTGGGCGATTTCTTTCCGCAGTACAGATCGGCATCACGTTGATCGGCATCATCAACGGCGCCTACTCGGGCGAGGCGTTCGGACAAAGCGCATCCTACCTCCTGCAAGAGATCGGTCTCTCCGCGCGCGTTGCAGCTCCGCTCGGCTATGGCCTCGTCATCGCCCTCGTCACCTACCTCTCGGTGATCATCGGCGAGCTGGTTCCCAAGACGTTGGCACTCAGACGAGCGGAAGGCATCGCCTGTGCTGTCGCGCCGTTCATGGTCGGCTTTGCCCGGGTTGCCGCACCCGCGGTATGGTTGCTCGATGCCTCGACGCGTCTCGTCTTTCGTCTTGCAGGACAGGCTCAGGAGCCGGCCGCGCACATCAGCGACGAAGAAATCCGCACGATCATTGCCGAGGCCGAAAGTGCCGGTGTGATCGAGCGCGGCGAGCGCGAGATGATCGCCGGCGTAATGCGGCTCGCGGATCGCGCCTTGATCGGCCTGATGACGCCGCGCCGGGAGGTCGACTGGATCGATTTGACGGCCAACGCGGACGACATCAGACAGCGGCTGATCACGACCCAGCACTCGCGACTTCCCGTCGGGGATGGCAGCACGGATCATCTGATCGGCGTGGTCGAGACGCGGGATTTACTGGTGTCACTGCTGCATGACGAGCCGCTCGAGCTGCGCCGGCACTTGCGCAAGGCGGCGATCTTGCCCGAGACCACCACCGCCCTCGACGCGCTCACGATCCTTCGCGAATCGGACGTGCCGATGGCCTTGATCCACGACGAGTACGGGGCCTTCGAAGGCATCGTCACGCCCGCCGACATGCTCGAGGCCATCGCGGGCGCGTTTCGGTCGGACCGACCGGATTCCGACACGAGCGCGATCGAGCGGGAGGACGGCTCCTGGCTCCTGCCTGGAACGATGCCCGCCGACGAGATGGCGGACATGCTCGGCCTGGTGCTGCCGTCGCCGCGCGACTTCACAACTCTTGCGGGCTTCGTCCTCGCACACCTGATGCGCCTGCCTCACACGGGCGAGCACGTGGACGTCGGCGGGTGGCGCTTCGAGGTGATCGATCTCGATGGACGCCGCATCGACAAGGTCCTGGCTCTCCCATTGCGCCCTCCGTCAGGCCCGCCGCCCAGGCGCTCCCGCTAGGAAACGCGCACGATCCGGACGTGCGATGCTCGGCGGCACGAAAGAGACGCACGGACTGTTCAGAGGAACGACATGTTGTCCGGCTCGAGGCCGAGCAGCGTGCGGCCGACGGTGATATAGTTCGATGCGCGCGCCTGCGTTTGTTGCGAGGCGGTCATGGCATCTCGCATGCGTCTCTCGAATGGTCCCTTGGGATGAATGGCAGATTGGCCGGCAGCCCGATAGCAATCCTTGATGACCTCGAAGCAGTGATTGATCACCCAGGTCGTCGTGAGCTTCATCCGAGCCCGTTGCGCAATCGTGATCTCGCCGGTTTCCCCGACGTCTCGCCAGACGTCGCGAACGGTCGCGTGCAGGTAGGCACGGGCCGCCTCGCAGCGTGCCTGAAACTGCGCCAGCTCGGTCTGGAAGACGGGGCTCTCGCGCAGCGACATGGTGGCGCCGCGTGGCGTCTTCGTCATTGCGAGGTTGGTCAGCTCGTCGAGCATGCTCTGCGCGATGCCGAGCATGAGGGCGGAAAAGCCGACGCCGTAGGCTAGCGTCGTCGAGAATTTGTAAAGCGTGCCCGGCTCGCGGCATTCGGCACGGCTATCGCGATCGATCGTGTCTTCCGCAGGGACGAACAGGTCCACCACCTTGATCGTATCGCTCCCCGTGCCGCGCAGCCCGACAACGTCCCAGACGTCGTCGATCTCCGCCTTGGAGCGCGCAAACAGCATCGTGCGATCCTGTGGCCGCCCATCCGGACGCAAACGTCGCGAACCGTCCGCATCGTAGACGAAGCTGTGGCCGCCGAGCAGGGTCGCGTGCCGGCTGCCACTGTTGAAAGTCCAGGTGCCCGTTACGCGGTATCCGCCATCGACTGCCACGGCTTTGCCCTGGATGCCGGCACCCCAGGCGAGAACGGCCGTCGGCGCCCGGAACCACCGCTCGGCAACTTCGGGGGCGAGGAAGGCGGCCGACATCGAGCAGCCGGAACCCTGGCTCATGACCCAGGCGGTCGATGCATCGCCGCGAGCGATGGTCTCGAGCGCCATGGCGTGTGTCTCGAGGTCGATCTCGTCGCCGCCCAGAGAGGCGGGCAGCAGAAGCCGGAACAACCGCGCATCATGCATCGCCTTCAGTACATCGGGCGGAAGCTCGCGCGTGGCTTCGATGCGAGGCGCTGCCGCCTTCAGCAGATCCGTTACGCCGCGGGCTCGCTCCAGCACATCGTCGCGCAAGCTCTTGTCGATGGTCCGCTTCTGCATTGCTGGTTCCCGTCACGCGTGTTTTCTCACCGGCGGCCATGCTAAGCGCAATGCTGCGTGCGCGCCAAGGACCGAGCCGCTTCTTGCGCACCGAGCACGGAGGGACACTTTGCCATCGCTTTCGCGTGCTTGCCCGGGAGCGCGAACACCTGTGCTAAAATGCAGGTTATCCCGTTAGAAAATCATCAAGTATTCGGTCCATTAACGATTGAGTATCCTCATGTGCGGCACGAGGATTGGGCCACCCGTTCCGGGAGGCGACCAATGCCCGTCAAGGACGTTACCGATCCGATCCAATCTCGGGGTATCCGTAAAGCGGCAGCGCGCGAGCGCACCGAAGACTACAGGCATTCCTCCAGACGGGAGAGCACAGGCCAAGGCTTCGTGAGAGTGCCGGGATTTCGATTGAACCTTGTCTGCCGCATCATCGACATCTCGCCGACGGGCGCCCGGCTTGCCTTCACCGATACGAACATCAACCACCTGCCGGATCGTTTTGTCCTGGCCTTCGGAGATCGCACGGAGATCGACGCCGAGATCCGGTGGCGAAAGGATTTGGAATGCGGCGTCCGCTTCCTCTCCTTCTTTCGGCGCCTGCAGAGCCCGCCGGGCTCGGGTTGAGTACGGATCCGGCCGGTTTTGAAGTCGATGAGCAGATGTGCGAGCGACGCTGCCCCTCTCCTCCCCCAAGCGGCGCGAGCACGAGAGCAGCTCCCCAGGGCGCATCCCGGGAGCTGCTCTCCTTTTCCGATCAGCCTCCGCGCTGGCCCTCGCCGAGAGCGTAACCGCCCGCGCCCTCGCCGGCGATCTTGCCGAAAACGGCCCCCGAGGTCAGCCCGGTGCCGCCAGGGTAGTTATGATAAAAGAGTCCGCCGACGAGTTCACCGGCCGCATAGAGCCCCGGGATCGAGAACCCGTCGGTATGCTCGACCTCGCAGCCCGTCGAGATCTTGAGACCGCCGAAGGTGAAGGTCAGCCCACACGTGATCTGATAGGCCTCGAACGGCGCCTCATCGAGAACATTGGCCCAGTTGGACTTCGCCACCGCCAGCCCGCGAGTGCCGCGGCCGTCCTTGACTGCCGGATTGAACGGCACGTCGGTCATGACGGCGGCGTTGTAGGCCTTCAGCTCGGCGAGACAGGCCTTCGCATCGACGCCTTCGAGCTTCGTCACGAGCTCCTCGAGCGTATTCGCGGACACTTTCGTCATGCGCTTGATGCGGTACTCGTCACGCAGCAGATGCAAAACCTTCTTGTCGAAGATCTGCCAGGCCATCATGTCCGGCTGGTCTTTGATGACGTGGCCGTACTTGGCGTAGGTGTAGTTGCGGAAGTCGTAGCCTTCGTCCACGAAGCGCCGGCCCGTGCCGTTGACCATGATCCCCAGCGGATAGCTGTGCTTCTGGAAATTGTCGCCGACCGTCAGGTCGCCGAACGGCGGGGCGTTGAAATCCCAGCCGACAGCGTGCCCGCTGGACCAGTGGCCATGCGGCATGGCGCCGATATCGAGCGCCATCTGGATGCCGCCTCCGGTGTTGAAGCGCGTGCCCCGCACCTTGGCGAGCTCCCAGCCCGGGCCCATGTAGCGGCAGCGCATCTCGGCATTCGATTCAAAGCCGCCGCACGCCAGCACCACTGCGCCGCACTTGATGTCGAACTTGCGGCCCCGGTGGCGCGCCGTGACACCGGTCACGCGGCCGTCGGCATCGGTGATGAGCGCGTGTCCCGCCGTCTCGTAGCGGATATCGACGCCCTTTTTCTCACAGATGTTGTGCTCGAGGTCGATCAGGCCGTGTCCGCCGCCCCAGGTCTCGATGCACAGTCCGCCCCAGAATTTGTATTTGCCGTCTACCTTGAAAGCCTGCCGGCCCTGGCTGGTCTGAAATTTTACGCCCTGCTTGCGCATCCACTGCCACGTCGGCAGCGAGTTCTGCACCAGGAGGTCGCACAGCTCCTGATCGGTGCGATAGCGCGTCATCCGGTACATGTCGTCGTAGAACTGCTCCTCGGTGTAGGTTCCGAAGTCCATCATCTCGACCTCGGCGTCCGAAAGGTCGACCAGCGAGCGGACGTCATCCACTCCGTTGTAGACCATACGCGTGGCGCCCGCCGTGTAGGTCGAGTTGCCGCCTCGCTCTTCCTTGGGAGCTGCCTCGAGCATGATCACGCTGGCGCCGGTGTCGCGCGCGGCCATCGCGGCTGCACAAGCTGCATTGCCGGCCCCGACGACGACAACGTCGACTTCGCTGCTGCCACTTGCCATGGGGGTATCGCTCCGATTGAGGGCGCCATGGGGCGCCTAGGCGAGGAAAGGGAGGCCATTAGTGTGGCAAGTTATGGAGCGAGTGCAAGCGGCCAGGTTGGCGCGGCCCGCCCCACCCTGTCCGATCCACTTTCGGGGTGCCCTATGGGTTGGCTTGGTGGTTGGCCGCGCTACGGGCGTCCGGCGCCTCCGATCCGCACATGGCGAGCGCATCGTGGTAGGCGACATTGAGACGCTTGGTCATGGTCTCCATGTGGCTTTGGACCTCGGGCGGCAGTTCGACACCACCATAGCGATCCGAATGATAGAGGCGCATGCGCGCCAGGTAGGCCCGCCGCACCTGCTCGCGGCTCTCGGCGACCGCGATGCCAAGCACGGTCAGCGGATTGTCGAGGTCCCCCGCCTTGACGGTGGCGCCCAGCGTGTCCGTGTTGCCGGATGTGCGCTCGCGACACGTCACGATGCCGGCCTTCGCCACCTGCACGGCCGACCCATCGTAGAGATGCAACTCGAGAAACGTGTCGTCGGCGTTCATGTAGACGGCCAAGCTCTTCGAGCGCGGCCGTTCGAGCACGCCGCGCAGAACTTTTCCGCCGGCGAGCTCGATTTCGAGCGAGCACTTGACGAGGTCACGGTAGCCCTCGGAACGCATGCGACGATCCCAACGTGGATTAAGCCGAAACGGCTCATCATCCGCCGCGAGCATGACCAAAGGGTTTACGTGACCGACACGGCCGACCGTTGCCGGCCACCGTCGATCGGGCGTGAGCTGCCTGTCGCGGCCAATTCGGCCTCGAGGCTGGCAACCCCGGCTCGTGCCTGCTAGTCGGTGCCGACACGCCACCGTCCGAGCGAGACCCCTTCATGACCATCCAGCCCCTATCCGGCATTCGCGTCGTCGATCTCACGCGCGTCCTGTCAGGCCCCTTCGCGACGATGCTGCTCGCCGACATGGGCGCAGACGTGATCAAGGTCGAGACCGCCCAGGGCGACCCCGTTCGCCAGCAGGGCGACGTCTCGCGGGGTCTGAGCTGGTACTTCGCCGCGTTCAATCGCAACAAGCGGTCGATCGTGCTCGACCTGCGGAAGAGTGCCGGTCGGGAGATCCTGGAGACGCTGCTGGCGGAGGCCGATGTGCTGGTCGAGAATTTCCGGCCGGGCATTCTGGCCGAGATGGGCTTCACCGCCGCCCGGCTGACAGAGCTCAACCCGCGGCTCGTCGTGGCGTCGATCAACGGCTACGGCTCGACCGGCCCCTACGTCGATCGGCCGGCATTCGATTTCATCGCCCAAGCGATGTCCGGCTTCATGGCCACGACCGGATCCCCCGACGGAGAGCCGATGCGGGCCGCCCCGCCGATCACCGACCTGATAGCCGGGCTCTATTGTGCCTTCGGTGTGGTCAACGCGTTGCGGGCGCGCGATCTCACCGGCAAGGGACAGCGCGTCGAAGCGGCCATGGTCAACGGCATGGTGAGCATGCTCGCCTACCTGGCATCGGAATACTTCTCCACCGGGCAGGAGGCCGAGCGAACCGGCAACGATCACCCGATCGCGTCGCCCTACGGTCTATTCCACGCGCGAGACGGGGCCATCGCCATTGCGCCCGCAACGCCCGATATCCTGCTCAAGTTCATGAAGGAGCTCGGCCTTGCCGACCATCTCGACCGACCGGACCTGAAGACGCCCGCGCAGCGGCGCGTCGCCAGGCCCGAACTCAATGCTCTGGTCAACGCCGCCCTCGGCGTCGAATCGCAAGACTACTGGATTACGCGATTGAACAAGGCGGGCGTGCCCGCAGGCAAGGTGCTGACCATCCCGGAGGTGTTCAGCGATCCGCAGATCGCCGCGCAGGACATGGCCATCGACGTCGAGCATCCGGGCCGCGGGACGGTGCGCATGGTCGGCTTTCCGGTGAAGCTTTCGGATACGCCCTGCATCGTGCGCCGCCCCGCGCCCGAGCTTGGCGGACATACAGACGAGGTGCTCGCCGAGATCGGCCTCGACGCGAGCGCGATCGAGCTTCTGAGATCAGCGAAAGTGGTACAGTAGCCGCCCGCTCGCCGGTCGGATGCCCGTCGATCTCCGGTCGCGACTGTCAGGTTCGGCCCGTCAGCGGACTTTCCCGTCATCACGGACCGATCTGGCACACCCGTTCGCGAGGTCATCGCGAGCGCGTTTGTTTCACAACCTGCGCAATCGCTTCCTCGTGGTACCAGCCACTGCCGGACGCTGCCGATAGGGGTTGGCGCGCCTCCATTTCCAGCCGTTCGAGCGCCGTCACGGCGGAAGTCGCCCGGGCGCGGACCGGAAAAGTATAAATTTTCGCCGTTTTTTGATCTGCACAATTCATAGGCAGATTTCCTTCTCGTTTTGCTATCGCTCGTGCGCGAAACAACTGCGATTACTTGGAGACAATCGATAACATTATTTTTTCGCCCAAGCAAAAAGCAAATAACGCCATTTTTTTAATCTTCCAAGTGAAGTGCTCGATTTGCTAGCACCTGATACTCACAGCGAAAACATACGAGGTGGGGTGAATGTTCCGGTGGTTGTGGCGAAGCCGTCGTGCCGTATCGGACTCCGCGAAACCGGCCAATGCGACTGCCGATCCCTCGCTGCCCGTCGATTTCCCCATTGCTCGGTCATCTCCCACGACTTACCTAGGAAAAGCCCCTGCGACGGCCGGCGTGACCTCCGCGTCCGTGGCCACCGGCGAGCCATGCGAATTGAAATCCGCCCCCCTCGCGGCCCGAGCGCCTTTGGCGCCGCTCGCACCGCTTGCTCCCGCCGCTCCGCTGGCTGTCCTGGCACACCTCTCATTCCAGCTCGATCCGCTGGCTGCCCTGACCCCGGCGCCGAACCTCCGTTCGGCCGACCCACTCGGCATGCCTCGCGCGCCGATGACGACGGCGTTGGCGCCGATCGCCGCCCTTTCCCCTTTTTCGCCGAAGCCAGCCCCAGCAGCGACCGGCGCCTAGACATCGCTTCCGTGAACACCAAGGAGAAGCACCGATGACGAAGTACAAGCTGGAGTACATCTGGCTAGACGGTTACACGCCCGTTCCGAACCTGCGCGGCAAGACACAAATCAAGGAGTTCGCGGCGTTTCCGAGCCTGGACCAGCTTCCGCTCTGGGGCTTCGACGGCAGCTCGACGCAGCAAGCCGAGGGTCACAGCTCCGACTGCGTGCTCAAGCCGGTTGCCGTCTATCCCGACCCGGCCCGCACGAACGGTGCGCTGGTCATGTGCGAAGTGATGATGCCGGACGGCGTGACGCCCCACGCCACCAACAAACGCGCGACGATCCTGGACGACAGCGGCGCCTGGTTCGGCTTCGAGCAGGAGTATTTCTTTTACAAGGACGGCCGGCCGCTCGGCTTCCCGACGGAAGGTTATCCGGCGCCGCAAGGCCCCTACTACACGGGCGTCGGCTTCAAGAACGTCGGCAGCATCGCCCGCCAGATCGTCGAGGAGCACCTCGACCTGTGCCTCGCCGCCGGCATCAACCACGAAGGCATCAATGCCGAGGTGGCGAAGGGCCAGTGGGAGTTCCAGATCTTCGGCAAGGGTTCGAAAAAGGCCGCCGACGAAATGTGGATGGCGCGCTACCTGCTGCTGCGCTTGACCGAGAAGTACGGCATCGACATCGAGTTCCACTGCAAGCCTCTCGGCGACACCGACTGGAACGGCTCGGGCATGCACGCCAATTTCTCGACGGCCTTTATGCGCGACGTCGGCGGCAAGGCGTACTTCGAGGCCCTGATGGCGGCATTCGAAAAGAACCTGCTCGACCATATCGCGGTCTATGGCCCCGACAACGACAAACGCTTGACCGGCAAGCACGAAACCGCGCCGTGGAACAAGTTCAGCGATGGCATCGCCGATCGCGGGGCGTCCGTCCGCGTGCCGCACAGCTTCGTCAAGAACGGCTACAGGGGTTATCTCGAGGATCGCCGCCCGAACTCCCAGGGCGACCCCTACCAGATCGCCTCGCAGATACTCAAGACGGTTGCCTCGGTGGCAACGGCGGAAGTTGCCGCGGCCTGAGCCCGACGCGCCGGCTCGTGCCTCCGGTTCTGTACCGCTCGGGCTTCTCGACGCCGTCCGGCGTGCGCAGCGCCTCTCGCGCGGCGCGCCCCCGATGCTGTTCGGACGCCAGAGGTGGTCGCGCTAGCCCGACGCGGGTCGCGGAATGCGAAGGTGATCGCGCAAGGTCGTGCCCTCGTACTCGGAGCGGAAAAGTCCTCGCCGCTGCAGTTCGGGCACGACCTCTTCGACGAATTCGGCGAGCCCCTTTGGAAGGCTGTGGAACTGCATCATGAAGCCGTCGCACGCACCCGCTTCGAACCAGCGCTGCATCGTGTCTGCCACCTGCTGCGGTGTGCCAACGATCGTCTTGCGCCCGCGCTCGTAGCGCATGAACAACTGCCGCAATGTGGGATTCTCCTCGCGGATCGTCTTCATGATCCCGTCGAAGAAGGCCTTGTGGAAATTCGACACCTTCGGCAGGCGGCTCTCCGGGATCGGCTCGTCTAGAGGCAGCCCGGAGAGATCGACCTCCAGATCCATCGCCAGACGAAAGCGGCCGACGTCGGGATGCAGCAGCTCCTGGAGACGCCGAAACTTTGCCTGCGCCTCGGCCTCGGTGCCGCCGAGCAACACCGGCATTCCGGCCAAAACGCGAAGGTGCGACGTCTCGCGCCCGAATTTCGCCATGCGCCCCTTCAACCTGTCGTAAGCGACTTTTGCGCTTTCGGGATTGTCAGCGCTGGCGAATACGACCTCGGCGGTACGCGCGGCGAGATCGAGGCCGGCGTCCGACGCACCCGCCTGGCTGATCACCGGATGTCCTTGCGGCGGCCGGGCAAGGTTCAACGCCCCATCGACCTTGAAAAAGCGGCCTTCGTGATGCACCGCGTGCATGCGGGCCGGGTCGAAATAAAATCCTGATTCACGGTCGCGGACGAACGCGTCGTCCTCCCAGGTGTCCCAAAGCTTTTTCACGACATCGACGAATTCGCCCGCGCGCTCGTAGCGCTCGGCGTGGGGCGCCAGCTTCGCGTGACCGAAATTGCGCGCTGCGTAATCGTTGGCCGACGTGACGACGTTCCAGGCCGCCCGCCCCGCCGAGATATGATCGAGAGAGGCGAATTGCCGGGCAACGTTATAGGGCTCTGAGAAGCTGGTCGATACCGTGCCGCCGAGACCGATCCGAGAGGTTGCGCCGGCCAGCGCCGTGAGCAACGTCACCGGCTCGAGCTGGTTCATGTACATCGGGAAGCGGCTCCAGCACTGGAAGTTCTCCGTGCGGGCGGCAGGTGTATCGGCGACAAAAAACAGGTCGAATTTGCCAGCTTCCGCCGTCCGCGCAACATGGACGTAGTGGCCGATGTCGTTCGATGCCGCGGCGTCGGTCTCGGGATTGAGCCAGGATGCCGGGTGATTGCCTGTCGCCTGATCGACGAGCAGGGCGAGCGACATCGTCTCTTGCCTCGACATGTGCGCCTCCGGATCGGCACCGTTCCGTACTGCTCCGATCCTAGCCGAGATCGCGCGAAAAGGCGCAAGTGGCCCAGCCAGCCGACGCATCTGATTTCGATGACGCGCCCCGGCGCCGCGCGGGCGCGGCCTCCCCCTGCGCCGGCCGACCGCGATCGGAACCCTTGTCCGATCACGCCCCATGACGGCAAAAGGCCCGCCGCAATCCGCGCAACGGGCCCCTTCCGCTATTACCCCGGCAGTGCCCCTGAAGGGCTCGGCACCGATCAGAAGTGCGCCATCCTATGCTCCGGCACATCGAAGAACTCGCGCGAAATCTCACGCTCTGCAACGCTGCGGCTCAGGCCGATGTCTTTCAGCATACGGTCGTCGAGCGCGGCGAGTTCACGCCGCTCACGCGATACCACGACGGCCGTCGAAAAGAAGCGAAACGCTTTCTTCCAGGTACCCGAAGCCTGGGTGGGCCAGGGCGGATTGATCGCGGGGACCGAGCCCCTTGTCACACCTGACGTCATGATCATCACCTTTGTTGGCATCGGACGTCTCCGCGTCCGGCCAGCTTGATGTACATCGAGCCGTTGCATAAATAAATCGAATGATGTTAATTGCACCTATAATGATCTCTCATGGATACACCGGCATGCGACGGGATCTTGATCTGACCATCCTCAGAGCCTTCCTGGCCGTGGTGGAGACCGGCAGCGTCACGAGCGCGGCGCGCCTTTTGAACCGCACACAGGCGGCCGTCAGCTTGCAGATCAAACGCCTCGAGGACACGCTCGGCCAACCGCTTTTCGAACGCGGGCACAAGCGGTTGTCGCTGGCGCCCGCAGGCGAGCAGCTGATCGGCTTCGCACAGCGTCTGGTCGCGATGAACGACGAGGTCGTCGAGACGATGACGACGCCGAGCTTCGAGGGCGAGGTGCGCCTGGGGTTGCCGGTCGACCTCATCGTCACCTATGCGACGCCGATTCTGCGTCGCTTCAACACCAAGTGGCCCGGCGTGCGCGTCACGCTGATTGCATCCAATTCCCAAGAGCTCGTCGAGGACCTGCAACGCGGCCATCTGGACCTTGCGGTGACCACAGATCTCGATGCATCCGGCCGCAGCGTCGAGACGCTCGCCTGCGACGATCTCGTTTGGGTCGGGACACCGGGCGGCTCGGCACATCGGCGCACACCGTTGCCCATCGCCATAGGCGGAAGAAACTGCCGCTTTCGCCCCGTGCTGCTCGATGCGCTGCGGCGCGCCGAAATCGAATGGCGGGTGGTCCTCGAGGTCGCCAACCAGGATGCGGTCAATGCCGCCGTCGGCGCCGGCATCAGCGTTTCGGTGATGCTGCGGGAAACCGTTCCAGCCGCGCTCGATGTGATCGCAGGCGATTCGGGCCTGCCGGCGCTTCCGTCGTTCGAACTCAATCTGCGGCTGCCACCGGCCGGCAGCAACGAGCTCACCGAGGAAATGGCGCGGCACATTCGTGCGGAATTCGCTGCCCGCGCCTCGATGCGAGGCGAGCGCCTCTTCGACGGTGTCGGCGATCGCCGGACTCGACGCGCGGGGCGCACGGCGGCCTGAGATTTTGGCGTGAGCCCGCGAACGGCCGGCGATCGATGGGCTCGTGCCGACCGGTCCTGCGATGAAGACCTAACGCCGCACGTCGACCCGGAATGTCACCTGCGCCTTGCGGCGCTCGTCGCCCGCGCGACGGATCGCCCTGCCGCACTTGTAGGTCTCGGCGAAGCCCGTGACGATGCAGCGGCGCGTGTCGACCTCGAAATCCAGATCGCGCTTGTCCGGCAAGCGGTTGATGTCGACCAGAGTGGGCTTGGTCAGCACGTTGTGATCGAGAATTTCCAGCTTGACCTGATAGCGCCCGCGCCCGACCGGCACGACCATGACCCAGTCCGGTCGGATCTCGTCGGCCCGCCGAATGAACTTCGACTTGACCGTTTTTCCATCGACGGTGATCTGGGCATAGAAGTCGGCCTGCCCCGCGGTCGGCAGGTCGATCTTATCGAGCGCCCTTACATGCTCGACCGTGACAACGATATCGTCCGCTGCAGCCGACCGGGCAGCGCCCGCTATCAGCGGGACGGCAACGGCGGCACACGAGACAGACCTGAGGAACGATGCCCCAACCCTGGCGAGACGCATGTTTGACAAGCTCCAGGCTCAACGCGCCGGTCGGCGCACACATGGGGCAGCCGCCGACACGCCGAGCGTGATCCAGAGCCCCCCAATTTCCACAACGCCTGGACGATAAATCCCGATTGAGGACAAATTCAGCCGCAGATCGCGCTGCTCATGTTGCCGGGATGTGTTCCGTGACGGCGCGACCGAGGGATCCGTTCAGCCGTCGCGGGGAGGACCGATGAGACTCTCGGCGGCCCGACGCGCCTCGTCCGCGACGCCATCCGGGCCCATCACTTGCGCAAACGCCACGGCGCCTTCGTGCAGCATGACGAGCTGGCGCGCCACACGCGCTGGCTCGCGGATGCGCGCCGCCCGGACCAGTTCCTCGAAAAGAGCGAGATAAAGCCGCTTGTGCAGTCGCACCTGCTGAAAGACGGGATCGGTGTGCTCGCCGAACTCCGATGCCGCAGCCACGAAGGGGCATCCCTTGAAGTCCGACTGCCGCAACCAGATGTCGAGCAGTCCGAAGGTCGCCAGAACTCGTTCTCTCGGATCATCGGAAGCGGCCTCGACGTAGGCGCGCATGTCGTCCCGGGCAGCATCGTCGACCTTCTTCAAGGCAGCGATGATCAGCTCCTCCTTGGATTTGAAGTGCCGGTACAGCGTTGTCTTCGCAATGCCGGTCTCCTCCATCAGCCGGTCGACGCCGGTCGCCCGATAGCCGTTGCGGTTGAACAACCGAATGGCCGCGTCGATCAGGTCCTCTCGTTTCGCCAGCCGGCCCATCCAACCATTCTCCCATAGATACAGATCTGTATTGAATTTGCGGTCAATGGATCGCCACTTCAAGGGTCATTTGACGGCAGGGTCCCCGACAATCCTCGTCGAAGGCTAATATTTAGAGTTTTTTGTCCTCACGGTGTCGTGACGCAAGGTGACTTGAATGAGAGTGCGACCGGGTGCATATCAGCGTCACCGGACGATACAGTTCAGTATCTAAATAGCAAGATCACAGCGTCCCAGGCGAGACGAGCCTGGATTGCCAACCAAGGAGACGACGTCATGAAGACCGCACTCGCAGCCCTGCTCGCCCTCGGCCTCCTCGCCGGACAGGCCAACGCCCGCACCGTCTTCGACAACCTGAACGACGGTGCCCCCCGGTCGACCTTCGACCAGCTCAGCGACAGCGCACCGCGCAGCACCTTCGACGACCTGAACCAGAGCGCACCCCGCTCGACGTTCGACGACCTCAACAGCAGCGCGCCGCGCACGGACGGCGTCTACGGCACGCTTCAGAACGAAGCGTCATAAGCGGTGGCGCATTGCAAAAAAGGCCCTGCGGGCGAGCCCGCAGGGCCTTCGTTTGTTCGAGGCACCACAGCCGATACGGCGGTGGCTCGTGCCGCCTGTGACGCCGTCCCCTAGCGACGGCTGTCAACCGTGAATCGGATCTCCGCCGACTTCTTCTCGCGGCCCGCGCGTGTGATGGTCACGCCACGTCCGCGGCACGCATAGGGTTCGGCGAAGTCGAGCACCAGGCAGGGACGCGTTCTCACCCGGAAGTCGAGGTCGCGCTTGTCGTCGATGCGATTGATGTCGATCAAGTCGTCCTTCGAGAAGACATCCTTGTCGAAGATCTCGAGCTTGACGTTGTAGGTTCCCGGACGCACCTGCTTGCTGAACGTCCAGTTCGGCCGAACGACATCCGCGCGACGAATGCGCGGGCTGCGGTAGACGGTGCCATCGATTGTGACTTGGGCATAAAAGTCGGCCTGACCACCGCCCGGATCAATTCGATCCAGCGACTGCAGGCTATCGATGGTAACGATGATTTCGTCTGCGACAGCCGGCGCCGCAGCACCACAAACCGTCGCGATAAGTGCGGCACCAGCAATCGACTTGGCGCGCGACACCGATCCCCTCACCCCGAAGCTAGGCATATTCGACAACTCCACGTCTGCTCTCAACACCTGAGAACGCGGAGGCGCGGCCTCGTCGACAGTCCAACAAGTGATCCGAGCACTCCCCAATTCCACATGGCGAGTATACAGCCCCGACACCGCGCGTGACCTCAATCGCAACGATCCACAGCAATTGATTGCAACAAGTGGCTGAAAAGACGCATTTATGACGTAATCGTCATAGTCGGCCCAGGGGCGCTGCACGCACGCGACATGCCCCTGGCCGCGATCAAGCCGAGTCGCGCTCGAGGTCCGGTGCGGTGGCCTCGTCCTTCAAGCTCGCAATAGCCTCGTCCAGGCTCATGACGGTACTCTTGTCAGAGCCGAGGCGCCGCACGGAGACCTTGCCTTCTTCGGCTTCGCGCTTTCCGACCACCAGCAGCACCGGCGTCTTTTTCAGCGAATGCTCGCGCACCTTGTAGTTGATCTTCTCGTTCCTGGTATCCGTCTCCACCCTCAGCCCGGCCTTGCGCAGCGCCGCGGCTACAGAAACGGCGTAGTCGTCGGCGTCCGAAACGATCGTCGCAATCACCGCCTGCACCGGCGCCAGCCAGAGCGGCAGATGTCCGCCCGTGCTCTCGATCAAGATGCCGAGAAAGCGCTCGAGCGACCCGCAGATCGCGCGATGCACCATCACCGGCTGCCGCTTTTCGCCGTCGGCATCGACATAGAAGATGCCGAACCGCGCCGGCAGGTTGAAGTCCACCTGGGTGGTCCCGCACTGCCATTCGCGCCCGATCGCATCCCGCAAGGTATATTCGAACTTCGGGCCGTAGAACGTGCCTTCGCCCTCGTTGATACCGGTCTTGATTCGATTGTCCGTTGCCGCCATTCGCGCCAGGGCCTTGCGCAGAATGCCCTCGGCGTGATCCCACATGGCGTCGGTCCCGACCCGTTTCTCGGGACGCGTCGCGAGCTTTACGACCACCTCCTCGAAACCGAAGTCCTTGTAGACCGACATCATCAAGTCGTTGATCTTCAACACCTCCGCCTCGAGCTGATCCTCGGTGCAGAAGACGTGCGCATCGTCCTGGGTGAAGGCACGAACGCGCATCAGCCCGTGCAGCGCCCCTGACGGCTCGTAACGGTGCACGCATCCGAATTCGGCGAGCCGCACCGGCAAATCGCGGTAACTCTTCAAGCCGTATTTGAAGAGTTGCACGTGGCCCGGGCAGTTCATCGGCTTCAGCGCGAACACGCGCTGGTCGCGCGCTTCATCGTCGGGGTGCTCGAAGGCTGCCGCCGATTTCACCGCGAACATATTCTCCTGGTACCAACCCCAGTGCCCCGAGGTCTCCCAGAGAGACTTGTCGAGGACTTGCGGCGCGTTCACCTCCTGATAGTCGCCAGCGAGGCGACGCCGCATGTAGGCGACGAGGGTCTGGAAAAGCGTCCAGCCCTTGGCGTGCCAGAACACGGTTCCCGGGCCTTCCTCCTGGAAATGAAAGAAATCCATCTCCCGGCCGAGCTTGCGATGGTCGCGCTTCTCGGCCTCCTCGAGCATATGCAGGTGGGCCGCGAGATCCTTCTCGGCCGCAAAGGCCGTGCCATAGATGCGCTGAAGCTTCGGTCCCTCGGCATTGCCGCGCCAATAGGAACCCGAGAACCGCTGCAGCTTGAAGGCGTTCCCGACCTGCCCTGTCGACGTCATGTGCGGGCCGCGGCACAGGTCGAGCCAATCCCCCTGGCGATAGATCTTGACGTCCTCACCCGCGGGTATGGCATCGACAAGCTCGACCTTGTAGGTCTCGCCGTTCTGGCGGAAATGTTGCCTGGCCTGCTCGCGCGACCACACCTCCTTGGTGAACGGCGCGTTCTTGCCGATGATTTCGCGCATGCGCTTCTCGATCTTCGGCAGATCGTCGGGAAGGAAAGGCTCCGCCTTGTCGAAGTCGTAGAAGAAGCCGTTCTCGATGACCGGACCGATGGTCACCTGCGTGCCAGGCCAAAGATCCTGCACGGCTTCTGCCAGAACGTGCGCGCAATCGTGGCGAATGAGCTCCAGCGCTTCCGGGTCGGTGCGCGACACGAATTTGATTTCGGCGTCCGTCTCGATCGGGTCGGCGGCATCCATCAGCACGCCGTCGAGCTCCATCGCCACCGTGCGCTTGGCCAGTGACGGCGCGATCGACTTCGCAACGTCGAGGCCGCTCGTGCCTTTCGGCACGGTGCGCTTGGCGCCGTCGGGAAATGTCAGGGTGATATCGGACATGCAAGGTCTCCACTCAATCTCTGCATACCACGCAGGTAAATGGGCCTCGCGCGGTTCGCGCGCGGCGCTGCGGATGTGACCGGCGAGGCTCGGAAAGTCAAGTCCGCGGCCCCGCTCGGCCCCTCGCAGGCGGGCACCGGCAAACGAGAACCGGCCTGCGCCGCCGGAAGTCATTCCCCGGCCGGAGCCGGGCCAAGCGGTCGAAAATCCGCGAAAGGAACGAAATTCTGCCACAAACAATCACCAGCCCGCCGCAAAAGGGTCCCTTTGCCGACGGGTTCTAGGCACGTAGAGCATCATGGTGGTGCCGCTCGCCGGGGGCGGATGGGGGAGCCGGACTGGAGCGCAATCTGCGCACTTGTCGAACGCTGGCCAAATTACACTTCCGTCGCCGCGCAAGTATCGATAGGCACCATTCCAAGACGTTCGGATCAGGCGACCCATGGCAAACTATGGTGCCCCCGCCTTATCCGGAAATGCGGTCGATGGAGGAATTCAATGCGTTGGCGTAGCGCACCACTGGTCTTGAGCGCGATGCTCGTTCTCGGGCTTTGCACCGAGGTGGAGACAGGCATGGCCCAGACGGGCCCGGCAGAGGCGTCCGGCGGTGCCCAGCAACTGCGCCTGGCGCAGGCCCAGCCATCGCGCCAGCGCGTTCCCCGTGCGTCCCGCAACCAGAGCGAGGCGCGCCGCAAAGAGGCAATCAATGCCAACACGGTCGGCCTCGCGGCCGGGCGCATCGAGGGGGCGCCGCTGCAATTCGCGGCCGAACTCGCCCGCGTGCTCGACGACGGCGACGAGATGCGCGTCCTTCCCATCGTCACCCGGGGTATTTTCGACAACGTCTTCGACCTGCTCTATCTGCGTGGCGTCGACGTGGCGATCGTCTATGGCGACGTGCTGGAACACTTCAAGAAAAATCCCGAGATTTCGGGCATCTCGAAGCGCATCAACTACATCGCCGGCCTGTTCCCGTCCGAGCTGCACATCTTCGTCAGGCCCGAGATCAAGACGCTCAAGGACCTGGAAGGCAAGGCCGTCAACTTCAACACCGAGGGTACTGCCGCGGCCTATTCGGGTCCCATCATCTTCGAACGCCTCGGCATCAAAATCGACGCGAAATTCGACCCGCACTCCGTCGCCATGCAGGAGCTGAAAAAGAGCGACAAGTATGCGGCGACCGTCTGGGTGTCCTCAAAGCCGCTGGCACCGTTCCTCAAGGGCAAGTGGCCGGAAGGCTACAAGTTCCTCTCCGTGCCCTACACCGACTCGCTCGAGTACTATCTGCCTGCCTACCTCGAGCATGACGACTACCCTGCGCTCATTCCGCAAGGGCAGCGTATCGCGACGATTGCCGTTCCAGCCGTGCTCGCCGTCTACGACTGGCCTGTCGATACCGAGCGCTACCGGCGCATGGTCCGCTTCGTCGACTATCTCTTCGAGCGCCTGCCCAAGCTGCAGAACGAGCCCGGCTACCATAAGAACTGGAAAGACGTGAGCCTCGCCGCTGCCGTGCCAGGTTGGCAGCGCTTCCAACCCTTGACCGACCGCCTCGAGAAGGCCCGGCGAGAGCAGCCGAAGGTCCAGCCATCTGCCGCCAGGGCAAGCGCTCAGCGCGCCGCCGGCGGCGCCGAGGAGACCGTACGGACTCAGGCCTCTCGCGCAGCTCCGGGAGATCCTGCCGAGCAGGAGCGCCTCTTCCGTGAATTCCTCGAGTGGCGCCGTCGCCAGCAGCAATAGTTGGCCCGCAGCAAAGATTGGGAAGAGCACGATGCCGGGGGGCAGAGCACATGGAAGGCGTGGCGCCACTCTCGAGTGGCCCAGGCAACGCGTCGCGCGGCCGTCGAGGCAGCAGGCTGCGATGGCCGTCACCCGGCTCCGTCGCCAAGTTCTGCTGCTCGGGTGCTGTGCGGTGATGGGCCTGGCGCCCGCCACCGTCGGTTTCGCCCAGACCAGTCGGGCTCAGGATCGCAATGGCGGCGAAGGGCGCGCATCCGCCCTCGGTGCCGCGACGATCATCGGCACCGTCCCGCGCCTCGAAGTGCCGTCGGTCATCATCGGATCGCCGGCCAGCGAGACGAGCCTCGGCATTGCCATCGGCCGCGATGGCGAACTGCCGGCCAACACCTACGTTCGCATCAGAGGCGTGAACCCGATGATGGCGCTGACGAGCGGTCACGTCATAGCCCCTGGTGCCTGGGCGGTACCGATCGCGGCCCTGCCTGATCTCCGCGTTGTCATTCCGGCAGGCGCGTCGGGCAAAACCGAAGTTCATGTTGCGCTGGTGGCCATCGACGGCGGCGTCGTTGCCGAGGCGCGTACCACGCTCGTCGTGGCGGCGGCCGCTTTCGACGCGCTGAAATCGACGAAGCCGCCGCGTGCGGCACCGGCACCGTCCGCAGCCGCGCCTCCAACGGCCTCTCCTACGCCTGCGCCCCCTCCTCCGCCGGCGCCCGCACCGTCCGTAGCCGCGCTGCCACCTACCCCTCCGCCCGCGGCCGCACCACCTCCTGCGGCATCGCAAGGGCCCACCGCACCTCCGCTGAGCGCGGCCGCGCGAGAGCGCGCCGAAGGTTTTCTGGCCCGCGGCCGCGCATTGCTCGCGCAGGGCAACATCGCGTCCGCGCGGCTGTTCTTCCGTCGCGCCGCCGAGTCCGGGCTCGCTGACGGCGCGCTCGCCATGGGCGATACGTTCGATCCGCTCGAGCTCAGCCGGCTCAACGCCATCGGCATTCATCCCGACGCAGCCGAAGCCCGCCACTGGTACGAGAAGGCGCGCGAGCTTGGCGCCGGCAGCACCGCCGATCGCCGTCTGGAGCGCCTCGGCGGACGTTGATCGTCCCCCGCGGCCGCGCAATTCACATGACCGCCGGGCTGCCGATCGGATCGCGCAAGCCCGCAAGCATTTGCGCCACCGCAGCTTTCCGCCGCAGCCAAATGTCCCGGATTGCGCACTTCGACGCTTGCGCATCAAACTCGCAACTGGAAGTGTCGCGCGCAATCTGCGGATTCGCTGCTCGCGAATCATGCCGGCTCGCCGAAGACGAGGGCTCGCCAGTACCGAATGCCCGACAATGACGAGGGATTGACACTTGAGCGCACAAGAGACCGCAACGACTGCCCGCCCACTCACCGAGCATGAGTTGGTCCGCGCCCTTCAGCGCTTTGCAAAACCCGACTGGCGTCGCAGCCTGACCGAGATTGCCATCACCGTCATCCCGTTGGCGCTTCTGTGGCTTGGTGCCTGGTGGGCGCTGTCGGTGAGCTGGGTTCTGACGCTGATCATCACCGTTCCCGCTGCCGGTCTTCTAGTGCGCCTGTTTCTCATCCAGCACGACTGCGGGCACGGCGCCTTTTTCGAGAACCGCCAAGTCAACGACTGGATCGGGCGTGTCGTCGGCGTGTTCACACTCACACCTTACGATGTCTGGCGCCGCTCCCACGCCATTCATCATGCGTCGTCGGGCAATCTCGACCGGCGCGGCATCGGTGACCTGGAGACGCTGACCATCGCCGAGTACCGTGCGATGAGCGTCCTGCAAAAGCTCACCTATCGTCTCTATCGCAATCCAGTCATTATGTTCGGCGTCGGCCCGGCCTGGTTATTTCTGCTTGGCCACCGGGTTCCCACCGGCAAATTACGCAGATATTGGGATGCCTGGTTCAGTGCCATGTCGACCAACCTTGCGATTGCCGTTTTCTCCGGCCTGATGATCTGGATTATCGGCGTGCCCGCTTTTCTCATGGTTCATCTGCCGATCGTCATGATGGCGGCTTCCATCGGCGTTTGGCTTTTTTACGTTCAGCATCAGTTCGAGGAAACCTACTGGGCCGAAACTCCGAGTTGGTCGATGAAGGAAGCAGCTCTGCACGGCAGTTCGCATTACGATCTCCCGCAGCCGCTGCGCTGGTTCTCCGCCAACATCGGCATCCACCACGTCCATCACCTGATGAGCCGTATCCCGTTTTATCGTTTGCCCGACGTGCTCGACGCCCATCCCGAGCTTGCCGGCATCGGCCGCATCACACTGGCGGAAAGTTTCCGTACTGTCGGCCTTAAGCTCTGGGACGAGGACAAGCGCCGCCTCGTCTCGTTCCGCGAGGCACAAATTTAGCGGTCACGCCTCTACCGAACACAGTCGCAACCGCAGCACTGCTTCGCGGAGCCGCCGATCTCTTTTGACGGATGGGCCGAAAATGCTCGCCCGAGACGCGCTGTTATCTAGCGTTCACTCGCGCGCGGTTATCTCGGCAGCGACCGCCGAATGCACGTGAAACGGGCGGGCTCTCACTGCTGAGCGCGTAATGCCTTCGCAGCGTGCGTCCTTTCACCGGACGGCCCTTTCGTCATCCCGCGATCACGCAGAAATACGAAGACCATTGGCAAGTGCCAAACCTTCGTGGTTCAATCCTCCTGCTCGGAGGGTCACGGTTGTCCGGCTTCGGCAAAAATAACGGGCCGACACTGCGCCTCCAGGCCAAATAAAACGGCACATTACCGCCCAACGCGGGGGTGCCATATATTCTGGAGGAAACGACATGCGCCGTACCCGCATGACCCGGCGACGCTTCGTCGCCGGCACTGCTGCCGCATCCGCTGCCGCGATTACTGCCCCCTATGTCCACACCGCCTATGCTGCCGGCAGCTTGAATGTCGGCATGTGGGACCACTGGGTACCCGGCGCCAACGCCGTTACCGAAAAATTGATCAAGGAATGGGCGGAAAAAGAAAAGGTCGACGTCACCATCGATTTTATCACCTCGCAAGGTCAGAAGCTCAATTTGACCGCGGTTGCCGAGGGTCAGGCCAAAGCCGGGCATGACGTACTGTTCCTGGCGTCTTGGATGACGTCGCGACAGGCTGAGCTGCTTGAGCCCGTCGACGATCTGGTCGCCGACTTCGTCAAAGAGAATGGCGATGTGTCCGATGTCGCCAAGTACATGGCCCAGATCGACGGAAAATGGCGCGCCGTACCGTCGACCTTCGGGGCCCAAATGAAGGGCCCGGCCTCGCGCATCGATCTGCTGAAGCAGCATGCCGGGATCGACGTGCAGAAAATGTATCCCGCAGGAGAGAAACCCCAATCCGACGGCTGGACCTACGACGTCTTCCTCAAGGCGGCAGAGGCCTGCCACAAGGCTGGCGTTCCGTTTGGCATAGGTCTCGGAACCACGGCAGACAGCGTCGACTCGATCGGCGCAATCTTCTCAGCCTTCGGGGCCGTTCTTGTCGACAAGAATGAGAAGGTTACCGTCAAGACGGACAGCGTCCGCCAGGTGCTGGATTACTGCAAGAAGCTCTATGCTTTCCTGCCACCCGACGCGCCAGCGTGGGACGACGCTTCGAACAACAAGGCTTTCGTCGCCGGCAAGGTCAGCTTGATTCTGAACCCGCCGAGTGCTTGGGCGGTCGCCGCCCGCGACGCACCCAATATCGCTGAACAGACTTGGCACCATCCCATGCCGAAGGGCCCCAAGGGACGCTACGCGTCGTTCCTGCAGCCCAACATCGGGATCTGGTCGTTCTCGAAGAACAAGAGTGCCGGCAAGAGTTTGCTACGTCATCTCAATACGCGGGCGGCGGCCGAGGCCATGGTTGCAGCGAGCAAAGGTTACGACATTCCGCCGTACGCGAAATTCAAGACCTTTCAAACATGGGCAGACGTCGGCCCTCCTAAAGGGACGCTCTATCACTACCCCGATCCGCATCAAGATCAGATCTTGTCTGTAGCGGCAATGCCGAGCCCGCACGCCGTCGCTGCTCAGATCTACGCGCAAGGAACCATGACCAAGATGGTCGTGCGCTACGCGCAAGGCGAGGCCATGGAGAAAACCCTCGCCTGGGCTGAGAGCGAGGTCGAAGGGTTCATGCGCTGAACGGCGCCTCTGATGCAGGGCTCGCCGCGAGGCGGGTCCGATCCTCGACTTATGCAGGTCTCAGCCTTTGACAGGAGATCGGTCCCATGGCCGACGTGGCTGCACGAGTAGACACCGCCAGCGCCACCCAAAGGCGCGTTCCGCACAGGATGTATACGTTTCTCCAGCGGAAATCGACGATTGCCTTCCTGATGACGCTGCCGCTCTTGATTCTTGTTGCGGTGCTCGTCGTGTACCCAGCGTTTTATGCGATGCATCTCGCTACGCTGAACAAGCGCATGACGAAGTTCGTCGGTCTCAGTAACTTCACATTCCTGTTCACGCGCGAAACGTTCTGGATGGTGGTGCAGCAAAGCTGCATCTTCGCGCTGACGGCTGTGTTCTTCAAGGCTGTGATCGGCTTCATCGTCGCGCATCTCGTGCATAACGTGCCGAACAACAAGCAACGCAAGTGGCGTGGCATGTTGCTCATTCCGTGGGTCATCCCGCCGGCCATGTCGACGCTCGCCTGGCTCTGGCTGTTCGATCCGTCTCACTCGGCCTTCAACTGGCTGCTCGGACACATCGGCATCGATCCAATTCCGTGGATCGGCAATGCCAACTGGGCCCGCTTCTCCGTCATCCTCGTGAACGTGTGGATCGGCTCGCCGTTCTTCATGATCATGTATCTCGCCTCGTTGAAGTCCGTGCCGGAGCAACTCTACGAAGCGGCAAAAATCGACGGAGCAACCTGGTGGCAGACCATGCGCTTCGTCACGCTTCCGATGATGCGCAACATCATCGCCATCACGGCCTTGTTCTCGACCATCGTTACGTTCGCCAATTTCGACATCGTCCGCGTTCTGACCCGTGGTGACCCGCTCGACAAGACACACGTGTTTGCCACGTGGGCATTTCGCGTCGGCATCGAGGGCGGCGACATTCCGCTCGGGGCTTCGGTATCACTCTTCATGATCCCGATTCTGACCGTCGCCGCGATCTTCATTCTGCGTGACATCAACCGGCGGGGGAACGAGGCATGACCGCAACTGCAAATCCCGCCGCCGTCGCAGCGGCCCGGCCACGTTACGGCAGCATGCAGAACGATCGGATCTGGGCCTTGCGCTGGTCGTATGCGTGCCTGATCCTGTTCGTCATCTTTTTCCTGACGCCACCGATCTACATGCTGATCACGTCGCTGAAAACCAGCCACGAGATCTCGTCCCTGCGCAATCCCTGGTGGGTCTACGCGCCCAGCTTCGACAATTACGTCGAACTGCTCTCGTCACCGCAGTTCCAGACGTTCTTCATCAACTCGGCGCTGGTGTCCGTTTTCGTCGTGTCGACCACCATGCTGATCGCGGTGCCCGCCGCGTTTGCGCTTTCGCGCATGAAGTTCTGGGGTTCGGCGACGCTGGCGACGGGCGTCTTCCTCACGTACCTGGTGCCGGAAACACTCCTGTTCATCCCACTGTTCAAGATGATGGCCGTCTTCAACGAGTTGACGGGTATCCAGCTCATCAACAAATGGTGGGTGAACCTGATACTTTACCCAACGCTTACAGTTCCGTTCTGCACGTGGATCATGATCGGCTATTTCGCATCCATTCCCAAAGAGCTCGACGAAGCGGCCATCATTGACGGCGCGAGCTGGATGCAGACCTTGACGCGGATCTTCATTCCAGTCGCGCTCCCGGGGCTCATCGCTGCAACCATCTTCGCCTTCACGGTGAGTTGGGCACAGTTCCTCTACCCGCTCGCCTTCACCACGTCGACGGACCAGCTCGTGCTACCGGTCGGCATCATCACGACGCTCATCAAGGGAGACGTCTTCAACTGGGGCCAGATCATGACCGGCGCCCTTCTCGGCGCCCTGCCGCCGCTGATCATCTACGCCTTCCTGATGGACTATTACATTGCCGGTCTGACCGCCGGCGCAACGAAAGGGTGATGCGCCATGTCAGAGGTTTCCATTCGAAAGGTCGTCAAGAAATATGACGACGTGCTCGCCGTGCGCGGCATCGACCTCGACATCAAGGACCACGAGTTCGTCGTGCTCGTCGGTCCATCGGGCTGCGGCAAGACGACCACGTTGCGCATGATCGCGGGCCTGGAGGACATCACGGACGGCGAGATCCTGATCGGACCGGACGTCGTCAACGATGTGCCGCCCAAGGATCGCGATATCGCGATGGTCTTCCAGAACTACGCTCTTTATCCACACATGACGGTGCACGAGAACATGTCGTTCGGACTGCGCCTGAAGAAATTTCCGAAGGCGGAAATCAACGCCCGCGTCGACGAGGCGGCTCGCATCCTCGACATCTCCGAGCTTCTCGACCGCAAGCCGAAGCAGCTCTCAGGCGGGCAACGCCAGCGCGTCGCCATGGGGCGCGCCATCGTGCGCAATCCCAAGGTGTTCCTGTTCGACGAGCCGCTTTCCAACCTCGATGCGAAGCTGCGGGTGCAGATGCGCATCGAGATCAAGAAGGTGCACCAGAAGGTGCGCACGACCACGGTGTACGTCACGCACGACCAGGTCGAGGCGATGACCCTTGCGGATCGCGTGGTGGTGATGAGCAACGGCGTGATCGAGCAGGTCGGCACGCCGGCCGAGCTCTATCACAATCCCAGAACGCGGTTCGTGGCAGGCTTCATCGGATCGCCCGCCATGAACTTCGTGCCCTGTCGTCTCGAGCCGAACGGGCAGAACTTGTCGCTTCATCTTCCGAACGACACCATCCTTCCGGTGCCGCCCGAGCGGGCCCAGCGGTATCTGCCGCATGCGAGAAACGGCAAGCTCGAACTCGGCATCCGGCCGGAACACCTGACCGAGGCACGCGGCGAAATGGAGCCGGGTTTCGCTCCCCTCCAGGCCAAGCTCGACGTTACCGAGCCGATGGGAATGGAGACGTACGTCTATTTCGATCTGGCCGGCGCTCCGGCATGCGGGCGCGTCAGCCCGAACGCCGGCGCTCGCGATGGCGAGATGCTGCCGATGGCGGTCGATCTGAACAACATGCACTTGATCGACGCCGCCAGCGGTCGCGTCCTCTGAACCGCTCCGTGCCGCGATCAATTCGGCGGCACACGAATGTCCGCACACGAAAAAGGGAGGGCCGACGCCCTCCCAGATATCCAGCGAGTTCGCTCGCCGAAGCGGTCACGTTCTCAGGGGCAGAACCAGACCGGTCCCACGACGACACAACCCCGGCGGCGCCAGTCATGCGGGCGGCGACCATGGCGATGCCAACCTGGGGGCGACCGGTCGTATTTGCGACCGGCAATCCACCGCGGCGGGTGTCTGTGGTGATCCCGGCCACGATGATCGCGATCGCGATGCTGCACCTCAACCACCGGCGCGGTCACGCCGGAATGATCGGCCTTCGGGAGTACCGCCGCACTTGCGCTGCCCATTCCAGCGGCCAGCAGCAACGTTGCCGCCAAAGTAGATTTGATCATGCCTGAATTCTCCTGCTCTCCACGGATGTGATCTGAAACTCGGCTCTCGTCGTCTTGTTCCATCCGATTACGGCGCAGGCGCGACATCGCGGCGTCGCGCGGTCGGAACATCGGCCGGATACGGACGACGTGTTCCGCGAGCCGCCGGCATCGCAAGGGCGCGCATCGCTTCCGCCGACTTAGCGAGCCTAAACAAGGGCCTCGCCGACCATTGACGGCAAGGCCCCTGCTACCCGCTGCCGAGACCGACGTGGTCTGGCATACTTCAAGATTGGGACTGAAGCGCCGAATGCCAAGGGGCCCGCACGAAAACAACGGGTCCCTCCGACGATGGCCGCGGCGGCCGCGGATAACAGGCAGGGACCGGGCACTCTCAGCCGCGCCGGCTCGAAAGCCAGCCCAGCATGATGCGATTGAACACGTCGGGATGCTCGACGTTCGGGAAATGCCGCGCGTTGGAAATTTCTTCGTAGCGCGCTCCGGGAACGAGTTCGGCGATCCTCTTGTTACCGGCCGGTGGCGTGCCCTGGTCGTCGTCGCCGCACACGACCAGCGTGGGGACCGTGACGCCCGGCAGCTTCGCCAGGAAATCGAAATCCAGGATCGCGGCCGCGCAGCCCAGATAACCGGCGGGCGTGGTGTTGACGATCGTCGAGCGGATCTCTTCCCAGCGCGCCCTGCGCCTCGGCTTGAAGGCGTCCGTAAACCACCGCTCCATCGTTGCGTCGCCGAGTGGCTCGAGCGAATTGGCGCGCTTTACCGTCTCGATGCGCGGCCCCCACGCCTCCTTGCCTCCGGGCGGCGTCGCCGGCGCGGTGTCGCAAAGCATCGACGACAGCAAGCGCTCGCCGTGCCCGATCGCAAACGCTTGCCCGAGCATGCCGCCAATCGAGAGCCCGATATAGTGCACCCTGGCGATCCCGAGCGCATCGAGCGACAAGGCGACATCGTCGGCCAGCGCTGCCATCGAGTAGTCGCCTTCGACGGGATCACTCCCGCCATGCCCGCGCATGTCGAGCCTGAGGACGCGCCAGCCATCGGCAAGCAACGGCGGCAACTGCTCGGCCCACATGCCCCCATCCGACGAGAGGGAGTGCGTGAAGCACACAACCGGGCCATCCTCCGGGCCGACGAGATCGTAATAAATGCGGCGGTTTCCGGTTTTGATCAGCATGGCGTCACTCCACATCCAGGGATTGGGTCGGCGGATTTCAAACGATCATGGCTGCTTTGGCAATCACACTTCCCGTCCCGAGCAGTTTGAGGCAGTCTCGGCCGCCGACGGAGTATCCTTGCAGATCGGGAGACACGAGAATGGCTCGCAGATCATTGCGACAACGGGTAGGCGCCGGAGAGCAGGTCCTCGGCGCAATGGTGTTCGAGTTCTTCTCGCCGGGCATCGCCCAGCTCCTCGTGCACGCCGGCTGCGAGTACGTGCTCTATGACATGGAGCATACCGGCGCATCGCTCGAGACCATCAAGTCGCAAGTCGCGCACTGCCGCGGCCTGCCGATCAGCCCGATGGTCCGAGTCCCGCGTGGAGATTATCACTTCCTCGCGCGCGCCCTCGACATCGGCTGCGAAGGCGTCATGATCCCGATGGTCAACAGCGCCGACGAAGCGCGTGCGATTGCCGAAGCAACGCACTATCCGCCCAAGGGGCGCCGCGGCGCCGCCTTCGGCTTCGCCCACGACGACTACGCGCCCGGCGAGCCGCTCTCGAAGATGAAGGCCGCCGATGCGCGCAATCTCGTGATCGCCCAGATCGAGACGGAGCATGGCCTCGAGGCCGTCGAGGACATCGCGGCGGTCGATGGCATCGACGTGCTGTGGCTCGGCCACTTCGACTTGACCAACTTCCTCGGAATTCCGGGGCAATTCGACAATCCCCGCTACACGAGCGCTTTGAAGCGCATCGTCGCAGCCGGCCGCAAACACAAGAAGGGCCTCGGCTTTCTCGTCGCCGATTCCACATGGGCGAAGCAGTGCAAGAAGCTCGGCTTCAACATGCTGGCGACCGGACCCGACCACACGATGCTCATGTCGGGCGTGAAATCGGTTCTGCAATCGGTGAAGGAATAGAGCCGATGGGTTCAGCATTCATCGTCGGCGTCACGCGCGATCTGATGCGTCCCGATGGGGCCCCATGTTTCGACGAGCGCGCGTTCGATGAACTGAGCAGTATTCCGGATGTGAGCTGGGAGTGGATCGCCGAAGACGTGGCCGAGATCACGCCCGATATTGCGGCCCGCTACGACGGCCTCCTCGTTGCGGTGCCCCAAGTGACCGCCGCCACACTTGCGCGCCAGGACTGCCGCGTGAAGGTCGTCGCTCGCAACGGTGTCGGTTTCGATACGGTCGATCTTGCCGCAGCCACGGCAAAAGGGGTGGTCGTCACCAACACGCCGATTGCGGTCCGTCGTCCGGTTGCCGTCGCGGCGTTGACGCTGATTTTTGCGCTGGCCGGCCGTTTGCTCAAAAAGAACGAGATCGTCCGCGCCGGCCGCTGGAACGATCGCACCGCCTATATGGGCCAGGGCCTCACGAGCCGAACGCTCGGCGTGATCGGCGGAGGCGGCATCGGCGCGGAGCTGCTCGGCCTCGCCAAGCCGTTCTTCAAAGGCATGCTCGTCGCGGATCCCTACGCCGATGCGGCCCGGCTCGCGAGCCTTGGCGCCACGCTGGTTCCGCTCGACCAACTCATGCGCGAGGCGGACTTCGTCACCGTGACCTGCCTCTTGAGCGACGAGACGCGCCATCTCGTGAACGAGCGGCGCCTGCGGCTCATGAAGCCTTCGGCCTATCTCGTCAACGTGGCCCGCGGGCCGATCGTCGAAGAGGTCGCTCTTGCCGCGGTTCTCGGCGCAGGACTTATCGCGGGCGCCGGCCTGGACGTGACGGAGCGCGAGCCGATCGAGCCGACGAGCCCACTCTTGGCCATGGACAACGTTATCATCACGCCGCACGCGCTCTGCTGGACGGATGAATGCTTTCATGAGATCGCAGCGACCGCGCTGCGCTCGATCGCTGACGTTTCTGCCGGCAGGCGCCCCGCGCACGTGGTCAACCCCGACGTCTACGACGTCCTTCCACAGTCACCGAGATGAGACCACCTGTCAGACGAATGCCAAGCCGGCCAGCATCGCGTGGTGATGGGGGGCACGCTTCAAGGCAGCGGCCGAGCAAGCCCACGCGCGAGCAAAGCCTACGGTCGGATGACGAGACGCTGCGACTATGGGGCACGCATGTGATCGAGGCGGCGCTGTCCAACCCTGCGCGGGTGATCCGGCGGCTGCATTTGACGGAGAACGCCGAAAGCCGACTGGCATCGGCGCTCTCGCGGCGCTGCGTGGAGATGGTCCGGAGCACGCCTCGCGACCTCGACCGCCTCGTCGGGGCCGACGCCGTGCATCAAGGTGCCGTGGCGGACGTCGAGCCGCTACCGGATACCGGTCTCGCCACGCTTGTCCAAGCGGCGAGCGCCGGCAACCGACCGATCGTGGTGCTCGACCAGGTGACCGATCCCCACAACGTCGGTGCCATACTGCGCTCTGCCGCCGTGTTCGGAGCCGCTGGCCTGATCATGACCCGCCGACAATCGCCGCCCCTCGGAGGTGTCCTGGGCAAGAGCGCATCGGGCGCCCTCGAAGTCGTACCGATCGCGCTGGTGCCGAACCTGGCGCGCGCCCTTGCCGAACTCGGAGACGCCGGCGTCACGCGCATCGGTCTCGACGGGCATGGCGAATATACGATCGATGCCAAAGCTTTCGTGCCACCGGTCGCGCTTATTCTTGGCTCCGAAGGAAAGGGATTGCGACGCCTAACCCGCGAGCACTGCGATCGACTTTGTCGTATTGGATCGGTCGGTTCTCTGGCAAGCCTCAACGTCTCGAATGCGGCCGCGGTGGCCCTTTATGCGGCAAGCCAAAGAAGATGATTGCAGCGCTCAATAAGGTCATAAAGCAAAAAGGCCGGTGCGATGCCCGGCCTTTTCGTGCAGCGTGTGCAGGAACTCATCTCAATCGCAGATTTCGCGGCGATGGCACCGCACGTCGTCCTTGCAGCGATACTCGCCCCAGCGATTATACCAGCAGCGCTGTCCGACCACGTCGCAAACGCGGCGGCCAGGGTAGCACGAGCGGTAATAGCCGCGATCGCGGTCTGCAGCATAGGCGCCGAGAAGCCCGAGACCGATGATGGCCCCGGCAACCGCGCCTGCCGCGCGCCCGCCGCGGCCATGAGCCTCGGCCTGCGTCACGGCAACGCTGCTCATTGCGGCGAACAACGACGCCGCCAGCGCGAGATGTTTGAACGTCTTAAGCATGGATGTCATCCCTTGCCTTGCCGCAACTGGCGGCTTCTGAACCGGCTCGCCGCGGACGCCCAGCCCCGGCGATGATGCACAAAACCCAAGTGCGCCTGAACCGATCCTGAACAGCATCATTGCGGCCAATGAAAGGCGCCAATACGACGCGTCTTTTTGCTCATGATCGGCGGTAGAGAGGCTTACCAGTGCCAGCGGCGATGATGACCGTGATGCTTGGCGTGCCATTTGTGATGGTGCCATTTTCGCGGATAGCCCCAGCTCTGGTAGTAGCGAAAATGTGGCGGGCGCGTATTCCAGTCGTTGAGATGGGCGCGATTGCGCCATTTCACGTAGCTGGATTTCGCCCAGTAGTTCGAACCGTAATAGGGATAATAGCCACGCGGGCTATATCGCCATGCATAGGGATCGACCTTGTAGTGGTGCACATAGCGCGGGTAATATACACGATGATGGATGTGGCGCGCCTTGTGCCAGCCACGCGGCTTGTCCATGCCGTCCGCCGAGGCGCTCCCTCCGCCGACTGCTGCAAGACCCACGATTGCCATGACCGCGGCAATGAAGATTTTCAGTCGCATAGGCGTAACTCCGTCATGACGCGCAGATCACAAGGCCATATTACGGCGCGAGTCGCATCGTGTCAGGAAGCCCGAAAATTGCTAACTAAAGATTAACGCTTGCCGTCTTCCGGGCTCCACGCACCGAAATCAGATCACGCTTTAATCGAAAACTCACCGAACCGCCGTCAAATGCATCTTGAGCGCCTGGAGATACCGACTTCTCCACAAGCCGAAACTTTCAGTGGTTCTATCCGGACGGGCCTCCGTGAACAGCGTCGACGACAAACCGCGCGCGACCGACCTGCGTCCTGAATTCACGGGACCGGAAGAGCTTGATCGCGTCCTCATTCACCTTCGCGAAGCCCGCGAGCGCGTCGCACACAAGAGTGCCGGCGGGCGCAGGGGCAAACGCAAGCAGCCGCACGTCGAGGAGAAGCTTGCCTTCGAGGCGGCCGAACCGCCCGCGCCGACGCAGCCTGCGCCGGGTCATCCCTCCGAAAGACAGCCCCCCCAAGCGCACGCCTCCGAGGCGCGCGTCGCAACCACGACATCTTCGGACACTCCGCTCGAGACAGGCCACGCACCGACACGGCCTGAAGGCAATTCAGCACCCGCCGCGCCGACCTCGCACACGGCGAACCCGACGGGCAAGCCCACGTCGGCCGAGGCGATGGCCCGCGCCACGCAGCGCCTCAAGCGTGCAGCGGCGACCCTAACCGCGGCAACCACGGCGGCACCGCCCATTACGCCCCCGCCCGCCGACAAGCGCGAAGCTGCCACACCACATCCCACGATCTCGGTCGTGAAAGGCGAGTTGCGCCGCGCCGTCCTCGCGAGCAAGCCAGCTTTCAAGGCCCTCGCAGGCTTCAGCTTCGCCACCAACATCCTGATGCTCGCCGGCCCGCTGTTCATGCTGCAGGTCTATGACCGTGTCATGACCTCACACTCCATGCCGACGCTGCTCGCACTCTCGATCCTGACGGCGGCGATCTATGGCGTGATCGGTCTTCTCGAGCTGGTCCGCTCACGGGTGATCGTGCGTATCGGTGTCGAACTCGACCGGCGCACGAGCGAGCGCGTCTTTGCAGCGGCCCTCCGTCGGAGCCTCGCCGAACCCGGCTCGTCGATGCACGCACTGCGCGAGCTCGATCAGGTCCGGCAGTTCGTCGCAGGGCCCGGTCCGCTGACGTTCTTCGATGCCCCTTGGACGCCGGTTTACCTGCTGGTGATCTTTCTCACCCATTGGACGCTCGGCGTGGCCGCAAGCATCGGCGCACTCATTCTCCTGGCGATCGCGTGGGCCAGCGAAGTCCGCAGCCGCCGGCCGCTGTCCGAGGCGGGCCGCGCAAGCCACAAGAGCCTCGAGCTTGCCGAGAACGGTCAGCGCAACGCCGAGGCGATTACCGCCATGGGCATGCTGAACGCCTATCGGGACCGCTGGCAATCGGCCAATCGCGACGCGCTCGCCTGGCAGGTCCTGGCCGCAGATCGGCTGTCGAGCCTCGCTTCGTTGTCGAAGTCGCTACGGCTTCTGCTGCAGTCCCTGATGCTGGCCATTGGCGCGGCGCTTGCCGTCAACGGCTACATCTCTGCGGGCTCGATCATCGCAGCGACAATCATTTTCGGACGCGCGCTCGCCCCCGTCGAGCAGATCGTCGCCCAGTGGCGCAGCTTCGTGAAGGCGCGCGAGTCGTTCGGAAAGCTCGAAGCTCTGCTTGACGCGCACCCCGAGCCGGAACGCCGCGTCAGCCTTCCCGCACCGAAAGGACACGTCGAGGCCCGCGATCTGCGCGTCACGTCACCGGACGGCCGGACGGTCATCCTCTCCGGCCTATCCTTCGCTGTGGATCCGGGCCAGATGCTCGCGATCATCGGACCGAGCGCATCCGGCAAGTCGACGCTGGTGCGCACGCTCGTCGGACTTTGGTCCAGCTCGGGCGGAGAGGTTCTGCTCGACGGGGCGCGCCTCGACCGATGGAACGCCGACGAGCTCGGCCGCCATATCGGCTATCTGCCGCAAAGTGTGGAGCTATTCGCGGGCACGGTACGCGATAACATTTCCCGCTTCGAGCCTGACGCGAGCGACGACGACGTCGTCGAGGCCGCGCGCGCCGCCCACGCGCACGACATGATCGTCGCGCTCCCCAAGGGATATGACACCGAGCTTGGCGCGTTCGGCGTCTATCTCTCCGCCGGCCAACGGCAGCGTATCGGCCTCGCACGGGCGCTTTTCGGTAATCCGGCGCTGATCGTTCTCGACGAACCCAATGCCAATCTGGACCGCACCGGCGACGAGGCCTTGTCCGCTGCCATCGACGGCATGCGCGCCCGCGGCCGAGCGATCGTGCTCGTTTCGCATCGCGTGCAGGCCATCGGCAAGGCCGACCGGCTGCTCTATCTCGAACGTGGCGCCCAGCGTGCCTTCGGTTCGCGCGACGACGTGCTGCACTATCTCCAGCACGGCGGTCCGGCGCCCTCAGGACGGGACGCGGGCGAGGAGCAAGCAACGGCAAGCCGTACCGCGAGCTGAGACGCGCGATTGCACGCCGACTTGAGCGAGGACGACAGCAGATGGCAGGCAACGCCCGAAACGGCGACGAGATGAACCGAACCGACGTCTACGCGACCGGCCCCTGGGTGCGGACCGGCAATCGCGTTCTGCTGGGATTGGTCGGCGGCCTTGCCGTATTCAGCCTGGTTTCGATCAGCGGCGCGGTCGTTGCAACCGGCGTCGTCAACGTCGAGAGCAATTACCAGACGGTTCAACATCTCGACGGCGGCATCGTTTCGAAGATTCTCGTGAAGAACGGCGATGTCGTTCGCGAGGGAGACGTGCTCCTCAATCTCGACGACACGGCCGTGAAGGCCAACCGTCAGATTGCCGTCGCCCGGAGCATCGATCTTCTGGTTCAGCAAGCCCGCCTCGAAGCCGAGCGCGACCGCCGCGATGGGCTTACACTTCCTGCCGAGATCGCAGCCATGAAGGATGATCCGGCGCTCGACAAGCTGATCGCCACTCAGCGCGCGCTGTTCGCTGCCCGCCGTGCAAGCCACAAGGGTGAATTGGCGGTCTTGCAACAACGCAAGCTGCAGCTCATCGACGAGCAGAGCGCGTCCGAGCGCATGCTGTCGGCGCGCCGCAAGGAGGCCGAATTCAACGCCAAGGAGATCGCGGCCGTTCGCCCTCTCTACGAAAAGGGATATGCGAGCCAGCCGCGCCTGCTCGCCGTCCAGCGCGATGCGGCGCGCCTCGAGGGCGAGATCGGTCGGTTGACCGCCGACGTCTCGAAGGCTCGCGCCGGGCTCGCGGAAGCCGATTTGAAGATCGCGCAGAGCGAGAAGGAGTTTACTCAGACTGTCGTCGACGAGCTTCGCAAGGTTCAGGCGCAGCTCGCCGAGGTCGTGGAGCAGCGCACCGCGCTCGACGACAAGCTGCGCCGCACCATCGTTCGCGCGCCGCGCAGTGGCCGCATCCACGCCCTCGCGGCTCATACCGAAGGTGGCGTAATCGCGCCCGGCGCTTCGATCATGCAGGTCATACCGGAGGGCGAGCGCCTGATCATCGACGCCCAGCTCTCGCCGCAGGACATCGACAAGGTGAGGCAAGGCGGCCCAGCCTACGTGCGATTTTCGGCCTTCAACTCCCGCTCGTCGCCGTCACTCAATGGAACCGTTCTCTCGGTCTCGCCGGCGCAGATCGTGGACCAGCAAGGCCGCAGCTATTTCACCGCGCAGGTGGCGCTCGCCGATGGCGAGGCCGCGAAGCTTCCCACCAATCACGCGCTCGTGCCGGGCATGCCGGCCGAAGTGTTCATCGAGACCGGATCGCGCTCCATCCTGAGCTATTTCGTGAAGCCGCTGACCGACGTCCTCTCCCGGACCTTCCGCGAAAGTTGAGTTTCACGCCGCTGTGCGCGGCGCCTCATCGCACCCACCGCCGAGACGGCCGCTCCCCGGTCCGGTGCCGCGCCTCACGCCGCCATGACCCGGCCGGAGGCCAACCGCTCGTCGATCTCCGCCACCACGCCGGCCAACTCGTTTGCCGGCACGGGCCGCGAGAAAAGATAACCCTGCACCGAATCGCAACCGGCGGCCCCGACCCGCGCAAGATGATCTTCCGTCTCGACCCCTTCCGCCACCGTCGTCATATCGAGGCAGGATGCCAGCCGTGCAATCGCACCCACGATGGCCTCGCAGTTGCGGCGCTGCGGCAAGTCGCGCACGAACGACTGATCGATCTTGATCTTGTCGAACGGGAACCGGCGCAAGTGGGACAGGCTCGAATAGCCAGTCCCGAAATCGTCGAGCGCGATGGCAACACCGAGATTGCGCAGGCGATGCAGCAGCTCGAGCGTCGCCGGATCATCGCCGAGGAGCAGCGTCTCGGTCACTTCGAGCACCAGCCGCGTTGCAGCAAGGCCGCTTTGCCGAAGGGCGTCAGCAGTCACATCGGCGAGATCGGGGCCCGAGAACTGCGCCACGGAGAGGTTGACCGATACGACATGCTGGTCGGGCCAAGTCGCAGCCGTCCTGCATGCCGCGCCGAGAGCCCATGCGCCGATCTTGCAAATCAGCCCTGTTTCTTCCGCCAGTGGAATGAATTCGGCGGGTGAAATCATGCCACGAACCGGATGATGCCAGCGAATGAGGGCCTCGCAGCCTTCGACGCGTCGCGATGCAAAAGATACGATCGGCTGAAAAAAGAGGACGAACTCCTCCCTTTCGACCGCCCCTCGAAGATCTGCTTCGAGCTGGCGTCGCGCGCGCAAGCGTGCTTCCATTTCATGATCATAGAAGCGCCACGTCGACTTGCCGCTCGCCTTGGCACGATAGAGGGCGATATCTGCCTTCTGCATCAAGTCTTCCGCCGTCCAGCCATCCAGCGGGGCCAACGCGATTCCGATCGTACCCCCGATCTCGATATGCTTATCCGGCAGGATAAACGGCTGGCGCAGCGCATCCATCACCCGTCTTGCCAACGCATCGGCGTCCGCCTTCTCCTGCACATCGCGTTGAATGATCGCGAATTCGTCTCCGCCGAGACGAGCCACGATATCGCCGTGCCGCGCCAGATCCCTGAGCCGACATCCGACATTTGCGAGGACGGCATCGCCGATCGGATGGCCCAGCGTGTCGTTGACCTCCTTGAAGCCGTCGAGATCGATGACCGCCAATGCGAAGGAGTTGTCCACGTCGAGCTTCGCCAGAGCCTCTTCCAGGCATTCTCGAAAGTGTCGGCGGTTGGCGACGCCGGTCAGCGCGTCTTGCCGGGCCAACCGCTCCATCTTCTCGGCCGCGAGTAGTTGATCCGTGACATCCTCGTGGAAGGCGACCCAACCGCCCCAGGCCAACGGCTTCACCTGGACCTCGATCGTGCGACCATTCTTCAGCCGCTGGCGGCGCTCCCCGATCGTGCGTCGTTCGACGAGATCGCGAAGTGCGGGTTCGAGCCCCGCATCCGTCTCTGCGACGTGCCCATCGACGGAAGACACAAGCTGCGCGCGGCACGCCAATATCTTCGAGAATTCGGTGCCGGGGCGAGCCAAGTCCTCGGGCATGTCGTAGATTTGAACATAGACGCTGTTGCAGACGACCAGCCGCTGCTCGGCATCGAACATCGACATGCCTCGCGTCATATTATTGAGCGCCACATCGAGCCAGCGGTTGAGTTGCTGGAGCTGCAGCGCGTTCTTTTCGAAGACCGACACGGCCCTGGCCATCTCGCCGATCTCGTCGGAGCTGGCGATGGAGCCCACATCGACGTCCGTGTCCTGGCGTACGAGTTGTCCCATGGTGGCCGTCACCCGCCTCAAACGCCGAACCATGCGGTGCAGAATGAAATACCCCAGCGGGCCGATCAACAGAGCCACGAGCAGAGCGAAGCCAAGGGTCCATTGCACGAGCGTACGCGCACGATCGGTCATCGCGTGAACATCGACCCTGGCATCGTCGAGGCGCGAGTGCCTGTATTGCCTGACAAGTCGTTGCAAGCTCTCCGCCTGGGCCACGTACTGCCTGAGCGCGACGGGGGCGGCCCCTTGTGCGAAGCTCTCGGCGAGTCGCAGCGTCTCGTCTCCGGCTTGCCAGAACGGGGGCAGCATCGGGCGAAGGTCCATTGCGAACCGGTCGTTGGAGCCCGCTACCAGCCTCTCGATGCTCGCCTGCACACCGTGTGCCTCCTGCTTGTCCTGTTGCAGTTTGTCGAGATCGAACTCGAGCCGCGCGGAGGTGACCAAGCGTCGATGCTTCTCCAGCAGCAGTTCCAGCTCGCTGGCCTCCGCGGCTCTGACAATGCCGCTTTGATAGAGGACATCGACCACGCGGCGCATACCGACCGCGAAGACGATCGTGCCGGCCACGAGTGCGGCCACCGACAGAAGCGTCAAGCCGCCAACGAGATAAAGGCGGCTGGCTATGGTCGCGTTACGGACACGAAGCATGCTCGTCCCCTTATCCAAATGCGAGCCTTCTGGCAGACTGTGCCTATTGCCGGGCGCCCGCGCTGCTGCTTCGACGGCAGCGCAGGCAGACGTCCTGGCGCGCAGCGCCATTGCCTCCGCGCAACTCACCAAACGCAGGCACCGAAGCGGCTCCTCGACTTCGTTGCACCTCGTCGGGTGCACTACGCATATATATGCAACTTCTGGTCGTTGACTTAATTCCGTTACTAAAACTCTCGGCTCTTTCACCATCCCTTTTTTAATTCGACCTACGGGACGGCCATGCGGTTCTCTCGAGTTGTCGATACGTGAGCCGCGACGCTCTACACTCCCGATTCTGCAAGCGCGATCAGATCGGCAAACGCGCGTGGCGCCTCGAACCGGATCGATCCATCGAGCTCGAGCGTCACATGCGCTCCGTCCGGAATACCGGCCCAGCCGGGTACGCCGACGACCATCGCGATGTTCCGCTCGCGCGCGATCACAGCCATGCGGCTCAGCCATCCGCCATGCCCCAGGACAACGCCTGACACACTGAGCACATCGTTGATCCAGGCCGGATGGATGAACGGCGCGACGAGGACGTCTCCCGGCATCAGGTTGGCGAGCGGGCGACCGGCATTCGCCGACGCTTCGTCGATGACGCATGCGCGTCCACCGGCGCGCCGCGACCCGGCAACGCGCGTGCCCGAGAGACCCGTGCCCGTCCCGCCTGATCCGGCACCCACACTCTTCGAACACGACCAGGAAGCAGCTTCCGCCACGGCCAGCGACAGCGTTCCTGGCAACAGGCAAGCCTTGGCGATCAGTGTCCGTTCAGCTTCACGCTGCGCCACGAGCTTCTGCGCGCTCGCGTCGCTTTCACTCGTGAGAGCCAGGATCTCGGAGAGGCTGAGCAGGAAGATGCGGTTGCCGAGTTCAAATCGCCTATCGAGAGCGAGCAGCGCTTTTCGCAGCGCGGCCAACTCCAGCGCGACCGCATCGTCAACCTCCTGTTTCAGCGTGCGCATGGGATGCGACCGAGTTTCGAACGTTCGGCGCGATGTCCTTGGCCCGTGGCGCTGACCCGACGTCTCGGTCCCCGGCTCCCACCCGCGATCGTTGAAAAAGAACCGCATCTCGAGCGCTCCTGCATCTTCGGCAAAGCCGGGCGCCGCCAAGGCGTAGTCCAGCAACGACCTGCCTTCGATCGCGGACTGCACAACCTTGGCGATGCGCCGTTCTTTCAGCCGGAGCCAGCTCGATGGATTGCGACCGCTCCACGGTGGTCGCGATCGCTCGTCGTCGGCGATCACCTCGGCCACGATGCTCACGAGATCCGCCTCGACCTGGGTCTTGGTCACGAAGCGCTCGATGATTTCGCGGATGACCTGCACGAGATCCGCGACGGACAGCATATCGAAATTGATGGCTGCGGCGAGAACCAGTCGCGCTTCGAGCTGCGGCAAGACCTCACCACGAATACGCCGCTCGATCGCGCCTACCTGCCGGCGAATGCGCCGCCGGTCGCGCCTCGTGAATTTCGGCTCACGCCGGCGAGCCTCGGCCTCGTTGTAATAGAGGCAACCGAACAGTGTGGGAAATAGCGGGGGTGAGTCCTCCTCCACATTGTAGTCGAGTCCGAGGGCGCGGCACGCGAGGTCGACGCTGCCGCCGCTGACGTTGAGCGCCTCGATCAGCGATTGCGTTGCCGGCGTCGGCCGCGGCAGCGGCTCGCACAGCCTGTTGTGCACGAGCGTCACTGTCCTGCCCTCGGCGCTGTCGTCAGCCAATGTCAGCGCGCGGTCCCATTCCTGGCGGACGGGCTTGGCAATCAATGTGGCGTCGGTGCCAATGTCGCGGCACTGCACCACCCAGACCTTCCGCCCATCCCAGACCCACTCGATCTCCTGGGGCAGGC
Source organism: Hyphomicrobiaceae bacterium (assembly GCA_050187415.1). GTDB lineage: Bacteria > Pseudomonadota > Alphaproteobacteria > Rhizobiales > Hyphomicrobiaceae. The sequence continues at coordinate 48,591 of JBFWXN010000013.1, read as the reverse complement.
CGAACCGCTCCTCGAGCCGGCGCCCGAGCGCGACGAGCGGCATCGGATCGAACTTGGTCTGAACATCGCCGATGGGCCGTCCGGTATGCCGTCCGAACCGGATGCTTTTCGGCGTCGCCCGGCCCGAGATGATATCCTGCGCGGCGCCCTCGACCAATTCGATGAGCATCATCCCCGGAGCGTCTGGTGACCGGGTCGAAAGCACACCGCATTGGCTGCCCGAAAGCCAACGTTGCACGAGTACTGTGCCGCCGCCGACCCGAACCCCGGGCGACCGAGCGCGCGCCCCGTCGAACGAGGCCACAACGGTGTCGATGGCGACGGCCAACTCGTCGCGGGCGACGGCGGCCAGAGGTTCGCGAAGGCCGGCAAGACCCTCCGGCCCGACCGACGAGCGGCAGACAGAATATGGACCTGGTCCCGCTGCAATGGCGACTTTGCGGACAAGTCGCGCTTTCTCGTCGGCACGCGCTGTCCGCCAGCGGACCATGAAATCCACTGTCAGGACCACTCCATCCACGACCGGAATCCCAGCCTGGTGCATGTACCCGAGGCGTGCCGCCTCCATCCCGACGTCGCTTCGATCTCCCACCCAACGCAGCGAAATGATGCCCTCTCCGCCGCGCCATTCGGTCCATCGCCGTCGAACCGCACGTGTGATCGTGCCCGGCATCGCGTCCGTGAGGCTCCGCCGTGTCAGCAGAAGTATCCCGCTCAGGCCGCAATAAATGAACGACGCGGCAGGCAGCATGGCCAAGACGACGGCCAGGAACGGCACCAAGCCCAGCCAGATCGCCATTCTGTAGCGCGGTGAGCTGCAATACGCCCAGTGGACGTAGCCCCCCATCACCGCCGCACTCACTATCGCCAGCAGAATGCCCAGGCCGGATTGCCACGACGTGCCAAACGCGCCGAGGACGGCCTCGTCGAGCATCGAGGCGTCTCCAATCGCCACGGCCGCCAGCGTCAGCATCGCCGCCACGAACACGGCTGCGCGGTTGCGCCGCGACGCCAGCCCGTTCCTCCGGAGAAGCTGGCGCATCGCTCTCGTCCGGCGGATACGATCGTTTGGCAGGCGTTCGCCGAGACGCGCGAGTTCGAGGGCGATCGAGCTGATTCTGGCGTGGTGGCGCTCAGCTTTGATCGCGAACGGCAGAAGGAGCAAATGGGTTGCCAGAACGAAGCCCACCAACACGGAGATGTAGCCCCATTCGGCCGCCAGCCGATCGATCGTCCCTGCAAGCCAGCTTCTGGCTTTTGTCCAGTCTGACTCCCTGTCCGTCACGGGGGCCGCCTGCGCGACCGCCGTCGCGCGCGGCACGTATTCCCACGGCAGCGTGTACAGTCCCCTGTAGTCACGGCCCTTCCGCGTCAATTCGAGCCCGACAAGCCCGCCGAAAAAGCAGCTCCTGCGATCATAGCAGGCCACCAGTACCGGTCGCACAGGGAGCCGCGCGAAAGCCGCCTCCAGCTCGGGTGTCGTCATTTGCCACATGGGAATATTGACAGCCCCGGCAAGATGCCCGGCGGTGAAGTCTCGCGGGTAGCGCGTGTCTACGATAACCGCCTTCTCCTGCTCGATGAGCGCCTGAGCGTCGGCGGTATCCAGAAGCCGGCTTCGATGCGGATCGTGAAGCGTTGCGCCGATCTCGCGCGTGGCGCCCGGCAAGGATTTCGCCAGAGGTCGACCTTCGGCGATCCAGCGCCCGAGACCACCGACCATGAACCGGCAATCGATCCCCATCCCCTTCAGGGCCTGACACGTCAGCGAGCTGCGCTCGCCGTTGTTACAGACGAGCAGCACTTTGCCGGCCGAGATGCTGGATCTGGCCGCGCCGAAATCCGGATAGCGAAGGGCGCGGGCCACGGACAGGGTGCCCATGTTCACCTCTGGCGCTTCCCGGATGTCGATCACCTCGAAGCCTTTGGCCTGGGGATCCGCGATGATCGCCGCCGCCTCTGCCGTACTCATGCCGAGTGCATGGAGCTCTTGTTCGGCGGAACCGAGCTCGTGCAGCGGCTCGTCAATCCTCGGCTGCCCCGGCACGCCCAACGGTCGCGCCAGCGTTGCCGACAGGCGCTCCTGCCTTTCGTAGGCCGCCAATCGCCATTGATGGACATTCAGCGCGCCGAGAGCAGCTACGACGAGCGTCAGCGCGGCAGCCAAAGCCGGAACGATCGATGTCGCTGCGCGTGCCGCAGCTGGTTTCTGACCGAAGTGCATGTGAGCTGACGAACCCCAGATGTGGAGAAAGACAATCAGAGCGGCGCTTGCTACAAATACTGCAACTTAAAATTGCATTTTCATAAACAGTGAGTCCGCCCCCTCCGTCAATCAGCCGGCAAGCGGGGGACGCATCCGCGTGATGGCTGACGTGGCCGGATCGCGGGCCCCGGGGCGCACCCAAGGTGCCCCCCTCTCGGCATCGCCGCGGCGGGGTCGGGTCCTTTTTGTGGCGAAGCCTTGCCGATTAACCAGCAACCCGATTTTGCGGGCTCAATTATCCTCGCCCTCGGGCCGCGGCACTAATTTCGAAAAGCGAATAGGCATTGATTCCTATTGGCTTGGAATCGCGACCACAGAGGACAGCGATCCCGAAATTGAACTGAGGAGTCCGCCGAAAATGGCACAAGCCGTTTTGCAGACCATCGATACTATCGATCGCCCCTCGCATTTCCATACGGGCGATAGTTTCCCGCTCCACCGATTGAAAGCGATCATCGAGTCGACGGTGGCCGATGTCTTTGCCATCGACGTCGGCAGGCTCCAATCCGGATCGAGGGGGCAGGCCCCGGTTGCACAAGCCCGCCAGGTTGCAATGTACTTGATGCATTGTGCCTTCGGCATCTCTCTCACCGAGATAGGTTACGCGTTCGCTCGCGATCGAACGACCGTCAGCCATGCCTGCAGGCTCATCGAGGATCGACGGGACACGGCCAGTTTCGACTTTCTGCTGACGAACCTCGAGGAAATTGTTTGCCATCGCGCACGGGTCTCCATCTGTCGTTTGGGGCGATGAAATGAAACTTCAAGAGGGGTATATTTGCCGATCCAATGACGGGAATGCCCAGTTAATGGCCCTATTGTCAGTTCTGGCGGGGCGCGATCGATACGCCAAAAGGCCGAACCCCGATGCGCCGATAATATCGATAGCCGGCACCGAACCGCCCCACGTTCGCACGTTTCCCGTCGAAGTCTTTATGGAGGCCCGCCGACGCGGGTGGATCGCCGAAGACGGCGGCGCAGGCGCGGCCAGGATCACGCGCTCCGGCCGCGAGGTGTTGCGCCGCTACCGCAGCAATCTAGCGAATGCAAAGGCCGCTGAGAAACGACCGGCCACTCCATGTCTGCCCTCAGCGCCGACTGTCAATCCGAAGGAGAGCCCGCTCTCCTGGCTTGCCGGTCGCCGCGATGCCTCCGGAAAGCCCATGCTGAGCCGATGGGAGGTCGAAGCAGGCGAGCGCCTGCGGGCAGAGTTGACCTTTGCGCAGCTCACGCCTCGCATCACGATGAGCTGGTCCGGCATTCCCATGAGCGGCCGCCGCACGCCGAGTGCACCAAGCGGACATGACCTCACCGACAGCATCGTCGCGGCGCGCGCCCGCGTCGAGGCGGCACTACGCGCCGTCGGCCCCGAGTTCGCGGACATTCTGATCGACGTTTGCGGGCATTTCCGTGGGCTCGAAGACATTTCGCGCAGCGAAGGCTGGCCGCGACGCGCCGCGCGATTGCTCCTGCAGAGGGGGCTGTCCGCGCTGGCCCGGCACTATGGAATGGCTCCCGAGACGTGCATCGAGACCGCCATTGCGCGGCGTCTGCGGCACTGGGGAGCCGACGACTACCGTCCATCGCTCGCGCGAGGGGGGCCGGCTTCCGATCACGAGGACTGACCGAGCGCCGCGCCAGCATCGGCCCGCACGCGAGCCACCATCGCGGCAAAGCCGTTCGACCGCTGCGGCGTCAGGTGGTCACCGAGGCCGAGATCGCCGAACGCCTCGTGCGCATCGATCGCCAGAATATCCTTTGCGGGCCGTCCGTTCACCAACGACAGCAGGACCGCGATCAGGCCTTTGACAATGTGAGCATCGCTATCTCCGTGGATCACCAGATGGGGCCCATCGGCCTCGCACTCGACCGAGGTGGCAAGCCACACCTGGCTGGCGCAGCCGCGCACCTTGTTGGCGTCCGTTCTCTCGGATTCCGGCAGCGCTTCGAGGCCCCGTCCCAACTCGATCAGGAACCGGTAGCGATCCTCCCAGTCGTCGAGAAGCTCGAAATCGGCGCGGATACTGTCGAACGTGGTGGTCATGGTGGTCCTGGATGGAGTGGGTCACTGCCCTTCACTTGGCCTGCCCCGCCGTCGAGCACAAGGGTCGAACTCGCCGTTGCGCGGCATCATCCGCCAAAACAGGCAGGGCCTTTGCAGGGCGCCTGCGAATTTGGCGCGCGCACGGCCAAAGAGGTGCTTAGACTGACGGCAAAGTTGGTTCACGCCCGCCTCGAGGACACGCCGCCATGCCCGACACACCGACCGCGTTGCACGATCTCAGCCTGGCCGCCGCCGCCCGATTGATTGGGGAGCGCAAGCTGTCTCCCGTCGAGTACACCGCCGCGCTCATCTCCCGCACCGACGCGCTCGAGCCGCAACTCAACGCGTTCATCACCCGCACGAACGAAACGGCCATGGCGACGGCACGCGCCGCCGAGACGGAGATCATGCGTGGTGCCTCGCGCGGGGCGCTCCACGGCGTGCCGTTCGCCGTCAAGGATATCTATGATACGGCCGGGATCCTCACGTCCGGCCATTCGCGCACCAATATCGATCGCATCCCTACCGCGGACTCGACCGCCGTCGCCCGTCTCAAGGCCGGTGGCGCCGTTCTCACCGGCAAGCTCGCCACCCACGAGTTCGCCCACGGTGGTCCGTCCTTCGATCTTCCCTGGCCGCCCGCCCGCAATCCGTGGAATACGGCACACTTCACCGGCGGCTCCTCCTCGGGCTCCGGCGCCGCGCTCGCCGCCGGCCTCGTGCCCGTCAGCCTCGGCTCGGATACGGGCGGCTCGATCCGCGGGCCCGCGGGACTTTGCGGCATCGCCGGATTGAAGCCGACGTACGGTCTCGTCAGCCGCGCCGGCGTCATTCCAAATTCCTACAGCTATGATCATTGCGGCCCGATGGCGCGAACCTCCGAGGACTGCGCCATCATTCTCAATGCGGTCGCAGGTTACGATCCCGCCGATCCGTCCTCGGCCAGGCATCGCGCCGCTGATTACACGGACGGCATCTACGATGGCATCAAGGGCCTGCGCATCGGCGTCATTCGCCACTTCTGGGAAACGGACCTGGCCCCCAACGCCGAGCTTTCCGCGGCCATGGAGACGGCCATCCAGGTGCTGCGCGACCTGGGCGCGACGATCGAGGACGTCACGCTTCGGCCTCTGCAATACTATTCCGACGTCAAGATCGTGATGGCGGAAAGCGAGTTATTCGCGCTGCATCTCGACCAGTTGATCGCGCGCCCCGAGGCGTTCGGCCAGGACTTTCGCGCACGTGCCCTCGCCGCCTGCCTGTTCACGTCGGAGGACTATGTCAGCGCCAGCCGCGAGCGCCGCCGCATCCTCGACGAGATGCGCCCCATCTATCGCCGTTTCGATCTGCTCGTCACGGCAAACACATCCGCCGCGCCACGCCTCGATAAGCATTCGCCGCTCTCCTTCTGGCAGAAGGGCAACCACACCTCGCCGTTCAACTGCTCGGGTGGGCCGGCGCTCGCGGTGCTCTGCGGGTTCAATGCGGCCGGGCTGCCGCTTTCGATGCAGATCGCCGGCCGGCCGTTCGACGATGCCCGCGTGCTGCGTGCCGGCCATGCCTTCGAGAAGGCCATGGGCCTGACGTCCCGGCACCCGAAGCTGACGCCCGGCGCAGCTCCGGCCGTTCTCGACCCCAAACCGTGGAGACCCGATACATCAGCCGTCGAGCCCGCCGTGCGCAGGCGCGCCGAGAGTGCCGCCGCTGCCGTCGGGCTCGATCTTCCCCCGCCCATCATGGAGGAACTCGTCGCCGTCGCACCTTGGGCGCTGGCCATGGCCAAGCGCGTCGGACGCGGCAATCCCCGCGCGCTCGAAACAAGCGCGATCCTGGATCTGAGCCGCGAATACGACTGAGCCGGAGGTGACCGAGCCCGAGTCCGACCGAGATGGGCGCGCGCCTCGCCGGCGCGTGCGTCAGGCCGCGTTATGACATCTCGATCACGATCTTGCCGAGATGACCCTGGCCTTCCATGTGGCGGTAGGCCTCGCGCGCCTGCTCGAACCGGAAGCTCGTATCGATGACCGGCTTCAGATTTTGGGCTTCGACTGCGCGGATCATGTCGAGAAACATCCGGCGCGAGCCGACATAGATGCCTTGTATCCGGATCGACCGACGCATGAACTGGGCTGGATCGATGGCACCGCCGTGCATTGCGCCGATGAGGGCGATCCGCCCGGCGATCCGCGTTGCATTGATCGTCTTCGGCAAGTTCTTTGCGCCCGTCACCTCGACGGCGAGATCGACACCGCGGCCCTGGGTCGCCTCCAGAACCGCCTCTTCCCAGCTCGGGTGTCGCCGATAATTCACCGTAACCGTCGCACCAAGCGAACGCGCCGTCTCCAGCTTGTCGTCGGACGAGGAGGTCACGATCGTTCGCGCGCCCATCATGTGCGCAAACTGCAACGCGAAGATCGAGACACCGCCGGTGCCCAGCAGGAGCACCCAGTCACCAGCCTTCGTCTGTCCGGTTTTGACGATGGCGTTCCAGGCCGTGAGCCCGGCGCACGGCAGCGTCGCCGCCTCTGCGAAGGAGAGATGCTTCGGCATCGGCACCACGCCGTCCGCGCGCAGTATCGCCTCCTCGGCAAGTACGCCATCGACCGCGCCGCCCAGCGCGCTGGCCATCGCCTCCGCCGAGCACGACCCATCCGTCCAGCGCTGGAAGAAGCACGAGGCGACCCGATCGCCGACCTTGACCTCCGAAACGCCGGGACCGACCGCGATCACCTCGCCCGCCCCGTCCGAATTCGGCACGCGCGGGTATGGCAACTTGCGCGACACCGGATCGGTAACCGTCAGGAAATCGCGATAGTTGATCGAGTTGGCGTGCATGCGCACCGCCACTTCCCCGACGCCGGGAGCACGCGCCCTGGTCTCGTTGAGTTGCAGCGCCTCGATGCCGCCGTCTGACACGATCTGCCACGCTCTCATGCTGTCCTCTTCTCTTCCATGTTCATGGAACCGGCGCCGACCCAGCTCGCCAGATCATCGAGCGCCCGTTCCGCCGTCGCCCGTCTCTTGATGGCCGCCTTGTCCTTGCCCTTGATGCGCCGGCCTTCGGGATCCCGAGCCGGTATATCGATCGGCGGAAACAGGCCGAAATTGACGTTCATCGGCTGGAACGAGCGCGCGCCACCACCGTCGTTGCCGGCCAAATGACCGCCGGTAATGTGGGCCAGAAGAGCCCCGAGCGCCGTCGTCGCGGGTGGCGGCGCCAACGCGGCGCCCAGCCGCTCGGCGGAAGCAAACCGACCGGCTAACAATCCGATCGCCGCACTTTCCACGTAACCTTCGACGCCCGTGAGCTGGCCCGCGAAACGCAGTCGTGGCATCGCCTTGAGCCGCAAGACGCCGTCGAGCAGCTTCGGGCTATTCAGGAACGTGTTGCGATGCAGTCCGCCGAGCCGCGCAAACTCCGCCGTCTCGAGCCCAGGGATCATGCGGAAGATGCGCTTTTGCTCGCCATGCCGCAGCTTCGTCTGGAAGCCGACCATGTTCCAAAGCGTTCCGAGTGCGTTGTCCTGCCGAAGCTGCACCACCGCCCACGGTCTCACGCCGGATCTCGCGTCAGCAAGGCCGACCGGCTTCATCGGCCCGAAGCGCAGCGTCTCGCGTCCGCGCTCCGCCATCACCTCGATCGGCAGGCAGCCGTCGAAATAAGGAGTGCCCTCCCACTCCTTGAACTCGGTTTTGTCGCCGGCGAGCAAGGCGTCGATAAAGGCCTCGTACTGCTCTCGCGTCATCGGACAGTTGAGATAATCGGCGCCCGTACCACCCGGTCCCGGCTTGTCGTAGCGCGACTGCTTCCAGGCTACGTCGAGATCGATCGACTCGAGATGCACGATCGGCGCAATGGCGTCGAAGAAGGCCAGTTCCTCCTCGCCCGTGAGCCTCGCGATAGCCTTCGCCAGGGGCGCCGATGTCAATGGTCCGGTCGCGATGATCGCGCTGTCCCACGCTTCCGGCGGCAGTCCGCGGACTTCGCCCCGTTCGATCGAAACAAGGGGATGCTCGACGAGAGAACGCGTCACCTCGGCCGAGAAGCCGTCCCGGTCGACGGCGAGCGCTCCGCCCGCGGGCAGCTTGTGGCGATCCGCTGCCGCCAGGATCAACGATCCCATGCGGCGCATCTCCTCGTGCAGCAGCCCCACGGCATTCGCCGCCCAATCGTCGGACCGGAACGAGTTGGAGCACACCAGCTCGGCGAGACCGTCCGTCTGGTGCGCCTCGGTTCGAACCTCCGGGCGCATCTCGTGCAGCACCACCGGCACCCCGGCTCGGGCCGCCTGCCACGCCGCCTCCGAGCCGGCGAGGCCGCCCCCAACGATGTGAATAGGGTTCGTCATGCCAGTGGTTTAGGCGGGATCGCAGAGCCGGTCGAGCCCGAATGAGCCACCTCAGCCCAGGCGATACACCCGCCGCGCCGTGCCGGCGAAGAGGTCTGCCTTTTCATCGGCCGAGCAGCCCGAAGCGATCCGCTTGAACGCGTTGTAGAGCGCCTTGTAGCCGATCCCCATCTTGTCGACCGGGAAATTGCTCTCGAACTGGCAGCGGCTCGCGCCGAACATTTCGATCGCCGGTTCGATCCAGGGTCGCCAGTGCCGCGCCAGTTCCTCGGACGACGGAGGTGCCTCGATCGCGTTATAGTCGTAGGCGGCGAGCCGCATCATCATGCCGCCGAGCTTCATGGAAACGTTGGGGCACTTGGCGATCTCCGGCAGAAGGCGGCGCCACTCCTTCGCCACCTCGTCGAGCTTACCGGTGTAGGGGCCATAGCCGAGCGGCATGCCTGTGTGATTCATGACGATGTTGGCTTCGGGCACCGCCCGCGCCAGATCGAGCAGATCCTGGTGCTGATTGTGGTAGACCAGCCCATCAAGGGAAAGACCCATACGGCTCATGCGCCGAAGGCCGTCGCGAAAATCTTCGCGCGCGTAGTGGTTTCGGCCGAAGCCCTGGTGATTGTTGCCGATCACGGGGTCCTCGTGCCAGCCGGCCGAGTTCCGCACCCCCCTGAAGCGCCCGCCTCCTGCCTCGACCATCGCGGCCAGAACAGGTTCCACGCGCGCGCCGAGCGTCAGATCCGCATTTCCGACAATCCCCTGCGCGACACGCGCCTTGCCCGGGAAGCGTCGGTCACTCTCCTCGGCGAGCCTTGCGACCGTCTCGACCTCGCCGACGGCCTTCATTTCCTCCGGGCCATCCGGGCGGTAGCTGAAATGGCAGTCTATGAAAACGGTGGCGACGACGTTGTGCCCGCTGCCCAGGTCGGCATGGAGCTCGTCCAGCATGTAGCGACCGCGTCCCGGCGTCTCCCACACGTGATGATGCGTATCGATGATCGCCAACTCGGGCTCGATGACAGCCTCGACCGGCGCGCGATCGAGCCACTCCTTGCGGGGCGCCGAAATGCGGCCGTAGGCGGTCGCAGACGAATTGGCACTCATGGGCGCAACCTCCATGTCGGAATTGACTGATCTATGCTTGGATCAGAAGCGTGCCATCGCTCCGCCGCCAGGTCCACCCCTGTTGCCGACGACCGCCGCCTTGCCGATGCTCCAATCTCAGGCGTAGCCTTGCCGCACCTCGCGGAGAAACCGCGGGGATCCCTAGGAGGAAGCCCATGCATCTCACACGGCGCGAGATCGCCCTCGCAGGAAGTGCGGCGATGTTGGTATCGTCGGCCGGGTCCATAGCCGTGGCCCAGGCCGGCGGCGACGCTGAGGTCGCCGCGGCGGTCGAGGCCCTTCGCGTGGCCATCGTCAAGGCTGACAAGGCGAAACTCGAGGAGCTTGCCCACGACAAGCTCGCCTATTGCCACTCGAGCGGAAAGGTCGAGACGAAAGCTCAGTACGTCGCGGCCTACACGAGCGGCAAGAACACCTACAAGAGCCTGACGCTTGCCGACCACCAGAACATCGTCGCGGGCGACAACGCCATCGCACGGCACACGTTCGCTGCCGAGATCGACCGCGGCGGCGGCAAAGTCGACAACATCAAGATCGGCATAACGACGGTCTGGGTGAAAGAAGGCGGATCGTGGAAGCTGTTCGCGCGTCAGGGCTACAAGATCTGACGCACTGCAGGCCGGCTGCGCCGCCTCACTAAGCGCGGCGCGGACGGCGATAACGTCGGCTCACGCCTCGTCCGTCTCAGATAAGCCGTTCCGCCCTGGCCCAGTCGACGCCCCGATCGAGGGCCCTGTCGAGGCAGTCGAACATCGCGTGGACCTCATCGTCGCGAATGACGAGCGGCGGACAAAGCGCAATGGTGTCGCCGGCGACCGACCGGCAAATCAGCCCTTCGTCCTGCGCGAACGCAGCGACTTTCGCGCCCACCCCCTTCTTGAGATCGAACGGCGCGCGGGTATCCTTGTCGCGCACCAACTCGACGCCGGCGATCAGCCCCACGCCCCGGGCTTCGCCAACCAGCGGATGGTCCTGAAGCTTGTCGAGGCGCGTCTTGAACGTCGTCGCAACCTTTTGCACGCGGCCGACAATGTCGATGCGCTCATAGATCTCGAGCGTCTTCACGGCCACGGCCGCGGCCACAGGGTGGCCCGAGTAGGTGAACCCGTGGGCGAAAACACCGAGCTTCGCGCTCTCGTCGACCAGCGCCTGGTAGACCGGCTCGGACACCGTCACGGCGCCAAGCGGCATATAGGCCGACGTCAGGGCCTTCGCCATGGTGATGCTGTCGGGCCTGATGTCGAGCGTCTCGCTGCCGAACATCTTGCCGGTGCGCCCGAAGCCGCAGATCACCTCGTCCGCGATCATCAGGACGTCATAGCGGCTGAGCACCGCCTGCATCTTCGGGAAATAGCCCCTGGGCGGCACGATCACGCCGCCCGCGCCCATCACCGGCTCGGCGATGAAGGCCGCCACCGTTTCGGGGCCTTCGGCAAGAATCAGCTCCTCGAGATCGCGCGCCATGCGGTCCGCAAAGTCGTCCTCCGTCTCACCCGGTGCGCCGCTGCGATAGAAATGCGGCGCAGCCGCGTGGAGAACGCGCGCCATCGGCAAGTCGAAATCGGCGTGAAAGACCGGCAAACCCGTCAGGCTCGCGGTCGCGATCGTCGTGCCGTGATAGGCCCGCTGCCGGCTGATGATCTTCTTCTTCTTCGGCTTGCCCCGAGCATTGTTATAGTACCAGGCGAGCTTGATCTGGGTATCGTTCGCCTCGCTTCCGGAGCTGGTGAAAAAGATCTTCGAGGCCGGCGCGGGGACCATCTCCTTCAGCTTCTCGGAGAGTTGAATCGCCGGCTCGTGGCTGCGTCCGCCGAACAGGTGCGAGAACGACAGTTTCTGCATCTGATCGCGCGCGACATCGACCAATTCGGTATTGCCGTAGCCCAGCCCGGTGCACCAGAGGCCCGCCAGTCCCTCGATGTAGCGCTTGCCGGCGGCATCCCAGACGTAGATTCCTTCCGCCCGATCAACCACCAAGGGGCCGCTCGTCCTGTGGCTGGCGAGATTTGTAATCGGATGCAGCAACGCTTCGACGTCGCGTGCGGCGAAATTGGTGAGCGCAGTCATGGCGGCCGACCTGTCATTTGCCGTATCGATGCATTATAGGTCGTCGCAACCGGGGCGGCACGGTTTAATTGGTCTGCACAACTGTGAGCGTCTCTGCGGCGGCCACCCGTTCGAACGAGGCACGATGCAAGACGCCCCCACGTTCCGGAGCCCACTCGCGCGCTTCTCGCGCATCATCGCCGTGTTCAGTCTGCAGCTTGTCGTGGCCGCAATCGTCCTGCACAGGCTGCTCTCCCTGCCGACGCCTGTCGCACTGAGCATATTTCTGATGGCGCTCGTGGGCGCCGCGATCGCCGTGCTGCTGGCCCTCGCCTCGTTCGTCGCCATCTGGCGCGACGGGCGCCTCGGCGCGCTCAGCGCCACGGCCGGTCTCGTCGTCGGTCTCGGCCTCCTCGCCTGGCCGGCCGGTCTCATTCCGATTTCCCGCAGCATGCCCGCGATCCACGACATCACCACCGACACCGCCGCGCCGCCGTCATTCGTCGCGCTTGCCGCGCGGCGGACCGGGCTCGCCAATGGGGCCGGATACGGCGGCGCAGAGGTGGCCAAGCTCCAGCTCGCGGCCTATCCCGACGTCCGCCCCGTGATCGTGCCTCGCTCCGTTGCCGACACCTGGGACGTGCTCGGCGACACGGTCCGGCGCCTGCACTGGCAGATCGCGAGCGAAACGCCACCGACGGCCGGACAGCCGGGCTACATCGAGGCCGTCGACAGAACGCTCATTCTCGGCTTTTACGACGACATCGTCGTCCGCGTGCTGGGAGACGCACGCGAAACGCGCATCGATGTCCGCTCGGCCTCGCGCTATGGCAAACACGATTTCGGCCGCAACGCGAAGAGGATCACCAGCCTTTTCAACGAGCTCAAGTTGCGTCTCGAAGAGACGCTGACCGGCACGGACGGTCGGCGCCGGCGCGGGCGTCGGGACAAAGCCGTTCCTAGACGGGGGAAAGGAGACCCGGTTGCGCACCAGTCCCGGACGACGTCACAAGCCCGCGCTCGACGAGGCTCTCGACGTGAGCCGCGATAGAGAGTGACGCAGCGCGTACCAGTCTCGTATCGAGCCCGCGATAGACGACCGCCACGACTTCGGGGACCGACGTCGCGCCGTTCCTGATGCAGTCGAGAATGGCCTGCTCGCGCATGCGGCGATGCATGATGAACGCCTTCACCACACGCTGCGGCTGTTCGATGCGTCCGCCGTGGCCCGGCAGGAACACCGCATCCTGGCGCTGCATGAGCTTGTCGAGCGAGTTCATGTAGGCGACCATGTTGCCCTCGGGCGGCGCCACCACCGAGGTATTCCAGCCCATGACGTGGTCGCCGGAGAGCAAGATGCCGGTGCCATCGATGGCAAAGCAGAGATGATCCGGCGCGTGGCCGGGCGTGAAGACAGCAGTCAAAGAGTAGCCGTCGCCTTCGAAGCGGCTACCGTCCGTCAGCGCGACATCCGGCACGAAGTCCTCGTCGTTCGACTCCCCGCCAGACGGGCTTTTGACCGCCTGCCCCGGATTGCGTGCCTTGCGCCCGTAGCCGAACACCGCCGCTCCCGTCTCGGCCTTCAGGCGCGGTAGCCCGTCGACATGATCGCGGTGGGTGTGCGTGATGATAATGCTCGTGATCAGCCGCCCGTCGAGGGCGCCCATGATGGCCGCCAGATGCGCGTCATCATCCGGGCCCGGATCGAGCAAGGCCACGTCGCGGCCCTCGCCGAGCAGATACGTGTTCGTTCCCTTGAACGTAAACGGTCCCGGATTATTGGCGACGATGCGCTGCACGCCCGGATAGAGCTGGCTCGCGACGCCATACTCGAACGTCATTTCTTTGCGGAACGGAATGTCGTCTGCCATGGGGCGAGCTCCGGCTGTCGGCGCGAAAGGCGCCTCTCATACGCCATGTTGGCGCACCGCGCGAGCCTCGTGCAACCCGCGCGCGCCCTCCCCGGGAAGCCCGTGGGTTGCCCGGCGCGACTCGACATCCGTCAAATCCGATTGACACGACCAGCCCGTCTCCCGCATAACGTCGCCCCATGATACATGCGACGATCAGCATCCGCCGACGTCCGAGCCGCCTCCGCGCGCGGTTCCGATGACGGCTGCTTGAGAGCACCTGTTCATCGCCGAAGCCGCGCCAGGAGCGCGGCTTTTTTTATGTCCTTCGCCGAAACCTTCGTTCCTTCACCCGACGCCCGCGCCGTCCCTCCCCCCGGAGCCCACCATGATCAGCACGACCGGCACCACCTCTTCGTCCTCCACCCTCGGCCACAACCGCACCCGGCCCGCCGTCTTCATCGACGGCGAGGCCGGTACCACGGGCCTCGAGATTCGCGAACGGCTGGCCAGGCTGCCGGCCGTCGACGTGCGCTCGATCGATCCCGACAAGCGCAAGGACCCGAAAACCCGGCAGACCATCATGGCCGACGTCGATCTCGTCGTTCTGTGTCTGCCCGACCAGGCGGCAAAGGAGGCGACCGCGCTGGCCGACGAACTGGGTGAGAAGAGCCCGAGGATCGTCGATGCTTCGACGGCGCACCGCGTTGCCGAAGGCTGGACATACGGCTTTCCCGAAATGGATAAGGGCCAGGCGGCGGCCGTCCGGGCGAGCAAGCGAGTGGCCACTCCCGGTTGCTATCCGACCGGCGGCATCGGGCTGATCCGGCCGCTGGTTGCTGCCGGCCTGATACCCGCGGATTACCCGCTCACCGTCAATGCCGTCTCCGGTTACTCGGGCGGAGGCAAGTCGATGATCGAGAGCTACGACAAGGGCATCGCGCCGCTGTTCGAGCTGTATGGCCTCGGCCTCGAGCACAAGCACGTGCCCGAGCTGCAGGTCTATTCGGGACTGACCCGGCGCCCGATCTTCGTGCCCTCCGTCGGCAATTACCTGAAGGGCATGCTCGTCTCGGTGCCGCTGCATCTCGATACGCTGCCCGGCAAGCCGACGGCTGCGGATCTCCAAGCCTGCCTCGAGGCTCACTATGCCGGTTCAAAGCTGGTCAAGGTGGTCAAGGCCGCGGATACGGCCTCCAAGGCCGGCCGCCTCGACGCACTCGCCCTCAACGACACCGACTTTCTGGAACTGCGCGTGGCCGGCAACGAGAAGCATCGCCAGGCCGTGCTCATCGCACGCCTCGACAACCTGGGTAAAGGTGCCGCGGGCGCCGCCGTCCAGAACCTGTGCCTGATGCTCGGCGTCGAAACCTAAAAGGCCCAGAGGACAACCATGACCGAACTTGTCACGCGGCGGGCCACCCCCGCCGACGCCGGGCTCGTGCGCGCGCTCACCCGGTCCGCTTACGCCAAATGGGTCGCGGTCGTCGGCCGCGAGCCGCGCCCCATGACCGCCGACTACGAGACGGCCGTGGTCGCGCACAGCATCGATCTGATCGAGGAGGGCGGCGTCGTTGTCGCCTTGATCGAAATGAAGGCCGAGGCGGACCATCTGCTGATCGTCAACATCGCGGTCCATCCCGATCGCCATGGGCAAGGCCTCGGCAGCCGCCTCCTGCGGCATGCGGAACGTGTCGCCCGCGATCTGGGATTGCCCGAGTTGCGTCTCTATACGAACGCCAAGATGGAGCCGAACGTCGCGCTCTACGAGAGTCGCGGGTATAGCGTCACGAGCTATGCGGCGGCCGGCCCCCTGGGCATTGCCGTCAACATGGCGAAACGGCTCGATGGCTGAGCGGGCGGCGTCGGACTGGGTCTCAGCCTCCGCCGAACAAATCGGGCGGATCGGCCTCGGCGGCAGGCACGATGCCATCGACGCCGATCCCGGCCAGACGAAAGAGCCGCCCGTCGGCCTCCTTCTCGACCAGACCGCGCGCTGCCTCGAGCAGCACTGCCGCGCGCTGCGTCGGATGAGGCAGGCGGCGCGCGCGCGTCACGGTTTGGAATCGCGCCGTCTTGAGTTTCACCACCACCGCCGAGCCGGCAAGTCCTTTCCGCTCGAGCGCCGTCTGGACCCGCCCCGCGAGATCCTCGAGCGTCGCCATCAGTTCGTCGACCGAGCCCGTATCGACCCGGAACGTCGTCTCGGAGGAGATCGACTTCGTCGGCCGATCGGGCGTCACCGCACGATCGTCGTGGCCCTCGGCAAACTGCGCGAGCCGCCGACCGAACTTGCCGTGATGCGCGACCAGCTCGGCTTCGGTCACCTGCTGGAGGTCGGCGATCGTCTCGATCCCGGCCGACTTCAACCGCGCCGCGGTCGCCGGCCCCACGCCGTTGATCTTGCTGACTGCAAGGCCCGCAAGAAATTCCTTGGCTTCGGCCCGCCCGATCACCGAAAATCCGCGCGGCTTTTGCAGCTCCGACGCGAGCTTGGCCAGCAACTTGTTCGGCGCGAGGCCAATTGAAACGGTAATCCCGATCTCCGATTCGACGCGGTGCGAAATGAGCGCCAGAGCTTCCGCGGCCGGCATCGCCTCGTGCCGGTGCTCGGGCGACAGGTCGAGATAAGCTTCGTCGAGCGACACCGGTTCGACGGCCTCCGTCGCCTCGCGGAAGATTTCGCGCACTTCGAGGCCGACGCGACGATACTTGGCCATGTCCGGCGTGATGACGGTGGCCTGAGGGCAGCGTTCGAGCGCCTGGAACATCGGCATGGCGGAGCGCACGCCGAACCGGCGCGCGATGTAGCAGGCCGTCGTCACCACGCCGCGGCCGCCTGCGTGACCGACGATCAGCGGCTCTTCGCTCAGCTCCGGCCGGTCGCGCTTCTCGACGGAGGCGTAGAAGGCATCGCAATCGATATGGGCGATGTGGAGAACTTCGAGCTCCGCATGGCGCACCAGCCGGGCCGAGCCACAGCCGATGCAGTTTTCGCCATCCGTCAGGTGCCACTCGCAGCAGTCTCGGCAAAGCGCGCGCATAGCGAGCCGTTCCCGTTCAACCGAATCCCGCGGAACATAACGTGTCCGACGCGATTGCGCCAAACCCCACCACCGGCGGCCGCCGATCGTGGTCTGGTCCGAAACCCGACCAGCCTACTCCGCCAACTCGCGCGTGTGGTAGCGGCCAGCGACGGCGAACCCGGCGCGTTCGTAGAGATTGATTGCGGCCTTGTTCTCGGCGTCGGCCTGCAGGTAGAGGCGAAGCGCGCCGCCTTCCCGCGCGTAGTCCTCGATCGCATCCAGGACCGCACGCGCTGCCCCCGTCCGCCGCGCTTGCGCCAGCGTCGCCATGCACTGGACCGACGACACCGCCACATCCAGCACCGAGAGGCCGCTCGCGATGACCTTGCCGTCGCGCACGCCCGAGAAGAAGCAGCGCGGCCGTGGCACGCGTTCGACCAGTTGCGGCGCCACGGCGCGCCGGTTCTGCGAAAGCCCCTCGAGGTAGACTGCATACCACTCTGGCGTCGGCGCCTGATGCCGGATGACCATCACGTCCGATCCGGCGCGGGGCGGCGCTGCAAAACCGACGTCCTTCGCCATCGTCAGGTGATCGCCCTGCCGCGTCCATCCGCGTGCCGCGAGTTCCCCGTCGAGCCCCGACGGCTGCGAGACGCCGGTGATGGTGAAGCGCGGCAGCGCTCTCCGCGCGCGGTAGAACGCCACCGCCTCGGCCAGCGACGCATCGAAATCGGCCCCCGAATACTGCAACGCCGAAATGGAGTTCGCGCGCACCGAGCCGCCGGACGATACTCTGAGCAGCCACCGGTCGACCTCCGCCGTCTCGAGCGCCGGCCAACCGCGCACCGCCGCGCGCTCGATCACCTCGAGGCTTGCGGCCGCTTCGGCGCGATGCGTCGGCATAAGTGCTCTGCCTCCTACCCTCGGTCGCGCATGATGCGCGCCTTTTGCCGCTGCCACTCGCGCTTCTTGATGTCCTCGCGCTTGTCCTGGAACTTCTTGCCCTGGCCGAGCGCCAGCTTCAGTTTCGCACGACCTCGCTCGTTGAAGTAGATTTCGAGCGGTACCATGGTCATGCCCTGCCGCTCGACCGCGATGCGCAACTTGTGGATCTCGCGCGCCTTGAGCAGCAACTGGCGCGGGCGCCTGGGGTTGTGCTGAAAGAATTCGCCGGCGTTCTTATACTCGGGAATATAGGCATTGATCAGCTGTATGCCGCCGCCCTCGGCCGAGGCATAGCTCTCGGCTATGTTGGCTTGGCCTGCGCGCAGAGACTTGACCTCCGTTCCGGTCAGCGCAATGCCCACTTCCAGCGTATCCTCGACGCGGTACTCGTATCGGGCCCGCCGGTTCTCCGCGACGACCGTGTGATTATTCTTCTTGTCGGCCATGCCGATCGTCCTTTCGGGAGAGCGGGTGCCCTCGGTTCGAACGGCGTTGTACCGGTATTCGCCGACGCCGTACAACAGGCGCCCGGGCGGCGCCTCGCCGCCGGCCCGCTGGTACCCGTTGCTCCCTGCCTCTCAAGTCTAGGAACCTCAGATGTCCCTCGATGCCGCCGCCATCAAGACCCTGGAGACCGTCACCACCGCAACCATCACCACAATCCTGCTGAAGAAGGGGCTTCGAAACGTCTGGATGCGCGGCACGCGTCCGCTCCGCCCCGGGCGCAACACGCGCAAGGTCGGCAAGGCCTTCACGCTGCGCTTCGTGCCGGCCCGCGAGGATCTGGCGACGCCCGAATCGTGGTCGTCGCCGACCTCGACGCGCGCGGCCATCGAAGCGATGCCCGAAGGTTCAATCGCCGTGGCCGATGCCATGGGCATCCCCGACGCCGGAATCTTCGGTGACATCCTGTGCGCCCGCATGGTGAAGCGCAACGTCGCCGGCCTCGTGACGGACGGCGTCGTGCGCGACCTCGCCGGCGTCATGGGCACGGGTCTGCCGGTGTGGTGCCAGGGCGGCGCGGCGCCTCCGTCGGTGGCGGGGCTCACCTTCGTCGGTTGGCAGCAACCGATCGGATGCGGCGGCGTTGCCGTATTCCCGGACGACATCATCGTCGTCGACGACGACGGCGCGGTGTGCATCCCCCAGGCGCTCCTCGGGGAGGTGCTGGCCAGCGCACCCGAGCAGGAGCGCATGGAAGGCTGGATCATGGAGGAAGTGGGCAGGGGCTTGGCGCTGCCCGGCCTCTACCCGATGAATGCCGAGACCAAGGCCCGCTACGAGAAGAGCAAAGGCTGACGGCGCGAGGCCGTCACTCGGCGTCCTTCTCGTCTCCATCGGTCGCGACGATATCCAGCATGTCGTCGCCGCCGTCCTCTTCGAGCAGAACGTCACCATCGGACGTCTCGTCGATCGAGCCCTCGTCGGCGTCGTCGCCGGTCTCCAACTCGTCGCCTTCGGCAACCGGCTCAGGGGCCGCCACGACCACATGGTCCGGCTTGGAGGCGCGCCACCCCGTCCGCTGATAACCCGACTGTGCCACGGGGGCGCGCTCGAACTCCGATGCGGGAAGCACGGCACCACACGACGGACACACCGTCGGCGACCGACCTAGATCGTAGAAGCGAACGCTGCACGAGCGGCATGTGCGCTTCGTACCGCGCACGCTTCTCATGTCTTCCACTATCGCGGACATTTGCTCCAGCCTCCTGTTCTGTTCTTGCAAAAACAAAGAGACCGCCGCGGGAGGCGCCCCGCAGCGGTCGTACGTCATCTCCTGGCGATGCAGGCGAGCCGATCAGAGCAGCTCGAGCTGCGCGGCCTGCTGGCCGCGTCCTCTGCGATCGTCTTCGAGCACGAAGCTCACCTTGTCGCCTTCCTTGAGAAGATGAATGCCCGCCCGCTCCAGCGCGGTGGCGTGAACGAAGACGTCCTTGGACCCGCCGTCCGGCGTGATGAATCCGAAACCCTTGGCGCCATTGAAGAACTTGACTACGCCGTTGACCCTCATGGGATAAAACCTTTTTCGGTCGCTGCTCGATCTTGCATTGCGCGGCGTCGAGCAAACATTGCAAACAGCCGCATCGATCCGTCGATGTGGAATCCCAACCGGAACCCAAACGAATCCCAAGCGTGTTTTCGGGAAATCGAACAGCTATCGTTAAAATGGCCACGGCCACCCAAAAAGGCAAGCCCAACATCGGCATTGCGCCTCATTTTATTTTCAGGCTGCCCCTCGCGAAAATATGCTGCAGAATTTTTGCGTAGCCGTCAGAAACAATGCGGAAATCCGAATTTATTTGACTTAAAGTGCACACCATGCAATATTGCAACCCTAACTTGCTATCGACTTAAATGCCCGTGGCGGGTCGCAAAATCCTCAGAGGCAGCATTCCGGCGCAATGGCGGAGCGCCGCCGCGTGGATGTGAGCCGCGTGGATGTGATCTGAGCACGCCGGCGATATGCCGTTCGCGCGCACCATTCTCGACACAATGCGTTCATCCGTACGATGCATGAGTCGGCCGAGGTGAACCGCCGGCCCCGAGCACCACCGAGCTTATGCACTGCGGAGGGCTCGAACAATTCCAGCAGGGATTCCCATGTCGAACCACAAGTTCAAAATTGGTCAGAATTTGCGCTTCACGGCACGCTTTATAAGTGGCGCCGAGCGTACCCAGTTCTGCGAGGTGCTTCGCTTGCTTCCGCCCGAAAATGGGCAACCTCAATATCGCGTAAAATGCACAAATGAAAATACCGAGCGCGTCGTGAAGGAATTCACTCTCTCGCACCGTGTGTAAGGGCGCTCGGTTCCAAAATGTGCTCCGCCGCAGGCTGAATTCGGTGCGTCGAGGTGCTACGCGCGCAGCGTCAATGTCGTTCATGCTTCCGCCACATTCCCGATTGCGAGTAGCCTCGCTTTTCAGGGACAGCCGGCGAGCGAGGCGGAAACGAGCAGATGACAGACCGCGGAACGGTGGCCCTCGGCAAGCCGCTATCCTACACGCAGAACCTCGAAGACTATCACCTCTGGCTCGCGCTCGGAGCGGATGGCCCCGGAACCTACATCGACGTCGGAGGCGGACATCCCGTCGCTGACAACGTCTCAATGTGGTTTTACGAGCGCGGCTGGCGCGGCGTGATCGTCGAACCGCAGTCTCCGCTCGCACGCCTCTATCCTCGCGTTCGTCCGCGCGACGCGATTTTCGAGGGGCTCGTCGGGCGCACGAGCGGCAAGCACGACCTGCACGTCTTTCCCCGGCTTCACGGCCTATCGACCACCGTCGGCGCCAATGCCGAGCGCTCGCAGGTGCACGGCGACAGCTACCGCACGGTCACGCTGCCTATGCTGACGCTCGCGGATCTATGCCGGCAGCATGGGCTCGATCGGATCGACTTCCTTAAGATCGACGTCGAGGGCGCAGAGGCCGACGTGCTGGCCGGCAACGACTGGACGCGCTATCGCCCGAAGATTGTCGTGGCCGAGGCCATCGATCCGGCGACCAACACGGCGGCACACGCGACCTGGGAACCCCTCCTTCTCGATGCCGGGTACCGCTTCCGCCTCGACGACACGCTGAACCGCTTCTACGTCGCTTCGGAGTGCCCGGACATTTTCGAGCGCTTGCCCGCGGAGCGCGCCGACTGGGCGGCGGTGACGCACATGTACGAGATCGGCAAGGCTCCCGTGTCGGACGCGCATCCGGATCATGCACTGGCTCAAGAGTTGGCACGCGGCTTGTGGGCCGAGTTGCCGATGCTGGATCTCGCGATCGTCGCCCGCATGCTCGCGCGTGGCCGCGGCCTCGATCCCGATGGCGAGGATGCTGCGGCGGTCGCCCGCGACCTCGATCATGATGCCGCGCGCGCCATGCTGGCCCGCATCGCCTGCGGCTACGACGGCGGCCAAATTGGCTGACCCTTTTGAACCGGCGTAGGCGCGATAACGGAGCCGCCTGTCCCGTCGGCGACTGTCGCCTCAGTCAGGCGCGGTCGATCGGACGCCTTTTTCCCCACTCATAGAAGACGATCGCGATTCCATAGAACACGATGTCCGCCGCAATCTTACCGGCCACGATGCCCGCCCCGATGCTGCCGAACGCGGCGACCGCCGCATACATACACGCTGGCCTGACGATGACGCTGTCGAGCACCTCTGCCGCGCCAAACTCCCAGAGCAGCGCTTTAGAGGCGTCGAGGGCGCGCTGGAAAACGGATCGGGGCGCGCCGTCGGCGCCCGCGTCGGCCCGCTCAAGCCGCACTATTTCGCGCGCGAGGGCGAAGCCGTAGTAACCGACGTTCTCGGCCCAGGCGGCCGCGTAGGCGATCGCCACCGCATTCGTCGTCAGAACCGAGGCGAGTGCCGCGCCGGAGAGGGCTGTGATCGTGGAGAAAATTTCGAGCGGCGCATAGCGGCGCGCCCATTCGACGAGGCGCCGGCCAAGGCGACGCCGCCGTTCGGGCGACATCATCCGGCCGCCATTTGGTCCTGCAGACGGCGCACGCGTGCAATTTCCGACCCGGCAGGAATTTCTACCGCCGCCGACGTAATCAGCTCGCCCTTGCGTACCGGTTGCGTGATCCTGGCCCCCTGAGCGAGCCCGATCGGCAATGCGTTACGCGCGCGCGCGTCGGTCCGGGTCAGTGCGAAGCCGCGATAAAGGTATTCGCCGATACGGCCCAGTTCATCCCCCGGCTTCAGGTCGCATTTGGCGACGCAACCGACATCGGCGACAGGCACCGGCATCGCATGCATGTGACTTTCGCCATGGATCGCCGCGGCCGCGGCCGACAGCGGGACCTCCAGGCTGGTCAAGTGATAGGGCCGATAGAACGTGTAATAGGGACCCGCGCCCAGATGCAGGTCGTTCATGCGCTCGCGCAAGCGCGGATGCGACATCTCCGCGACGCAGAACACGCCCGGCGCGACGTCCTTCGCAAGAGTGAAGTCGACGCAGCCTTTGCGCGACAGGATGCCCCCATCCTCCTGGGGACAGAAGTAATTCTGCAATTCCGCTCGCGAAGCCATGGGTCCGTGCATGCCCGGCACGTCCGGCACGAGACCGCTCGCATTGGCGATCGCGACCATCTCGACCATGGTCTTCGTGCCGTCGACGAACTCGACAAGCATGCGGGGGTTCATGTTCCGGCGCGTCGCCTCATCGCGATAGTCGTCGGGTGTCGCATCGACATTGAAGGCGTTGTTCTTGCCCTTGCCGGCGGCGATGACCGGATAGCCGAGTGAGCGCACGAAGCGGATCAGCTCCATCGTCGACGACGGCTCGTCGCCTGCGCCGATGGTGTAGACGACACCTGCCTTCTGCGCTTCCCCCGCAAGATACGAGCCGACGGTCACGTCGGCCTCCACGTTCATCATCACGATATGCTTGCCGGCGCCGATCGCGGTCAGCGCCACGACGGCGCCTGCGTTCGGATTGCCCGTCGCGTCGATCACGACATCGACTTCGGCTGCGCGGCAGACCAATTCCGGCGATGCGACCGCGGCCAAGCGCCCGCGCGCGATCGCGCGTGAGACATCGGTCAACGAGCCGACGATTTCGGGGCGCCGGCAGCGTTCACCGGCGATCTTACATCCGGCCTCGATCCGCTCCGGCTTCGAGTCGCAGTGAGCGACGACCTCGATGCCGGGCATCAGCGCGATCTGGACGAGGAGGTCGGTGCCCATCTGACCGGCGCCGATAATGCCGACCGTGACCGGCCGCCCCTGACGCTCGCGCAACTCGAGGGCTTCAGCGAGTGGCATGCGATGCGCCGCCGCAATTATGTCGATCGCGCCATCCGCGGCCATTTGGCCTCCTTCGCCTCCCCTTGCCTTCACAATCGGACGAAGCACACGCCGGCAAGGTCCGTCAACCTGCCTTTTGCCGCCATTAGGCCGTTCCGATCCCCAGCTGTCCGTCACGAGATGGCGCGCATCGCGAACAAGGCCACTGCGTTGTTGATGGAATGGCACACGATGGAGGGCCACAGGCTGCCGGATCGAGCCCTGATCCACGCGAGCGTCATGCCGATCGCAAAGATCACGAGTTGCCCGCCGAAGCCGTATTGAAGGTGCAGCATGGCGAAGGCCGCGCTGGCAATGGCAGCACCCCCCCAAAATCCGAGCCGCGTGGCTTCGAGCGTGCGCGAAAGCACGCCGCGGAACAGCAATTCCTCGATCAACCCTGCCAGGACCACGGCGGTCAGAAACAACAGCCACGCCTGCGGGCTTCGCGCGAGCGCGACGAATGGGCCAAACTCACGATTGAAGTCGGTGGGACCGATGCCGAGAGCGACCATCGTGACAAGCGCTTTCACGACGAACAGCAGCGCTACCGATCCGATCCACTGTCCAAGCGTGAACCGAGGCACCGCCAACCCGAGCGCTGCACTTCGATCCTGATGCCAAACTCCCGTCAAACCCCAGATCAACAGCAACTCGACGCCCTGGGCTCCGAGTTGAACGCTGACGAGGAAGGCCGGCTCTGTCGGCGCCGGCCAGTCGGCGGCGATGGACGGGCCGACCCTGGTCAGCCATAGCCCATAGCCGGTCTGCAGGACGAAGGCGGCCAGCATGGCCGAGCCCATGACCGCCGTTACGAACGCTGCCGCTCCCGCGACCGACCAGTCACCCGAACGGGTACCGCCCCCTAACGGTACGGACGGAACGGAGGTCGAAGGGCTCTCGGTTGGCATGCGGACGGTGCTCGCCGGTGTCGGTCGCTCAGCCTAACGCAACCGACAGAGATCGGTTGCGACGAGACTTT
The DNA here is from genome assembly GCA_050187415.1 of Hyphomicrobiaceae bacterium. Lineage (GTDB taxonomy): Bacteria > Pseudomonadota > Alphaproteobacteria > Rhizobiales > Hyphomicrobiaceae. Next base: position 24,178 of record JBFWXN010000013.1, on the reverse strand, counting down.
TCGCCCTCAAGCGCCCTCGATGCGGGCCAGCGCGGCTTCGAGGCGCCGCCCCTTGCCCTCCCAATCGGCCTGACGCTCGCGTAACTCCTCGACGATCTCCTCGGGCGCCCGCGCCATGAACTGCGGGTTGCCGAGCCGGTCGGTCACCTTTTTGATCTCGTTGGCGACTTTGGCGATCTCCTTGGCCATCCGCGACCGCTCCGCGCCCATGTCGATGATGCCGGCGAGAGCGAGGGCCGCCGTGGTGTCGCCGACGACGACCTGAGCCGACCCCTTCTCGGCGGCCGCTGCAAAGCCGATCGACTGGAGGCGGGCCAAGCGCACGATGGTGTCCATGTGCGTCTCGGCCCGCGCCCGGACGGCATCGTTCGCCTCGACCAGCACCAGCGGCACCTTCGCCGCCGCCGGCACGTTCATCTCGGATCGCACCGAGCGCACCTCGGAGATGAGGCCGATCACCCAGCCGATCTCGGCGTCTGCCGCCGCATCCGCCAGACCATCGAGCACCGGCCACGGACCAAGCGCCAGCAGCGACGCCCGCGCCGGCCCGGCTTCGCCCGTCTTGGCCCAGAGCTCTTCGGTGATGAACGGCATGAACGGATGCAGCATGGCGAGGCTCTGGTCGAGCACCCAGGCCGTCATGGCACGCGTCTCCGCCTTGGCCGCCTCATCGGCGCCGGCAAACACCGGCTTCGTCAGCTCCAGATACCAGTCGCACACGGTGCCCCAGACGAACTCGTAGATTGCGGCCGCCGCCTCGTTGAACTTGTAGCCCTCGATTGCCGCCGTGACGGCCTTTGCCGCGCGCTCGGTCTCACCCGCGATCCAGCGATTGACCGTTTCCCTGACGGCCTTCGGAGCGAAGCCGTCGATCCGGACACATTCGTTCATCTCGGCGAAGCGCGTCGCGTTCCAGAGCTTGGTCGCGAAGTTGCGATAGCCCTCGACGCGCTGCTTCGACAGCCGCACGTTGCGCCCCTGGGCGGTCATGGCGGCGAGCGTGAACCGCAGCGCATCGGCGCCGTAGACGTCGATCAGCTCCAGGGGGTCCATCACGTTCCCCTTGGTCTTCGACATCTTCTGGCCCTTCTCGTCGAGAACCAGGCCGTGGATGTAGACGTCGCGGAACGGTACCTCTTGCATGCAGTGCAGCCCGCTCATCATCATGCGGGCGACCCAGAAGAAGATGATGTCGAAGCCCGTGACGAGGCAGCTCGTCGGATAGAAGCGCCTGAGCTCCGGCGTCTCGTCCGGCCAGCCGAGCGTCGAGAACGGCCACAGCGCCGACGAGAACCAGGTGTCGAGGACATCGGGATCGCGGTAGAGGTAGACGTGATCGCCGGCCGGATCCTGAGTATTTCGAACCATTGCTTCCTGCCAACTCGGCAGAATGGTGACTCGCCTACCATAGAACGCTTCCGCTTCGGCGATGGCCCCATTTTCCGACACTGCAACGAAATATCTGAACTGAGCCGCCTGATCGTGAACGAGCTCATTCTCAACTAGCTGAGGCCCATACCACGCCGGAATCTGGTGACCCCACCAGAGCTGGCGCGAGATGCACCACGGCTGAATGTTCTCGAGCCAGCGATAATAGTCGTTGGCATACTTCGCGGGCACGAAACGGGTCTCGCCTGCGCGCACGGCGGCGAGCGCTGGCTTGGCCAGCGTCGCGGCCTCCACGTACCACTGGTCTGTCAGCCAGGGCTCGACGATCGCATCGCCGCGCTGCGCGTGCGGAACCGCATGCGTCGTCACCTCGATCCGCTCCAGCAGGCCGAGCGCGTGGAGATCCTCGACAATACGTTTTCTTGCCGCGAAGCGATCCATGCCGCGGTACGTCACGGGCACGTTCTCGTTGAGATGACCGGTCGCATCGAGAATATTGATCACTTCGAGCTTGCAGCGCTTCCCCACATCCCAGTCGTTGAAATCATGGGCCGGGGTGATCTTCACCGCGCCCGTGCCCTTCTCCGGATCGGCATAAGTGTCGCCGACGATCGGGATCGTGCGGCCCGTGAGCGGCAGCAGCGCCGACCGGCCGATCAGGTGCTTGAGTTTCTCGTTCTCGGGGTGGATCGCAACGCCGGTATCGCCGAGCATCGTCTCGGGTCGCGTCGTGCCGACCATCAGGTAGGTCGCAGGATCATCCGCGTTATAGGTCACGTCCGCCAACGGATAGCGGACCGTGTACATGTGCCCCGACGGGTCCTTGTCGAGCACCTTGCTCAGCGCGCCCGCGTTGAACTCGACGAGGCTGCCGTCCTTGTCGACCTGCCCCCTGGACCACTTGTACGAGCCCGTATGCTCGCGCGGCTCGACCTCGAGATCCGAGACCGCAGATTGGAACTCCGGGTCCCAGTTCACCAGCCGCTTATCGCGATAAATCAACCCCTGCCGATGCAGATCGACAAACACCTTGATCACGGCCTTCGACAGGCCCTCGTCCATGGTGAACCGCTCGCGGCTCCAGTCGCACGAGGCGCCGAGCCGTTTGAGCTGGTTGACGATCGTCCCGCCCGATTGCCCCTTCCACTCCCAGACCTTCTCGATGAACGCCTCGCGTCCGAGGTCCTTGATGCTGATCTGCCGGTCGGCGAGCTGACGGGTCACGACAAGCTGCGTCGCAATGCCCGCGTGATCCGTCCCAGGTTGCCAGAGCACGTCCTTGCCCCGCATCCGCTCGAAACGGCAGAGCACGTCCTGCAGGGTGTTGTTGAGGGCATGGCCCATGTGCAGCGAGCCCGTCACATTTGGCGGCGGGATCACGATGCAGTAGGTCTCGGCGTCGGCGCGATCCGGCCGCGCGGCCTTGAACGCATCCGCCGCTTCCCAGGACGCATGAATGCGGGCCTCGATCTCGGCGGGCTGATAGGTCTTTTCGAGCATGGGGTTGGGCTCGGCTCATGAAATGACGAAGAGACCCGGCGGTGGTACGCGCGGGCCTCGGGCAATGTCAACCGACGCGCGGACGCCAGGCGCTCGTGCCTGCAGCGCGCCTCAGTGCTTCGAAGGATCCGGTTTGCCGGGCTCGCCCCTGGCCTGCAGTGACGCAGCCATCTCAATGCGCAGAGCCTTCTCGACCATGCGGGGCATATTCTCGTCGAGCCACTGGCGGATCATCGGGCGCAGGAGTTCGACGATGGTGTCGTCGAGTGTCCTGACACCGCCCAGCGACGGGGCGGCGGCCACCAGATCACTCGACTGAGCAGGTTTCACAGCCGCTTTCGACTTCTCGAGCACGGCCGGCTTTACGACCGGCGCGGGTGCTTCCGCGACGGGCACGGGAACGGTGGCGGCTTTCTGTGGTGTCGTGGCCTGCGCTACCGTGGTCGAGGGGCTCGCGGGTTTGGCAGGTGCAACCGGGCTGGCCGCCGCCATGCCGTTTCCAGTCGGCGTCGGCGCGCTGACCGGCCGCGGTGCGGGTGTCGCCGCAGGCGCAGATGGCGCCGGAGCCCCAGCGTGCGCAGCGGCCGGCGTCGGGGCCGACGTCGTGGTTGACTTGCCTGCGACCACTCCGTTGCCGGTTACCACCCCGTCGCCGGCCGGCGCGGTGGCCGTCTTGGCCGCAACGTCCTTTGCCGAAGCCGGCTGGCTCGGAGCGCTGCTGATCTGCTGTTTGCCGTCCGCTTGCGACTTTCGATCCGACTGGCTTGCAGGCTCGGCGGCTGGTGCCGACTTCGTCTCGGCAGGCATCGGGGTCGGACCGCCGCGCGATGCTGGCGCGCCGCCCGGGCGGCTGAGCCATTCCGGCAGTCGCCCGGGTATGGGCCGACGGTCACTATGCTCCAGTTCACCGCTTTGGGCCGCTGTCTTGCCGGGCACGATCGCACCGAAGTCAACCGACGTTGCGTCACCCTTGGACTGTGATGGTGACAACGACGGCGATGGCGCATCTGGACCCGGCACGACACCAATCCCGGACTTGCTGCCCGCTGGCTCGGGAAAGAATGCCCGCGCGGCTTGACCCGACGGTTTGACGTTACCCGCGGTTTCCACGGGGCTTTCGACGCTTCGCGCGACCGGCGCAGGAGCCGGCAGCGCGGCGGCCTTCTCGGAAGGAGTAGCCCCCCCCACGCTCGAAACGCGCGTCGGAGCATCCGCCATGCCCAGGATATCGTCCAGCGACGCCGCGGGAGCCGGGAAAGTCTGTTGCGGCCCCGACGCTCCGTGGCCGGCGGCTCCATTGGCAGGGCTCTTGCCGACAGGCTCCTCCGCTATAATCTTGCGGATCGAGGCCAAAATCTCGTCCATGCTCGGCTCGCCGGCCTTCTCCGCCTTCGCCATTTTTATCCCACTCCCTCGCCGACACAGCGTCCGGGGGCCTCTTCCCTCCGGCACCAACCGAGCCCGCTCCATGATCGTGCCGAACCTGCGTCCGACTCGACTGTCTAGTTGCGCCGCCGTGCGCCGAGCCCAGTTAGCCTGTGTTCAGGGCAATCAAAAGGCAAGGGCCGAGGCGGAACTGCCGCCTCGGCCCTTATATCACTGACCCGAAGAACTATTTCACAGGGTCGTGGTTCTTACCGTAGGTTTCCCACAGATCAAGACGTTCGCGGTGGCCGTTCGGATGCGTGATGCTGATGCCCCACCATTTGCGGCGAACCTCGAAGTAGTGCGCCTCGACGTCGTAGGCCAATGCGGTCGTGCCCAATTCCGCGATCGACAGCCGCCCAATGGATGAAAGTACCGCGTAGGAGGCCACTACGAGGTCTCTTTTCGTCGTCGCCAACTGCACCTGGGCGTTCAAGGCTTCCTGCTCGGCGTTGAGAACGTCGAGAAGCGTGCGCTGGCCCACTCGCTCTTCCTCTCGAACACCCCTCAGCGCCGTGGCCGAGGCGCTCACTTGAAGCTCTCCCGCCTCGATCTGGGCCCGCGCGGCAACCAGGGTCGACCAGGCACTGATGGTCGCGGCCTTGGCTTCGGTCCTCTGCTGCTCGATCTGCTGCAGGCGGCTCACATGCGTATGCTTGGCCTGCCGGACGCGGGCCTGCACATCACCGGCCTGATAGAGGGGAACATCGAGCCGGCCGGTAACCGTCGTCGCCTCGCTTTCGTCGAGCACGGAACTCGAATCGTAGCGATGATTGTAAGACGCGTCGACGCGGACGCTGGGCAGAAGCTCGCCCCACACCTGATCCACCGTGTAGCGGGCGGCCTGCTCGGTATAAAGTGCCGCCACCACCAGCGGGCTTTCCTTCAAGGTGATATCAACGGCTTCCGTGACCGATTTGGGCAGCAGGCGCATTGGCGGCTTTTGCTCGACGAGAGTCGATGGCGGGAAACCGACGACGCGCTCGAATGTGGCGCGGCTCGTCTTTAGGTTTGCCCTGGCCAGATCGAGAGCCGAGACCGAGGCTGCACGGCGCGCCTCCGCCTGAGCCACGTCCGTGCGCGTCACCTCGCCCACCGAGAAACGGTCACGCGTGGCCTTCAGCTCCCGCGTCAATACATCGACGTTGTTTTCACGCAGCTTCACGACGGCTTGGTCGCGGACGACGTCGACGTAGGCTGTCGCCGCCTCCAGCAGGACCGACTGCTCGACATTACGCAAGGTCTCGCGCCCGGCCCGAACCGTGGCCTCCGCCACGCGCACGCCGTTCAGCGTGCGAAACCCGTTGAAGATGGGCTGCGAAGCCGTGATCCCGTAGCCTTTTGGATGGGTCTCGCCCGAACTGGTCGTGCTCGGCTTCGTGTCCGTCCTCTGGTAACCGATGTCGGCACTAGCGCCGACAACCGGCCGATATCCAGAGTGTGCGCGCGAGACTTCTTCGTCCGTCGCCCGCTGTCTCGCGCGCTCAGCGTCGAGACGTGGATTGTATTTGTAGGCGGAGGCTAGGGCATCGCGCAGCGATTGCGCCTGCGCAGATCCCGCAACGGCTGCCGTCATGGCGACGACGGCAGCACCCACCATCAGGGCATAAACCGCTGGCCGAAGCAGCAGCCCATGGCCACTTTTCTTTATATCGCTGATCATGCCCCCGCCATCAGTCGAACGCACGTGCACATACCCACAAGGCCCCCCATCGGATTTCGAGAGCGCTTTAATTGGGTTACACCGATTCGAATGGCGTTCTGCACAACCTTATGAAGGTAAATTTCGAATTAACGGGCGGTGTGTGCGATCGCACACACTGAAATGGGGCCAACCGCCTACGCTTCGTCGCCGACGACGATCTCGGATCGGCTGCTTCCGGTCTCCACGAAATCGGCTGCGATGCGAGCGAGGACCGGCGACATCAGGTATCCATGCCGATAGGCGCCGTTGACCAGCAGCCGACGCCCTTTGACCACGATCCTCGGCACGTTGTCCGGAAAGGCAGGGCGCACGCCCGCAGACAGCTCGAGGATCTCGGCTTCGCCGAAGGCCGGATGCACAGCGTAGGCCGTTCCCAGCAAATCCAGAGCCGAGCGCAAGGTCACCGCACCGAAATCCTCCCGCTCGATGACCGTGGCACCGATCATGTACGTGTCGTCGCCCCACGGCACGATGTAAAGCGGGAAGCGTGGATGCAGCAGCCGCACCGGCCGCCCCAAGCGTACATCCGTGGCTCGGACGACCGCCATCTCGCCGCGGACACCTCGCAGCGCCTCGAGATCGCCGCGCGCCGCGATGCCCCGGCAATCGATAACGATCCCGCCTGACGGGGCCGCCATCCAGACGGGATCGGGCACGGGCTCGCCGAACACCAACGTCGCACCGAGCCGCCTGAGTTCCGCCCTCAGGCCGGCAAGAGCATGACGCGTCGAGACGTGCGCTTCGGTCGGGAAGTAAAGGCCTGAGCCGAACCGGCCGGCGAGGTCGGGCTCCAATTCGCCGATGGCGGCCTGATCGAGGCTGCGATGCCCTTCCGTCATGCGCTGAAACCGCCTCAGCTCGGTCATGTCGCGGGCCGCCGCGATCACGAGGCTGCCGTTCTCAGTCACATGCCCGAACGCAGACTTCCAGATCTCCAGCCCTTCGAGTCCGAGTTGCTTGACCACCTCCGGCGCGGCCTCCGCCTCGCAATAAGGGGCCAGCATGGCGCCGGCGAACCGGCTGGAGCCTCCGCTCGCGGCCTCCTGCATCGCCTCGCGAAGCGTCACGGCGTGTCCCCTCCGGGCAAACTCGAACGCCTGCCAGAGGCCGAAGATGCCGGCGCCGATCACGGTGATGTCGAGTTTGCTCAAAGCACATCCTGTCGAGGTGGAGCCTGCCGCACGAGGAGCAGGCCAACCGATCAAGCCGGCACGCCGTGCGCCCTGGCCGCGCCGGCTGGAGAAGTTGGCGGCACGGGCCCACTATCGCTCCTGAACGTGCGTCAATGCAAACGCGGGCCCGGTCGGTCTCGGTTACCGCGCCGCGACTGCTCCGGTCCAATTGCTTTTGGCCGGCGGGACGCCTATCAATCCGCTCGCACAGGCCCGACCAATGCCCGCGCGCGCCGCTACCTCAACGGAAATGCCGATGTCCGCACCTATGACCGCGCCTCAGCCGAAGCCTGGAATTCTCGACATCGCCCCCTACGTGCCGGGCGAGAGCACGGTCCCGGGCGGGGTCAAACCGATCAAACTCTCGTCGAACGAGACGCCGCTCGGTCCATCGCCGAAAGCCATTGCCGCCTACAAGGACTTGAGCGGCGAACTGGAGCGCTACCCCGACGGAGCGTCGACTGCACTCCGCCGGGCCATCGGGGGGGCTTATGGCCTCGACCCAAGCCGAATTGTCTGTGGCTGCGGCTCGGACGAGCTTCTGAATTTGCTTGCGCATGCCTACCTCGGGCATGGCGACGAAGCGGTCTTCACCGAGCACGGTTTCCTGGTCTATCGCATCGTCACGCTCGGCAACGGCGCGACGCCGGTTGTCGTCAAGACACGCAATTACGCCTGCGATGTCGACGCGATGCTCGCGGCGCTGACGCCGAAGACAAAAATCGTGTTCCTCGACAATCCCAACAATCCGACGGGCACTTACATTCCCTTCAGTGAGGTTCGCCGGTTGCATTCCGGCATGCGTGCCGACACGCTGCTGGTTCTGGATTCGGCCTATGCCGAGTACGTGCGGCGCAACGACTACGAGGCGGGCATCGAGCTGGTCGCGACATCGAAGAACGTGGTGATGACGCGCACGTTCTCGAAAATCTACGGTCTCGCGGCCCTTCGCCTCGGGTGGGCCTACTGCCCGCCCGAAATCGCCGACGTGCTCAATCGTATCCGCGGACCGTTCAACGTCACGGCGCCCGCGATCGCCGCCGGCATCGCCGCCATCGAGGACAAGGACCACCTCGAGACGTCGCTTGTTCACAATGACAAATGGCTGCCCTGGACCACCGCAGAGATCGCCAAACTCGGGCTTGAGGTCACGCCATCGGTCGGCAACTTCATTCTCATCCACTTCCCGGCCGAAAAGGGCCGCGACGCCATCGCTGCCGACGCGTTTCTCAAATCGAAGGGCATCATCATGCGCCGGGTCGCAGGTTACGGTCTGCCAAACGCGCTCCGCATGACCATTGGCACCGAGAGCGACAATCGTACCGTTGTCGCCGTTCTCGCCGCATTTCTCGGCAAAGCCTGACGCATGAGCACGCCCATCTACGACACCGTCGCACTGATCGGCATCGGCCTGATCGGCTCGTCCATCAGCCATGCCGCCCGCCGCGCTGGCCTTTGCCGGCGCCTCGTCGGTCATGCAAAGTCGCCCGCGACGCGGACAACGGCGCTGCGGCTCGGGCTGGTCGAAGAGGCGTATGAAACAGCGGCCGAGGCCGTGAAAGACGCCGACCTCGTCATTCTCTGCGTGCCTGTCGGCGCCTGCGCCGATGTGGCTCGTGAGATCGGACCGCACCTGAAATCCGGCGCGACCCTCACCGACGTCGGATCGGTCAAGGGCACCATCGTGCGAGATTGCGGGCCGTCCGTGCCGGATGGCGTGCATTTCATTCCGGGCCATCCGATCGCCGGCACCGAGCACTCGGGGCCCGAATCCGGTTTCGCCGAGCTGTTCGACAACCGCTGGTGCATTCTGACCCCGGCCGAGGGCGCCGACACGCACGCTGTCGATCGCCTGCGCGACTTCTGGCGAGGCCTTGGCTCCAACGTCGAAATGATGGACGCCGCGCATCACGACATGGTTCTCGCCATCACGAGCCATGTGCCCCATCTCATCGCCTTCAATATCGTCAATACCGCCGATCACCTCGAGCGTGTCACCGACAGCGAGGTGATCAAGTTCTCGGCCGGCGGCTTCCGCGATTTCACCCGTATTGCCGCCTCGGACCCGACGATGTGGCGCGACGTCTTCCTGAACAACCGCGAGGCGGTGCTCGAAATGCTCGGACGCTTCACGGAGGACTTGATCCACTTGCAGCGTTCGATCCGGTTCGGCGACGGCGACACCCTCTTCAAGCTTTTCGCGGAAGCCCGAAAGACGCGGCGCGGGATCATCCAGGCCGGTCAGGACACAGCCGCACCCGACTTCGGCCGTCCGCACGGTGCCGGCACCGACAGCGCGAAATCCTGAGCGGCGTGATGCCTGCTGCGCCGCGGGGCCACGATCTCTGGGTCTTCGGCTACGGCTCGCTGATGTGGCGGCCAGACTTTCCCTATGAAGAACGCGTGCCCGCCGCCATCGCCGGCTTTCACCGCGCGTTCTGCATCGCCTCCACCGTGCATCGCGGCAGCCGCGAACGGCCCGGCCTCGTCCTGGGGCTGGACAGGGGACGCGCGTGCGACGGCATCGCCTATCGCATCGGTGCCGGGGACGCCACGCGTGTGCTCGGGTATCTGCGCGCGCGCGAACTCGTCTACGGCGTCTACCGCGAGACCCTCGTCACGGCGAAACTCGCGCCCGGTGCGTCCGTCGCCTCGGCGAGGGTGCTCGCCTACACGATCGAGCGCTTTCATCCCGCCTACACCGGCCCACTTTCGCTTGCTACCCAGGCTGCGATCATCAGGGGCGCTCGTGGTCACTCGGGCGCAAATCTCGACTATCTGATCAATACGGTCCACCATCTCAGGGATCTCGGCATCCGCGAGCGAGCGATCGAGCGCCTTCTCGTGGTCGCCGCCGGCTACGCAGCCAACGGTGAGAAGGACGTCATGCATCGGCCGAGCGTGCGCGGGTTGTGCGCGACCTGCGCGCGCCGGCCTGCGAAGCTGCCAAGGCTTCCGCTCGGAGACCAGCGACGCTTCGGGCATAGGATCGCGGCCACGCAATCCTGATCGACGAAGACCTGGCAACTCTCCGATCGACCCAGTCCGATCGACAGATCCGGTTGTCGCATCCGGGACAATTTTTGCTAGCGCCCCGGCCTATGTCGGGTACAAGACCGACGGCGTCGGAGTGCGGGCAGCGTCGGGGACGCCGGCTCAGGCTTCAGGCGCGAGGAGCCCAACTTTTTCAGCGAGCCCCATAATGAAAAGCTCGATAATGACGGTCGTGCTGGCCGCAGCCGCCATCCTTTTGGCCTTCTACGGCTATCTTCAGTCCAGCAACCTCTCCGACGAAACGGCGAGATCCCGCCAAACAGCGGCTCAACTCGAGAAATCGAATGCGGAGTTGAAAGCCGCGCGTGACCAGATCACCAAGATCGAAGGGCAGAGCAAAGCCACCGACGACACGATCAAGAAGCTGCGTGACGAGATCGCCTCGCTCACCGCGTCCCGCAAGGCCGCTGTCGACGCTGCCGCCGCCGCCCGCGAGGATGCAAACAAGACGAAGGCAACCATACAGACGATCGAAGCCAATCTCGCGGCACTGAAGAATGAAGTCGCCGTGGCGCGAGACGAGGCCGCCAAGGCGCAGGCGGCCAAGATGACCACCGATGCCGATCTCAAGGCGACGCGCGACCAGATGAGCGCGTTGCAGTCGGCCAAGGCTTCCGCCGAAGCCGCCGCGCAGGCGGCGGCCGAAAAGCTCGCGACCGAGCAGCAACTGCGCGAAGCGGCGGAGAAGGCTCTCGCGGAAGCGCGCAAGCCCCAGTAGAGCGAAAGCAACGGACTTGAAATTCGCCAGCCATCGGTCGCCGGCCGGGAGCGAATTTCAAGTCCATGGGCCCTTCGAGACGCCATCGGCTATGGAGCGTCCTTGGACCTCCGATGCGATGGCAGACCCGATGCAAGCCATGGCTTGCATCCGAGCTCCGACGCTACAGCCTCATACGACCATCTTATAGGCAGCCCCGTCGCGCTCGATGTGGCCGGCAGTTGGTCCGGCAAAGTGCGTGCCGATCACCAGCACGTCGCTGCCAGCCAGCTCTCCCAGAAGCCGCCGCCGCGTCGCCTCGCCCTCCGCCCGATCGAAATCCGCCGTCGAACACCAGTCCAGGCGGGCGAACTGGCAGGGGTGATGCGCGAAGTCGCCCGTGATCAGGGCTCTTGCCCCTCGCGATTCGATCATCACGCTGCAATGCCCCGGCGAATGCCCATGGCTCGGCACGAAGCGCACCTCCGGGCAGAGCTGATGATCGGCCTCGACCAACTCGTGGAGCCCGGCGTCGACGATCGGCTGCACGCTATCGGCAAATACCGTCAGCATGTGCTCGGCTGCGCGTTGCGTGGACCAGTGCTCGAACTCCTTGCGCCCAAATACGTATTTGGCCTTCGGAAAGGTCGGTACCCACGCGTCGCCAACCAGCTTCGTATTCCAGCCGACGTGATCGACGTGAAGATGCGTGCACATCACCACGTCGATCTTGTCAGCGGGGTAGCCGGCCTCGGCGATGTCCGCCAGAAATCGCCCCTGGCGCTCGTTCCAGGTCGGCACGCGGCGCCCCTGCTTATCGTTGCCGAGGCACGTGTCGACCATGATGGTCATCGACGGCGTTTCGACGATGAGGGCATGAATGCTCATTTTGAGTTTCCCCATCTCGTCGGCAAAATGGGGAATCAGCCACGAGATCGGCCGCACCGCCTCGGGGCTGGCGTCCGGGAGGATGAAACGGCTGCCGCCGGTGGTCTCCAGTTCCACCACCTTGGTGACGGTCACATCGCCGATCTTCCAACGCATGCCTGCCTCCCCTGATCGCTGGAGAAGGCTAGGCCGGTTCCGTCGTGCGTGCCAAGAGGCAATGCGGCCGGCCACTCGCCGGTTAGCCGACCCAGGCCTGGCACTCGATCTCGACTTTCATGCGCGGGTCGACCAGGCCGCTCACCTCGACGAGTGTCGAAGCCGGCCGGTTTTCGCCGAAATAGACAATGCGCCTCGGATTGATCAGCGGCCGCTCTTTGATGTCGGTCATGAAAACCTGCACCTTCACGACGTGCTCCGGCCCGGCGCCAACGGCTTTCAGGCATTGGTCGAGCGCATCCATGGCAACATCGAACTGCTCGACGACACCCTCCGGGATGCTCCCGTCGGCACGGGCGCCGGTTATGCCGGACACCCACACGTTGGGGCCCGCCCGGGTGACATGACAGAAATGGCTGACCGGTTCACGCAGGCCCGGCAGCAGGACGCGCTGGATGGATGACATGGATTGGCTCCTTTTCGCGGAAAGAAGCCCGAGACTACGTTACTGCGAGCCAGCCTGAAAGCTCCCGGCGCGTCACGGCCTCGATCACACGGATGCCATCGTCGCTGTCGTTGAGTGCGGGAATATAAGCGAACTGCTCGCCACCGTTCTGCATGAAAATGTGCCGGTTCTCGACGTCCAGTTCCTCGATCGTCTCGAGGCAATCGGCACTGAAGCCCGGCGCGACCAGAGCCAGCCGCTTGACGCCGGATTGCGCCAGGCTCTCCACGGTCTTGTCGGTATAGGGCTGCAGCCACGGATCGTTGCCGAACCGCGATTGGAATGTCGTCATCCAGCGCTGCTCGGAAAGGCCCAACGCTTCGCGGACGAGACGCGACGTCTTCTGGCACTGGCAATAATAAGGATCGCCGGCCTCGAGATATTTCTGCGGCATGCCGTGGAATGTCGCGACGATCGTCTCGGGCTCGAACGGGAGCCGCGCCAGCCCGGCACGAACGGATTTGGCTATGGCGTCGATGTAGACGGGATGATCGTGCCAGGAAGGCGCCACGCGAATGGCCGGTTGCCAGCGCATCGTCATCAAATGACGAAACGCCTCGTCCGCAGCAGTCGCCGTCGTCGGCGCGGCGTACTGCGGATAAAGCGGCACCAGCAGGATGCGATCGCAACCTGCCTCGAACAGCGCGTCGATCCCCGCAGCCGTCGATGGATTAGCGTACCGCATCGCCCATTCGACGACCACCTCGGGATGGCCAGCCATGGCCGCAGCGAGCTTTTCGGCCTGAGACCGCGTGATGGTCTTCAGCGGACCCTCATCGCGTTCCTTATTCCAGATCGACGCGTAATCCCGCCCCTTGGGGCCCGGCCGCACAGTGAGAATGATCAGGTTCAGGATCGGCCACCACTTCCACCGCGGCTCCTCGATGACGCGGCGATCGGAGAGGAACTGCTTCAGGTAGCGGCGCATCGACCAGTAGTCGGTCGCATCCGGCGTGCCGAGGTTGAGGAGCAACACGCCGACCCGGCCGTGCAACGCCTTCGGGTGGCCCGATGGGCGAAAGTCGCGCGCAATCTTTTCCGGAAGATCCTGCATGGTCGGCACGTATAGCGTCCCGCATTCAGTTTTGGAATGCGGGACGTTTCACGTGATCGGGATCGGTCGATGCCTCAGACGCCCATGCGGCGGCGCGCTGCATCGAGGTAGACCTGCCCCCGCTCCGCCAGCGGAGAAAGATCGATGCGGGAGAAGACATCGCCCAGCGACGATCCGAAATGGCTCACGCGGTCAGCCATATCCGACCGCCGCAGCGCCTTCATTTCCCGCGCGAACGACCGGTCCATCGATCGCACGGCGCGTTGGACCCGGCGATCGATCCGGTTGCTCGCGGCCCGGCGCGATTGAAGCGCCATGACGACAGCGGCACCGACAGCGAGAGCCGCGCCGGCGGCTACGACCGGGTTGCGTTCGATATAGCCCGCGACGGATTCGGAAATCGTCGGCGTTTGCTCGCGGTTCCGGTGATCGGCGGCGGCCGTGGACTGCCGCTTCCCCTCCGATTTCGACTCGCCTTGGTTGCTGGAAGCAACCAGGGTCGCCGGATAAGCCTGCGAGCGATGGGTTTCCTTGTCGGCGCTCTGGTGCATCGGTCAGCCTCGCTCCTCGTCATGCGTTCATCGCCGGAAAAACGCACAAGCCAGGAGGACCGTTCCACCGATCGCGCCAAGGCTCAAGAAAGTGTCCGCAGCAACTCTGCAAAGAGACGGCATCTCGGCACGAGCGACGAAACCAGCAGATGCTCCTCGAAGGTGTGTGCACCCGCGCCATCCACGCCGAGGCCGTCCAGTGTGGCGACGCCCAACGCGCCCGTGAAGTTCCCGTCGCTCCCGCCCCCGAACGAGCCGTGCTTCAACTCGAAGCCGATCTCGGCTGCAATGCCGTGCGCCTTCTCGAAGAGCGACATCGTTTCGCGATGTGGCTCCCAGAGCGGCCGCATGGGGCCGCGCTCGACCACCACCCGGATACCGTCGTTCACGGCCTCGAGCGCCTTCATCCGTTCGTAGACTTCCTCAAAGATCGCCCGTGTCGGCGCTACGGTCAGTACTTGAGCGCGGCACTCGATCGGCATGACGTTGACGAACGTCCCGCCCTCGATCGTGCCGACCGAGAACGTCATGCCGCGCTCGAAGTCCGTCATGCCCTCGATCCGCTCGATGAGCTGGGCCATCGCACGTATGGCGCTACGGCCCATGCGGTTGTTGGCACCGGCATGCGCAGGTCGGCCATGCACCGTTACCCAGAAGCGCTGGAACGCGAACCGCCCTGTCACGACCACGCCGTTCTTGCACGGCTCCGTGACGAGGACGTACTTGTGCCGCCTGGCCTCCGCCTCGATCGCCTCCCGTGACGACGGACTGCCGACCTCCTCGTCCGGTACCAGCATGTAAGACACCGGCAGCCGGGTCGTGACACGTGCGCTGCGCAGCACCTCGAGCGCGTGCATGGCAATACGGACACCGCCTTTCATGTCGTAGATGCCAGGGCCGTAATACCGATCGCCGTCGCGGCGCAGCGGCAGGCGCCCGTCGAGCGTCCCCGCGACGTGCACCGTGTCGAGATGCGACAGGATCAGGATACCGGCCGAGTTCGTGGGCTCGCCGCCACCCAGCCGGCCGATCACGATGTCGCCGAACCCGTCGCGTCCGGGCGTGCGCTCGATGGAGGCGCCAAGCTGCTCAAGTGCAACCGCCGCCAGGTCCATCATGCGGTTCACACCCGCGACGTTGCTGGTCGGGCTTTCGCAGCGCACCCATGGCAACAAGCCTTCGATAATTTCGTCGGCGTCGAAGAGAGTGGAGCTCAGCACGATTTCGACCTCCTGGGGATGTGGCGTGAGAGGGTTTGACCCTCGGGGCGCCAATCGCTAATTTTTTTAGTGAGTTGTGCATGGTACCGAGTCGCTGTGAATTGGCGCTCGGGCCTGAGGACTTGTCCTCGTGATCGGGAGTAGCTCAGTCGACGACGCACGTTCATCTTGAAGCATTGTGCGGTATCGCGCCGGTTGCGTCGGCAAGGCAGTCTCCTGGCGTATCCGGACACCACTTTGGAAGCTATTGTCTCTCAATTCGGGACCGCAATCCACGTGCACAACGACACGCCCCTGGCCTCGGTTGCATTGCGCCCGCAATGGGCTTCGTATGTCCCCGCGATGGCCCTCATTGCCGTTGTCGTTGCCGCAATCAGCCCGCGAGCGACGCCGTTCATGCTGTTGTTGCTCGGTGGCTCGATCGCTGCCCTCGGCTTCGCAAGCGCGGCGCTCTCGTGGCGGCCATTGCCCGGTCTCGTGGTGGCCTTGCTGGTTTTAGATGCCTATCTCGGGCTCAACGCGCTGTGGTCGCTGTCACCGGCGTTCGCCCTGGGTCGGGTCGTGATCGTGGCCCTGATCGCTGCCATGGGGTTGGCGGTGGCCCGCGCCCTACCCGCGCTGACGCCCGCCGACGCGACGCGGCTTCAGTCGGCTATTCTGTGCGCAATCGTCGCCACGTCGGTCTATCTTGCGATCGAGGTCGTGTTCGACCAGCCGCTCCGCCGACTGGTGGTCTCGATCATCCCCCCGCTGCGACCGGCCCCTAAGCACATGACGACCGTCGACGGATGGGTCACGGGCATCAACCTCTACACATTGAACCGCAACCTCGCCGTGCTCAACATCATGCTTTGGCCGGCGCTGCTCCTGCTGCGCACGCGATTCTCGCCTTCGAAAGCTTGGCTCTCGGGCGGCGCGCTCATAGCCCTTGGTGCGATCGCCGCCTTCCCGTCGGAGCACGAGACATCGATGATCGCGCTCGTAGTCGGCTGTATCGTCCTTGCGGGCATGGCGATCTCGGCTTCCGTTACGCGTGCGCTCGTGATCGCGTTGTGGATCGCTGCAACCATGTTGGTCGTTCCGGCAGCCAACATCGCCCACGACGCCGGCCTGCATCGCGTGGCCTGGCTGCCGCAAACCGCACGCAACCGCATCGTCCTTTGGAACGTGACAGCCGATCGGATGCTCGATTCACCGATCCTCGGCATCGGTATCGGCTCGACCAAGCCGCTCGACGAAGAGGCCGCCCACGACGCGCCGCTTGAAGAAGGCGATGCCTATGCACAACGCACCGGGCGCCATGCCCACAATATCTTCATGCAGGCTTGGTTCGAACTCGGCGCCGCGGGCGCGATCCTGCTGCTCGTCGTGGGTCTTATCGCGCTCCGCGCCATGATTCGCCTGCCTGCGAAGGTTCAGCCGTTCACGTTCGCGAGCTTCGCATCGACCATGGTCGTCGCGTCGTTCTCGTGGGGGATGTGGCAACCCTGGTTCATGTGCGCTTTCGGCTTTTGGGCCGTGCTGCTGTTGATCGGCCTCGACGCCGCGCGCCGGGCCGCCCCGTCGACATGACCGCGAGCGCAGCCTTCAAATCGCACCCCGGTGCAACTTCGGCGAAAGGCCTTTGGTTCGGCGGCGCGAGAGCGCCATAAACGGCGTCCCGTCACCATCGCCGACGATGTGGAGGCTTACACCTTCGGTGCAATTTCCGCCACGAACCGGTCGATCTGCTCGCGCGTCGCCTCCAGCGTCGGCGCCGCGCGAACGCGCACGATCGTCTCCCCAAACCCGAGATCCCGCAGGCGCTTCAGGTCGTCCACGATCTCCGCGATGCTGCCGGTCGCGGGCTCCCGTTCGTCGTACTGATTTCGCTTCGCTTCACCGATGTTGAGGAACACTTTGAAGACGAGCTTGACGCTGTCGTAGCTACGTCCTGTTTCGGCGCAGAGTGCCTTCAATCGATCGAGCTGACTTTTCATCCTGTCAGGCCCGAGCGCCGTCGCCAGCCAGCCGTCGCCATGTCGCGCCACCCGACGCAACGCGGCGTCTGCGACGCCTCCGATCAGAACGGGCGGATGGGGCCGCTGCACGGAGCCCGGCGACGAGTAGACGGGCTCGAACTTGTAGATCTCTCCGTCAAAACCCACCTCGCCCCCGCGGGCCATGGCCTTGAAGATCTCGATGGCTTCATCCGTCGCTTTGCCGCGTCGCTTGAACTGGTGGAAGCCGAGGACCTCGAATTCCTCCTGGAGCCAACCAACTCCGGCACCCAGCATCAGCCTCCCGCCCGACATCTGGTCGATGGTAACGAGCTGACGCGCCTGCAGGACGGGATTTCGATAGGCCATCACCAGAACGGCCGTGCCGAGACGAACCCGCTTGGTGGCGCCGGCGAGCACTCCCAGCACAGCGATGGGCTCCAGCAACGGGTCGTCGAGCTTCGAGGGGAAATCACCTTCCTTGGCATAGGGATATTTCGAGGCGAAAGACACCGGGAACGCAACGTGGTCGGCAACCCAGACCGACGCGAAACCCATGTCCTCGGCGAGTTTGGCGAGCGTCATGATGGGCCCCGGCGTCGCCAGACGGCCGTAGATTCCCACGTCGAGCCCGAATGTTGAAAGTTCCGCCATCTGCTGCCGCCTCCGTCGTCGTTTTCGGTCCTTGTCGGCGGACGCTGCTACTCCGTCAGCAGCTTGACGAGCGAGAAAACGCCCCTGAGCTCGCCAAGCTTGTACCCCGTCGCCTTGTCGTCGGGATAGTAACGCACAAGTTCGGCCTTCACGTCAGGCCTGATGTCCGACCCGTGGCAATTCAGACAGATCTCTCCGGTCGCGATGCCGCTCACGTAGCGAAACAGCCGGTCTCCCTCCGGAGTTACGATCTCGTCGAAACGCTCGAGCTTGTTTGGATCGGCGCCCGCATCGGCTTTTTCCTGAAACTCGCCGAGGATCTCGCGCTCCCACTGACCGGGCGCATTTTCCGGGTTGCGCAGTCGTAGCGACGTCCGCAAGACCTCGAACCCCGACTTGTCCGTGAAAACGGTCGAGAGGTCCGGCGCGGTCGTCTGGCAAAGCGACACGGCGTTGGCGACGCCGTCGCTCTTGATCGCGGCCGAGAGTTCGCCTTTCAGACGCTCCTTGAAGCTGCGCACCGTCTCTCGGGCCGCTTCCACAAGCTTGCCGACATCAAATTTTTCGGACTTGTCGATGGCGCCGGTCTCTTTGACGGCGCCAATTTCGCGAGCGGGCGAGGGGGAGCTGGCGCCGGTGCCATCCTGCGCACGTCCAAGTCCTGGCAACACCAGCAGCAGGCACGCTGTGATCGTAGCCCGGGCTCCCCGTCCCAATGCCATAGGCCCCCTCCCCGGCTGCCATCGCGGCGTCGCGACACCGCGACCAATGGCGTGGCTTCTTCCGACAACGCCCACTTCCAGCGAACGCGGCACGGCCACCAGATGGGCCCGGACTGCGAAGACGGATGCGCTATGCGCTATCGATGCTTTTGCCAGACTTCTAGACGCAGATACGGATCGAGCGCCAGCCTTTCGTGCACCCGACTTTCGGCGGCATCATTCGGCGGCCGCGCGCGCCGACCGCTTTCGAGGCGCCGCGGGCTCCGGCGCGTCCGGTATCGGCGAATGCGCCGCCGACAGCGACACGGCCGCGCGCCAACCGGCCTGCAACTCCTGCTCCGCTGCTTGCGGCTTTGCCGCAAAGAGCCGAGATGCGAGCGGCATCGCCACCTCCCGGATCATTTCCTGCCGCTCCCGGCAAGCTGCCGCCACTCGCTCCCCGTGTCCGTTATCGCTCGCCTCGGCGAGGGTGCGCGCCGTCGTCGCCAGCACAGCCAGATCCTGTGCTTCGCCGAGCAGTTGAGCGAGGCTGCGGGCCGCTTCGACTCGGACGCTCTGGAGATCCGGCCAAAGTGCATGCACCAGGGTCTGCTGGCGCTGATAAGTCTGCACCGCCTTGCGCAGATCGTGCACATGTTCGTCCGTGGCTTGCACTGCCAGCCGCGCCAGCGCCTTGCGGCCGGCCCGTTGACCGTTGCGCAAACCTGCTCCGACCACGTCGGTGAACTTCCCGGCAATTTCGATCGTGGCCAGACGCTCCGCCGCCTTCTGGAGCGCCTTCACCGCCCGGCGGACTATCGCGTCGGACGACCGTGCCGAAGGCGCCGTTCCGGCTTTGCCGTCGGCTGCGACTTGCAACTGCGCCGTGAGCCACGACAGGGCTTCGTCCAGTGTGCTGTCCTGGCCTCGCAGCCGATCCATCGTCCCGGTCATCACATCGCGATCGCGCAAGCCGGACAGGTCGCGCGCGATGCCGGCAAGGGTGGCGTTCTCCTCGCGAAAGACGCGGTCTTCAAGGCCCAGGCGCACGCACCGGAGCAATGCCCGCGTGCGCTTCATGGTTTTGCGAGCCTCATGCACCCAAAGGACGCGATCGTCGCCCTTGCGCGGCATGACGAGCAATTTCTCGATCTGCTCGACCGCGATCCGACGCACCCCTCCGCGCAGATCCTCTTTCAACTTGAACCGATATGCCATGCCAGCTCCCGAACCTCGGGGGCAATTTCTGCAGCATTTCTGTCACATTCAAGCGGCACGCGCGTCGACGCTCCGTTCGCGCCCGGCCATGATCCTTACGCGATTAAGAGTTGCGCCCGGGGCTGCCAGGCGACGAAAGCCTGATCGAGGTCTTTTTAGCCGGCGCAGCGACACGGAGCGTGGCGCCCATCATATCGTCTGCGTCAGTCTTTCGCGCGTTCGGCTTTCGCCCATGCGAGCCACTGCATCACCCGGCTCTCGGGATCGGCATGCGTGAAGAAGTCCGTGATGACGGCAACGCTATCGGCACCGGCCG
Source organism: Hyphomicrobiaceae bacterium (assembly GCA_050187415.1). Lineage (GTDB taxonomy): Bacteria > Pseudomonadota > Alphaproteobacteria > Rhizobiales > Hyphomicrobiaceae. The sequence continues at coordinate 3,994 of JBFWXN010000013.1, read as the reverse complement.
CGACCACGCCCGGGGCTCGCTCAGGCGTAATCCCGCCAATGCAGCAGAGCGGCAAGGCGCCAATTTGCGCCTTCCACTCGGTGATCCGTCCGAGACCCTGCGGGCCCCATTTCATGGCTTTGAGCTTGGTCTCGTATATGGGTCCAAGTGCAACGTAATCCGGCTCCGCGGCGAGCGCGATCGCAAGCTCCTCCGGGCTATGGGTCGAGATGCCGAGGCGGATACCGGCCCTCTTGATTGCCTGCACGTCGGCCTCGGCCAGATCCTCCTGTCCCAGATGCAGAAAATCCGCTCCGAGCGCAATCGCCTCGCGCCAATAATCGTTCACGATCAAGTCGCAATCGTGCCGCTTGCAGACGTCAATACTCCCCAAAATCTGCCGCCGCACCTCGTCGCCCGCCGCATCCTTGAGCCGAAGCTGGACCGTCCTCACGCCGAGCGGCACGATGCGCTCGATCCAGGCCAGATCGGGGACGATCGGATAGAAAAGGTCGATTACCGGTCGCATCGGCTCAAGCCTTCGGCTCGAATGAAAAGAACGGCGTACCGGCAACCGGGGTCGAAGGCGCCGCCATGTCGCGTGCCTCCATCAAACCCGCTTCATAGGCGAGCCGGCCTGCCTCGACGCCGCGAGAAAACGCGCGCGCCATTGCGACCGGGTCTTCGGCCTTCGCCACCGCCGTGTTCAGTAGCACCGCGTCGTAGCCCATCTCCATGGCCTGAGCGGCGTGACTAGGTGCGCCCATCCCGGCGTCGACCACCATCGGCACGCCCGGAAAGTAATTGCGCATCGTTTTAAGCGCATACGGATTGGCGAGCCCTCGCCCCGTTCCGATCGGCGCCCCCCAAGGCATGAGCACCTCGCAACCTGCCGACAGTAGACGCTCTGCAGCGCCGAGGTCCTCGGTTGTGTATGGGAACACCTTGAAGCCGTCGCGTGCCAGCACGCCCGCCGCCTCGACCAAGCCGAACAGGTCCGGCTGCAACGTGTCGTCGTTGGCGATGACCTCGAGCTTGATCCACTCCGTCTCGAACAGCTCGCGCGCCATCTGCGCCGTCGTGATCGCCTCTTTCGGCGTGCGGCAGCCAGCCGTGTTCGGCAGAACGCGAACGCCGAGACTCCGGATCATCTCCCAGAAGCGCTCGCCGCTCTTGCCGCGGGCCGCCTCGCGACGCAGCGAAACGGTCACCACGTCGACCTCGGCCGCCTTTATGGCGTCCGTGAGGATCTGAGGTGACGGGTACTGCGCCGTTCCGAGCAACAGGCGCGACGCGAGCGCAACCCCATAGGGCGCGAACGCACCCGCCGTGCTTCGGGCTTCGGTGTCCAACATGCTCCTGACCTCTCAGCGCCGCCACATCCGGTGTCGCGCGCGTGCTATGCCAACCCTAGCCGCGAGCGACACGTCGGGAAAGGCTATCCTTCGGGACGCAATAGCGCGCCTTTTTTGGCTTATCCGCCCTGCCTTGGCGCCACGATCTCCACCCTATCGCCGGCTGCCAGCTGCAATCCGGATCGTGCCCGCTCGGCCACGAACTCGCCGTTGACAGCCGTGGCAATCTTCTGGCCGCCATAGCCGAGTTCATCGAGCAGCCCGGCGAGGGATCGGGCCACGATATGCCTTGTCTCGCCATTGACCACCAGAGGCCTCGTTTTGCTCATTTCATCGACCGTTGCGGGCACGCCCTGCCTCTCCGTGAAAGCTGTATGCCTGTCCATGTTGCCATGAAGATAGGATCAGTGGGCGCTCCAATCAAAGCCGCCGTTGCAAGGATGGCGGTCTCCTTCTTGCGAGCCAACGAGATGCGGCGCGCCTGAAGTCGCCTCCGGCAACGGGAGGCCGAGCGGGAGCAAACCTTGGCGAAGTCACCGATTTCGGCCTAGCATTCGCCCATAACAGCGTGGAGGAACCGCTCGTGACATCTCAATCCTACGCATTTGCCGGGATCGCAGGCTATGTCGGCAAGCCCGATGCGCCCGGCAAGGTCGGCATTTTCAGGCGGCCGGCCAACGGTGGCGAATGGACCCACGTCCTCCCCGACGTCGAGACGTACGTGGTCATGGTGCACCCGACCAAGTCGGACGTCGTGCTCGCGGGCACGGCCAAGGGGGTTCTGATCTCGAAAGATCACGGGGCATCCTTCAAGCCGGCCACCTTCCCCGACCCGATCCAAATCTGGTCGTTCCTGGTCGACAAGCGCAACCCAAGCCGCATCCTCGCCGGTGCCTCTCCCGTAAACTTCTACGAAAGCGAGGACATGGGCCAAACCTGGAAGGCGCTGCCCGACAGCGGCATCCGGGAACGCGAGCAGTGTGCATTCCGACATCGCGCCATGCGCATGGTCCAACATCCGACCAAGCTCGACACGGTCTATGCCGCGCTCGAGGTCAACGGCGTCGTGCGGTCCGAGGATTTCGGGCGCACCTGGACCGACTGCTCCGAGCACCTGATCGAACTGTCGAAACTGCCGCACCTGCAAAGCGCCATCCTTACCAAGAATTTCGCCGAGGGCATGCTCGACGGTCACGCCATCACCATCAGCCCGGCTGACCCGGATGCGGTCGTCCTTGCCTGCCGAATGGGGCTGTTCCGGTCCACGGACAAGGGCAGGACGTGGCAGGACATGGAGATGAAGCGCTTCTCGCCCATCACCTATGGGCGCGACGTCAAGGTCGCGCCGAACGATCCGAAGCGCATGTATGCCGCGCTATCCGTTGCCGCGGCCAGCCACGACGGCCTTGTCGTGCGCTCCGACGATGCGGGAAAGAGCTGGAAGCGTTTCGACAAGGTGCAGGTTCACGGTACCATCATGTCGGTCGCCGTGAACGACAGGAACCCTGACGAGGTGTTCGTCGGCGCGCGCTACGAGGGCGAGGTATTCGCCACTCACGACGGGGGCGAGACATGGTCGCCCGCGCCCATTCCGGGCCCGGTCAAGGATATCTACTGCCTGGCGGTCGGCTGACCGCTCGATCGCGACGAGGCCCGGGCATCGCTCTCGCATGAGCTGCCCGGGCCCAGCGTTTACTCGAGCGCGAGAATGAAATTCCGCACCACGGGATAGATCTCACGTTCCCAGCGCCTGCCGTTGAACACGCCGTAGTGGCCGACATTGGCTTGCAGGTGATGGCGCTTCAGGTGCGGGCGGAGCGACCGGCACAAATCGTGCGCCGCTGTCGTCTGACCCATACCGCAAATGTCGTCGCGGCCGCCCTCCACCGTCAACAGTGCGGTGCGGCGGATCAGCGACGGGTCGACCTTCCGTCCACGGTACGTGAAGCTGCCGTCTGCGAGTTCCGCCCGCTGGAAGACGCGGTCGATGGTTTCGATGTAGAACTCTTCGGCGAGGTCCAGAACGGCGAAGTACTCGTCGTAGAACTCCTTGATCTTCTGCGCCTCTTTCGTCTCCCCGGCCGCCAGATGCGAATAGAGCTTCTGATGCGCGGCCCGGTGGCGATCCAGATTCATGGCCATGAAGGCCGTCAATTGCACGAAGCCGGGATAGACCTTCCGTCCGGCGCCCCGATACCGCGTCGGAACGGTCGAGATTACGGACGCCTCGAACCATGCGAGGGATTTCTTCACGGCCAGCTCGTTGACTTCGGTCGGGCTCTCGCGGGGATCGATGGGCCCCGCCATGAGTGTCATCGAGCGCGGCGTTGCCGGATCCCTGGCCTCCGACATCACGGCCACGGCCGCGAGCGTCTGCACACACGGCTGGCAGACGGCGAGCGCGTGGGCGCCCGGAATCTCCTGGAAGAAGCGGATCAGATATTCGATATATTCGTCGACGCCGAAGCGACCCGCCGAGAGCGGCACGTCGCGTGCGTTCGCCCAGTCCGTAATATAGACGTCGTGGTCGGCCAGCAGTGTCTCGACCCTTCCCTTCAGAAGCGTCGAGAAGTGGCCCGAGAGTGGCGCCACAACGAGGATCTTCGGCTGGGGCGTGTCCACGTCCTTGGCAAAATGCAGAAGGTTGCCGAATGGCAGGG
>JBFWXN010000012.1:0-89866 GCA_050187415.1 Hyphomicrobiaceae bacterium | reverse complement strand
CGCTTCGCTCCCACAAATTTAAAAGAACGGCATCGCCACCGTGACGAGTTTGGCGGCGAGCATGAGCAGCAGCGAATAGATCACGCGGCGCTGGAGATCGGGCCGGTCTTGTGGCCATACGTAGGGCGCGATGGCTCGTAGTGCGCGAAACCGGAGGTGGTTGCCGGACGGACGCACTTCGTCGCGTGGCTCCGGCATGCCACGGCCAGGCCCGCTCCCGCTGGACGGCTCGCGTGGCGACGGCGGCTCGGGCGTGAAAAAACGCTGCATGGCAACATGCTCTTAGAACAATTCTAAGGCATTGTCGAACGGCCCGGCGCTTCATCTCCGGGTGATCGAGAAACAGGGGCCGCCTGGGAACATGACACGACGGCTCTTGCTCGCCGAGGCGTTGATCAGGCCTGCTCCAACTCCACCAGCGTCCCGCAGAAATCCTTGGGATGGAGGAAAAGAACGGGCTTGCCATGCGCGCCGATCTTAGGCTCGCCGTCGCCCAGAACGCGGGCACCGGTCGCCTTGAGCCGATCGCGGGCGGCGATGATGTCGTCCACCTCGTAGCATACGTGATGGATGCCGCCGTCTGGGTTCTTCTCCAGGAACTTGGCAATGGGGGACGCCGCGCCGTAGGGCTCGAGCAGCTCGATCTTGGTGTTCGGCAACTCGACGAAGACCACCTTCACACCGTGCTCGGGCAGCGTATCGACATTCGAAACCTTCGCACCGAGCGTTGCCCGATAGACGGCCGCCGAGGCGTCGAGATCTTTCACGGCGATTGCGACATGGTTCAGGCGGCCGATCATGACAGGTCTCCGGACTGCGGGGGTCATAAGCTTATAGGACGAGCGGCCGGAGGCTGCACCTGCGTCGTTATTTCCTGTGGGTCGGTCTTTCCGGCATGATGATGGCGCCCACGTCAGGACGAAAGGCACGCACCATGTCCCCCGAACCGGATTCAGCCGCACTTTTTGCCGACAATGCGCTCTGCCGCCTGCTCGGCATTCGCTACCCGATCTGTCAGGCCGGCATGTATCAGGTTGCCTATGGAGAGCTTGCGGCGGCGGTGTCGAATGCAGGCGGTCTCGGCGTCATCGGCGCGGCCTACATGGACCCCGAGCGTCTCAGGCAGGAGATCCGGCTCGCCAAATCATCGACGGACAAGCCGCTCGGTGTAGACATCCTGTTTGCGCGCACCGAGGGGAGCGGCGAAACGGTCGAGGCGTACGAGCGCGAATGCCGCGCACACATCGAGGTGGCCTTCGAGGAAGGCGTCGATGTGATTATCTCGGGCCTCGGCAATCCCGGCCCGATCGTCCCGCGGGCGCACGCAGCGGGCATGAAGGTGATGTCCCTCGTCGGCACGGCCCGGCAGGCCGCCGCTGTTGAAAAGGCCGGTGTCGATGCCGTCATCGCATCCGGACATGACGGAGGTGGGCATGTCGGCCGCATCGGCACGATCGCACTGGTTCCTCGCGTCGTCGACGTCGTCCGCATCCCGGTCGTCGCGGCCGGAGGGATCGCGGATGGCCGCGGGCTCGTGGCCGCCCTCTCCCTCGGTGCAGCCGGCGTCTGGATGGGCACGCGTTTCATCGCGACGAACGAGGCCCGCGGGCACATCAACTACAAGAGGCGCATTACCGAAATCGACGAGGACGGCACGGTCGTCACGCGGGCCCACTCGGGCAAGACCAATCGCATGATCCGCAACGCCTTCACTCGGAGCTGGGAGGGCCGCGAGAGCGAGATCAAGCCCTATCCGCTTCAGCTCAGGGAAGTCGGCGGGCCCGCCTCGGATGCCGGCCGGATCGGGGGCGACATCGAGCACGGCGTCTTGCCGAGCGGTCAAAGCGCCGGTCTGATCGCCGGCATCGAAAGTGCCGCAGACGTGGTCCGGCGCACGGCGGATGAGGCCGCGCGTATCCTGGCGAGCTTTGCCGTTCTCGCCAATCGCGCGGGGGGCCACGCGTAACGATCACGGCGCCGGGATGGCCAACGGCTGCGCCTCGACAAACCAGCCGAGCCGCCACAGCCGCCATGTGCTGATCGCCGTCTCGACAGCGTAGGACAAAATCCAGGCGGCGACTCCGAGGAAGGCTCCGTTGACGTCCGGCGATGCAAGGGTGATCGTGCCTGCCAGCGCCGCCGTCAGAATACGCAGGACACCGCTCGCGGCCAGCGACCCCGTGGTCCGGGCTTTTGCCAACAGCCCCCGAAAGAGTGCCGTCAGGCTCCAGAACGGCGCCAGAACCAACGCCAGAACCAGGGCAGGTGCTGCGTAGGCAGCAAGCTCGGGCGTGAGCCCGATCACACCTCGCAAGATCCGTTCCCGCAGCGGGGTCTCGAACAACACGATCACCAGCAGCGTGAAGAGGACGACGAGTTGGCCGGTGAAGACGAGCATGGTGCGGATGTCCTCGCGCCGGGCGATCAGCGTCTGCGCCGTTTGCGTCAAATTGCGCATCGGCGCCACCAGCAGCGAGACGAGCCCGTGCACCACGCCGAACGCCGCAATAGCGATCTCCGCATTGCTCAATCGGCCAAGAAACAGATTGATGACGAAAATAACCCCCATCTCGGCCGAGGCATTGATGATCAGCGGCCACGCAAACCGCCAATAGCCGAGATAACTGCCTTGCGGTTCGCGGACGGCGGGAAGCCGCATCAACAGCCGCCAGGCGAAGCCCCAGGCGAACAGCGTTTCCACCGCCATGCACAGCACCAGTGCCGCCGCGCCGATAGCGGCCCCTTCGAGCCAGAACGGCAGAATGATCAGGGAGATCGCGAGCGACAGCAGCCGCACCAGCGTGCTGAACGTGATGACCAGGGTCCTGCGATTGAGCATCAGAAGGGCGAACGCGGTGCCACGTCCGAGAAGCACCGGAATGCTCATGAGCAGCATCGCCACCGCTGTCCGGGCTTGCCCCTGTGCTTCCAGGCCCAGACCGAACCAACTGCCGAAGATCACGTTGCCGAGGTTCGTGAACGCTGCAAGCAACGCAATCGACAGCGGCACCAGCAAAACCAGCGCCATGAATGCCACAAGCCGGCGCAAATCGGCACGCGCCTTCAGAAACGAAAGGCAGAGCAAGGCGGTGACTTCGGTCGCGCTGGCCAGCGCAAAATAGAACGTAAATGCCGCATTGAAGGCGGCAAGCGTCACGCTCGGCGAGTCCGTCCTCGCAAGAAAGGCATGGATGACCGACTTCGAGATCATATTCAGCTCGACCATCAGGACGAGCGGGCCGAAGAACAGATAGCAATCCTTGAGGCGGAGACCGGGCCTCGCAGGGCCCGCAGCGCTGGCGCTCAGCCCTGCCGTGGTCATGCCGATCCGACCGGCATCTTGCACCGGAAGAAACTCCGGTCGGCCTCGAGAGCCGTCGTCGCCCTATTGCCTTCGGCACCAGCCTCGACAAAGTGAAGCCGCGCGGGACCGCTTGAATAAACCGGCATCGATTGCCCCTCGATCACCAACTCACGGCGAGCGCCGCACCGTACGAACTCCATCATGGCGCGCACAGCGACGCAGGGATAGCGCCGTTCGTGGAGGTGCATGTGTCGAACGACGTCGGTCGGTGACAGCTCGAGCGTCGGCTCAGCTCTTACCGCCGCCACCGACGATCGCCACGAAGACCTTGGCAATGGGCTTCTTGCCCCAGACTTGATCGACGGCTGCGCGGATCGATCGGCGCATGGCCTCCCGCAGCATCTCGGGATCACGGCGGCGGGCGGGCGGGATACTCTTCAAGGTGCCCTCGACGGCATCGAATACGATATCGTCGAGACTGTTGCCGGCCATGTCCTCGTAGGGAATTCCGTCGAGCGCGATCTCGGGATCGGCAAGAAGCTCGCCCTTGCGATTGAGCACCAGGGAAACCGCGATCAACCCTACGAATGCCAGCTTGCGGCGCTCGCGAACCGCACCGCCATCGCCAGGCACGAGTAGCCGGCCGTCGCGAAAAATGCGGCCTACGGGCACTTGATCGATCAGCCGGGGGTCGCCCGGCGCCAACAAGGCCATCTCGCCATTGATCGGTGTCACGACCTGCGGGACACCGGCCTCCCGCGCGATGCGCGCGTGCTCCTTCAAGTGACGGACTTCGCCGTGCATCGGCACTGCGATCTTGGGGCGGACCCAGGCATACATCTGCCGCAGTTCATCCCGCCTCGGATGTCCGGTGACATGCACCAGCGCTTCGTTGTCGGTGACGAGCTCGGCGCCCATCCGGGCGAGCTTGTTTTGTATCCGCCCGATCGACTTCTCGTTGCCGGGAATGGTGCGCGACGAGAAAATGACCATGTCGCCGGGCGTGAGCGAAATCTCAGGGTGCTCATTCTGCGCGATGCGGGCCAGTGCCGCTCGTGGTTCGCCCTGACTGCCGGTGATCATGGCCACCACCTTGTCGGGTGCCAGGTAGGAGAACTGCTGCTGGTCCGACCAGCGGAACCCCTGCGGCAGGTAGCCGGTATCGATCGCGACCTGAATGGCACGGTGCAAGGCGCGGCCCGCGACCACGAGTTCTCGCCCCGAAGCGCGCGCGGCGTCGGCGACGGCCCGGATGCGGGCCACATTCGATGCGAACGACGTAACCAGTACCCGCCGGCTCGCCCCCTTGATGATCTTCGCCAGGGATTGCGCGACCTCGAGCTCGGACGGCGAACGTCCGTCGCGGAAGGCATTGGTCGAGTCGCCGATCAAGGCCAGGACGCCCTCGTCGCCGAGCGATTGGATACGCCCCTCGTCAGCGGGTTGCCCCACGAGCGGATGCTGGTCGAACTTCCAATCCCCGGTGTGGAAGAGGGTGCCGTGCGGGGTCCGGATGGCGAGACCAGACGGCTCTGGAATCGAATGCGACATGGCGACGTATTCGCACCCGAAGGGTCCGACCTCGAAACGGCCGCCAAGCGGTATCTCGGTGATGGGGACCTTCAGGCCATTGCCGTGCTCGGCGAGTTTCATCTTCAGGAATGCTGCGGTGAAGGGCGTTGCATAGACCGGACACTGCAAGCGTGGCCACAGGTCGATGATGGCCCCGATATGATCCTCGTGCGCGTGCGTCAGCACCAGTCCCTGGAGGCCGCTTCCCTTGCCTTCGATAAATTTCAGATCCGGAAGGATCACGTCAACGCCCGGATCGAACTCGCCTTCTGGAAATGTGATGCCGAGGTCAACCATCATCCAGCGGCGCGACGCCGCCGGCCCGAGCCCGTAGAGGTAGCAGTTCATGCCGACCTCACCGAGTCCTCCGAGCGCTACAAAAACCAGTTCGTCCGCCCCGGAACCGCCGCCCCTCGCCGCTCTACCCATTGTATTCGATGCCATTTCGGCCTTTTTCCTAGAGGCGGCCGCATGCCGCCTGTTGCTTCCGACCTCTTGCGATCGGACACGGTTACACTCTTGGCGCGCCCAGCGCCACGTCTCCGAACGTGAAACGACGGATCACTCCCCCGTCATCGCTCACCAGAAGACTGCCGTCAGCATCCAGGCCGGAGAAATATCCCATAACCTGCACATCACCGGCATGGACGGTCATCCGGTCGCCGACCGACGAGCCTCGCTGCAGCCAGCCCGCGCGCACGTCTTCAAAGCCGTCGCCACCAGACCAGATCGCGAGCCAGTGGGCGAGCGCCGAGGCAAGGAGATTGCTCATCTTCTCGGTGGCCGTTGCCGCGCCGAACTGGGCAAGCCCCGAGGCTAAACGATCGGCGAAGACCGGGGCGGCGCCGGCGTTGATGCCGATGCCGATGGCAACTGCCGGTTCGGTTCCCACGACCGCGCTCTCGACGAGAATGCCGGATACCTTCGCGCCGTCTATCAGAACGTCGTTGGGCCACTTGAGCCCGCAGCGGTGCCTGCTCTCCTGAGGCAGCGCCGCCGTGACGGCGGCATGCGTCGCCACGCCGGCAACGAGGGAAAGTTGAGGCAGCACGCATAAGGCGCAGGACGGCCGGAAGAGCAGCGTCGCGGCCAGACTTCCTTCGACCGAGGTCCATGATCGACCGGAACGACCACGACCGCGTGTCTGCCGGCGGGCGGTGATCCAGAGGGGGCGGCGCTCGCCGGACGCTGCGCGCCGCATCGCCTCCGCGTTCGTTGAATCGATTTCCTCGAACCCGATATGTGTCCAACCCGACGGAAGGTGCTCAATGTCCGCCACTATCGGCACCCTCGCGTGATTGAACTCGAGACCGCGCTTCGTCGCCACCCAGCGAGTTGCGGCGCGCAACGCGTCTCGGCGCCGATGTTTGCCGGTCAATGCTCGTCAATTCAGCGAGCGCGCGGCCACACCTGCTGCCTCGACCACAGGCGACGCGATGAACGGCGCCACGAAACCGAGAACCAGAAGCAACGCGATCACCATCACCGCGCCATCCTTGGCCCGAATGCCGAGAAATGGCGCCGCGGCCTCGTCGAAGAACATGATCTTGACGATCCGTAGATAGTAATAGGCGCCGATGACGCTGGCGAGGACGCCGATGACGGCGAGCCAGTAAAACCCGCCGTTGATGGCAGCGAGGAAGGCGTACCACTTGGCGAAGAAGCCCGCGAGCGGCGGAATGCCGGCCAGCGAGAACATGAACATGGCCAGCGCGAACGCCATGCCGAGGTTGTTCTTGGACAAGCCCGCCAGCTCCGAAATGTCCTCGACCGTGCCCGTCTCGCGCCGCATCGAGAGAATGCATGCGAACGAGCCCAGCGTCATGACGATGTAGATCGCCATATAGACGAGCACGCCCTGTATACCGTCCGGACCTCCGGCCGCGAGCGGCACCAGCGCGTACCCCATGTTGGCGATGGAAGAATAGGCCATCAGTCGCTTGATGTTCGTCTGGCCGATGGCGCCGAGCGCGCCGACCAGCATGGATGCGATCGACAGGAACACGACGATCTGCTGCCACTGCGGTTTGGCGGCGGGCAGCGCCGAGCCGACCACGCGGATGAAAAGCGCCATTGCCGCGACTTTCGGCGCCGCAGCGAGGAACGCCGTGATGGGTGTCGCTGCGCCCTCGTAGACATCCGGCGTCCACATATGGAACGGCACGGCCGACACCTTGAAGGCGATGCCGACAATCAGAAACACCAGACCGAAGACGAGGAGCATGTTCTGGCCGGCGCCCGCTCCGGCGGCCGCGGTGGCAATCCCAGAGAAGGACGTGGTACCGGCGAAGCCGTAAAGCAGCGAGGCGCCGTAAAGCAGCATGCCGGACGAGAGCGCGCCGAGCACGAAATACTTGAGGCCGGCCTCGCTCGCCTTGGCGTCGTCGCGCCGGATTGCCGCCACGACATAGAGCGCGAGACTCTGCAGCTCGAGCCCGAGATAGAGCGAGATGAGGTCGCCGGCAGAGGCCATGACGAACATGCCGGCTGTCGCGAACATCAGCAGGATCGGCAGCTCGAACTTGAAGGCATGCCGGTCCCGCATCTCGTCGAAGCAGAGAAGCAGCGCGCCGCCCGAGCCAGCGAGAATCAACAGCTTGACGAACCGCGAGAAGCCGTCGTCGACGAACGCGCCGCCGAACAGCCGCTCGAAGGGGCCAGCCTCGACGACCGCGTAGCCGGCGACCACCATCACGGCGAGCGTGAGCCACGAAACCCGCGCGGCATCGTTGTCGGTGTCCGGCCGGAACACCCCGTAGATCATCAGAGCGAGCGCTCCGACGACGAGAATGATCTCGGGTATCAGCGGCGCATAGGCTTCGAGGGCAGCCATTGTATCTCGTCCCGTCGTCTAGCTGCGCCGGACCATCCCGTCACGACAGCAGTGGCACATCTCGGCGCTTGGACCTTCGCGTGGCGCCTTGGCCCCGCGAACGTTGCGGCCCAACGCCTATCTTGTCTGTCCGGCCATCGAGGCCGATCGCGTGGTCTGCACCGCCCGCTCGTGCTGCACGACGAGCTTCTTCACCGACTGCGCAGTCACGTCGAGGATCGGTGCGGGATAGAAACCGAATAGCAGCGTCAGGATGACGAGCGGCGCGATCACGGCAATCTCGCGCGGGCTCATGTCGGCGATCGCCTTCAGCGACGGCTTGTCGAGCACGCCGAAGATCACGCGGCGATAGAGCCAGAGCGCGTAGGCCGCCGACAGGATGACGCCCGTCGTCGCGAAGAAGGCCACCCACGTATTCGCCTTGAATGCACCGAGCAGCGTCAGGAACTCGCCGACGAAGCCGGACGTGCCCGGCAGACCGACGTTGGCCATCGTGAACACCATCAGACACGCCGCATAGACCGGCATTCGCACGGCAAGCCCGCCGTAGGCCGCAATGTCGCGCGTGTGCAACCGGTCATAGACCACGCCTACGCACAGAAAGAGGGCCGCCGACACGAGGCCGTGGCTCAGCATCTGGAAGATGGCACCATCGATGCCCTGCTGGCTGAACGTGAATATGCCCATCGTCACGTAGCCCATGTGGGCGACGGACGAATAGGCGATCAACTTCTTCATGTCCTCCTGCGCCAGTGCGACGAGCGAGGTATAGACGATTGCAACGACCGACAACGTGAACACGAGCGGCGCCAGATCGACGGAAGCCACCGGGAACATCGGCACGGAGAACCGAAGGAAGCCGTAGCCGCCCATTTTCAGCAGGATGCCGGCAAGGATCACCGAGCCCGCGGTCGGCGCCTCCACGTGCGCATCCGGAAGCCACGTGTGCACCGGCCACATCGGCATTTTGACGGCGAACGAAGCGAAGAAGGCGAACCACAGCCACGGCTGCCAGGAGGCCGGCAAATTGGCTCGCTCGATCAGCGTCGGGATGTCGGTCGTACCGGCATGCAGATAGATCGCCATCATGGCGAGCATCATCAGCACCGAGCCGAGCAAGGTGTAGAGGAAGAACTTGAAGCTCGCGTAGACACGCCGCTTGCCGCCCCACACGCCGATGATGATGAACATCGGGATGAGGCCGCCCTCGAAGAAGACATAGAAGAGCACGAGATCGAGCGCACAGAAGACGCCGATCATCAACGTCTCGAGCAGCAGGAAGGCGATCATGTACTCCTTGACGCGGTCCTCGATCGCTTCCCAGCTCGCCAGGATGCAAAGCGGCATCAGGAAGGTGGTGAGGATCACGAACAGCATCGAGATGCCGTCGACGCCCATCTTGTACTTGATGGGGCCCAGCCAATCCGCCTCCTCAATGAGCTGAAATCCGGGATTCGACGGGTCGAAGTTCAGCCAGATGAGCAGCGACAGCGCGAACGTGATCAGCGTCGTCCACAGTGCAATCCAGCGGGCGTTGCCCTTCGACTCGCTATTCAGGGTGGCGATGCCGAGTGCCCCCAGCAGCGGGAGGAAGGTGACGAGAGAGAGAATATTGCCCACGGCGAGGTTCATCGCGTGCCCCCGAAGCCCAGCATGAACCAGGTGATGATGGCCGCGAGGCCGATCAGCATGGCAAACGCATAGTGATAAACGTAGCCGGTCTGCAGTTTGACGACCCGGTCGGTGACGCGTGAGACGGTTGCCGCCGTGCCGTCGATCGTGCCGTCGATCACGGCCCCGTCGCCGCCCTTCCAGAGCGCGCGGCCGAGCGCCATTGCGGGGCGCACGAAAATGAAGTCGTAGAGTTCGTCGAAGTACCACTTGTTCAGGAAGAACAGGTAGATTGGCCGGAAGGCCCTGGCCGTCGCGGCCGGAAGACCCGGTGCCACCATGTAATAGGCGTAGGCCAGCACGAAGCCGCCGGTCATGGCAATGAACGGCGCCCAGCCGACCCAGCCCGGCACCTCGTGCAGCGCGTGCATGATGTGGCCGGCCTGTGCACCGTCATTCTTCAACGCCTTGCCCCAGAACGCCATGTAGTCATGGCCGATGAAGTAGTCCTTGAAGGAGAAGCCCGCGACGATGGCACCGACGCCGAGCACGAACAGCGGGATGAGCATCGAATACGGGCTCTCGTGCGGCTCATGCGGATGGTGGTCTTCACCGTGGTGATGACCGTCGGTCTTGCCATGCGAGGCGTGCTTGTCGTCATGGGTGCCGTGGCCATGCGCGTCATGTCCCCATCGGGCCGGCTGATGAAAGGTCATGAACATCAGCCGCCACGAGTAGAATGACGTCATGAACGCCGCGATCACGAGCAGCCAGAACGAATAGTGGTAGGCGGTGTGCCCGGCGTAGGCGGCTTCGATGATGGCATCCTTCGAGTGGAAGCCGGCGAAGCCGATGAAATGGGGGATGCCGACGCCGGTCAAAGCCAGCGTGCCGACCAGCATCATCGCCCATGTCGTGGGGATATGGCCCTTGAGCCCCCCCATATGGCGCATGTCCTGCTCATGATGCATCGCATGGATGACGGAGCCGGCGCCGAGAAAGAGCAGTGCCTTGAAGAAGGCGTGCGTAAAGAGATGAAAGATGCCGGCCGCGTAGGCGCCGAGCCCGCACGCCGCGAACATGTAGCCGAGTTGCGAGCACGTCGAATAGGCGATGACGCGCTTGATGTCGTTCTGCACCAAGCCGATCGTCGCGGCGAAGAATGCGGTGATGGTGCCGACAAGCGTAACGACCTCGAGGGCCCGCGGTGCCAGCTCGAACAGTGGTGACAGGCGCGCCACCATGAACACGCCGGCCGTCACCATCGTCGCCGCATGAATGAGGGCCGAGACCGGTGTCGGACCTTCCATGGCATCGGGCAGCCAGGTGTGCAGGAGAAACTGCGCAGACTTGCCCATCGCGCCGACGAAGAGCAGCAGGCACAGGGTCGTCATGATGTCGACCTGGTAGCCAAGGAAGAGGAACGTCTTGCCGGCCATATCGGGGGCCGCGGCGAACACTTGATCGAAGCCGATGGTGCGGAAGACGAAGAAGATGCCGAAGATGCCGAGCGCAAAGCCGAAGTCGCCTACGCGATTGACGACAAAAGCCTTGATCGCGGCCGCATTCGCCTCCGGCTTATGATACCAGAACCCGATCAGCAGGTACGAGGCGAGACCGACGCCTTCCCAGCCGAAGAACATCTGCAGGAAATTGTCGGCTGTCACCAGCATCAGCATGGCGAACGTAAAAAGCGAGAGGTAGGCGAAGAAGCGAGACCTGCTCGGATCCTCGTGCATGTAGCCGATCGAGTAGAGATGAACCAGCGACGAGACCGTCGTCACCACCACCAGCATCACCGCCGTCAGCGTATCGACACGGATGGCCCAGGAAACATCGAGGTCGCCCGAGGTGACCCAACGCATCAATGTCACCTTGGTCGTCGTGTGCCCGAGGCCCACATCGACGAAGACGATCCATGAGAGCACGGCGGCTATCATGAGGAACGCCGTGGTGATGATTTCTGATGCCCGGTCGCCGATGGCGCGCCCGAGCAGGCCCGCAATCAGCGCGCCGACGATGGGAAGGAAGACGATTGCCTGGTAGATCATGATGCTCGAGGTGGCAGAAGCCAGTGGACCGTCGCGCGTGGGAACCGCTCACACCCCGCAGCCGGCCGTCCAGTGCCCAATCCCTTCCCTCACCCTTTCATCAGATTGATGTCTTCCACGGCGATGGTGCCGCGGTTGCGGAAGTAGACAACGACGATTGCCAAGCCGATGGCGGCCTCTCCGGCTGCAACGGTCAGCACGAACAGCGCGAAAATCTGGCCGGTCAGCTCCCCCATGAAGCTCGAGAACGCGACCAGATTGATATTGACCGCGAGCAACATCAGCTCGATCGACATGAGGATGACAATGACATTCTTCCGGTTGAGGAAGATGCCGAAGATCCCGATCGTGAACCGGAACGCCGCGACTGTGAGATAGTGGGCGAGGCCGATCGTCATCTTGCCGCTCCTGTAGCGCCGACAAGCGGCGAGAGCCAATGCCAGATCATGCCGAGCGCCATGGCGACAAACACCGCGCCGATGACCCAATCGCTCGCCGACATGCCCGCCGTCTGCCCCCCTCGCCGCCTGTCGCGCTCTTTGCGCTTTTTGCGCTTTTCGTCTTTCGCGCGGGCCGCTGCCCGGCGGCGTGCATCGTCGAGCGAGGCGATTTTTTCATGTTCGCCCGAGCCGTTGGGCAGTCCGCTCCCATTGAGGTGACCTGCCATCAGGCACGCTCCTTGGTCTTGTCCGGCACCGTGTAGGTGCCCGATGGAACCTTGACGACCTCGATGGCCGTCGCCGGATTGCGCGCATTCTGCGCCAGGATCGACTGCCGCTTGACGTTGGGCTTGTGGCGCAGGGTCAGCACGATCGCGCCCATCATGGCGACCAGCAGGATAAGCCCCGCCGCCTCGAGATAGAAGACGAAGGGCGCCTTGTAGAGTACCGCACCGATGGCTTCGGTGTTGGTCATCGGCGATCCGGTTGCGGGGGCGGGTGCGGCAGCCGAATGCTGGGCCGCACCACCCGCGAAGCGCAGGCCGACGACCAGGATGAGTTCGACCAGCAATAGCGCACCGATCAGCGCGCCCAGCGGAGCATTCTTGATGAAGCCCGCCCGCAGCTCGGCGAAATCGACGTCCAGCATCATGACGACAAAGAGGAAGAGAACAGCGACGGCGCCCACGTAGACCACGACCAGGATCATCGCCAGGAACTCTGCCCCGAGCATGACGAAAAGGCCCGCCGCATTGAAGAAGGCAAGGATCAGCCAGAGCACCGCGTGCACGGGGTTCTTCGCCGTGATCACCATCACGCCGGAGGCGATGGTCACGAACGCGAACAGGTAGAAGAAGAAGGCTTGAAGTGCCATTGGCCCGTGTGTCCCGTCCCACCCTCTTACGGCACCCGGCCTCGACCGTGCACCCCTCGGTTCCTCATTGCGCCTGAGCCGAAACTCCGCGCCGCGCAGAAGGCAGCCATCGGCGGCCGGCACCTTCTTCCGTCAAACTCCAGTTGGCCCAGTCGTACGGACCCGGGTCACCTGTACTTCGCGTCGAGCGCCAGATTCTTGGCGATCTCGCGTTCCCAACGATCTCCGTTGGAGAGCAGCCGGGCCTTGTCGTAGTAGAGCTCCTCGCGCGTCTCGGTGGCGAATTCGAAGTTCGGCCCCTCCACGATGGCATCCACCGGGCAGGCCTCCTGACACAGACCGCAGTAAATGCATTTCACCATATCGATGTCGTAGCGCGTGGTCCGGCGCGTGCCGTCGTTGCGTCGCGGGCCTGCCTCGATCGTGATCGCCTGTGCCGGGCAGATTGCCTCGCACAGTTTGCAGGCAATGCAGCGTTCCTCGCCGTTCGGATAACGGCGTAACGCGTGCTCGCCGCGGAAGCGTGGGCTCAGCGGTCCCTTCTCGAACGGATAGTTGAGCGTTTTCTTGGGGGCGAAGAAGTATCGCGTGGCCAGGAAGAAGGCCGACACGAATTCCGCCAAAAACAAGGATTTGATGCCGTGGGCGATGCTCATTTCTATGCTCTCAGTCCCGCCCTCTACCGAATGCCCAAACCGCCATACTGGATCACTCCGGCAACCACGACGACCATGCCGAGCGACAGGGGCAGAAATACCTTCCAGCCGAGCCGCATGAGTTGATCGTAGCGGTAACGCGGCACCATGGCCTTGACCATCGCGAACATGAAAAACATGAACGCGACTTTAGCCAGGAACCAGATTACGCCCGGAACCCACGTGAAGGGCACCACATCGATCGGTGGCAGCCAGCCCCCGAGAAACAGGATCGTCGTCAAGGCGCACATGGTCACGATGGCGACGTACTCGCCGAGCATGAACAACAGATAGGGGGTCGACGAATATTCGACCATGAAGCCAGCCACAAGTTCCGACTCGGCCTCCACCAGGTCGAATGGAGGACGATTCGTCTCCGCCAGCGCCGAAATGAAGAAGACGACGAACATCGGCAGGAGCGGCAGCCAGTGCCAGTCCAGGAAGCTGCCCGGCAATCCGAGCCATGTTCCGATGCCGGTCTGCTGTGCGTTGACGATCGTCGTCAGATTGAGCGAGCCGACCACCAGCAAAACCGTCACGATCACGAAGCCGATGGAGACTTCGTAGGACACCATTTGCGCCGTCGAGCGCAACGCACCAAGGAACGGGTACTTCGAGTTCGACGCCCAGCCGCCCATGATGATGCCGTAAACACCGAGCGACGAAATCGCCAGGATGTAGAGGATTCCCACGTTGAGATCGGAGATCACCCATTTGCCATCCGCGAGGCCAAAGAAGCTGCCCTGGGAGACGGGGATCACGGCCCAGGCGGACAGCGCGAGTACAGACGTGACCAGGGGGGCCAGCAAGAAGATGCCCTTATCAGCACCCGCCGGGATGACCGGCTCCTTCAGCACGAATTTGAGAAGGTCGGCAAACGACTGAAACAGTCCGAAGGGGCCGACCACATTCGGGCCTCTGCGCAACTGAACCGCCGCCCAGACCTTGCGGTCCATGAGCAGCAGAAACGCGATGATGACCAGAAGCACGACCAGCATGAGCAGGCTGAAGCCGACGATGCTCGCCACCCAGAGGATGGAGTTCCCCCATTCGTTCCAGAAGTCGCTCATGGCCTACTCCGCTGCCTCGGCGCGGGGACGGCCCGCCTGCATGGCGCTGAGCTCTGCCATGATGGCCGAGGAGCGCGCAATCGGATTGCTCATGTAGTAGTCGCGAGCAGACGGCGCGAACACATCGGCCGAGACGACGCCCTTGAGCTTCCGAAGCGCCGCGAGATCGTCCACCGGCGACGGCTCGACATGATCGATGCGGGCCAGTGACGGGAACGCGCGATACATGCTGGTGCGGAGCGCCGCCAGTGAATCGTATGGCAGCGTCTTGTTGAGACGTGCCGAAAGCGCGCGGACGATCGCCCAGTCCTCCTTCGCATCGCCGGGGGCGAAAACGGCCCTTTGAGTCGTCTGGACGCGCCCTTCCATGTTCACATAGGTGGCGCTCTTCTCGGTGTAGGCGGCGCCAGGCAAAATGACATCGGCCCGGTGGGCGCCCGCATCGCCATGGGTCCCCTGATAGACCACGAAGGCGTCGCCGAGGCGCTTCATGTCGATCTCATCTGCGCCCAGCAGATAGACCACGCTCATGTCGCCCTCGAGCATGCCGGCGACATCGCGGCCCTCATTGCCCGGGACGAAGCCCAGATCAAGGCCGCCGACCCGCGATGCAGCCTGGTGCAGAACATTGAAGGGATTCCATCCCTCGTCCTTGCCGGCCATCGCGGCTTCCGCGAGCCGTGCGGCCGTCGCGAGCACCGCAGCGCCGTCCGTCCTGCAAAGCGCATCCGCGCCGACGATGATCATAGGCGCCTTGGCCTCGGAGAGCACCTTGGCAAAGGCGTGCTTGCCCGTGGCGAGGTCATTCAGCACCGACGGCTTATCGCCGAGCCAGTCGACGGCATAGTTGAGATCGCTCCGAGCGCCGGCAGCGGCAACGCTCACGCCGCCTTGACGCCAGCGGCGGCGGATGCGGGCGTTGAGAACGGCGGCTTCCAGCCGCGGGTTGGCGCCGATCAGCAGAATGGCGTCGGCTTGGTCGATGCCATCGATCCGGCTGTTGAAGAGATAGCTCGCCCGGCCCAGCGACGGGTCGAGTTTGGCGCCGTCCTGGCGACAATCGAGGCTGGCGCTGCCAAGTCCCGACAGGAGTTCCTTCAGCGCGAACATCTCCTCGGCGCCCGCCACGTCACCAGCGATGGCACCGACGCGATCGACGCCGGCCCGGGAGAGACGGTCCGCGACAAGGCCGAGCGCCTCGTCCCAACTCGCCGGCCGCAACCGCCCCCCGTCCCGGACATAGGGCCGATCGAGGCGCTGCGTCTTGAGCCCGTCCACGATGTGGCGCGTCTTGTCGGAGATCCACTCCTCGTTCACCGCGTCGTTGATGCGCGGCAGGATGCGCATCACCTCGCGGCCGCGGGCGTCGATCCGGATGGCGGAGCCGAGCGCGTCCATCGCGTCGATGGATTCGGTCTTGACGTACTCCCACGAGCGCGCGTGATGGGCCCAGGGGCGATGCGTCAGAGCCCCGACCGGACAGAGATCGGCGACATTCGCCGACATCTCCGACATGAGGCCCTTTTCGAGATAAGTCGTAATCTCCATGTCCTCGCCGCGACTGATCGCGCCGAGATCCTCCACGCCCGCCACCTCGCTCATGAAACGAACGCAGCGCGTACAGTGGATACATCGCGTCATGGCCGTCTTGATCAGCGGTCCGAGATGCTTCTCCTCGACAGCGCGCTTGGCCTCCGAATAGCGGGTGCCGCCGCGGCCGAATGCCATGGCCTGATCCTGCAGATCGCACTCGCCGCCCTGGTCACAGATCGGACAGTCGAGCGGATGATTGATCAGCAGAAACTCCATAACCCCTTCGCGGGCCTTCTGGACCATCGGCGAGCGGGTGTTGATCAGCTTCGGGGAGCCGTCCCGGTTGGGGGGAAGATCGTTGACACCCAGCGCACATGACGCCTGCGGCTTGGGCATGCCGACCACTTCGACGAGGCACATGCGGCAGTTGCCGGCGATGGAGAGCCGTTCGTGATAGCAGAACCGGGGAATCTCGACGCCCGCCTGCTCGCACGCCTGCAGCAGGGTGATGCCGTCCTCGACCTCGATGGTCTGGCCGTCGATGATGAGCGTCTTCGGCATGATCATCCTTCAGATCTGCTTCACCCCCCGCTGGGCCTCGGGAGATTGGCCGATGTCCGATACCGCCAGGGCGTCGGCAACAGAAGCATTGCGTGGGAATCGACGTCCCACCACAAACTCGCCACGTTTCCTACAATGTCCGGCGCAGGTATGCCAGCGCGACGAATTGGCCATCAGCATCGCAGGAGCGCCCATGCTGATCCCGATCGTGGAGCAGCGCCCGAGAATGCGGCGCATGACTCTCGCGCCGGGTCCGGCCGACTTCAGCTGCACTCCCACAACGCATTGCCAAGTCGAAGAAAAAGAGCATTTTCGACCGATATGGTCAAGCGACGCGGCGGGCCTCGCCCGTCGCTTGAATTTTATCGGATCTCACATCGGACGCGTGCCGGAAATCTGAATCCGCCGCATGTGCCGGCGCTCGCGGTGGCTGTCATGCACCGCGAGGTGCTTGCACACCCGGTTGTCCCAGAAGGCAATCGAGCCCTTCGCCCAGCGGAACCGGCACGTGAACTCGGGCCTGTGCCCGTGATTGAGGAGGTATTCCAGCAAGGGGCGCGATTCCGCCTCGGTCATCCCCTCGAAGCAATACGTGTACGAGTGATTGACATACAGCAGCTTGCGTCCCGTCTCAGGATGCGTGACCACGACCGGATGCAGCGAGACGGTCTCGCGCCAGGCGTCGTCCTCTCGCACCTTGGTTGCCCGAAAGGCATTCATATTGGCTTGCGGCCCGGCCACCTTGCGATCCGAATGATAGGCCTTCAGTCCTGACAGCATTCGCTTCATGCCATCGGAGAGTGCGTCGTAAGCGGCGTACTGGCTGGCGAACATGGTGTCGCCGCCAAAGGCCGGGACCTCGATGGCATACAGGATGGCTCCCATCGGCGGCTCCGCCACCATGGTCGTGTCCGCGTGCCACTCCTCGCCCACGATCTTGGTGTCGCCCGGCTCGCGACGAATGACGACCACCTCGTCATCGGCGCCGACGCCCTTGTAGTTCGGATGCACGAAGATGTCGCCGAAGCGCTTTGCGAAGGCCTTGTGCTGTTCGACGTCGATCGACTGGTCACGAAAGAAGATCACGCAATGGTCGAGTAGCGCCTGCCGAATGCCGGCAATGGTTGTGTCCGACAGGTTCTGTGACAGATCGACCCCGTGGACCTCCGCTCCGCACGTTCCCGACAACGGGCGGATGTCGAGCTTGGTCGCAGTTGCAACATCATTCATGGATGTCCTCCACCTCGCTCTGGATGGCGATTGGGGGCAGCCTAGGCATGCCCGTAGAGGAATGGCAACCGGCCGAGGCCTGCCCGACGCTGCAAAGTCACCGAAACGTCGGCTGGCCGCAATTCCCGGGATGGCCCGCCCAGGCTCACCGGGCCGCTCCTTGCTCCCCCCTCGCCTCAGGCAACTCGCCATGCCAACCTCACGTATTCCCACCCACGCGCACCCGTTGGAGCGTCACCGATGATCCGCAAGTTCGTCACGGTTTATCCAGGCCACATCGATCTGCCCGACTACGGCCAGAAGGCCACGCCGGCTAACGAGCGGCGGTTCACGAACGATCAGCTCGTCACAGTGTTCGAGAAGACGGAGGCGATCGCGAAGAAGCTCGACGAAGTCGGCTTCGACACGCTGTGGATCGCCGAGCACCACTTTCAGCACGAAGGCTATGAGGTCATCCCAAACCTGCTGATGGCCGCCGTGCATCTTGCGCACGTCACAAAGCGGCTGCGCATCGGCTGCGGATTCAATGTCGCGCCCATGTGGCATCCGCTGCGCATGGCCGAGGATTATGCCATGGCCGACATCCTGACGAAAGGGCGCACCGTGTTCGGTGTCGCGCGCGGCTACCACACACGGGAGGTGGAAACGTTCGGCGCGCCGATGCTGGACAACGATGCCAATCGGCAACTCTTCGAGGAACAGGTCGAGATCATCTTCAAGGCGTTCAAGAACGAACGCTTCAGTCACAAGGGCCGCCACTACACGCTGCCGCCCGAGGTGCCCTACCGCGGCTACACGCTGAAAGACCTCACGCTCGTGCCCCGTCCCGTGCACACGACCGAGTGCTGGCAGCCGATCGTTTCCGCCAAGCCCGAAGCCATGGATTTCATGGTGCGGCACGACATCAAGGGCATGGTCGGCGGCGGCGCGGCGACGATGGCCGAGGGGCCGATCAAGGCGTTCCAGGACGCCGCGCACCGCGCGGGCAAGAGCTGGAAACTCGGCGAGAACCTTGGCATCGGCATCTTCGTGCACCTTGCCGACACAAAGGAGCAGGCGGTCAAGGAGATGACGCCGTACTACGAGGAGCACGTGAAGATGTTTGCGCCACTCGGCTTCGTGCCCGGGATCAAGCAGCCTCAGGTCGAGGCGGTGGCCAAGCGCGGGGGCTGGAGCGAAGCAGGCGTCCCGACGCTCGAGCACTTCATGCAGCTCGGCTCGTGGTTCGCGGGTACGCCGGACGAGTTGGTGGAGCACCTGAAGCGGATGGAAGAACGCTACCCAGGCCTCGAAACGATCAGTCTTTCCACCGCCCTCACCACGCCCAAAACGGTGATGCTCGAACAGTTCGACCGCATCGCAAAGACCGTCATGCCATCGTTCCGCCAGTCTTGAAGGATCAGGCGAATGTCTCGCGATCAGCAAAGGATGCGTGGCCAGCGCGTGCGCGATGAGCTGCGCCTCGACGGCGGGCCGAGCCTGGTTCCCGGCTTCGACGACTTCATGGCCGAGGTCGTCTACGCCGGCATCTGGGATCGACCAGGCCTCGGCAAGCCGGATCGGGCGATCTGCACGCTCGCGGCTCTCTCGGTGATGCAGCGCCTTGGCGCCCTCGAGGCCATGACCGGCGCAGCGCTCGATCTGGGCCTCAGCCCGCGGAACGTCCTCGAAATCTTCGTCCAGGTGGGCCTCTACGCGGGCTTCGTGACCACCGAAACGTCGGCCGCCCTCGCGCGGGAGGTGTTTGCCTCGCGCGGGCTCGAGGTCCCTAGCGAACCGCCCCGCAGCGATAGCCTCGAGGCACTCGATGTCATGGGCCAGGCGGTGATGGCGAAGCTGCACGGCGAGCGCGCCAATCAGGGCTACGCGGCCCCCGGCAACGCTATCACAGGCGAGCTTTATCCCTCGGCAATCCGCTACGGCTACGGGGAGTTGTGGTCCCGGCCCGGCCTCGATCATCGGCAGCGGATGCTGTGCGCGATCGCCGCCTTCTGCGCGATGGGGCTCGAGAGCCAGCTCCGCAAGTTCGGCAAGAGCGCGCTGAATGTCGGCCTGACGCGGCAGGAGATTATCGAGGCGGTGATCCAGACGGGCCCCTATGGCGGCTTCCCTCGCGCACTCAATGGCCTCGCCATCCTCGGCGAGGTGCTATGAACGGCCCACCCGGCAGCTCCGGAGACTTAGGTCGACTGCTAGAAAAATGACCGATCCTTTCCCGACGCATCGCGATAAAGCTGGCACCGTAAATACCCGTCGCGTTCCTTCCGATCCGAGCTTTCTTCCAGGTCATCCATGAGCACACCTATCGATCCCGTCGACTTCGAGCTCTTCAAAAACGCCATCTTCTCGATCGCAGACGAGATGGCACTGACCGTGTTCCGCACGACCTACTCGGCGGTCCTGAAGGACAACATGGACTATTCGACCGGTTTCGCAGACGGCAACGGGCGACTGGCGGCGCAGGGCCTCACGCTTCCGGGCCATCTGGGCTCCACGCCGACCGCGCTCGAAGCGATCATGCGCCACTTCGGCGACGACATGGCGCCCGGCGACGTCTTTATCATGAACGACCCGTTCGACGGCGGCATGCACCTGCCGGATATTTTCATCTTCAAGCCGCTCTACCACGAGGGTGAACGCCTCGCTTTCGGTTGCACCGTTTGCCACCACACGGACGTCGGCGGGCGCGTTGCCGGATCGAATGCGTCCGACTCGACCGAAATCTACGCCGAGGGCCTGCGCATCGCGCCGATGAAGCTCTACGACAGGGGCGTTCTGAACAAGACCATCATCACGTTCCTGGAGAAGAACGTCCGCGTGCCGGTGATGGTGATGGGCGATCTTCGCGCCCAACTCGCCGCCTGTCATATCGCGGAACAGCAGTTCGCGGAAATCGTCGCCAAATGGGGTCCGGCGATGACCAAGCGGCTGATGCAGGAAACCATCGACTATTCAGAGCGGCTGACACGTGCAGCGCTCGAGGAGTTACCGGACGGGGAATGGAGTTTCGAGGATTGGATCGACGACGACGGCATCGACGTCGGCAAGCCGATCCGCCTGTTCGTCACGCTGCGCAAGACGGGCGATCACATGGTTGTCGACTGGACCGGTACCAGTCCGCAGGTTCGGGGCGCCATCAACAACACGCTCTCATATACCAAGTCGGCGTCCTACACCGGCGTCCGCTCGGTGCTACCGCAAGGCATCCCGAACAACGAAGGCGTCTTCCGGGCGATCGAGGTCATCTGTCCGCCGGGCACGGTCGGCCACGGCGTGCTGCCGGCGGCGTGCGCGGCCCGCGGGCTGACCGGCTTCCGCATGGTCGATTGCATGTTCGGCGCCCTCGCAATGATGCTGCCCGACAAGGTGAAGGCAGCCGGCGACGGCGGCAACAGCGGCATCTCGATCGGCGGCTACACGAAGGAGCGCAAGCCTTTCGTCTACGTCGAGTTCACGTGCGGGGCCTGGGGGGCCAGGCCGTGGGCGGACGGCCTCAACGGCAACTCGCACATGTTCGCCAACATGTCGTGTCCGTCGGCCGAGGTGATCGAGGCCGACCAACCCGTCTCGGTGCTCGCCTACGAGTTCGTCTCCGACCGATGCGGGGCGGGCCAGTTCCGTGGCGGCGTGCCGTTCCGGCGCGCCTATCGTTTCAACGAGGACGCCGGACAGCTCTCCGTCCGCTCCGACCGGAAAACGCATCGCCCCTTCGGGCTCTACGGCGGCAGCCCAGGCGAGCCGTCGGAAAATCATCTCAATCCATTCGCCGAAAACACGCCTCTTCCCTCCAAGGTGACCATGGACATTACCAAGGGCACGGTCTTCCAGCACACGCATCCCGGCGGTGGCGGTTGGGGCGATCCGCTGGACCGAGATCCGGCCATGGTGCTGCGCGATGTCAGGAACGAGTACATCACCGCAGAGCGCGCGGAGCGCGACTACGGCGTGGTGATCGATACCGAGCGGTGGACCATCGACCAGACGGCCACCATGGCACGACAAGCCGCTATCCGCTCAAAGCGCAAGTGGAATGAGGTGCCGAAGGTGCAGTGGCATGCCCCGTGAAGTCGAGAAGGCGCTTCGCGTCGACAAAGCAAATTTCTGAAGACGGGCGAAGGTGCGAGACCAAGTGCATTGGAGAGAGCCTTGATTACCGAGATCATCACGTTTCCGATTCCCGACGAAATGTCGCGCGACGACGTCGTTGCCAACTATCGGCGGAGCGCTGCAACCTGGCGTGCGAACCCGGACCTGATCCGAAAAAACTACATCTTCGATCCGGTGACGCGCCGCGCCGGGGGCGTTTACACGTGGCGGACGATGGAGGCGGCTCTGCGCGCGCGGGGGCCCGAGTGGATGGAACGCGTTCGCCGCACCTATCGTGCCGAGCCATCGGTTGCGTATTTCGAAACGCCTTTGGTTGCGGACAACGCCTTGGGCGAGACGATCGATATGGAAGAAGTCGCGACGGCTTCGAGCTGACGTCCCAGCCGTTCGAGAACCGGACTGTTGCGGTCGGTCGAAATTCCAAGCCGCGGCAGCTTCATTGCCAAGGCTACCTGGCCGACCAGGCGAGGCATCAGGCGCCGACCGCGCTTTACCTCGGCGCGTCTTTGGCGCGACGGCAAAACGCGATCTTGTGGCCGGGAGACTGAGAATGACCACCTACCGCGTCGGTGTCGACATCGGCGGCACGTTCACAGACATCGTTTTGCTCGGCAGCGACGGGACGATACACACCAAGAAGATTTCGTCGAGCGTCGGCGACTATGCCGCAGCCATCGTCGAGGGACTGGCCGAGGTCTTCGCCGAAAGCCTTCTCCGCGGAGGCGACATCGAGGAGATCCGGCACGGCACCACGGTCGCCTCGAACGCCATCCTCGAGATGAAAGGCGCAAAGGTCGGCCTCGTCACGACGAAAGGTTTCCGTGACGCGCTCGAGATCCGCACGCTGCGCATGCCTCGCCTCTACGACATGGCCTGGGAGAAGCCCCCGCCACTGGTGGAGCGCTTCCTGCGCCGCGTGGTCGACGAGCGCATCGACGCCCTTGGCGTGGTCGAGCGTGCGCTCGACAACGCCGAGGCGGAGCGCGAAATCGAGTTTCTGCTCAAAGAGGGCGTCGATGCGATCGCCGTCTGCCTGTTGAACTCGTTCACGAACCCAACGCACGAGCTTGCCATCAAGGAGATCATCGAGCGCAAGGCGCCTGGCCTCCCCTATTCGATTTCGTATGAGGTGCTGCCCGAGATCAAGGAGTACGAGCGAACCTCGACGACCGTCATAAACGCCTACGTCATGCCGATCGTGGCGACTTATCTGCGCGCGCTGCGCAAAGGCCTCGATGCGGCAGGCATTCCGTCACCTCTCTTGCTCATGCAGTCGAACGGTGGCCTGACGACGGACCGCGCGGCTGCCGAGAAGCCGATGAACATCATCGAGTCGGGACCGGCCGGCGGCGTTGTCGGGGCAGGCAAAGTCGCTCAGGCCAAGGGGCTCGCGAAAATCATTACGTTTGACATGGGCGGCACCACCGCGAAGGCGTCCATGGTCGAGGACGGCCGCGTCATGCGCACCCAGGAGCAGTCCGTGGGTGCGGGCATCATGGCCGGCTCACGCCTCATGACGGGCGCAGGCTACGTCTGCAAGGTTCCCGCCATCGACCTCGCCGAGATCGGTGCCGGCGGCGGCAGCCATGTCTGGATCGACAGGGGCGGCGCACTCCAGATCGGGCCAGAAAGCGCCGGAGCGCGCCCCGGCCCGGTTTGCTACGGCCTCGGAGGTACGGTGCCGACGGTCACGGATGCCAACGTGGTGCTCGGCTACATCAATCCGGTTCATCTCGTGGGTGGTGCGCTCGAAATCGATGCGGGACGGGCGCGCGAGGCGTTCGAGAGCCAGAT
Source organism: Hyphomicrobiaceae bacterium (assembly GCA_050187415.1). Lineage (GTDB taxonomy): Bacteria > Pseudomonadota > Alphaproteobacteria > Rhizobiales > Hyphomicrobiaceae. Next base: position 66,191 of record JBFWXN010000012.1, on the reverse strand, counting down.
CGCAAAGCCTCTCGGCCTCTCCGTCGAACAGGCCGCACTCGGTGCGCACCGGATCGCGGCGTCAAACATGATCCGCGCCATTCGCGCCGTCTCGACCGAGCGGGGACGCGATCCGCGCGAGTTCGCACTGTTCGCCTTCGGCGGGAATGGTCCGTTATTCGCCGCAGGCCTCGCCGCTGCACTCGGCATGAGACGGATCGTCGTGCCGCCTTCGGCCGGGCTTTTCTCCTCATTCGGCCTACTTTACGCCGACGTCGAGCACCACTTCTCGCGCACGTTCCGTCGGCAACTGCGCAGCGGCGACCTCGCTGACATCGACGAGGCGTGGCGCGTTCTCGAGGATGACGCCAGGGCGCAGCTCGCTTCGGAGGGCTTCAGGGGCGAGCGCGCGACAATCACGCGGTCGGCGGCCATGCACTACGTCGGACAAAGCTTCGAACTCGTCGTGCCCGTGCCGGACGGACCGGTCAACGAAAGCCTCGCGCGCCGGCTGGAGGAAGCCTTCGGCGAGGAGCACGAGCGTGTCTACGGTCACCGCGCAGGACCCGACGAGCCGGTCGAACTCGTCTCGATGCAGGTGCTCGGGCGTGGCTCGCGCGACGGGGAGGGCGTGCCAGAGCGGGTCAGGCCGAGCCGGCCCGAGCCGCAACCGGGACCGCCGCGTCGTGCCTACTTCGGTGCCGAGCATGGCTGGGTCGAAACGCGCGTGCTGCGTCGCTCCGATCTGGTGACGCCGCTTGCAGGCCCCGCCATCGTCGAGGAGTACGACGCAACCTGTTTGCTCCCTCCCGGCTCGCGGGCCCAACTCGACTCCGGGGGAAACATCGTGATCGAGATCTGAACGCTGGAATGCCGCGGCGGATCAAACGGTGCCGTCTGGCGTCACGCCGCCCGTGCGCGCCGAACCGCAAAGAGATGCCAGAGCGCCAGTGCGAGCACACTCAAGGCGCCTGCCTGGTGGGCGACGCCGAGCGAGACCGGCACCCACGCCAGCAAAGTGACAATTCCGAGCACCATCTGGCCCACCAGTGCGAGGCCGAGCCAGAGTGCCGAGCGGCGCACACTGTGATCGCCGGCGGTCCGCACCAAGCCGATCGTTTGCCAAACCCCGATTGCCACCACGAGATAGGCGAGCATCCGGTGATTGAACTGCACGGCCGTGATGTTCTCGAAGATGTTGGCCCACCATGGCGACAAGGTGCCGAGGCCGTTCGGGATGATGCGACCATCCATCAACGGCCACGTGTTGTAGGTCAGACCTGCTTTGTGGCCCGCGACGAGGGCACCTGAAAGAATTTGCAGATAGACGAGTAGGACCAGAACCGATGCCGCGATGGCATTCGATCGCGAGAGGCTCGCGGGGAGGACGGTGCGTTGCCCCCGCTCCGTAACCTCGAGGGCGGTCCACACGAGCAGCGCAAAGATCAGCACTGCACATCCGAGATGGAGCAGCAGCTTCACGGGATGGACCGATACGCGGTCCACCAGCCCCGACTGCACCATAATCCAACCGATGGCGCCTTGCAGACCCCCGAGCGCGAACAACAGCACCAGCCGGGGAGCCAGGCGCCACGGAATGCGGCGGAGCGCGAGAAAGGCCAGAAACGGCACGAGAAAGACGACGCCGATGGAGCGGGCGATCAGGCGATGGCTCCATTCCCACCAGTAAATGGCCCGAAAGGCTTCGAGGCTCATCCCGCGGTTGAGCTCCGTGTACTGCGGGATCTCCTTGTACTTGGCGAAGGCCGCGAGCCAGTCGGCTTCAGTCAGCGGGGGGACGACCCCGAGGATCGGTTGCCACTCGGTGATCGAGAGCCCCGAGCCGGTCAGCCGCGTGGCGGCCCCAATGACGGCGGTCAGCGCGACCATGGCTGCCATGATCGCCAGCCAGAGTGCAACCGAATTGTCGCCTCGCCAGGCGATGGCGCCCATGCCCTCGCGATTGCTTGCCGTCACTGCCACGTCGACCCGTCCTGTTCCGTCCGATGGCTCGTCAGGTAGAGGCCGCCGGCGCCCGGCGCAATGCGTTGGACTGGCGCGGGACGTACCAAACGTCGCAACCGACGCCCCGCAGGCGCCGATATCCGGTTTAGCCGCCACATTCCCGTCATGCGAGGCCTCGAGCAACCGCTCGAAACCATTTGGATCGGGGCAACGACCACTTTAGGAAGTGGCCAGTGCACTTCCGGCCGTGCGTCGAAACGGGCCGCAACCGACGAGCCGAGGCAATCGAGATGTCCCAGTCCATGTCGCGACGCCCGACCACGCGTGCCCTTCTGGGGACCATGCTGCTCGTGCTGTTCCTGCTTGTTTACGTGCTGCTGGCCACGGTATTCGCAGGCCAGATCCTGCCGACCGCGGGAGGTGTGGCGCAGTTCTTCTATTATGCGATCGCTGGTCTGGCATGGGTGCCAGCCGCCGGCCTGATCATCCGATGGATGTACCCGCGGTGAGAAGCGCGTTCACTCCGGATCCGCTCCGAGCGGCGATTGTTTCGGGACGCAACAGCCGGGCCATGTCCCAGAATGCGAACGGCGCACCCGACAGCATCACTTTGACATAGCGCCTGCTCTGGAAATCACCATTGAGCGAGACGCGCGGGAGTGACGTCGTAAGATTGGCATCACGCTCGTGAATGAGGCCCTTTCGGGTTGTCACGGCGGTTTGGAGCCCCAATTCTTGGGCCAACTCGAAATCCCTCGCGCCTGCGCTCGTTTCGTCGCCGTAGGGGAAGCTGAAGTGGCGAATAGGCCGGGCAAGCTCGCGCTCGAGGCGCCGGACGCTTTCCTCGATCTCTAGCCGGGCCTCGCTGAGCGTCAGCTTGGCGAGCGCCAGATGCCGCCGCGTGTGGGCTCCGATCGTCACCAGCGGATCCTGCGCAAAGTCACGCAGCTCATGCCAATTCATGATCAAATCGCGGCACAGGCCCGACGTATCCACTCCATGCGTCTCGCACAGCTCTGATACGAAGCGGCGGGCCTCGAACTCCGAAATGGACCGCAGCCACCAGTAGATCCGCGAAAACACCTGTTCCTTCTCGGCCCGTGTCGCCGTGGCGAATCGCTCGGCGACGCCATCGACCCGGGCACTAATGGCGTCGCGGGCGGCGATGACCATCTCGAGCTTGAGCCACCACAGGTCGCCGCGGCCGTCCGCGAAGTCGCTTGGGACGTACACCGCGAAGGGCAGATTGTGCTTCTTGAAGATCGGGTAGGCGAAATCGCGATTGTCACGATAGCCGTCGTCGAATGTGAATGCTGCGAACGGGCGGTCGAAATCACCCTCGCGCAGTCGAGCGTGCGCATCATCGAGAGAAACGACGTCAAAACCGCTGTCCCCGACGAGGCCGATAACCTGCTCGAGAAACTCCGGGGTGATCTCGAGGATGCGATTGGGCCCAAAGGCGTCACCGCGGGTCGGCCGGACGCTGTGCAGCATGAAAATCACGCCCACGCCGCGCGTCAGCGGGGCCAACAAGCGATCTGCACCCGTAAAGTGAAGGGCACTGAGGGCGCTCTTAAGCAGTCCTGTCCTAGTCCGGCTCATTGCGTCTCTGTGTCTCTGGTTCCATCCTGATCACGGCAACTCGGACGGATGAATGCAAACCCCGTGCAAACAGGCCCCGCGACGCTGCGCGTCTTCGATGATGGTTAACACGCACTCGGAGGTAAAGCCAGAAGCGACGACCGGAAGAGATCGAGGCGGACATAATTCCTATCGAACGCAGCGTCGACGCTGATCGTGGAAATGGGGCCCCAACTGAAGTCGTGCCCAATCGGAAGTACACAAGCGCCATGCCTCGACCCGATGGCTCGCCGAATCCGGCCGAAGTGTCGCACGAGCGCCGTCGTCCGAACCGGGCCGGACGCCCCCGCGTCGCCGATCGTGCGCAGGCGATCGGATGCTGCACGGGTGCCTCGGTTCTGGACGCGAACCGTGGCGCTTTTGTTTTCCATCGTAATGCGTTACTTGCTTCTTCTCAGATCACTCGTGGGTACACTGTTGTTGTTTTTCGCTGGCGGCCTGAACGGCGCAAACTGTTGGCGCCGTTATCATCTTTCGCGTAAGTATGTTTCCGCAACGAAGCCTTGCGGCCCGATTTAACCTCACATATATGAGCCGCTTTCCTATTTCTTTCGAGAGGACCCTATCTTGAGTATTCACCACGGCGAGCGCACGTTCGCTTTCATCGATGGGCCTAACCTGCATGCAACCGTGCGCGCCCTCGGTTTCGAAATCGACTATCGTAAGCTCCTTGATCATTTGCGGTCACAAGGTCACTTAATCCGTGTTCTGTATTATACAGCAATTGTCGAAGATCAGGAGTTTTCGACGTTCAGGCCTCTCGCCGACTGGCTAGATTACAATGGCTACACCATGGTGACAAAGCCGGCGCGCGGTTACACCGATTCGACCGGCCGGCGGCGCTTCCGGACCAGCATGGACGTCGAGCTGGCCGTCGATGCGATGCGCCTGGCCGACAAGGCCGACCACATCATTCTGTTCTCGGGCGAGCAAAGCTTCACCAGTCTCGCGTCGGCGCTGCAGCAGCTCGGCAAGCGCGTGACTGTCATCTCGACCATCGAGACACAGCCCGCGATGGTCGCCGACGAGCTTCGGCGGCAGGCCGATCACTTCATCGACATCGACAGCCTCCAAGCTCAGATCGCTCGCGTCGGCCGCACACCGCGGCCTGTCGGGGCCGATCGCGAGGAGCGTTTTCGCCGGAGCTTCGGCGACGACGACCGCGAGCCTTCGGATAGCGATCGCGATGAGGTAATGGCCGAAGCTCCTCGTCGCACCCGGATCGAGAGACCGTCTGCATCCCTCGAGGTGAGCACGATGGGCGACGACAAATCTGACGACGCCTCATCGACCGACGATAGTTCTTCGGCGGCCGCTGCGAGCGAGGAGACCGCTGCCGCAACGACGACGGCCACGCGCACCGTTCGCCGCCGCCGCACGTAGGGCTCTGGGCTCTGGGGGCACGCGAGACCGCGTGCGCCCAAGACCCGAGCATGGCCACCTGCAAGCATGTCCTGATCAGGCGCGACTGAAACGCATCACGGCATCGAGCGTCCCCGCATGCCACGCAGCGGCGCTCGACGATTATTCAGCTCTGTTTGCCCGCGTCGGGGCTGGAGCTATCTTGCTGAAGATAGCATTTTCGACGCGGCGGCGGCGCGGGAGCCACGGCGTCCGAGCGGGCGAGCGGCCGGCTCGGCGCTCACGTCTTGCCAATGAATGATATCAATCTCGGTCACGTCGAAACCCAAAAGCCTTCGGCCGGCGCTTCCTCCAAACGACGGCCGCGTCGCTGCGTCACCAATGCTCACCAGCACACCGGCATCGACGCGCCCCTCGATTGCGCGGAAAAAGTCGCGGGCCGCATCGTACCCTCCGGTGATGATCACGTCGGAATAAATCTCGTCCAACGCATCGAGCACAAGATTCATCCGATCCGCGCCGAGGGCCTCGACGCCGTCCGTCCAGGCATTCCCGCACGGCAGAATATGAACGTCACTGCCGGGAAGCGAACGGATCGCGTCCTCGAATGCGACCGATCCCGTCACGACGTCGGTAAAGCCTGGTGAGGCGGCGATGCCGAGACCTCCCGACGCCCCCATTCCATCCAAGCTCCAGTCCACGAGAACGACTTTACGCCCGGCTCGTGCCAGCGCGCCAGCCAGCTCGCTCGCCTTTTCGCGAGGGTCTCCCCGGCCTTCTTCGCCGACAATCAACGTGCGATACCCGCTCTGGACGGCAGAATTCGTCATCAGCCGCTGTGCGACGGCCTCAACGGAGTGGAGCGCCAATCCTTCGGGTTGAGCGTCATCCTCCGTCTCAGCAGATGCACCGGTTGCATGGCGACCGGATTGGGCCGCCGGCCTCACCGGCGTCGAGGTTTGGCGATGGTCGCGGAACGGCACCATGCCTGCTTTCCGGCTCCCTGCCGACAAGAGCTCCCGAAACAATACCCCGACGAGGCCCAGCACAAACGTCGCGGCCGCTGCCAACAGCGCAATCTGCAGGCGATTGGGCCACGAGGGGCGGCTCGATGGGCGAGCCGTGGCTATCACCTGCACTTCGACCGGCACCGCCAGGCTGGTTCCGCGAGAGCGACTCGATTCGTAACGCTGCCGCAGCCCCTCGAGCTCGCGCCGCTTGGCGCTGACCTCGTCCTCGAGCTGGGCAAGCCGCACGCGATCGGCCGCGTTGCTGCCGAGGCCCGACTTCGCCTCTGCCATGGTCCGCTTCTGCAGCTCTTCCCGAAGGGCGAGCGCCTGCGCTTCGCGCTCGAGACCGCTGACGACCGCCCCGGCTTCGCGCTGGATCTGCCGGCGGACGTCTGCCACGTTGGCCGCCAGTTGCTTCATACGCGGATGGGCCGGCAGGAGCTGGGTCGCGGCCTCGGCATAATCGCGTTCCGCGCGCACGCGCTGCGCGATGAGCGCTTGAATGACCGGCGACTTTTGGACATCCGGAATCGCGTCCGGCACGCCGCGACTCATCAGGTCGCGCGCGGCCTGCGCGCGCGCCTCGACTTCGCTGCGCTGCGCCCTCATCTTTGTCAATTCACTTGCAAGATCGACAAGCTGCTGTTGTGCGAGATCCCCCGGCCGGCTTCCACCACCGCGGTAGAGATTGGCCGTCGAGCGAAACCGCTCCACGGCGGACTCCGCCGCGGAAAGCTCCCTTGTCCGCTTGGCTATTTCCGGCACCAACCAAGCGTTGGCGTCGGATGTTTCGGTCGCGCCCCGCTCGCGCAGCCATGCCTGGTACAGTTCGACCAGCCGGTTTGCTGCTTGCGCGGCAAGTTGGCTATCTCGTGCGGTGAAGTTCAGCGTGATGACGCGGGTGTCTTTCACCTGATATACTTGCAAGGCGCGATAGTACGCTGCGAGAACGCGCTCTTCCTCGCTTTCGCCCGGACGTGAACCGGCGAGCCCGACGGCGCGCATCAAGCCGCCAAGCAGTCCGCCCGCATCGAGCGCACTGTTGAACTCGGGCCGTGTTGCGAGCCGCAACTCGGACGCCAGCTTTTTGGCGAGGTCCGGCGACCGGAGTTCCTGGACACGGCTTGCAATGGCTTCACGATCGACACTGAGTGCGACCGATTCAGCACTTGCTGCGCCGCGCGTGACGTCCGGGACCGAATTGGCCCCGATTCGAACCTGGGTTTCGGACGAGTAGCGCGAAGGCACGAGCAACAAAGCGCCGTAGGTAATGCTTCCGACGGCAATTGCCGCCAGCGCAAGCCGGCCGGCGCTCCGCCTCAGGATCGACGGTAATGTTGAAATGTCGATGTGACCCTGGGGATCTTCTAAGCGTGCGCGCATCGTGGCTTCCGGTCACATTTGCATGGTGGGCCGTCGGCCCCGCGAGGACGTCTTGTTGTGCCGGATTTGAGCAGGCGGATGTAACGATTCCCTTAAACGGACCCATCGCGGCGGCCACAACAGCACACGCGCTCAAACTTTCTTAACCGCCCACGGCCTAATCTTCGCGCGCTGATTATGTGTGCGAGGGTCGATCGATGCCGTTGCGTTCCCTGCTTGCCGCCTGCCTTGTCGCGATGCTGTTGTCGGGATGTGCCCATGTCGACGACTGGGCGACCGAAATCGCCGACCGTCGCGACGTGACCGATGGCTGGTCGACGATGGCGCAAGACGCTGGCGGCTCCGATGTCGCTTACCATGTGGTTACCGATCCGACCGTCGTTCCCGTGAGCCTCGGCGGCCCCCGAGCGGTGGCCGAGACGGATGGCCCCTATTTGCTCGACACTGGCGACCGGCTCCGGGTCTTCGTCTACGGCCAGCCGAACCTGTCGCGCCTCTACTCGGTCGATCATGGCGGCGCGATCAGCATTCCGCTCATCGGGCGCGTGCCTGCGCGCGGACTGACGACATACCAGCTCGAGGCCCGGATCAAGGCGCGGCTTGGAACGAAATACGTCAAAGACCCCGAAGTTACGGTCGATATCGTGCAGAACCGGCCGTTCTTCATTCTCGGCGAGGTCCGGACCGCGGGGCAGTACCCTTACGTCAATGGCATGACCGTGCGCACCGCCGTCGCCATCGCGGGTGGATATTCCGAGCGCGCCGATAAACGCAAAATTCAGATCACGCGGCGCATAAACGGCTTGGTCGAGACGCTGGACGTGCCGGACGACTACGTCGTTGCGGCCGGCGACACGCTGCTCGTCTACGAGCGCTTTTTCTAACAAGCGCATCCGAACCCATGCGTAACGAGTGAGCAGAGCGTGGCTGGCTATCGCATTGTGCACTGCCTCAGGGCACCGGTCGGTGGCCTTTTCCGCCACGTTCGAGATCTGTCTCGCGAACAAACGCGCCGAGGGCACGCCGTCGGTATCGTCTGCGATGCCGATTCGAGCGATCCACTGACCGACGTATTGCTTCGAGATCTGGACGGCGACCTCGAACTTGGCGTGACGCGCCTGTCCATGCCGCGTGAGCCGGGTTTCGGCGACATCGCCGCAACGCTCGCGACACGTCGACATGCGTTCGCCATGCAGGCCGACATATTGCACGGACACGGAGCCAAAGGTGGCGTTTACGCGCGTCTCGCCGCGGAATGGATGCGCCGGAGAGGCAGAACCGCAGTCTCGATCTACACGCCGCACGGCGGCAGCCTGCATTACCATCCCAAGAGCCTGAAGGGCCGCGTCTTCATGACGGCCGAGCGCATATTGGCTCGCAAGACGGGGGGCATGCTGTTCGAAAGTGCATTTGCAGCTCGAACATTCGAACGCAACGTCGGCAAGCCAGGCTGCCCGGTGCGGGTCGTTCACAACGGTCTGAGGCCGGAAGAGCTCCGGGCGATCGAGCCCGACTGCCAGGCCGGCGACTTCGTCTTTGTCGGCGAGTTGCGTATGCTCAAAGGCGTCGATGTCTTGATCGAGGCAACCGCCATTCTTTCTGCGGAACGCCCCTGTCGCGTGACGATCGTCGGCGCGGGTGCCGATGGTGTGCGGTTTCGCGACGACGTCCGCAACCGCGGCCTGGAAGCATCGATCTCCTTCGCCGGAGCCCTGCCGGCTCACGATGCGTTCAAGCTTGGCCGCGCGCTCGTGATGCCGTCCCGCGCGGAAAGTCTCCCCTACGTCGCCCTGGAGGCCGCGGGCGCGGGATTGCCCTTGATTGCCTCCGACGTGGGCGGCGTTTCCGAAATCGTGGACGGCACCGACACGCCGCTGGTCCCACCGGGGGATCCCATTGCCCTGGCCAATGCGATGCGGCACATGCTCGAAGATGCGGGCGAGGCGCGCAGTCGCGCGTCCCGGCTCAAGCTTGCCGTGGCCAGCCGCTTCACGGTGGCCCGAATGACCGATGATGTACTTGGCTGCTATTCGGAGGCCGAGGCGCATCGGCTGCAGGAGCGTCCGGCGCCGTCGGGTGCTCGGCAGCCGGCCTGAGCGGCACCGGATTGTCCGTGCCCATTCCACACAAATGATCCGTTTCCATGTGCCGGCCCGTGTGCCGGATTGATACAGCGCGGACGGGCCAAGCTCGGAGAATGGCCGCTTTCTGCATCTTGCCATCGACACGATGTTGGCACGCGATGTGCTCCTGGCCTAGCGACGTCTCAATCATCCGAAGCAGGCCCAGCCGCTATGCTCCACATTCCGAGCCGCACAATCTCGAGCGCCTCACTCGAACACGCCCTTGCCGCAGCCAGCGCCCAGCGGTCGACACGCGATCAACGCAGGGGGCGCATTTCTCCACTTCTGGTGGCGGGCATGGCGGGATCAGCCGAGTTGGCGATGCTTGTCATTACCGGCTTCGTCACGGCAATGGCATGGGTCGGTGCGGAAGATGCCCTCGCCAAGCACTACGTCATCGCGATCCTCGCGACGGCCTTGGCGGGCGTTTTCATCGCCGAGCGAACCGGACTCTACTCGACGCCAAGTCTTCGTTCGCCGGTGCGGCATCTCCTGCGGACCGTCATGACGTGGACATCCGCGATCGGCCTGTTGCTCGGTGCGGTCTTCCTGCTGAAATTCGGCCAGGAATTCTCACGCGTTTGGCTGATGGTCTGGCTTGTCAGCGGGCTCATTTCAGTGATGTGCTGCCGCGCGGCGGCCCGGCTGGCCGTGCGGCACCTGACGGAGCAGGGCCGCCTCAACCGGCGCGCCGTGGTTTTCGGTGCCGGCGAAGCCGGAGCCAGCCTCGTCGCCCAGATCGAGGCTGACAAGGGCAGTGACGTTCGAATTGCCGGCGTATTCGACGACCGCGGATCCGACCGCGTCCTCGCTAAACTCGCGGGTTATCCGTTGCTCGGCAATATCAATCAGCTGATCGCCTTCTGCCGCAGCGATGACATCGATCTGCTGATCCTTTCCCTGCCCGTCACGGCGGAGCGCCGGCTGCTCGAGATCCTGAAGACCATCTGGGTGCTTCCAATCGACATTCGTCTCGCGGCGCACGCCAGCGCCCTTCGCTTCAGTCCCAGGGCGTATAGCCACGTCGGCTCGGTGCCGCTGCTCGACGTGGTGGATCGTCCTCTCGACGATTGGGACCGGCTCCTCAAGGCCGCATTCGACCGTGTCGTTGCAAGTCTCGCGCTGCTTGCCCTCTCGCCTGTCCTGCTGCTCGTCGGACTGGCTGTGCGTCTCGACAGCAAGGGGCCCGCACTGTTCCGCCAGAAGCGCCTCGGCTTCAACAACGAGCCGATCGACGTCTGGAAGTTCCGTTCGATGTACGTCGATCAGTCGGACGCGACGGCCAATCGCCTGGTGACGAAGGGGGATCCGCGCGTCACGCGGGTTGGCCGCATCATCCGCAAGACGTCGCTCGACGAGTTGCCTCAGCTTTTCAATGTGCTCACCGGAACGCTCTCCCTCGTCGGGCCTCGGCCGCACGCTCTCCACGCCAAGGCGGCCGACCGCCTCTACCACGAGGTTGCCGATGGCTATTTTGCGCGCCACAAGGTCAAACCCGGCATCACCGGCCTCGCACAGATCCGTGGCTGGCGCGGTGAGACGGACACCGAGGACAAGCTCAAGGCGCGGATCGCATCCGACCTCGAATACATCGAGAACTGGTCGATGCTGCTCGATGTCTACATTCTCGCCCAAACCCCGATCGCGCTGTTCAAATCCGAAAACGCGTACTGAGCTGAAAGAGGGAACCCCTCGACATGGGCAACGTCGCCAGCTTGCGGCACGCGCACGACACGGCTGCGCCGGCGCATGGCTTTCTGGTCAGTGTCGCAAGCTTGGGACGCGTCGGCGTTTTCATGGCAATAGCGGCGTCGGGCATCGTCTTCAGCGAGCCGGCGCCGGTCGACGTTCTCATGCTTGGACTGGTGCTTTTGTTGCCGCTTGTGGGCCTGCAACGCTATGCGCCCGGCATGCTGCTGCAGCTCCTTCTGTGGCTGGGCTGCGGCATCGGGGCGCTGATCGCATCCGGCATGTCGCGTGAGATCGGCGATTCCGCGCGCCACACCGCCGTGTCGTTCTATCTCTATGCCGCCTTCCTGGTGCTTGCGGCCTTCGTCGCACTGCGTCCTGCCGCGCACACTCGTCTGATCTTCGGCGCCTGGGTGCTGGCAGCGCTTGTCGCCGCAGCCGCCGCCCTCATCGGCTACTTCAGCCTCGCACCGGGTGCCTTCGACCTATTTACGCTCTATGGTCGGGCAGCAGGTACATTCAAGGACCCGAATGTGCTCGGCCCGTTCCTGGTCCCCGCCATTCTCTATCTCGGCCACCGCTTGATCTACCGCGAGAGCCGCTGGCCCGCGGCATGTCTGGCGGGTCTCGGACTTCTGGTCGGCGCGGTGCTGCTGAGCTTCTCGCGCGGCGCCTGGTTCAACCTGGCCGTCGCAATCCTGCTATACGGTGCCCTCACGCTGGTCATTGTCGGAACGCCAGAAGCTCGAACGCGTCTTGTGCTGCTTGCTGCTATCGGCATCGCTCTTGCGGTCGCCGCGTTCGTCGCGGCGCTCCAGATCGACCAGGTCGCGAAACTTCTCGCCGAGCGCTCCAGCCTGACCCAAGGCTATGACGTTGGTCCGCAGGGTCGCTTCGGTGGGCAGGCCAAGGCCGTGGCCCTGATTCTCGACAATCCCTTCGGCCTCGGCGCCAAACAATTCAGCGAGCACTACCATCACGAGGACGTCCACAACGTCTACCTGTCGATGTTCCTGAATGCCGGCTGGCTCGGCGGCCTACTTTATATTGCCGCGGTTGTCTCGACAGTCGGGATCGCGTTCCGGCACGTCCTGCGGGGAACGCCGACGCGACCGCTGTTCCTGATCGTGCTCAGCGCCCTGCTCGGCAATGTGCTCGAAGGCTTCGTCATCGACACTGATCACTGGCGGCACTTCTATATTCTCCTCGCGCTCGCCTGGGGCCTTATGGGAGCGGCGAACCCATCCGCGGGTCTCACGCGTCTCAGTCGCGAACGCGGAGGCCTGAGCGAGCATCACTAGCGGGCGGAGGGACGGATCGAGCGGCTCGGCGCGCGTCCCGCGCTCTGCGCCGCCTCCTGCAACTCGTGGCGGAACTCGTCGCGACGCTCGTGGATCGAGGCAACGACGGGACCGGTCGCGACGCCAATCCCCACCAGGACGGCTTCGGACAACTGCAAGCTGGCCTCGATCGTCTCCGGCACCGCATCCGTCACGCCGATCGCATAGAGATGACGCGCGTGATCCGCATCACGGGCGCGTGCGACAATAGCGAGTTCCGGCCGCTCGGCCCTGACGCGCTCGACGATCGCATCGATCGCCTTCTGGTCGTGGATGGTGAGCACGAGGGCTCGCGCACGATCGAGCCCGCACCGCTCCAGATAGCCAGGCTCCGTGGCATTGCCGTAGTAGACCGGCCGTCCGCGCCGCCGCTCGCCGGAGACCGTCGAGATATCGCTGTCCGTCGCGACGTAGGATTGGCCGTGGCGTTCGAGCATATTGGCGACGATGCGCCCGACCCGGCCGTAGCCCACTACGATGGTGTGGTTCGCCTCGCCCAATTCCGGCAACGCCAGTCCGGCGGGCACCGGTTCGACGGCCTGGCCTGCAGCTCTTCGCCCAAGACTGTGAAGGCTCGGGATAAGCGCCATGCCCAGGGCGGTAACGGCGAAAGCGAAGCTGGCGATCGCGTCGTTGACGATATGCGCTGCATTGGCAAGCCCAATGCCGACAAACGCAAATTCTCCGCCTGGGCCGAGCATCGGGCCGGCCTCGCAAGCGACGGCGCGGGACAGCTTGAACAATCGCATCAGACCGAACGCGATTGCCGCCTTGAGCGAGATCAAGAGGATGACAGCGATCGCCATTTCCCAAGGGTTCGCAATCACCGCGCGCAGGTCGATGCGCATGCCGATCGTAAAAAAGAACATGCCGAGCAGAAGTGCCTTGAAGGGCTCGACAATGGCCTCGATGTGCTTGCGGTACTCGGTCTCTGCGAGCATCAGACCCGCGACAAATGAGCCAAGAGCCATCGAAAGCCCCGCCATCGCCGCCGCCACGCCTGAGCCGACGACGACCAAAAGCGTCGCCGCGATGAACAGCTCTGCCGCACCCGTGGTCGCGACAAACCGCAGCAACGGGCGGAGCAGATAACGGCCTGCGGCGACGATCACCAGCAACGCCAGCGAGGCCTGCCCCAGCGCCGTTGCGATCCCGCCAAAAACGGATCCCGAACCGGAGCCGCTCTCCGAAACGCCAAGCGCCCCGATGAGTAAGAACAAGGGTATGACCGCGAGGTCCTGCGCAAGCAGCACGGAAAAGGCGGCCCGCCCCGCGCTCGTTGCAAGCCGCCGCTGCTCCGACAGCACCTCGAGCACGATCGCCGTCGACGACAGCGCAAAGCATAGCCCGACGACGACCGCGGCTGCCGCATTTGCCCCGACGAGCATCAATATTGTCGCAAGAACGGCGGAGGTGAGCACCACCTGCAGTCCGCCCAGGCCGAACACCAGCCGCCGCATCGTCGAGAGGCGTGCCACCGAAAGTTCAAGACCGATCAGGAACAGCAGAAACACCACGCCGAATTCCGCGATACCGGCGACGTTCTGGGCATCGCGGATCGTAAGCCATCGCAGTAGCGGCCATTCATACTTCAGCGAGCCGAGGCCAAGCGGACCGATGATCGCGCCAGCCGCCAGATAGCCGAGAACAGGGCTGATCCCGAGGTGACGGACGATCGGCACCACAATCCCGGCCGTCCCCAGGACCAGGAGGGGATCGATGAAGGCCTCGAAATTGACTTCCGCTGCGGCCAATGGCGACTCCCTGCGACAGAGGTTGAGAGCCACGCGGAGCATGTCCCGCGACCCGGCAAGCTGCGAGCCCCGCGGAGAGGTCGCAATATTCGCCCCGCGCGCTGCCAGACGGACAGCACGATTAACGTCCGAGGCCGATCGAGCTGCTCATTCCTGCAGAATGAAACGGGTCAGTTCATCGGGTGTCGAGAGCATCGGATAGTGGCCGGTATCTATCACGTGCCAGCGACCATTCAACCGGTCGCAGGCGCGGCGAATGTGTGCCTCGCCCGGGTTGGGGGCACCTGAGCAGTACAGGACGGATGCCTTCCACGGCCTGTCCCAGAAATGCTTGAGGTCGACAGGCTCGTAGAATACCGCCCGCGGATGCAACGAGATCCGTTCCGCCGCCCACTGCTTCGTTGCCTCGTCGAGGCCGGCGAACAATCGGTCGGCGGCGTCCTTCCGATCCGGCCCGATCGCAATCTCACCCTCGATCGTGGCCGTGCGCTTTACGATGTCGCGTATCTTCTCGCCGTCGAACAGCGCCAAAGCATCGGCGAAGACCACTCGCGACACGCGCTCGGGAACGCGCTCCGCGACCGACGCCATCACCATGCCTCCGGACGAGGTCCCGACCAAGACGACGTCCTTCAGGTCCTCGTAGAACAGCAGATCGGCAATTTCCTGGGCGTGTGTTTCGGTCGTGATGCCGGCCCGCAAGCTTCCCTTGCGCTCGGCACAGCCATCGAGCGTCGGCGCGTAGGCCGCATGGCCCTGATCGCGCAACCGGCTGGTAATGCGTTGCCAGATCCAGCCGCCCTGATAGGCACCGTGAATGAGAACGAACGTTGTCATGTCAACTCCATGCTGCGCAATCGGCCGGTCAAAGGCCGCCGGTGACGTCGATGGTCAGGCCCGTCACGTAATCCGCGTCGGATGATCCGAGAAAGGCGACGACGTTAGCCTGGTCGACCGCCTGGGCCATGCGCCGCAACGGGATGCGCTCGATGTCGGCCGCCTGCTTCTCGGGCGGCTGCTGCTCCCACCGGGGACCGATCCGCTCGGTCAGCGTCATGGAAGGCGCGATCGCATTCACGTTGATGCCGAAGGGCCCGAGCTCGTGCGAGAGCTTCGTGGTGAAGGCGATGATGCCGCCTTTCGCCGCCGCATAGGCCGACGAGGAGGCGACGCTTTTGCCCCGCCCCGCGATCGACGCGATGTTGACGATCTTGCCGCGCTTCTGGCGCTTCATGATCGGGATGACGGCGTGCGTGAAAAGGAATGTGCCATTCAGGTTGAAGTCGACGATGGCTTGCCAGTCGGCCAGGGTCAGTTCGTCGGTTTCAGCACCGGGCTTGGCGATGATGGTCGAGCCGCCCACGCCGTTGACGAGGATATCGATGCTGCCGAAGCGGCTCGCGACGTCGGCCGCGACCGCATCCACCGCCTTCGCGTCGAGGGCGCTTGCATTGTAGGGATGCGCCTTGCCTCCGGCGGCCACGATCTCGGAGACAGCCGCCTCGAGCCGCTCTTTGTTGGTGTCGACCAGCGCAACCGCCCCGCCCTCGCGCGCGACGATGTCAGCCGTCGCACGGCCAATTCCGCTGGCCGCTGCCGTGATCAGCGCGACTCGTCCCTTGAAGCGCATGCGGCGTCTCCCTCCGGTGATCTCGTTATTTTGTGCGGTGGATTGTCCGGTCCGCAAGCCGCGGTTGTCCAGAAATATCGAAGTGGTCGCTATGCGCGGACGACGGGCAGGCGCAGACCGGCCTCGATCATCAGGGGCAGAACAGCCTCACCGAAATAGGCAAGATCCACCGAGAAATCATAGAACGTGAGCTGCACGCCATCGCAGCCGGCTTTCTTCAGGCGGATGAAGCCGTCGACGATTTGCTCCGGCGAGCCGACCAAATGCAGATTGCCGCCCAAGGCACGATCGAGCCGCTCGGCCTTGCTCCAGGATTGAGCATCGCCCGCCCGCCCATGCGCGGCAAAGCCCTCGACCGCGCCGGTGTCGGCCGCGTCGAGAATGGCATCGCGATAGGCCATCGCCTCGCGTTCCGTCGGCCGGCACACGACCATCGGGTTGATGATCGTGCGGATCTGGCGGCCATGGCGCCGCGCCGCATCGCGAATAGCCTGGGCATGAGCCGGTACACTCTCCAGCGCGTGCTTGAGCTGGTTGCCCGACGGGCTCGTGATGAAGACGATATCCGAATGCCGGGCCGCGTACTCGATGCCGGCGGGCGAACCGGTTGCATTGACGAGGATGGGACGACCAAAGCACGGCTTCGGCGTAATGAAAGCGTCCTCCATGGCCCAGAAGGGACCTTCGACAGTCAGATTTTCCGTGCCCGTCCAGAGTTGCTTCAGCCGTTCGGCGAAGACATCCGCCATCTCGTAGCGCCGGTCGTGCTCGACCTTCGTCATGCCGAACATCGCCGGTTCACGCGCGGCATAGCCGGTCACGATATTGGCGCCCCACCTTCCGCCCGAGATGTGGTCGAGCGTGGCACCGAACTTGGCGAGATGAACCGGATGCCACGGACCGTAAAGAACGTGGATCGTGGAGATCAGGAGAATGCGTTTGGTGACCGCCGCCAACGCCGACACCGTCATGAAGCTGTCGATCGAGATCTCGCGATAGCGCATGTGTCCGCCGTACCCGCCTTTGGAAGTCCATTGGGCAAGGCCGAAGACAAGGTCGAAGCCGAGGTTTTCCGCCTCGCGCGTGAGTGCGGCGTTGTAATCGAACGTCCAGGTGGTGGTACGCGGCAACGTCGAGGTCGACCACCCGCCGTCCTGAATAGGGAGGAAGAGGCCGAGCATCAGAGGCTGGCGCAGAACCTCTGCCAGTGGCGAACCGGAAATGTCGGCGGGGCTTGCGTCGATGGATGAGCCCGATGATCCGATGGTCATGCTATCCTCTGAGCGCTATCGCGTCCGCCGTTGCCACCCCACCAGCTCATGGGCGCGGTGCGGCGATCCGCGCATGATGCGGCAAGCGCCGCCGGGACTGTCAACCCCAGCGCCCCTACGCAGCGTCCGCTCTCGCCCATTGCGTCGCCCGCATCTCTGGGGAACACTTCGAAAAACACACGAGGAACGTCCAATGAGCCAACCCGCCGAACGTGCCAGCCTGACAACGGTACGTCTTCAGAACATTGCCCAGGCGTATGGCCAGTCGGCGGCCTTGATGGCTGCCGTCGAACTCGGTGTGTTCACGGCGATCGCCAAGGGTGCCGGCAGCTTCGAGGAGATCGCCGCGGCCGTTGGCATTCTGCCGACGAATGCCGAGCGGCTGGTGGTGGTGCTGTGCGCGGCCGGCCTCGTCGAGCGAAACGGCGAGCGATTGACAAATGCCGCGGACGTGCAGCGGTTCCTGGTCGACGGCGAGCCCGGCTACATGGGGCCCTGGATCACCTTTACGAAGCCGCAGTGGAATGAATGGGGCCGCCTCGCCGAGCACTTGCGCGTGCCACAGCTCAAGCGCATGGGCTCGATCGGCGACTTTACGGTGGAGGACGCCCGTCGCTACCACAAGGCGACGTATTCCATCGGCATGGGCGCCGGACGCCGTTTCGTGCGCCAAGTGGACCTCGCCCGGCGCAGCCGCATCATGGATATCGGCGGCGGCTCGGGCGCCTACTGCATCCAGGCGGCGAAGCAGCACCCCCATATCCGCGGCGTGGTGCTCGATTTGCCGCCCGTCGTCACCGTGGCACGCGAGTTTCTTGCCGAGAACGGCGTCGCCGATCGCGTCACCGCGGAGCCCTGCAATTTCGTCACCGATCCATTCCCGACCGACTGCGACGTCGCCATCATGGCCTCCAACCTGCCCATGTACGCGCGTGAGATCATCGCCTCGGTCGTGAAGAAGGCGCACGATGCCCTGCTGCCAGGTGGACAGTTCCACCTGATCGGCGAAACCACCAACAACCAGCGCACCGGGCCATGGGGGCCAGCCTACTGGGGTCTTGGACAGGCGATCTCGGAATCCGAGGGCGTCGCCCACTCGGAAGCCGACGTGATCGGCTATTTCGAGGCCGCCGGCTTCCGCGATGTGACTGTCGAGGAGTTCATCCCCGGCTCGCTGAGCCGCATCGTCGGCTCGAAAGCGTAAGGCGGCGTCATGTTCCACACACCGCTCTGCGATCTCCTGGGCATCCGTGTTCCGATTCTGCAAGGCGCGATGCAGGGGGGAGGCGGTGTCGAGTTGGTCGCCGCGGTCTCGAACGCCGGGGGGCTCGGCGTTCTGCCGACATTTGGCGGAACCGACAAGCGTTTGCGCGAGGACATCGCCGCCGTCCGCCAGCGCACGACATTGCCTTTCGGCGTCAACATCATGCCGATGGGCCGCGGCATCACGGAGCGTTGCGTCGCCACGTGCATCGAGCAAGGCATTCCCGTGGTCACCACTGGGCGGGCCGATCCGGGCGAGGAAGCGGTCGCCAAGTTGAAGAAGGCGGGCATCAAGGTGGTATCCGTCATTCCCACGGTGGAGCACGCGCGGCGCATGGAGGCGGAGGGCGTGGATGCGGTCGTCGCATCGGGCACGGAGGCAGGGGGGCACGTCGGCACCGTTGCCACCATGCCGCTCGTGCCGATGGTCGTCGACGCGGTCCGCATTCCGGTGCTCGCGGCCGGCGGCATCGGCGATGCACGCGGTTTTCTCGCGGCCTTTGCCCTTGGCGCGCAAGGCATCCAAATGGGTACCCGCTTCATGGCGACGACCGAATCCGATCTCAACGACTGGGGGCGGCAACGACTGCTCGAAATGCGCGAGACGGACACGATCGTCACGCGCGCGATGACCGGCGCAACAGTCCGCTGCATCGCGACGCCCGAGATTGCCGCCTATGAGGAGGCTCTCGCGCAGCGTGCTCCAGAGGCGGACGTTCAGGTCTCGCTGCGCGCCGTCCGTGCGACGCGCAATGCCGAGGACAAAAGCCAGAAGCGCCAATCCGCAGCGGGCCAGATCGCGGGGATGATCAACGACGTCCCCACGGTGGGCGAACTGATCGACGGCATGCTGGCCGAGGCCGCCCGGTTGGCCAAGAGAATGCCCGAGATCGCGGGTCTTTGAAGCGGAACATGCGACCTGCTCCGTCGCGTCAGGAAGGAAGCCGTCATGACCAAGCAAATGCCCGCCATCAGCCTCGTCGCCGTGCCGGGACGACGCAGGGCCACGCTCGAGGCGGCGCAGAGGATCGAGGACGCTGGATTCGCCGGCATCTGGTCGCCGTCGATGTTCTCGAACATGTCGCTTTGCGAGGCGCTGGCCTTGACGACGAAGCGGATCTCGTTCGCCACGTCGATCGCACCCATCTACTCGCGCACGCTCAGCGATTTCACGCAGAGCGCAGCGTTCATTCACGAGGTGTCCGGTGGGCGCTTCCGCCTCGGCGTCGGCGTCAGCCATGCGCCGCACCATGTCCGCATGGGCGTGACGCCGGGCAAACCTCTGGCCGACATGCGCAGCTTCGTCGAGCGCTATCGCGCAGCACAGGGCCTCGGCGCCATGCCGCCCGTCGTCCTGGCGGCGCTGCGGACGAAAATGGTTCAACTCTCCGGAGAGGTGGCCGACGGACTGGTGTTCGCCAATGGCGCCCGTTCGCACATGAAGCAGAGCCTCTCCGTCCTGCCGGAGACAAAGCGCAGCGACCCGAACTTCACCGTGTGCAACATGGTGCCCACCTGCATCTGCGACGACATCGAGGCCGCCAAGGCCGTCAATCGCAAGACGCTCACGTCTTACGGCCTGCTGCCGAACTATCGCAATTACTGGAAGGAAGCGGGCTACGTCGAGGAGATGGAGGCCATCGAAAAGGCCCTCGCCGAGGGGCGCCAAGAGGATGTGCCCAAATGCTTTTCCGACAGGTGGCTTGCCGACACCACGTTGTTCGGGCCGAAATCGAAAGTACTCGACGGTATCGAGGTCTGGCGCGAAGCCGGCATCAAGACGCCGATCATCGTGCCATCGTCGGCGGCCGGAAACCAGATGAAAGCCATCGAGGAAGTCATCGCGGCGTTCGCATGACATACGCGGCGGCGGGGACCGGCCGATCGCCGCCGCGCAGTGTCGGGGTGCGTTGCGTGCCTTAGTGACGCGTCAGCGGCTGCCACGCGGCGAGTGTCTCGGCTACCGATGACCCATTGCCGCCAAGATGGCGTAAGGTGTCGACCGGCCCTGCGGGAACGGCGGCAACAGTGCTGGCACCGGTCTCCTCAGACGAGGTCACGACCACCGACGACAGGGCACCGTTGCGGTAAATGGACTGCGCGCGTTGCCATAGGCTTTGGAATGCAAATCGGCTCGCACGCGCGGTGGCGGGGTCGTTCGGCAGATAGCTGTTGAACGCATCGCGCTTCGTCGGGTCTCGACGCATGCAGTCGCCGAACCACACGGCCCGGTCTCCCACGATGAGTTGCTCGTGGCCATCGAGTACTCGCGGGCTGCTGGTCAATCTGATTTCGTGCACGAAGCTGGCGCTGAACGTCAGATTCCATGTTTCGTTTTCGGCCGCCGCGGAACCACCCGCGAGCACGAACCGTGAGCCGACGCGGGTTGCCGCAAGCTCCTCGGACAGCGTGAGCAGGGCCGCGACCACGGGGCTGCTCGGCGAACGTGCCAACACCGAAATCGCGTCCACGCGACCGCTTGCGGTCGCGTCGAGGGCGTTGCGTATAAACGCTATCAAACTGGTCTCGCGCTCCTCTTTTGTCTCGAAGGGTCTGAAGGGAGGGTTGGTGGGGCGCATTGTGTGTTTCCCTCGTGGTGCGGATCCGCGCTCCGCACTCTTCGTCGTTGCCTTCGGAATTTGAGGCTAGACGGGTTAATTTAGTGCTTAAGGAGGCGCCTTTCCGGGACGGCGCATGTGAGTTCTCAGGCGAACGTCTTCGATACCATCTGACGAAGCAACTCAGCCCTCCCCTGTCTGTGGTCCGATGCGT
The DNA here is from genome assembly GCA_050187415.1 of Hyphomicrobiaceae bacterium. Classification (GTDB taxonomy): domain Bacteria; phylum Pseudomonadota; class Alphaproteobacteria; order Rhizobiales; family Hyphomicrobiaceae. The sequence continues at coordinate 45,009 of JBFWXN010000012.1, read as the reverse complement.
CGTGCGATCGCACGCAGGCTGCCACGCGCATCGGCCGGACGCGCCGAAGGCTCGCTGCCGCGAACGACTTGCCGCTGCTCGCGGTCGTGACGTCCTGCCCAATGGAGCTCGCCGCTGGTCGGGAGGGGGCGCATCGACGTGCGCCGGGCTCCATCCGTGTCGGCCACCTCCATGGGCGCATTCTTGGGCTGCACGTGGGCCAGGCCGGCGCGTGCCCGAAGGGCATCAGGCAGACGAGCTTCACTCGCCGCCAGCATGTATGTGACACTTTCACGCGCGGCGGTCACAGTCATCGTCCGCGCGGTCGACGGAGGCATAGCCGTGGAGACGGTGGGGACTGTCCGACGCGCCGCCGCTGCCGGATGCGCGGTGCTGTCGTCCCAGTCCAGATCGACACCGCGACCGAGACTGGCCGCGCGAACCCGCGCGTCGTCCACACCTTTGCCCGCCATGGCGCCGCCCTCACCGCATCAGGTCAACCGGAGAAGGTGGAGGGCCGCGTACGCGCCGGAACAGGGCAACCGCCCGCACTCAGCCAACGCACAGACGCAACTCCACTCGACTGCGCAAAGCCACCGAACTCGCCACGCACGCCTTTGCACATGAGACCATTAGCCAGTGACCTGGGCGCCAGTTGGGCCCCGGCGTGACGTCCCCAACGCGACGAGCCCGCTTGCTGTCACTCGGCGGCCACAATGGAGCGGCCGGTGCGCAGCCCCCTGCCGCACGCAAGCTCCCGGAATCACGCCGATAAGGCCTTTCAATGCACGATCGGAGCGCACTGTCCGAGAGAAGCAATGCACAAGGATTGTCGTGAAAATACCGATCCAAATTGCCCGGCGTTCGCAGCGCGGATATTTTGACGACACGTGGAGGACACCTCCAACGTGGTTTCGGACCTTCGTGTTTCGAACTGCGAGGAGCGCATGCGGGGTTGCGCGGTGTCCTCCGCGTCTAAATCCTCCGAGGATGGCCGGGCCCGGGGATCGGCGCCGCCCACTTGGCCCGTCTCAGGCTCGCTCGGCGCCATAGTACAGCGTCACGACGTGACGTGCCTCCGCGAAGAACAGCCAGCGTTCAGCCAGCACGCCCGCAAGCGCCCCCAGCATCGCGACCACGCCCACGAAAACGGCCGGCCCACTCGGCAGCGATGCTGCGAGGACGAGGAGTAGCGCGGGACCGATGAATCCGGCCCCGATCGCCAGCCAGCGCAGCATGCTCGCGTGCTTGCGCGCGACCGCGTAGCCCATCTCGCGCATGACGAAGTTCGGCTGGGTATGCGGAGGCTCGAGCGGACGTACGCGTCCGATCCGGCCCAGCCCCGTGGCGCTCTCGGCCGTCCAGTCGCGCGGGGCGGAATCGATGCGGTGCCAATAGAACCATTTGGCGCCCGCGGCGACGAGCAGCAGGAGCGCCGCGAGCATCGCCGTTAGACGCCACGGTCCGCCGAAAGCCGCCAGCATCGGCGCGAGGAGCACCGCGCCCGTTGCCAGTGCCAGCAGCACATAGACAGGCGCGACCATCGGCTCGGACCAGGCACGGATGGTCGGCAAGGACTGATAGATCATGCCCGTCGTCCAGACGGTTGCCATGGCGCCGGCCCCCGAGAGCACCGCCAGCAGGACGGGCAGCGGCCACCAGACCCCGGCCCACAGCCACTGCACCAGAAACCACAGGCCCGCCGGGACGTAGGTCGCCAAGGCCAACACGCCCTCGCGTGAGAGCCACGAGGTCTGCCATTGGGTCACCGCTCGCCAAGCGCGCTCGGGACGCCCGAGATGGAGCATCGAGGACAGAAGGCCCACCGTGACAAGCGCCAGCGCCACAAGCAGCGACATGGAGGCGAGGGCACCCGTTGCCGCGACGGCGCCGACGAGAACATTGCACGCCAGCCAGAACATCAGGCCGTAGCCAGCGCCCGACGAGGTTGTGAAGAGGATGACCGAGTAGGCGGGATGCATCAGTGGGGCTCCGCGATCACGCCGAAAGAACTTTGTCGATCCAGGCGAACAAGCGCTCGGCCGGCGAACCGTCCGACGTGGGCACTCGCTCGGCCGACGGCGTACTCCTCTGCGGCACGACGCTGCGCGGACGCGGCGGCAGATACTTGTTGGTCGGCCTGAATCCCATCTCGGGCAGCAGATCGTAGCCGCCTCGCTGCGCGACCAGCTTCGAGACGGCGCTGTCCTTGTCGGCAAGGTCACCGAAGTGCCTGGCACCGGTCGGACAGGCTTTGACGCAAGCCGGCTGGCGATCGATCGGGTCCAGGGTCTCGTTGTAGATCCGATCGATACAGAGCGTACACTTCTTCATGACGCCGTGCGTGTAATCGTACTCGCGGGCGCCATAGGGGCACGCCCACGAGCAGAGCTTGCAGCCGATACAAGTGTCCGGGTCGACCAGGACGATGCCATCTTCACTACGCTTATAGGACGCGCCCGTCGGGCACACGGTCACGCAAGCCGGTGTCTCGCAGTGAAGACACGAGCGGGGAAAGTGCACCGTCCGGCTATCGGCCCCCTCGCCCGCCTCGAAGGAATGCACCCGGTTGAGCCACGCCCCATAGGGATCAGCACCGTAAGGCTCCTCGTCGGAGAGAGGCGCCGAATAGCCGCCGTCGTTCCACTCCTTGCAACTGGTGGCGCATGCCTGGCAGCCCACGCACGTGTCGAGATCGATGACGAGGCCAAGCTTCTTCTCGGTCGCAAGAGGCAGCGCGGTCATATGTCGGACCTCCCGCCACGGATCGTCAGGTGCAGGGGTTCGAATCGCGGGCTGGTCCCTGGCGGCTCGGCCTCGGCCTTCTCGATGCGCACGCGCAGGTCGTACCAGGCGGCCTGGCCGGTGACCGGATCGCTGTTCGAAAAGCGGTAGCCGCCTTCCCGCTCCGGCAGCAACTCGCCAATCAGGTGGTTGAGCAGAAAGCCGCGCGTCGCCTCCGGTGCGTTCGCATCGAGCGCCCAGGCGCCCGACCGCTTGCCGATGGCATTCCAGGTCCAAGCCGTGTCGGGGTTGACGCCGTCCATGAGCTTGACTTGCGCCTTGACCCGGCCCTGGTGACTGGTGATCCACACCCAGTCGTCGTCGGCGATGTGCAGCTCCATGGCTTTCGTGCGCGAAAGATAGAGCCGATTTGCCGAGGTGATCTGGCGCAGCCACGCATTCTGCGATCCCCACGAGTGATACATGTGCATTGGGCGCTGCGTGATGGCGTGCATCGGGAACGCGTTGGGATCGACCATCCGCTCCTCGAACGGCTCGTACCAGAACGGCAGCGGGTCGAAGTAGGTCTTGATGCGCTCGCGATGGGTTTCCGGCGGCAGCACCGGCCCGTGTCCGGCCGCGGCCAGACGGAAGCGCTGCAGCGGCTCGCAATAGAGCTGCATCACAAGCCGATCCATGCTTTCGAGGAAGCCTTTCGAGTGCGCCCACTCCATGTAGCCGCGGTTCGCGAACTTCATGTACCGCTGCTCGTGCGCCAGCTCGTGATGGTGGAAGCCGCCATTGGCGATATAGCGCTCGAGCTGCTTGGCGTTCGGCTCGCCCTTGCCGAACGCGTCGCCTTCCTTGCCCCGCCAGGCCGCAAGTGGGCCGACGCCCGGCCCGCGCTCGTGGTTGGTGATGTAGTCCGGATAACCGCCAGGATATTTGCGGCTGCCGTCTGCATTCGTGAAGCCCGGCAGGCCGACGCGCCAGCCCAGGTCGATGAGCACATCCTGAAAGCCGCGCACATCTCGATCCGGCGCGACAAGCGGATGCCGAATAGCATCTGCCGGACCGTCGGCATCGGAGATGGGACGGTCGAGCAGCGATATGCAGTCCCACCGCTCGAGATAGGTCGTATCCGGCAGAATGAGATCGGCGTAGGGCACCATCTCGGAGAAGTAGGCATCGGAATAGATGATGTGCGGGATCTTATACTCGCCGGTCGCCTCGTCCTTCGCGGTCAGGTGATCGATCACGGCGGGCACGTTCATCGACGAGTTCCAGCTCATGTTCGCCATGTACATGAACAGGGTGTCGATCGGGTAGTGATCGCCGTTCGCCGCATTCGCGATGACCATGTGCATCAGACCGTGGGCGGCAACCGGTGCATCCCAGGAAAACGCCTTGTCGATACGCTGCGGGATGCCGGCCTCATCGACGAGCAAGTCGTCCGGCGTCGTCACGAAGCCGAGCTGCGGCCCAGGCAGCGGCGTGCCCGCCTTCACGTCGCCGGGCTTGCCGCGCGGCTTGACCCGAGGCGGGATCGATTTCGGATAGGGCGGCTTGATGCGGAACGATCCGGGCGTCTCGATCGCACCCAGCAGCATCTGAAGAATATGCAGCATGCGGCACGTCTGGAATCCATTGGCGTGAGCCGAAATGCCGCGCATGGCGTGGAACGCGATTGGCCGCCCGACCAGCTTCTGGTGCCGCTTGCCATGCCAGTCGGTCCAGGGCTGATCGAGGACCAGCGGATGATCGAACGCGGCTGCGGCCATCTCGGAGGCGATCCGCCGGATTTGCTCAGCCGGCACCCCGGTACGTGCGGCAACTGCCTCCGGCGCATGCTCGGGCGCAAGAAACCGCCGCGCCAGAAGCTCGAATACAGGCCGGGCCATGCGGCCATCGGCAAGTCTCACCTCACCTTGCAGGACCGGTGAGAGATCGGGAGTATCGATACCGATCAGCTGGCCCGTCCGCCGGTCCTTGATCAGGACTTCGCCATTCTCGCCGCGCGCCAGCAGGCCGTCGTCGGCGCTGCCCGGACTGTCGATCGCGAGGGCCGGCGCATTGGTGTAGCGGACCAGGTAGTCGAGATCGATCTTCTGGCGGCTCAGAAGCTCGTGGATGAGGGCACCGACAAGTAGCCCGTCGGTGCCGGGACGAACGCCGATCCATTCGTCCGCTATGGCGCCGTAGCCAGTTCGGACCGGGTTTACGACCACGATCTTGGCGCCGCGTGCCTTCAGTTTGCCAAGCCCTATCTTGATTGGATTGGAGGCATGATCCTCGGCTACGCCAAACATGATCAGATACTTGGCATTGTCCCAGTCGGGCTCACCGAATTCCCAGAACGAGCCGCCGAACGTATAGAGCCCCGCCGCTGCCATGTTCACGGAGCAGAAGCCGCCATGAGCGGCAAAATTCGGCGTTCCGAATTGCATCGCCCACCAGCCGGTCAGCGACTGTGACTGGTCACGCCCGGTAAAGAAGGCGAGCCGCTTGGGATCGGTCGCCCTGATCCGCCCGAGCCAGCCGGCGGCGATGCCGAGAGCCTCTTCCCAGCCAATCTCCTTGTACTCGCCGGAGCCTCGCGGACCGACGCGGAGCAGGGGCGCACGCAAGCGCGATCGCGCATTGTGCTGCATGATACCCGCGGCTCCCTTACCGCAGATCACACCCCGGTTGACCGGGTGATCCCGATTGCCTTCGATGTAGCGGACGCGGCCGTCTTTCAGGTGCACCTTGATGCCGCAACGGCATGCGCACATGTAGCAGGTGGTCGTCTTCACCTCGTCGCCGATGGGAGACGAGAGCGGAACGTGAGGCTCTGCGAGTGGGGCTCGGGCCTCGCCCGCGATCGTAAACTTCTGCTGCACGATGGCTCTCAGGATTGGTCGAAGCGTCGCCGACCGCTCCGGATGAGCGCGCGGGTTGACCTTCGATATCAGTTCCTCGAATAGTTTCGAAGCTGACGCACGTTTGTCAACGCGCGTGGACGGGCTCGGCGACGGGCGGTGGATTTTGCGGTGCGTTCGCCAGGCACCCGAGGAGACTGCTTCGTGGCGACGATCGGATCAAGGGCACCGGGCATGATGCGTTACTGGCGCAGTGCGAGTTGGATGCTGACAGTGATCGTGCCGCTCCTGCCGGTGGCGCTCTTCGGCTACGGCTCGAACGCCGCCGAGCCCGACGCCGTCGAGCGCGGCCTGGAGACTTTCCGGGCCATGCTCAAGGCCGATCCCTGGGGCAATCCGGGATTGCTCGATGCGGACCGGGGCGAACTCTTGTGGAAAGAGCCGAAAGGCCCCCTCCAGGTGTCCCTCGAGCGCTGCGACTTGGGCAAGGGTCCAGGCGTCGTCGACGGTGCTTTTGCGGAATTGCCGCGCTACTTTTCGGATGCGGGGCGGGTGATGGACACCGAGACGCGTCTCATGTGGTGCATGCAAACCCTGCAAGGCATCGATCCGGCATCCTTGACGGATGCGCCCCACCCGTCATCGCATGAACCGGTAAAAGATCTCGGCGCGATCGCCACATGGGTTGCGTCCCGCTCGGCCGGGCAGGTGTTCAGGACCAGCTTCGCGCACCCGCGGGAAAAGGCGACGCTGGCCCTCGGCGGCGCCATATTCGAGCGCCGGATGGGCCCCTTCGATTTCTCGTGCATGAGCTGCCACGGTTCCAAGGACAAGCGCATCCGTCGGCAAGAGCTCGCACATCTTGCCGATCCCGAGGAAGCTCGCCGCTTTGTGGGAGAATGGCCAGCGTACCGCCTCTCCGCGGCGCATGTCATGACGCTGCAGCACCGGCTTTATGATTGTTTCTGGCAGATGCGCCTGCCGCCCCTCAAGCTCGGCTCGGAAGTGAGTGTCGCACTCACCGCCTACCTCGTGAAACAAGCTGAAGGCGGCACGATCGCCGCGCCGGGCCTGAAACGCTGAAGGAGACGAGATGCGCAGCACCGTGCTCATCGCCCTCGTTGGCCTCGGCTCTGCGGCTGCGACGTTTGCTTTTGCAGAACACGGCCCAATGGTCAATGAGCGCCAGATACAGCGCGCGTTGCGCCTCGCCTTCCCGAACACCTCCCCCGACTGGCAAGCGCGGCTGTCCCCGGATACGACCATGGCGACGTGCGCCGAGTGGCATGACCGGCCCCCAAAAGAGGTTGCCGAACAGATCAAGCGGCGCGAGGTGGCACGTATCGTGCTGCCCAAGGACCGCAAATTCATGGGAGACTGGCGGCGGGGCGAGAAGATCGCTCAATCCGGATACGGCTTGCGCTTCACCGACACCGACAGTCAGCGCCCGCGCGGCGGCAACTGTTATGCCTGCCATGAACTGTCGCCGGATGAAGTGAGCTACGGAACTCTCGGTGTCAGCCTGAAGGGTCTTGGCCGCACGCACAAACATGAAACCGAGTACGCCCGCATCGTCTATGAGAAGATCTTCAACAGTCAGGCCCTGATCGCGTGCTCGACCATGCCGAGATTTGGGGCCAACGGCATTCTCACGATCGAGCAGATCAAGGATCTCGTCGCATACCTCTTGGACCCGGCCAGTCCGGTCAACCGACCTCCAGTAGAGCCTACTGAAAAAGCCGGAGGAACCGGTGGCGGCCGACGCCAATCCGATCAATGAGATTCAATTCGAACCTGCCCGACCAAGAGCATTCGAACGCCGACAGATCAAGGCTGCGCGCTGACCAAGAAGGGCACGACCGAAACCCATGCTGACGCGCCGCGAGTTCGTCTCCGTCGCCGCGGCGACCATGGCCGTCGCCGGCCCGGGTCCCGGCACGCGGGAGGCTGTCGCCCGCCAGGCGGTCGGGCTCGACCATTTGCTGCGCTTCCCGTCCCGGGGACAGCTCACGCTGCTCCACATGACGGACTGTCATGCTCAGCTCGAGCCCCTTTATTACCGTGAGCCTTCGGTCAATATCGGCGTCAGCGACATGCGTGGCCGCCCCCCCCACCTGACGGGGGCCGACGCCATCAAGGCCTTCGGATTGACGCCGGGTTCTCCCGAGGCCTACGCACTGACAGCCGAGAACTTCGAGGCCTTGGCGCGCACGTATGGCCGGGTCGGCGGCATGGACAGGCTCGCGACGCTAATCCGCGCGATCCGCGACGAGCGTGGCGCAGAGCGATGCCTGCTGCTCGACGGCGGCGATGCCCTGCAAGGCTCTTTCACGTCCTTGCACACGGAAGGCGCCGACATGGTCCGCGTATTGGACGCGCTCGGCGTGGCAGCGACCACCGGCCATTGGGAGTTCACCTTCGGCGCCGAACGATTGCAGCAGCTCTACGGCAACAAGCACCGCCGAGGCGTTGCCAATGCCGAGTTCCTGGCAGCCAATGTTCGCGACAACGAGTTCGAAGAGCCCGTCTTCAAGGGCTGGCAGATGTTCGAGAAGGGCGGGCGCTACATTGCCGTGATCGGGCAGTCGTATCCCTATACGGGCGTCGCGCATCCGCGCTGGCTGGTGCCGAAATGGTGGTTCGGCATCCGTGAAGAGGCGCTGCAGCGCCTTGTCACGCACGTCCGACATTCCGGCGCGGACCTCGTGGTGCTGCTGTCGCATAACGGTTTCGATGTCGATCGCAAGCTCGCCGGGAATGTCGCCGGCATCGATGTCATTCTTTCCGGTCACACGCACGACGCCATACCGACGCCCGAGCGGATCGGTCGCACGCTCGTCGTCGCCTCGGGCTCGCACGGCAAATTCTTGTCGCGCCTCGACATCGACCTTGATCAAGGCGGCATTCGGGACTGGGCTTACGCTCTGATCCCGGTTCTAGCCGACGCTATCCCTCCCGACGCCGAGATGCGCGATCTCATCGAACAGATCCGCAAGCCGCATGCAGCATTCCTCGCCACAGAGCTGGCCCGTACCGAGGCGACGCTCTGGCGCCGGGGCAATTTCGGCGGCACGCTCGACGACCTCGTGTGCGAGGCGCTGCTCTCCGAGCGAGATGCCGAAATCGCCATGTCTCCAGGTTTTCGCTGGGGCGGTTCCCTGCTCGCCGGCCAGCCGATTACCTGGGAGGACATCTACAATACGACGGCGATCACCTACCCGACCGCGTATCGCACCGAAATCCGCGGCGCCTTCCTCAAAGCCATCCTCGAGGATGTTGCGGACAACCTGTTCAATCCCGACCCCTACTACCAGCAAGGCGGCGACATGGTGCGGGTTGGCGGGCTCAGCTTCGTCATCCAACCCGACGCGCCCGTGGGCCAACGTATTTCCGATCTGCGACTGGGGAGAACCGACCAGCCGATCGAGACGAGCAAGCTTTACGTGGTGACGGGCTGGGGCTCGCTCAACGAAGGCACGTATGGCCCACCCGTGTGGGACGTGCTCGCCGACCATCTCAAGGCCCGCAAGATTGTGCACGATATCGCTCGACGAAGGGTAACCCTCAAACGGGGTTGATCCCGGTACGGTCGGCGTCCCCCTCCGACGCTTCCAGATCAATCACGACGATTTCCGGAGGCATGCCGAACCTGATCGGCAGCTTCGAGCAACCGAGACCACCCGATACGATCAGGTCCCGATTGTTCTCGACCACATGTCCGTACGCATAACGGTTGCCGAATTTGCTCGGTACGATGGGCGAGTAGCCTGCAATGCGCACCTGTCCCCCGTGAGTGTGCCCGCAGACCGTGACCGCCACGCGCGACGGCACATCGGGGAAGATATCCGGCTCATGTGCCATGAGGATAACCGGCGAACTGTCGTCGATCTTGGCAAGGGTGCTCTGCAAATCGTCCACGCCGCGGAACCGCTCCCATTTGTCGACGCGACCAGTGCGGAAGGCGAGTTGATCGCCGAGGCCGGCCAGCCAGAACGAGTGCCCGGCCTTGGTCAGACGCACTGCATCGTTCTCGTAGACGGGAACGCCGGCCCGCTCGAGTGCTCGCCCGGCGAGGGTCGGGCCCCTTCCGCGCTGCTGCGCCTCCGGATCGTCCCACCAGTCGTGGTTGCCGAGCACGGCATGCACGCCAAGGGGGGCCTTGAGCCCAGCCAACACCGGTGCCCACTCGTGAGCCGGAATGCGATGCGTAACCCATCGATAGCTGGCCTGATAATCGCCGAGAACAAGGATGGCGTCAGCGCCGAGGATGTTGGTTCGTGCCACGATTTCCGAAACGCGCTTCAAAGGCATGTAAGGCGCGCCGACGTGGACATCGGCGACTACGGCGAGCCGCAACCGCAGCCCGAGCGGCCATCGGGCCGGCGTCAGCCGATAGCGCGTGACCGAAAGCAGGAAGCGGGGCTCGATGCCGAAGGCGTAGGCGCCCAGGCTCGCCCCGGAAAATCCCAGAGCCAATAGACCCTTCAGAAGCGTTCGGCGTACAATCATCAGCTCTGCCTCCGGTTGCGGCGACAGTTGCATCAACGTCCGCAACCGACATGGACAGACCAGCGTCCGGTGAGTATCACGAAACCTGAGCCAGGTCCCAGCATCGGAGGCCGACATGCAGGTCGATGAGGCCGCAGTCAAGCGGATCGCCCGCTTGGCGCGGATCAAGATTACGGAAGACGAAGCAAAGAACCTCGAAGCTGAACTTTCGGGCATCCTCGATTGGGTGGACCTCCTCGGCGAAGCAGATGTAACGGGAATCGAGCCTATGACGCGCGTGGTGCCGATAAAGCTGAAGATGCGCGAGGACGTCGTCACCGACGGTGAGATTCCCGATCAAGTGACCGAGAACGCCCCCATCGCGAGCGACCACTTTTTCGTCGTGCCGAAGGTGGTGGAGTAAGTCCAACCGCAACTGGCGTATCCCTCCCCGCCGCCTTCTCCAGGCGCGCTACAGATCGAACCTATGACCGACCTCACAAAGCTGACACTCGCCGACGCCAGGGATGGGCTGCGGGCCAAGTCCTTCTCGGCCGTCGAACTGACGCAGGCTTTCAATGCCGCCATCGAGGCTGCGAACCGGAGCTTAAACGCCTTCGTCCTGGCAACGCCCGACCGCGCGCTGGAGCAAGCCCGGGAAAGCGACAAGCGGCTCGCCACCGGAAGCGCCCGTGCGCTCGAAGGCCTGCCGCTCGGGCACAAGGACCTTTTCTGCACCAAGGGCGTACGCACCACCGCCTGCAGCCGGATTCTCGGCGAATTTACGCCGACCTACGAGTCGACCGTCGGTCAGAACTTGTGGGATGCCGGCGCGATCATGCTGGGCAAGCTCAATTGCGACGAGTTCGCCATGGGCTCGTCGAACGAGACCAGTTGCTTCGGCCCCGTCGTTTCGCCGTGGCGACGGATGCGGGATGGCAAGGCGGACAATGCCAAGCTCGTCCCCGGCGGCTCATCCGGGGGCTCGTCGGCGGCGGTGTCGGCCGATCTGTGTCTCGCGGCAACCGCCACCGACACGGGTGGCTCGATCCGGCAACCGGCCGCCATCACCGGCACCGTCGGCATCAAGCCAACCTACGGAAGATGCTCGCGGTGGGGCATCGTCGCCTTCGCCTCATCGCTCGATCAAGCCGGACCCATTGCCAAGACGGTGCGCGACAGCGCCATCATGCTGAGCCACATGGCCGGTCACGACCCGAAGGATTCGACCAGCGTCGACGCGCCCGTCCCCGACTACGAGGCGGCATTGGGCAAGGGTGTGAAGGGTCTGCGCGTCGGGATCCCCAAGGAATACCGCGTCGACGGCATGTCGGCGGAAGCCGAGGCGCTCTGGCAGCGAGGCATCGAATGGCTCAAGTCCGCCGGCGCGACGATCCACGACATCTCGCTGCCACACACGCGATTTGCGCTTCCCGCCTACTACATCGTTGCGCCCGCCGAATGCTCATCGAACCTCGCTCGCTACGACGGCGTACGATACGGGCTGCGTGTCCCGGGCGGGGATTTGATCGAAACGTACGAGAACACGCGCGCCGCCGGCTTCGGCAAGGAGGTGCGCAGGCGCGTGCTCATCGGAACCTATGTTCTCTCGGCCGGCTACTACGACGCTTACTACCTCAAAGCACAGAAGGTGCGCACGCTGATCAAGCGCGACTTCGACGATGCTTGGGACAAAGTCGACACCATCCTGACGCCGACCACTCCGTCTCCGGCGTTTGCGCAGGGGGAGAAATCGGACGACCCGCTCGCCATGTATCTCGAGGATATCTTCACCGTGACGGTGAATATGGCCGGTCTACCTGGCATTTCGGTTCCGGCCGGGCTTTCCCGCGACGGCACGCCGCTGGGACTGCAACTCATTGGCAAGCCGTTCGACGAGCCGACGCTGTTTCAGGCTGCAGAGGTCATCGAGGACGCGGCCGGCCATTTCAAGGTGCCGCAAAGGTGGTGGGTCTGACCCGCAGAGGAAAACGCACAGCCTCTCGACGAACGCGCAATTGATGCGCGCGCCGCGGCCCTATTCCGCCTTGCGCCGGGACTGCAGGACCGGGATAGTGAGCGATGACCCGCGCGGACGGCGCGGCCGTCAGACACAAACCTAGTGCCGGGGCTTCGAGGGTGCGCCGGTCCGCAAAGTGAGGCACGCGCATGCTGCGCTGGCGGATCAAGAGCGCGCTGTATATCGACTTCGAGAACGTACCACTCCCGCCCGAATCCATCGGCAATTGGCTGGCATGGCTGGAGGACGGCGCCTTCGACGCTGCCGGCCGAAGCCGCCGGTTCATACAGAAGCGCGTCTACTGGAACAGCCACGCCGAGCGCAATCGCGACCTTTTCCAAAGACACGGCTTCGTACCAATTCTGATAGGCAAGTATTCGGGGCTGAAGAACGGCGCAGATATCCGTATGGCCATGGACGTCGTCGAGACGACGTACACACAAGCCGAGATCGGCGAGTTCATTCTGCTCACCGGCGATTCCGACTTCGTGCCCGTCCTCGAGCGCCTGAAGCAGAAGTCCAAACGCTCGGCGATTGTCGTTACGGAACATCGGCCGAACATCCACACGACCTATCACAACACAGCCGACATTCTGATCCCTTCGCGGCGACTGACCGAGGCGGCGCAATACAAGAGGCCCCGACCTGGCATCGTCGCTCGACTTTTCGGTCAAATGCGTTCCCCTGATGCGATGGACAGGAAGGGCACTGTCCCGGCAACGGACCTTGCGGTGAGACAGGACACCGAGCGCGCGCGAGCACGTGCCCGCGTTCGCCCGCCTGAAGACCCGCCGCCCGTCCTCGAGACGGCAGCGAGGCGGGTCGTGAGAGTGCTGACGCAGCAACCGCGCAACTACGTAGCGCAGAGGCGCGTGCTGGCCGAGTTGGACCGCGTACAAAGCTTCAAGCGACAGGGCCCCACAGCATATTTCGGGGCCGGGAGTTACAAGGCCCTCATGCAGGAGCTCGCCCGGCTGGAGCCAAGGATCACCGTCGTCGAACAACCGGGTGGCGGTACGGGGGTCGTCTATATTCCGCCTCAGCCGTCGGACACGGTGCCCTCGCAGGGGACAGCGGCTGTTTCGGCGCAACCCGTCGTCGACGACGATGCAATGTTACGTGAAGTGCCGAGTGACGAGCTTTCGGTGGCTGACCAGGCTGGGGTACGAGACGCGGGTGCAGCCAAAACGCCGATCGTTTCGGCCGTTGACCCGGATGCGTCCGCAAGCGGAGGCGAGGTCGACCATCAAGCCCATGTGGATGATTTTGCGGACCGTGCGCGATCGGCCGGGACGGAGCCCGAAGCCGCCGGCTCGGGCGAGCAGACCAGGCACACCCTCGCGGCGCTACCCGCCGCCCACGACGCCTAGCTAGGGCCGTCTCACACGTCAACGTCGACGCAGAACGAGATCGGGCGCTGCGTCCTGCGACGCTGCGCCCGAAAGGAACCTGAGCAGATTGCCCGATACGGAGCCGAGCAGCAACGCTGGATCAGCGCGAGTAGAACTCGACCACCAGGTTCGGCTCCATGTGTACCGGATACGGCACATCGGCCAGCGCCGGCACCCGAACCAGCTTGGCGCTCATCTTCGTGTGCTCGGCTTCGATATAGTCGGGCACGTCGCGCTCGGGGCTTTTCGCCGCCTCCATCACGAGGGGCATCTGGCGCGACGATTCCTTCACTTCGATCACATCTCCGGGTCGGCAGCGATAGCTCGGGATGTTGACACGACGACCGTTGACTGTGATGTGCCCGTGGCTCACGAGCTGACGGGCTGCGAACACCGTCGGCACGAATTTGGCCCGATAGACCACGGCATCGAGACGGCGCTCCAGCAGGCCGATGAGATGCTCGGAGGTCGACCCCTTCAGGCGCGCGGCTTCCTGGTAGACCCGATTGAACTGCCGTTCGTTGATGTTGCCGTAATAGCCTTTGAGCTTCTGCTTGGCCTTCAACTGCTGGCCAAAGTCCGAAACTTTTCCAGCACGCCGCTCGCCATGCTGCCCCGGGCGCGAGGCGCGGCGATTGAGCGGGCTTTTCGACCGGCCCCAGATATTCTCGCCAAGGCGACGATCGATCTTGTGCTTGGCGCGGATGCGCTTCGTCATGTCTTGCTCCGTCTTTCGATATTCACGGGTTCATCTGCCCCCTCCTCTGGAGCCGTCTGCGCAACCGCATAGGTTGCTACGGCACCCGACAGACCAATGCCGAGCATCGGCCACGAGGGCACAAAAGAAAGGCGGGCACATAAAGGCCCGCCGCGCCTACTTATCCCCCACTCGGAAGGTCGTCAAGGCGTTGTCGACAGTCACTTCTTCTGCGGCGCCGGAGCCTCGGCCTTCTTGGGCGGAAGCGTCGATTTGGCGGCGTCGAGGTGCTGCGCCACGGTCTCCTTCACCCGCTTGCGCTTCTCATCGTTGCACGTGGCCTTGCTCGGCTCGATTGGCTCGAGGGACACGATTTGCTCGCCGCCTTTCTCGGAGACTTTCAATTTTCCGGCCGCCATATGAATGGTCATACGATGTAGCGTCGTTATGTAGAGAAGCTGCTGTTCACTCCAATCGTTCTTGGAACGAAGGATTCGGATCATAGCATCGTAATTTGCTGTCTGCTCTTCCCACATCTCGCAAAGTTGCGCTTGGGCCGACGTGTATCCCACCTTGATCACATCTCGCGCCACATCGATGGGAACCAATGTCTCAGCTTTCTTATTCTTTTTATCGACTTCGATCACCTTGCCGTCAGGCCGCGTGAACTTTGTAGGAAGAATAAGCCATGCATACTCCATCAGGACTTTGACGGATCGCTCGCTCAATTCCTTCGATGCCGCCTGCCCTTGGCTAACACTGGCCCACGCGAGCACCGTTACGGCTGCCGCCAACATCCGGGTCCGCCACTTCGCTCTCATTGCTTTGCCCCTCGCCCATTTTTCTGTGCCAACCGGCCGTCCCACCATCTCTCCGCCGGCCGCCCCGCCTCTCGAAGTCACTTTGCTCAAAAGTCCGCCTTTCGAAGCATGTGCACGCCCTTCCCGCGACGCCCGCCCTGCCCCATGCCGCGCTGGGCGAGGGGTCGGCTTGAAAATGGGCAAACTTATGGCCGCTTTCGCCCCAATCCCTTGCCATGTGCAAGCGCAACCACAATGCCGCGGAGCGTGCGCACCTCCTGCTCGGTCGGGGCCATCCGCGTGAACATGGTCCGCAGGTTCCGCACCATCGTCTGACGCCGGTGCGACGGATTGAAAAATCCCAAGCGATCGAGCTCCCCTTCGATGTGCCGAAAGAACCCTTCCAGCTCACCCTTGTTGGCCGGCCGCGTATCTCCGAAATCGAGACCCGGCGCCTGGGGTGTCTCGTATGTCGTTACGCGGCCGAGCGTCGCAGACCCGGACGTGCGCATCCATTCATAGGCCAGGATGAGAACAGACTGGGCAAGGTTCAGCGAAGCGAACCGCGAGTTAACCGGTATCATGACGAGGGCATCGCAGCCGGCCACCTCGTCGGTCTCCAGGCCGTTTCGCTCCCGCCCGAAGAGAATTCCGCACCGCTCGCCCCGAACGATACGCGACCGCATCTCGGCAACAGCCTCGAGCGGCGTGAGAACCGGTTTCCTCAGGTCCCTCTGGCGGGCCGTCGTGGCGGCGACCCAATTGAGATCGCCAACGGCGCCAGCAAGATCCGGAAACGCTTGCCCATCGTCGATGACGTAATTGGCGCCGGAAGCGGCAATGCGCGCCTTCTCGTTGGGCCAGCCATCCCTCGGAGCGACCAGCCGCAATTCGTCGAGACCGAAGTTCGCCATGGCGCGCGCCACCATGCCGATATTGTCGGCGAGTTGCGGCTCCATCAGAATGACCGCGGGCGTTTCACCGGCCGCGGCGAAGGCTTCGCCCTGAATATGTGCGCGCCGAACGCCATGCCGCAACTTCCGCAATACGCGGCGCGCCCAGAACCAGTAGTTCTCGCCTGACCACGTTTTCTCCAGTGCCGCGATAGCGGGCGTCCGGACCGTGCCGTGCCCCTGGCCGACGAGGCGCACCGTGCCGTCACCGACGACGATCTCGGCGTGTGCACGAACGAAATCATCGAGAGTGTGAAGCCCATTGGCCTCTGTGCGGCGCTTGCATCCCCCACACGTGGCAGCATCGGCCTCGCAGCGAAGCTCTGCACAATATGTCAGGAGCGGCTCGAGCGCTGCGCGATCGAGCCCGGGGACGCCGAGCTTGGCAAGCCCTTCGTCGATCGATTTCTCGTGGCACGCATGTACCACCGCGGCAACCGTCAACCCAGCGCCCGTGAGCCGAGGTTCCATGCCTGCGCCCGTGTCCTCGATAGCGATCCTCAAGTCGTGCTCCTGTTCAATCGCGGATCATTCGGTGACCGCAATCAAGCGCCGAATGGCATTGCCGAGCCGGCTGAAGGGGCCCACGCTCCCCTTGGCAGCCCGTTTGCTGCGCCCTATGGTGCGGCGCAAATGTTACCGGCGCGACCCGAAAGGCTAGAGAGACAATGCAGCAGATCAAAGTGGAAGGCACCGTCGCCGAGAGCGACGGCGACGAGATGACCCGCTTCGCTCGTCAGGCCCCGACAAGCGCACGGCAGGCGCCATAGGCGCGGCCGGCGCTCCGCGTCGGCCGGATCTCCGATCGGCGGACACCACGTCGAGGGTCATACATTCGAGGAAGCCGGGGCGTTGCCAAGCCCGCCGGGCACTCATGGATCATCAATTTTCGATCGGCTTCAACAAGCGCGTCGACCTTAGGTGCTGATATGTCAAAGCTCGAAATCATGTGGACGAAGGTCGATGAGGCTCCGGCGCTCGCGACATATTCGCTGCTCCCGATCGTCCAGGCCTTCGCAGGCGCGGCGGGTGTGTCGGTGAAGCTGAAGGACATCTCGCTGGCCGGCCGGATCATCGCCAGTTTCCCCGAGGCTCTCGCGCCTGCGCAGCGGATCAACGACGAGCTTACGGAACTCGGCGAGCTGACGTTGCGTCCCGAAGCCAACATCATGAAGCTGCCCAACATCTCCGCCTCGATCCCGCAGCTCAAAGCCGCCATCCAGGAGCTTCAGGGCCACGGCTACAAGGTCCCGAATTATCCCGACAATCCGACTTCGGATGCCGAGAAGGAGATCAAGGCACGTTACGCCAAGATATTCGGCAGCGTCGTCAATCCGGTCTTGCGCGAAGGCAATTCGGATCGCCGCGCCGCTGGCGCGGTCAAGCAGTTTGCTCGCAACAATCCGCACAAGATGGGCGCCTGGAGCAAGGACTCCAAATCTCACGTCGCCTGGATGCAAAATGGTGACTACTACGGCTCGGAAATTTCGACGACCGTCGCCTCGGCGACCAACGCCCGAATCGAGCTCGTCGGCGCCGACGGTGCCGTCACGGTGCTGAAGGCAAAGACTCCAATCGAGGCCGGCGAGATCATCGACGCCGCCGTGCTGAGCGCCAAAGCTCTGCGCGCCTTCTTCGCCGAGCAGATCGATGATGCAAAGAAGCAAGGCGTCCTGTTCTCGCTGCACGTCAAGGCGACGATGATGAAGATCGCCGACCCGATCGTGTTCGGCCACGCTGTGTCGGAGTTCTTCGCCGATGTGGTCGAGAAGCATGCCGCGACGCTGAAGCGTCTCGGCGTCAATCTCAACAATGGTTTCGGCGATCTGCTGACGAAGATCGAGACGCTGCCGGAGCCCGAGAAAAAGGCCATCAAGGACGACATCGCGGCCGAATACGCGAAGCGCCCGGGCGTCGCCATGGTCAACTCCGACAAGGGCATCACCAACCTGCACGTGCCGAGCGACGTCATCGTCGATGCCTCGATGCCGGCCATGATCCGCGACTCGGGCCGCATGTGGGGCGCCGACGGCAAGCTGCACGACACCAAAGCCGTGATCCCCGATCGCTCTTACGCAAGGCTCTATCAGACTGTCATCGACGACTGCAAAGCCCATGGCGCGTTCGACCCGAAGAGCATGGGCTCGGTGCCGAACGTCGGACTGATGGCGCAGAAGGCCGAGGAATACGGTTCACACGACAAGACCTTCGAGGTGCCCGCGGACGGCACGGTCCGCGTCGTCGCCGACGATGGCAAGGTTCTGCTCGAGCGCCCGGTTCAGGCCGGCGACATCTTCCGCATGTGCCAAGTCCGCGATGCGCCGATCCGTGACTGGGTGAAGCTCGCGGTGCGCCGCGCGAAGCTCACCAAAACGCCGGCCGTGTTCTGGCTCGACAAGAACCGGGCCCATGACGCCCAAGTGATTGCCAAGGTCGAAACGTACTTGAAGGATCAAGACACGAGTGGTCTCGACATCCGCATCCTGGCTCCGGTCGAGGCGATGGAGTTTTCGCTCGATCGCATCCGCAAAGGCCAGGATACGATTTCCGTCACCGGCAACGTCCTGCGCGACTACCTGACAGACCTGTTCCCGATCATGGAACTCGGTACGTCAGCCAAGATGCTTTCGATCGTCCCGTTGCTCGCAGGCGGCGGGCTTTTCGAGACGGGAGCCGGTGGCTCGGCTCCCAAGCACGTGGAGCAGTTCCAGGAGGAGGGCTACCTGCGCTGGGATTCGCTCGGAGAGTTCCTCGCCCTCGGCGCGTCGCTCGAGCATCTGGCCCAGACCTACAAGAACGACAAGGCGCAGGTTCTCGCGGACGCCCTGGACACGGCGATCGGTCGGATCCTCGACGACAATCGCTCGCCTGCCCGCAAAGTCGGCGAGATCGACAATCGCGGCAGCCATTTCTATCTGGCGCTCTACTGGGCTCAGGCTCTGGCGGCGCAGACGAAAGACAAAGAACTGCAAGCGCGCTTCAAGCCTCTGGCCGAGACGCTGGCCAAAAACGAAGCCAAGATCAACAGCGAGCTGATCGGTGCGCAGGGCAAGGCAGTCGATACGGACGGCTACTATCTGCCCGATCCGGCCAAGGCATCGGCCGCGATGCGACCGAGCGCCACGCTGAACTCAGCGCTGGCGGCGCTCTGAGGCGGATACTCGCGATCCTCGCAATCATGACCCACTCGATGCCATAGGTATCGAGTGGGTTTTCGTTTATCTCAGGGATCGACAAAGATCGTCATGACGCGTCGCCGTTAGCGCGATCCAGCTTTTTCGATCCTGTGGTTCCGCGCTTCGACAAACGCGATGCTAAGCCGCCGATACTCCAGGTACTCATCGCAATTCCTCGGCACTGACGATGTACGGAAGTCGTCGAATGCCATAAAAAATCTGACCGCGGAGCAGCCTTCGGTGACTAGGTCTTGTAGCAGGAAAAAATGCACATAATCATTGAAGCCTCCGAACAACGAAAAAAAGCCGCTGTAGCGAGACAGAGTTTCGCCAAGCGGGCTGGTCAAACCAATATAGTGTCGGCGGATGCATTCAAGCGTGAGATCAAATCTGTCAGCGATCTGTCTATTAAAACCACGCATACCGTTGATGGTGTTCTTTCCATTTACTCGGTTGGCAGGAAATACGATCGTGCCACCAATCGTGTAGCCAATACTCCGGAAGAGCTCGTTCTCTTCTTCAGGAAAGAAGTTCGTGATGTGTTTCATTGACTTCCACCTTGTGAAGGTGGGGATGACCGAGTCGCTCGACAGGAAGAACTCACCCAGTTCCGACCGGTGATGAAGGTAAGCGCCCGGGACAGTGTCGCAAAGTACGAAGGGGCGACCACACGGCAGCGGCTTGCTCCAAAGGTATTTGTGGTACTGCCGAAGCGTTGAGCTGAATGCGTCCGGGTCTCTTCCGGCCGAGTCGGTCCGAAAATCGAACGTCGTATCGATCTGCATGTTTGAGTCCAATCGCTTTACGATCGGCACCTACCCATTCTCAGATGATGTATCGCCCAACCCGCCCAAGACCATACGGTACCTACTACGAACATTGGGCGCGTCTGCTGCTGAGATCCGCCTCTCCGCAGCTTTGACAGCAAGATCGGCGATGCTATAGAGCGCGCAACAGAATTCGCCTCTCTGACGCATTATCCGGCTCTCACTCGGTGGCTTCCCCAAAATGGCAAAAATCAAGGTTGAAGGTACCATCGTCGAGATGGACGGCGACGAGATGACCCGCATTATCTGGCAGTTCATCAAGGACAAGCTGATCCATCCCTATCTGGACCTCAAGCTCGAGTATTACGATCTCGGCATCGAGGCACGGGACCGGACCAACGACCAGATCACCGTCGACGCGGCCAATGCCACCAAGAGGCACGGCGTCGCCGTCAAGTGCGCGACAATCACGCCGGACGAGGCCCGTGTGAAGGAGTTCGGCCTCAAGGAAATGTGGCGCTCGCCGAACGGCACGATCCGCAACATTCTGGGCGGCACGATCTTTCGCGAGCCGATCATCTGCAAGAACGTGCCGCGTCTCGTGCCGGGCTGGACGCAGCCGATCATCATCGGCCGCCACGCCTACGGCGACCAGTATCGCGCCACCGACTTCGTGGTGCCCGAAGAAGGCTCGCTCGCGGTGGCCTGGGTGTCGAAGGACGGCTCCAAGACAATCGAGCACAAGGTGTTCGACTTCCCAGCCGGCGGCGTCGCCATGGTCATGTATAATCTCGACGATTCCATCCGCGACTTTGCCCGCGCGTCGCTCAACTATGGTCTCCAGCGCGGCTATCCTGTGTACCTGTCGACCAAGAACACCATCCTCAAGCGCTATGACGGCCGCTTCAAGGATCTGTTCCAGGAGGTCTTCGACGCCGAGTTCAAGGACAAGTTCGACGAGGCCAAGATTACCTATGAGCATCGCCTCATCGACGACATGGTGGCAGCCGCGCTCAAATGGTCCGGCGGCTACGTCTGGGCCTGCAAAAACTACGACGGTGACGTCCAATCGGATACCGTTGCACAGGGCTTCGGCTCGCTTGGGCTGATGACCTCGGTGCTGCTAACGCCGGACGGCAAAACCTGCGAAGCCGAGGCCGCTCACGGCACGGTGACGCGCCACTATCGCGAGCACCAGAAGGGCCGCGAAACATCGACCAATTCGATCGCGTCGATCTTCGCCTGGACCCGAGGCCTCAAGCATCGCGCCCACCTCGACAACAATGCCGCTCTCGCCACATTCGCCGAGACGCTCGAGAAGGTTTGCGTCGACACGGTAGAGGCAGGCTTCATGACCAAAGACCTCGCCCTTCTCGTCGGCGACCAGCAGCAGTGGCTATCGACGACCGGTTTCCTCGACAAGGTCGACGCAAACCTCCAGAAGGCGATGGCCTAAGCGCGACGGCGAGGCGCGGCTTTGCGAGTTTCGCATCCGCACCCGAGCCGTTTACGTTCAAGCATCCGGAACTCGTAACGTCGCCGGCGCGTCTTGCTCCCAGCGTCCTACGTGTGCCGGCAGGTCATGAACTGGATCGAGAACCTCGACAGAATAAGTATTGGCTCGCACGAAGGCGAGATTGCTCTTCGCCTGCTGCTTGCCGCATGCGTTTCGAGCGTTATCGGCTACGAGAGGGAAAGCAAGGGGCACACCGCAGGACTGCGCACCCATATTCTCACGGCCCTGGCCGCCGCGGTGTTCACGTTGCTCGCCTTCGGCATTTACGTCGGCCATGGACGCAATGGCGATCCGATACGGATCATCGAAGCCGTAACCCAGGGCGTTGCATTCCTGGCAGCAGGAGCCATCATCCAGGCACGTGGCCAGGTTCGCGGCCTGACGACAGGTGCATCGATCTGGATGGCGGGGGCGCTCGGCGTGGCGTGCGGCGCCGGTTTTTACTCGCTCGCAGCTCTTGCTGCCGCAGCTTCCTTCCTCGTCCTTCGCGTGCTCAAGTGGGTGGAGGAACCGTCGAACGACAACAACACGTCGTCGCAGAAATGACGTCTCGCCGCCCTCGGGGTTGTCCGCAACCGCACGATGGATGTGCCGGCTTCGTCGTTACAACAGGAACGGGTTCGTTTGGCGCTCCTGACCGAACGTGCTCGTGGGTCCGTGGCCGCAGATAAAGGCGATGTCGTCGCCAAGCGGCAGCAGCTTGGTCTTGATGGCCGAAATCAGCGCCTCGTGATCGCCATAGGGAAAGTCGGTGCGCCCGATCGAGCCCTGGAAAACGACATCGCCTACCAGTGCAACCCGGTTGGCCTTGTTGTAGTAGACGAGCGAGCCGGGAGAATGCCCCGGGCAATGGAAGATCTCGAACACCTCGCCACCCATCTCGAGCATGTCGCCTTCGTCGAGCCAGCGGTCGGACGTGGCGTTGCGCATGCCGCTGAGACCGTAGCTCCGCGCCTGTTCTTCGGCCCGTTCCATCAGAAACCTGTCTGCGAGGTGCGGGCCCTCGATCGCCACGCCCAGCGCCTCCTTCAACTCCATCGCACCGCCCACATGGTCGAGGTGCCCGTGCGTGAGCACGATCTTCTCGGGCGTCATGCCGACCTGCTTGATGGCATCGAGGAGGATGGGCACGTCGCCGCCTGGATCAATGATTGCGCCGGCCTTGGTTGCCTCGTTCCAGACGAGCGAGCAGTTCTGCTGTAGTGGGGTCACCGGAACGATGGCCGCTTTCAGCGTCGGCTTCCCCGGGTCCGGCATGGTGTGTCTCCGTGTTGGGTGCATTGCGTGCTGGCTCGCATGTGATGGCCGCCGATGTCAAACCCGAGGCTTGGTCATTTGTCGGGCAATCCGGCTGCCCACTCGGCGATCGCCGAGGCAATGGCCGCAGGCTGCTCGGGGATCAACGCATGACTGGCGTTCGCGATCACTCGAACCGTTACGCGGTCACCCATCTCCGAGCGGTTCTCGTCCCAAGTCGAGCAGGGCCGGAAGGGGTCCAACTCGGCAATCAGGTCGAGTACGGGCGCGGAGCCGGCGTGCCACCAGGTGTCGCGCGGGCTCGCGGCTGTCGCAGCGCGCTGAATGGCGCGAGCCGCCGGATGCCAGCCCTCGAGCCAGGATCGCGCGTCGTGACCCGGTGCAAAGAAGCCGGACTGCAACGCCGCTAACCGCTCCGCCGCTGGTTTGGTGAGATCGGAGGCCGTCTCAACGGCCCGACGAACTCGCTCCGGCTGCACGCGGGCCGCTGCCGCAGCCAGCACGATGGCTCGCGCCGTCTCTGGAAAATATACCGCCACATTGCGGGCAATCCAATTGCCGAAGGCGTGCCCGAGCACGATGGCAGGCCCGTCGCTCACGGCTCGGATGGTTGCAGCGACATCGGCCGCGAGGTCGCGGAGGGTCACGTCGACCTCCGGGCCTCGGCTCTGGCCGATCCCACGGGGCACCGGCCGGATGACCTGGAACCCGAGCCTTGCCAGATCGCCGGAAAGCCCCGCAAAATCGTCGGAGTCGCGAGCCAACGAGGGCAGCAGGACAATGGCCGGTCCCACTCCCTCGACATAGGCTTCCACGTTCGCGGTGCCGGCTTCCACAGCCATGCGTCGTGGCCTGCCTGAAACGCTCTCGCGCATGGAAACCCCGTCCCGTTGGCGCCTGACCTGTCCGCTGTTCCTCGTCAGCATAGTCGGAAAGCCCCGATTTGTGGACAAGTCCCCTGACGCGCCGCTAGAAAGGCGTCATAACTGGAGGCGCCCGCTGCGGCCGACGGGGTTGCGAGGCGCCGTGTCCCGACCGAAAATCCGCCGCCCACCGAGAGACGATAGAGGCCCATGACCGGCGTCAACGAGATCCGCTCGACCTTCGTCGAGTATTTCAAGAGGAACGGCCACGAGCATGTGGAAAGCTCGTCGCTGGTGCCGAGAAACGATCCGACGCTGATGTTCACGTCGGCCGGCATGGTGCAGTTCAAAAACCTGTTCACGGGACAGGAAAAACGCAGCTACTCGCGCGCGACGACGGCACAGAAGTGTCTCCGTGCCGGCGGCAAGCACAACGACCTCGACAACGTCGGCTACACGGCGAGACATCACACCTTCTTCGAGATGCTCGGCAACTTCTCGTTCGGCGACTACTTCAAGGAGCGCGCCATCGAGCTTGCCTGGACCCTCGTGACGAAGGAATTCGGTCTGCCGAAGGAAAAGCTGCTGATCACCGTCTATTCGGAGGACGAGGAAGCGGCGTCCCTGTGGCGCAAAATCGCCGGCATCTCGAACGACAAGATCATCCGCATTCCGACGTCCGACAATTTCTGGTCGGCCGGGGATACAGGCCCCTGCGGGCCGTGCTCCGAGATTTTCATCGACCAGGGCGACACGTTGCAGGGCGGTCCACCCGGCAGCCCGGACGAGGATGGCGACCGGTTCCTCGAATTTTGGAATCTCGTCTTCATGCAGTTCGACCAGTTGGGGCCGGGCAATCGTGTGAACCTGCCACGGCCGTCGATCGATACGGGCATGGGCCTCGAGCGTGTCGCCGCGATGCTGCAGGGTGTGACGTCGAACTACGATACCGACCTGTTCAGAGCCCTGATCGAGGCTTCGGTCGCCGAGACCGGCGTTCCGGCCAAGGGCGACAACACGCCCAGCCATCGCGTCATCGCGGACCACTTGCGCGCAACCAGCTTTCTGATTGCCGATGGCGTGCTGCCATCGAACGAGGGCCGTGGCTACGTGCTCCGGCGCATCATGCGACGCGCCATGCGCCATGCGCATCTGCTCGGCGCCAAGGACCCGTTGATGTATCGCCTCGTTCCGGCGCTCGTGCGCCAGATGGGCCAGAGCTACCCTGAGCTGGTGCGCGCGCAGCCGCTCATCACCGAGACGCTGAAGCTCGAGGAGGTGCGCTTTCGCAAGACCCTGGAACGCGGGCTCGGGCTTCTCGAGGATGCCTCCAACAACCTGCGCAAGGGCGATACGCTGGCGGGCGAAGTCGCGTTCCGGCTCTACGACACGTACGGTTTTCCGCTCGACCTGACGCAGGATGCCCTGCGCTCGCGCGGCGTCGGCGTCGATACCGCCGGCTTCAATGCGGCAATGGACAAGCAGAAGGAGGAGGCGCGCCGCGCTTGGAAAGGCTCCGGCGAGGCGGCGACCGAGGGCATCTGGTTTGAGGTGAAGGAAGAGGTCGGCGCCACAGAATTCCTCGGTTACGACACCGAGCAGGCCGAGGCCGTCGTCAGGGGCATCTTCTCCGCCGGCAAAGCGGTCGAGCGGCTTGGGGCGGGCGATACGGGCGAGATCGTCGTCAGTCAGACGCCGTTTTATGGCGAAAGTGGTGGCCAGGTTGGCGATACGGGCGTGATCAAGGGGCCGAACGGCGCACTCTTTCGCGTCACCGATACGCAGAAAAAGCTTGGCGTACTCTTTGTTCACCAGGGCACGGTCCAATCGGGGACCTTCTCGGTCAACGATCAGGTGGAGCTGGTTGTCGACAACGCGAAGCGTTCCTCAATCCGGGCGAACCACTCGGCCACGCACCTGATCCACGAGGCTCTCCGACAGGTGCTCGGTACGCACGTGGCGCAGAAGGGCTCGCTGGTCGCGCCCGAGCGGCTGCGCTTCGACATCTCGCACAACAAGCCGATGGATGCCGACGAAATCGAGGCCGTGGAAGCCATGGCCAACGCCTACGTCGCGCAGAACAGCCCCGTCGAAACGCGCCTCATGAGCATCGAGGACGCGCGCGAGACGGGCGCCATGGCCCTCTTCGGCGAGAAGTACGGCGATGAGGTTCGCGTGGTGTCGATGGGCGTCGGGAAGAGCGGCGAGAAAGCGAACAAGCCGTGGTCGATCGAACTCTGCGGTGGCACGCACGTCGGTCGCACCGGCGATATCGGCCTGATCCGGATCGTCGGCGAAAGCGCCTCGGCCGCAGGTGTCCGGCGTATCGAGGCGGTCACAGGCGAAGGAGCCCGCCGTTATCTCGCCGAGCAGGACAACCGCGTGAGGGAACTTGCGGGATTGTTGCGCACGCGGCCCGAGGATGTCGTCGAACGCATCAAGAGCCTTGTCGAGAGCCAGCGTCAGCTCGAGCGCCAACTCGCCGATGCCAAGCGTATGCTGGCGCTCGGCGGGGGGGCTTCCGCTGGAACCGGGCTTGCTGCGGCCCAGGCCATCAAGACGGTCGGGCAGGTGCAACTGCTGGCGCGCACAGTCGAGGGTCTCAATCCGAAGGATTTGCGGGGCCTCGTGGACGACGGCAAGAAACAGGTGGGATCCGGCATCGTCGCCATCGTCGGTGTGACAGAGGACGGCAAGGCGGGTCTGGCCGTTGGCGTCACGGATGACCTGGTCAAGACGTGGAGTGCCGTCGACCTGGTGCGCACCGGCGCCGAAGCCCTCGGCGGCAAGGGCGGTGGCGGACGGCCCGACATGGCCCAGGCCGGGGGACCGGACGGCGCAAAGGCAGGCGACGCCCTCAAAGCCATCGAAGCCCGCCTCGCGGGCTGACTTCGATCAACGGCGACGGAGTTGGCCCGTTCGATCGCGCGCGGCCGCAGATTGGAGACGCGAAATGCACTCGTTCGACGGCCACAACGATGTTCTCCTTCGGCTCTGGAAGCAAGGCGGCGACGGCGCTGCTGGGTTCCTCGACGGCGAGGAGCGGTGCCAGCTCGATCTGCCGCGCGCGCAGAAGGGCGGCATGGTCGGCGGGCTCTACGCGATTTTTGTCCCGTCGCTCTCCCAGAACGATCGCAGCGAGCCGATGTCGCAGGTGCCCTACGATGTCCCCCTCCCCCCGCCCCCGGAGCTGACCCACGCCCAGCGCGCCACGCTCGAGATGGCGTCGCTGCTGTTCCGCATCGTCGAGCGCTCGGACGGCCGGGTCCGGCTGGCGCGCTCCGTCGCCGACATTCGCGCCGCGAAAGCCGATGGCGCCCACGCGCCGGTCCTGCATATCGAGGGCTGCGAGGCGCTCGACCCGGACCTGAGAATGCTGGACGTCCTTTACGCCGCGGGCCTTCGCTCGCTCGGCCCGGTCTGGAGCCGGTCGAACATCTTCGGCCATGGCGTGCCGTTTCGATTCCCGTCGTCGCCGGACACGGGCGATGGCCTGACGGACCTCGGCAAGGCGCTGATCCGTCGCTGCAACGAGATGAGGGTGATGATCGACCTGTCCCATCTCAACGAGAAAGGATTCTGGGACGTCGCGAAGATCTCGGACGCTCCGCTGGTCGCATCGCACTCCAACGCCCACGCCATTTGCCAATCGGCCCGCAACCTGACCGACAACCAGTTGGCGGCCATTCGCGACAGCGGCGGCCTTGCCGGGGTGAACTACGCTGTGAGTTTCCTTCGCAAGGACGGCAAACGTTCGTCTGAGACACCGCTCGACATGGTCGTCGACCACATTGCCTATCTCGTCGACAAGCTCGGCGAGGACGGTGTCGGCCTAGGTTCGGATTTCGACGGCGCCCTCATACCGAAGGACATTGGCACCGTCGCGGGCCTGCCCAACCTGATCGCCGCGATGCGTGCTCGCCAATTCGGCGAGCCGCTGATCGAGAAGATCTGCTTCGAGAACTGGATGCGCGTTCTCGCGCGTACCTGGGGCCAATAAGGCCGACCAAGCTATGCCGTGCGATTGCGCGCAACGGCGGGGTACGGCGTTCCTGCGCCGAGCGTCGTTAGAACCAGAAATCGAACTTCAGATAGCCTCGGCCGGACCCCGGAGCATCGCGGAAGTTCGATTCCCAGAAATCGACTGTCTGGCGACGGAGCGTATCCGAGCAGCTTCGTACGCAATCGATCCATGTCCCGCGTGGCATACGCACCTGCCAGCCATTACGTGACGGCCGCACGGCGCCCCGGATCGTGCCATTACCGAAGTCGCTCTCGGCGATGACGTAATCGGGTGCGTACCCATGTCCGGGAGGAGTTGCGCGGCGCGCGTCGGCAGCGCCGATGCCGAACAGCAACATCGCAGCCACGGCTCCCGCGGCGAAAGCAACGACGGCGCGCGGCGATGGCGTTCCAACGTTCACGGTCATGTGTCCCCCAAAAGCTGCTCGTCGCCAGCCGCGATCATCCTCGCGACAGATCAATGTTGACGCCCTGCAAGGCGATCCCATCGGTTTTGATGGAGACCGTCTGGCTTCCGCCGTTGGTCCGGACCGCCATCGATCCCTTGAACGCCCCGCCCTCGATCGACAAACTGAGGCGTCCTGCCTGTGCCGATCCGCTCACGTCTCCGGCCGCGTTGTACGTCCGCTCTTCCCAGCGCCCGCTCACTTTAGAGCCCGCGGCCTGAAGCTGGGCCCGCAGCTCGATCTTGCTGCTGGCAGACGCGCAGCGAATCGCAAGCCCCAGTTCGTCCCCCGTCGCTTTCGGAGTGTAGTAGGCGTAACATTTCAGAGTTTCGGAACTGCCACTCTGCAGGCGCACTTTCGCCGCACCTCGCCACGTGCCCGTGAGCCCCGAGAAAGGGCCTTCCGCAGCAGCCGGCGTTGCCAGAATGCCACCCATCAGACTGCCAGCTAGCACCACGCCACACGCCACCAGACGCGGGGCAATAAAAGCTCGCGTCAGCAAACCACCGTCGGAACGCATAAAACACCCCCTTCCCCGAATAGCCTTGGCCGCGCGCTACGCCCTGCCCCTCGGTTCCCGGGCTCGAATCGCGTGCCGATAGTACGGCGTCAACATGCCACGACGCAGTTGCTTAGCAAATTTCCGCCGCTTCGGCCATGCTCGCCTTGGCCTTTTGACTTGATCCTGCCCGGCACGAGACTTACGCGCCACTACTCCGCGATCACGCTTCCGATAACACTTCAAGTCCGCAGCCGATCGACAACTGACCCATTGTGCGGGTCCAGGCGGTGGCTCATCATTGTTGGCGCTCCACCGTTGTCGTGGCGCCGCCAGGGCGTCGGTGCTTTCAATACATCACAGGAGGACCAAACATCGGATGGACGGCAAACGCACCATCGTCGCCAGCTACGGGCGCACCTACGAAGACTTCGAGGTCGGTGACATCTACGAGCACCGACCGGGGCGCACCATCACGGAGGCTGACAACATCCAGTTCAGTCTCATGACGATGAACCGGCATCCCTTGCACTCCAATGCCGACTACGCCCGCGGGACGGAATTCGGCAAGCCACTTGTCAATAGTACCCTCACGCTCGCCATCGTGACCGGAATGACCGTCGACGACGTCAGCTTCAAGGCCACGGCGAATCTCGGCTGGAAGGAAATCAAGCTCACCGCGCCCGTGTTCAACGGCGACACGATCTACGCGCGCAGCAAGGTACTCGCCAAGCGACCATCGAAATCGCGACCCAACGAAGGCATCGTCACCACCTACACCGAAGGCTACAAGGCCGACGGCACCGTTTTCCTCTCGTTCGAACGCATCAGCCTTGTGCCGAAGCGCGGGCATGGTCCAACAGACTGAGACTGAGCACTTGCCGCCCGAGCGCGGCCATGCCGACATTGGTCGCCGACAAACACGTGAGGAGACCCATGACCGCCTATGTCATCGCCGAGGTCGAAGTGACGGACCCGGACGCCTACAAGCTCTATGCCGACAAGGCGCCAAGCGTCACATTGCCCGCCGGCGGCAAGTACCTCGCCCGAGCCGGGCACGTCGAAAGCTTCGAGGGCGAACCGCCGCTCTCCCGCGTCGTCGTGATCGAGTTCGAGAACCTGGAAAAAGCGCGCGCCTTTTACTACGGCAAGGCCTACCAAGACATCGTGCCCCTTCGCCAGGCTGCGAGCAAGGGCCGCCTGTTCGTCGTCGACGGCGCAAAGTAGATCGCTGTCGCAGCCGCTTCCCGAGGAGTTCATGAGCACAGCCCAGGATCAACACCGGCACGACGAGCAGGAGGCCATGATCCTCGATGCCGTCGACAAGTTTCTCGCGCGCGATGTCGCACCCTACGCGCAGAAATTGGAGCACGACGACATCTGGCCGGCCCAAATCGTCGAGCGGATGACGGAGCTGGGGCTCTTCGGCTGCATCATTCCGGAGGAATACGGCGGACTAGGCCTCGCCCCGTCCACCTACGCCAAGGTGATCGAGCGCATCAGCCGTGTCTGGATGTCGGTATCGGGGATTATCAATTCCCATCTGATCATGTCGCGCATCGTCGACAAAATGGGGACGCCCGAGCAAAAGGCGCGTTTCCTTCCAAGATTTGCCTCCGGCGAGATCCGCGGCGGGCTCGCGCTCACCGAACCCGATGCCGGCACCGACCTTCAGTCGATCCGCACGCACGCGAAAAAGGACGGCAACAGCACCTATGTCATCAATGGCACCAAGACGTGGATCTCGAACGGCATCCACGGCTCGTGCTTCGCCGTACTGGTGAAGACCGATCCGTCGGCCGAGCCGCGCAAAGCCGGCATCTCGATGTTTCTCGCCGAGAAGGGCGAGGGTTTTCGCGCCAGCCGCAAGCTCGAGAAGCTCGGCTACAAGGGGATCGATTCTGCCGAGCTGGTGTTCGAGGACTTTCGCATTCCCGCCGACAACCTTATCGGCGGCATAGAGGGTCGCGGCCTCGAATGCGCGATCTCCGGCCTTGAACTTGGTCGTCTCAATGTTGCAGCCCGTGGCGTCGGTGTGGCGCAGGCCGCACTCGACGAAGCGGTCAAGTATTCGCAGCAACGCAAAACCATGGGCAAATTCATCCACGAGCATCAGGCCATCGCGCTCAAGCTCGCCGACATGGTGACACGGGTGACCGCTGCGCGCCTGCTCGTCGAGAATGCCGCCAAGGCCATCGACAAAGGCGAGCGGGCCGACTTCGAGGCCGGCATGGCGAAGCTTTTCGCCACCGAGGCCGCACTCGAGAACGCGACCGAGACCTTACGCATTCACGGGGGCTACGGCTACTCGAAGGAGTTCATCGTCGAGCGCCTCTATCGCGACGCGCCGCTCCTGTGCATTGGCGAAGGCACCAACGAGATCCAGCGCATCGTCATCGCCAAGCGGCTGATCGAGAAGAACAAGACTTGATGTGGGCGAGCATGCGGCGCGTGGCAGGACGGCGGTCGCGTGCCTTCTGACGAAGGCGAGGGAACATGGACGCCACGCACGTGCATTCGGATCGGTCGTCGGCACGGGCGGTGGCCCCCTGGCACCTTCTGATCATGGCCCTTCTGATCGCGATCCAGATTGCCGGGCTCGTCGCCATGGGCAAACCCTGGATTTGCAACTGCGGCCACGTCGCGGTCTGGTATCCGAACGCGACCGGGCCCGAGACGTCGCAACACATTGCCGATTGGTACACTTACTCGCACGTACTGCACGGCCTCGGCTTCTACTTCCTGCTGTGGCTCATCGCGCCGCGTGCACCTCTCGGCCTGCGCCTCGTCGCGGCGGTGGGTCTCGAGGTTGGCTGGGAGCTGCTCGAGAATACGCCGATGATCATCGAACGCTACCGCCAGGGCGGTCTTGCGCAGGGCTATTTCGGCGATAGCATCGTCAACTCGGTCTCGGACACGATTGCGGCCATCTTCGGCTTCTTCATCGCGGCCGTGTTGCCGGTTTGGCTCAGCATCGCGCTGGTGATCGCATGCGAAGCTTTTCTCGCCTACACGATCCGCGACAACCTGCTGCTCAACATCATCCAGCTCATTCACCCGAGCGAGGCGCTGACGCGATGGCAGTCCGGCAAATAGCAATCGGGGGGCCTGCAACGCTGCGGACGAGCGGGATGCTCGCCGTCCTCGACATCGTGCAGGGACAATTTGCGCGAAGTCGATAGTGCCCGCGCCCGGCGCCGGCGCCTCACACGATGTACCCGAGGAAGAGATAGGCCCCTAGCATCAAAGTGGTCCAAAAAGCCATCCGGCCGGTCGGCCACGGCTTGCCGTATCGCGCGTCGGGCCCATTCATGGCTCGCATCAGGTCACTTGTGGCACGCGCCGCCACCAAGCCGAAACCGCCAACCGCATCGTTCAGCTTGGCAGCGAGCCTTACTCCGCCGCGCAGAAGCGCTGCCCCTGGCTTGCGGAGGAACCAATCCGTATTGAGGTTCGTCGACGGCATTTCCTTCGGATAGAGCCCCATGCGGATGAGCACGCCGAAGGCCAGCACCGAGAAAACGAGAAGCTGCGTTTTCGTGACGACGCTTTCGACCGTGTAGGGGTCTTTCGTCACGGGATAAGGCATGACGCTGTAGAGCACCTGGGGGAAGACGCCGATGAGAATGCATGCAGCCGCGCACAGTCCCATCGCCACGAGCATATTGGTCGGTGCCTCTTTGACTCGATGCCCGCCGTCGTGGCTGAAGAAGGCGAAAAACGGAATCTTGATGCCCGAATGCTCCATCACGCCCGCCGATGCAAAGATGAGCAGCAGCCAGGTCCAGATGTAGCCCGCGTTCTCGGCCGCCCCGAGCGTCAGGTTCTTGGTCACGAAGCCTGAGGTCAACGGGAAGCCTGCGATCGATATGGCACCGATGATGCAGAACACAGTCGTCCACGGCATCGACTTGTAGAGCCCGCCGAGCTCGGATGCTTTCACCGTGCCGACGCGATAGAGCACCGCGCCCATGCTCATGAAGAGCAGGCCCTTGTAGATGATGTGCGCGAATGCATGACTGACCGCGCCGTTGATAGCCAGCTCGCTACCGATGCCGATACCGACCAGCATGAAGCCGAGCTGGTTGTTGAGCGAGAACGAGAGCACGCGCCTCAGATCATTCTCGATCACCGCAAAGAACACCGGGAAGCACGTCATGACCGCACCAATAGGTACGAGAAGCGACTCGCCCGCAAATCCGCGCGCGAACGTGTAGACGGCAAGCTTGGTCGTGAAGGCGGACAGCACCACCGTGCCGGTCACCGTCGCTTCCGGATATGAATCCTGCAGCCAGTTGTGCAGGAACGGGAACGCGCACTTGATACCAAAAGCTATGAAGATCAGCCAGGTACCCGCACTGCCGAGCTGCATGTGATTGAACGCAAGCGAGCCGGTCGCCCGGAAATGCACCAGGATACCTGCGAGTAAAAGCACGCCGGATCCGATTTGCCAAACCAGATAGCGGATCGACGCACGGTAGGCACGCGACGTGCCTGTGGCCAGGATCAGGAAAACGGACGAAATTGCGGTGAGCTCCCAGTACAGGAACAGCGTCACGAAATCGCCGGCCAGCGTCGCACCGATCGCGGCGCCGCCATAGACCATGGCGGCCGAATCCTGCAACCGGTCGTCCTGATGCAGCGCATAGATGGCATTGAACACACAGGCGATCAGGAAAATAAGCGCGAACGGGTAGGCGAGCGCATCTAGCCGGAGAATCGTCAACGGCAGACCCGCAACGGTCACGAAGCTTTCGGCACCGATCTGCGTCGAGAACAAGACGGCGATGCCTGCCGCGGGGGCTGCCAGCGTCAGCGCCTGGCGCGCACGCTGCGGCAGGAAGGCTGCGATCAGCCCCGCCACGATCATCAGAAGGCCGGGGTTGAGCTCAGTCGCGTTCATAGTAGTTCTCGTCGCGCATGATGAAGGAGCGCAGCGCCTTGCCTGCGAACACGATGAAGACGAACGCGATGAAGCCGAAGAGCTCGAAGAACTCCGGAATTTTCTCGATCTCGAAGTGGGGATGGTGCTCGTAGAGGAACTCCGAGATGCTGAGTGCGCCGCAAATGATCAGCAGCCCGTACCATAGCTTGTTCACGTTCTCCGGGCGTTCGAACCAACCGGGCTCTTCGCGCGCGCGCTCAGGATCGCTCATGGTTCAAGTCCTCAAGGCGTGACGATCGGCGCGACAAGCGCAACGATGCGATCGGCATAGAAGAATACGACGAAGCACAGGGCCGCCGTAATGCAGGGAGGCAGCACCACCAACCAGTAACGGCGCTCCAGATCGTCGTCCGGCTCGTGCCCCGCTGCTCCGACGCTCGCGAGCCTCGGGGACGGCAGGAAGAACGCACGGAGCACGATCGGCAGCAGATAAAGAACGTTGAGGAGCGACGACAGGAGCAGCACAATCACGACTGCGAATTTGCCCGCGTCCAGCCCGCCGAGCATCAGCCACCATTTCGACCACGAACCACCGAGCGGCGGCAGGCCTATGATCGAGAGTGCGCCGATCAGGAAAGCCGCGAACGTGAAGGGCATCTTTCGCCCGAGGCCATCGAGCTCGCTGATCTCGGTCTTGTGTGTCGCAATGTAAATCGCGCCTGCGCAGAAGAAGAGGGTGATTTTTCCGACCGCATGCACCGCAATCTGCAGCGCCCCGCCGATGATGCCCGCCGACACCGCGAGGCTTGCCCCGAGCACGCAATAGGCAAGCTGCGAGACGGTCGAGTAGGCGAGCCTCGCCTTCAGATTGTCCTTCGTCATGGCGACGGCCGACGCCATCAGCAGCGAGATGGAGGCAACGATGGTGAGCCATTCGCTCGCGCCGGTGCTCGCAAACCGCTCCACGCCGAAGACGTAGACGACCACCTTCAGCACCGTGAAAACGCCTGCCTTGACCACGGCGACCGCATGGAGCAGAGCCGAAACAGGGGTCGGCGCGACCATGGCGGAGGGCAGCCAGAAATGCACGGGCATCAGGCCGGCCTTGCCGATGCCGAACATGTAGAGCGCGAGCAACGCAGCGACGACGCCGGCTCCGAGCTCTGGCGGCAGTATTCCGCCTTGCTTGAAATCCAAGGTCCCGGCGAACACGCCCGTCAGAATGATGGCCGGCAACAGCAGCACCATCGACGTGCCGATCAATAAGAGAATGTAAGTCCTGCCACCGCGTACCGCGGTCTCGTCGGCATTGTGCGTGACGAGCGGATAGGTCGAGATGGTGAGAAGCTCGTAGAAGACGAACAGCGTGAACAGATTCTTTGCGAAGGCGAGCCCCATGGCCGCACCAATGGCAATCGCGAAGCAAATGTAAAACGTCGTCTGGCGCGGCTCGTCGTGTGCGCGCATGTAGCCGATCGAATAGATCGAGTTGACGATCCACAAAGACCCGGCGACCAGCGCGAAGAGCATTCCAAGCGGTTCGACCTGGAGCGCCAGATCGAGCCCGGGTGCGACGGACAACAGCGTGGCAACGGGACGCGCGCCGCCCATGACGGCCGGCAGGAGCGACCAGACGATCAGGGCCAGAACGGCCGCGATCGCCAGCGTCGCCGTCTCGCGCGCGTTGGGCCTGCGATGCAGCAGCCCAATCAACAGGGTCCCGGCGAACGGCACCAGAAGTGCCAGCACCACGCGCGTCTCGAGGGAAAAAAGACTGCTCATTTCGCCCCCCCGAGAAGCACTGTCGCGATCTTGCTGGCGAGGCCGGCCGACGCGTCGGTCTCGACCCCGAAGTAGATCGTCGCGGCGGCCAGAGCGAGCATCGGCAGCAACATCGACCAGGGTGGGTCCTGCGCCTTGGCAGCAAGTGCGGACGGCTCACGAAACCAGGCAATCTCGACCACGCGGCCGACGTAGACGACGGCAATCAGCGAACTCAGCACGATAAGGAAGACGAGCGGCCACCAGCCATGCTCGAGCGCGCCGAGCGCCAAGTACCACTTCGACACGAAGCCGGCCGTTCCCGGGACGCCGATAAGTCCCAAGCCCCCTACGACGAACACCGCCATCGTGAGGGGCATCTTGCGGCCGATGCCGGCGAGGTCTGACAACTGCACGCTGCCGATCCGGTAGGCTATTCCGCCAAGTGAAAGGAAAAGCGCGGTCTTCATGAGCGCGTGATTGAAGATATGAACGAGACCGCCCGTCAGGCCGGCAGCATTGGCCAGACTGATGCCGAGCGTAATGTAACCGACCTGGGCAACCGAAGAGAGCGCCAGCATGCGCTTTGCATTCTCCTCGAACACAGCCATGAGCGACGCAATGAACATGGCCGCGACAGACAGCACCAGCAGCACCTCTCCGATCGGCAGCGCCTTGAATGTGATGTCCACGCCGAACACAGAGAAGAAAAGGCGGATCAGGACGTAGATCGCGACCTTCGTCGCGGTACCTGCGAGAAATGCGGTCGCCAGCGATGGCGCGTGCGCGTAGGCACCCGGCAACCAGACATGCAACGGAAACAATGCCAGTTTCAGACTGAGGCCGACCGTCAGGAAGGCCAGCGCAGCGAGCACGGCGCGCGGCGTCTCCGCCATCGCCGGAGCAAGCCTGGTTGCGATATCGGCAATATTCAGGCTGCCCGTGACGAGATAGAGAAGTCCGATGCCGATGACGTAAAATGTCGCGCCGATGGTTCCGACGACGAGATATTGGAAGGCCGCCAGCAAGGCTCGACGCTGCTTGCCGAGAGCGATCAGCACATACGTTGCGAGCGACGAGATTTCGAGGAACACGAATACATTGAAAGCGTCGCCGGTAATCGTAATGCCGAGCAGCCCTGCGAGGCACAGCAGATACATCGCGTAAAACCAGGACTGCTTATCGCCGTCGATCTCGTGCGCTACCGAACGGCGCGCGAACGGCATGATCACCGCCGCGACGACCGAGACCAGGACCAGCACATACGCATTGAGCAGGTCGACCCGATATTCGATGCCGATCGGCGGGACCCAGCTTCCCATGTGATAGGAAATGACGCCGGTATCGAGCACGGTCAGCAGGATCGCAATCGAAACGGCCGGCATCAGCCAACTTGCAACGAGCGCCACGGCCCAGCCGGCGACGCCCCCCCGAACGAACGC
This sequence comes from Hyphomicrobiaceae bacterium, assembly GCA_050187415.1. GTDB lineage: Bacteria > Pseudomonadota > Alphaproteobacteria > Rhizobiales > Hyphomicrobiaceae. Next base: position 8,461 of record JBFWXN010000012.1, on the reverse strand, counting down.
AGCGAGCAGTGCGCCAAACAGGGGGATGACCACCTGAAGGGCGGGAAGATTGGAGGCGATCACCTTCACTCCTCGCCCTCCGCTTCGAAGATCTCGTCCTCTTCGATCGTGCCGTAGGCCTCGTGGATTCGCACGACGAGCGCGAGGCCCAAGGCCGTTGTGGCAATGCCGACCACGATCGCTGTCAGGATGAGCACATGCGGCAGAGGATTCGAGTAGACCTTGAACGCTGGATCGAGGATCGGCGCCGTGCCGCCGAGGATTTTGCCCGGCGAAATGTAGAGAAGATAGACCGACGACTGGAACAGGCCGAGTCCTATCAGCTTCTTGATCATGTTGCCGCGCGCAATCACGATGTAGAGGCCCGCGACCATAAGAAAAATGGTCACGATGTAGTTGTAGTGCGTCATGAGCGTTTTGATCGTCTGCATCACCGCCCCCGATCGACGAACGCGTAGAAGATGGCAAGCATCGATGAGGACACGGTAATCAGAACCCCGAGTTCGACCGCCATGATGCCATACTCCTGGCCGTGGCGGCTGTCGTGCGCGAGCGTCGAATAATCGAGAAATTTGCCGCCGAGGAGCATCCCGGCAATGCCGGTGCAGAGGTAGATCAGCACGCCCAATGGCACCAGCCGTTCCACCAGCACCTGCGGCACAAGCCGCTTGGCTTGACGCACCCCGAAGATCAGCGAATAGAGGATCACCATTCCCGCCGCGATGACGCCCGCCTGGAAGCCGCCGCCAGGGCCCACCTCGCCATGAAACTGCACATAGAGTGCAAAGAGCAGCATGAAGGGCAGCATCAGCTTGACGACCACCCTCAAGACGACGTCGAGCTTCACTTTTTCATCCCCCCGGCTTCCTTCGGCCCATTCGCGTCATCTTTTTTTCGACGTCGGCCCCTGAGCAGCAGCATGACACCCAGCGCCGCGGTGAAGACGACCGTCGTCTCGCCGAACGTGTCGTAACCGCGGTACGAAGCCAGGACGGACGAAACGACGTTCGCGACCATCGTCTCCTTGATGCTGCTCTCGAGGTACACCGGCGTGACGTGCCGATGAATCGGCGCGTCGGCCGTGCCGAACGGCGGAAGCCCGATCGTCCCCCAGACGAGCGCCACGGCGATGCCCGCCGCAACGAGCATCGGCAATACGGCCGAGTGATGTGGTCGCTGCTCTACGCTGCGCGTGAGATGCAATGCACCGAGAAAGAACACCGTCGACACGCCGGCACCGACCGAGGCTTCCGTCATCGCCACGTCGACGGCATCCAGCACAATCAGAATGCTCGCCATCAGGAAGCTGTAGATGCCGGCGAGCGCGATGACCCCGAACAGATTCCTCTGGCGAGCGATGGCCACCGTGACGACCGCAAGCATGGTCAACAGGACCGCGTTGACAAAGACTTCCACGCGTCCTCCCCTCAGGTCTTGTTGCGCTCGGCGGCCGACTCTTTTTGCCCAGCTCCAACCTCCAGCCTCCGACGGCGATCTTCCTGGAGACGCGGCAGGATGCCGGCGTGAAAGGCCGCCTGTGCAAGGGCGTGGGTGACGACCGGGCCGGTGAAAAAGAGAAAGCCGAGAATGAAAATCAGCTTGACGGTGACCAGCGTGAAACCGGCCTGGAGCATGAAGCCGGCGAAGAGCAATCCCGCCCCGAGGGTATCGGTCACGCTCGCCGCGTGCATACGTGTGAACACGTCCGGCATGCGCACGAGGCCAAGCATGCCGACACAGATGAAGAACGAGCCGGCGAGGATGAAAGCCCAGCTGAGCAGGTCGATCACGACATCGATCACGCGTCATCCTCCACATCGTAGGCAAGATCACCGTGTCGGAAGAATTTCAGAATGGCGATGGTCGAAATGAGGTTCAGCAGCCCGTACGTGATGGCGATGTCGAGCCACTCTGGGCGGCCGGTCAGGAAGCCGATCGTGGCAAGCAGCAGCAGCGCGAGCGTTCCGATCGAGTTACCGGCCAGAACCCGGTCGAACACCGTCGGCCCCTTGACGGCCCGCACAAGCGCGAGCGCGAGCGCGACCAGTATGGCGACAGACGCGACTGCGAACATCATCGCGCTCCCTCGAATTCCGTGATGCGTGCATCCATGCCGCCGCCTTCGAGATCGATCGCGCCGTCCTTGACCAGCGCGTGAACGGTCAGCTCGTTACCATCCACCGCAGTCGTGATGGTGCCCGGCGTCAGCGTGATCGAGTTGGCATACGTGGCGAGGCCGACGGTCGTCTTCTGGCTCGCCTTGACACGCGTCATGGTCGGCGAGATCGGAAGGCTCGGATCAATGATGATCTTCGTCACCGACCAGCAGGACTTTGCGATTTCCCAGAAAAGCCACGGGAAGAATGTAAGGCTTGCCACGATCAAGTGGTTCGGATGGCCCTCACCATCGGCGGCTCCCATCAGCTGCGCGACATACCCGCAGGCCACCGCGCTCACCACGCCGACACCGACCAGGAACGGAGTGTAGTGCCCGGAAAGAGCAAGCCAAAAGAGCAAGAGAACGACGACGAGGCTGATCAGGCGCACCTGTTTCCCCCGCTCGCCGCGCGATCCGATCGGCTATTGGGGCGAGCAGCAGGATTGCCGCGCAGTCCAGCAGCGCAGGGCTTGGCCATCGTTACCGGCATCTCACCAGCAAAACGCCGCCGTTCCGGCATCAGGCCGCATCGGCCGTGATGCCTGGCATCGAACTCGGTCATTCTCTCCTCCCCATTTTGGCGAGCCCGAGCGTGTACGGTTCACGCCACATCGACTTTGGGCTGACTAACCAAAATAGATCCCGACTGGTATTAGGCTAACTACTGTGAAAGCGCGAAGCAACATGCGGCGACTTCGCCACACCGAATTTTCACGGATATGAATTCGCGCTTGCCGATCGCCGGAGCCTAACGATCACTCTGCGGTCGTTCGGTTATGAGCGTTTCGCCCGGCCTCACATGGGTGAAGTCAACCGCCTCGTCGGTCACGCGCAACGCACCATCCAGCTTGCGGACGACCGTGAAGCGGGACTGAGCCATCTCGCCGGGCTCCTTGAAGTCTTCGCGAAAGTGGGCCCCGCGGCTGTTCTCGCGCCTGAGAGCCCCATGCACGACGACCTCCGACATGGCGATCTGGCTCCTGAGATTGAGCCAATCGTGCCACGAAAGATTGAAGGCGCGCTGGCCGTCGGGGACGCCCAGGATATCAAGATCCCCGCGAAGATCGTCGAGATGACCGAGCGCGCGCTCCATGCCGGCCCGCTCGCGAATGATGCCGACATCCGACCACATCATCTCGAGCAGAGCATCGCGGACGCGATTGATGCCGCTGGCTTGGGCCCTTGCTCGAAACGGCTTCTCTGCTGCTTCCATCGCCATGCGCGCCAGCTCGAGATCCGGCTCGCGCCGGCCCAGTCCGTGCTTGATATCGCGGGCCATCGTCTCGCCAGCGATTCCCCCGAACACCGTCGAGTTGGCAACGCCGTTGCCGCCGAGTCGATTGGCACCGTGCACGCCTCCGGCGTCCTCGCCCGCACAGTAAAGCCCGGCTACCTCCGTAGCCGTATCCGGCTGCACCATCACCCCGCCCATCAGGTAGTGCGCGGTCGGAACCACCTCGACGAGGCCCCCAGCCAAGTCGAAGCCGCAATCGGCGCACCGCTCGACCATACCTTTGAACATCCGTCTGACTTTGTCGGCGCCGAGATGCCCCATCGAGATATAAAGTCCGCCGTTTGCGGTCGTGCGCCCGGCGATCATCTCGCGGTACATCGATTGCGAGACCAGATCCCGCGTCGCCCGCTCGCCGCGTGGGTCGTAGTTGAACATGAAGCGTTGTTTGGAGCCGTCGAGCAGATAGCCGCCGGCGCCACGCAGCCCTTCCTCGATGATCGTGCCCGTCATGCGCGTATCGGGCCCCGCGAGAACGCCGGTCGGGTGGAACTGCACCATCTCCATGTCACGCAGCGCGAGCCCGTAGTCGAGGGCCATGGCCAGGCCGTCCATGGACTTGTCGCCGGAGGGCGTGTGGTACTTGTACATGGTCGGCCCGCCGCCCGTCGCAAGCAGCACCGCCTTTGCCTCGACAAGCTTGAAACCTCCCGTGCGCACATCGATGAAAAGCACAGCGGCGATGGGCGCCAAACCGCTGCCGTGCGCACCCTTCTCGGGAATGAGCGCTATGGCGCGATGCTCCTCCATGCGCCGGATCGGCCGGGCCCACACCTGCTCCATCAGCCGATTGATGATTTCGATGCCGGTGAGGTCGCCCTTGTGCACGGTGCGGTCGAAGGTCTGCCCGGCGAACGCCTTGCCGTGCAGTGAGCCGTCGGGATTACGATCGAAGAAGCAGCCGACCTCGTTCTCGAGTTCCTGCACGCGCTCGACGGCCTTGGTCACCAGCGTCCACGCGAGTTGCTGGTTCGGCAGCCACTTGCCGCCTTCGATCGTGTCCATGAAGTGGCGTTCGACCGAGTCTCCGGGAATGAGCGCCACGTTGTAGCCACCCTGCACCATCCGCGTGCAGCCCGACTTTCCGAGCAGGCCCTTGGTCGCAACCGTGATCTCGAGATGCGGGTTCGCCTGGTGGGCGTGCAGAGCGGCAAACAGCCCCGCCCCTCCGGAACCGAGGATAAGGATGTCGGTCTTGTGGCGCTCGATCATAAGCTGCTTCCGATCATGTCACCCGGCATTTGGCCATGTGTGGCTGCCGTCGCAAAGACTATGTTCGAACTTTGCTATCGCCAAAGGCGATCCGGACGCAACGCGACCGGCGCTAGTGTCGTCACCTCCGAGCCCACCAGCGGCGCCGATCAAGGGGTGAGGGAAACAACGGCCGGCGCTTGTCTGTCCAGGGGCGTCGCTTCATAGTCGCGCTCAAAGACTTTGAGGAGCGCCGAGATGGACTTCCAGCTTTCCGTCGACCAGAAGAAGCTGCAGGCTCGAGCCCGCGAGCTTGCCCGCGGCAGCATCGAGGGTCGCGCGGCTGACATCGATCGCTCCGAGCAATATCCCTGGCAGAACGTCGAGGAATTGAAGGCCGGCGGCTTCATGGGAATGACGATCCCGAAAGCCTACGGCGGACAAGGATTGACGTTCTTCGATGCCGTGCTCGTCATCGAGCAGATGGCGCAGGTCTGCGGCGTGACCGGCCGCATCGTCGTCGAAAGCAACATGGGCGCGATTTCGACGGTGATGAAGTATGGCACCGATCTGCAAAAGAAGATGGCGGCCGGGTTTGTGCTCGATGGCGACAAGCCCGCCATCTGCATCACCGAGCCCGACGCCGGCAGTGCCGCGACCGACATGACGACACGCGCCCAGAAGCGTGGCGACTCGTACATCCTCAACGGAAAGAAGCATTGGATCACCGGCGCCGGCGCCTCACGCCTGCATCTTATCTTCGCCCGGGTGCTCGACGAGCAAGGCGAAGACCTCGGTATCGGCGGCTTCCTCGCGGTTCGCGACGAGACGAAGGGCTTGAGGATCGGCAACCGCGAGCCGACCATGGGTCTCAGGGGCATTCCCGAGGCCGAGGTCATCATGGAAGACATGGTCGTCGGCGCCGATGCGCTCGTAATGCCGCCTCGCGGCCTACGCAAGGGTTTCGCCGACCTGATGGACGCCTACAATTCGCAGCGCGTTGGCGCCGGCACGATGGCGCTCGGGATCGCGCAAGGCGCTTATGAGCACGCGCTCGCGTTCGTACAGCAGCGCGAGCAATTCGGCCGACCCATCTACGAGTTCCAGGGGCTGCAATGGATGCTCGCCGACATGGCAATCCAGATCGATTGCGCTCAGCTCATGCTCTATCGCGGAGCGGCCAACGCAGGTGCCGGCTTCCCAGACGCGACGGAAGCTGCGAAGGCGAAGGTCGTGGCCGCCGACATGGCGATCAAGGTGACCAACGACGCGTTGCAACTGTTCGGTGCTGCCGGCTATTCCCGGCGCCGCCCTCTCGAGCGCATGGTGCGCGATGCGCGCATGTTCTCGATCGGCGGCGGCACGGCCCAGATCCTGCGCACGGTCGTTGCCTCGCGCATTCTCGACAAGAAGCTGCCACAGACGCGTGACGGCTACCTCAGACTGGCCCAAGATAGCCGAACGAGATCCTCGGACGCCGCCGAGTAAAGTCAATCCCCGCGGTCGCATGCTGCGAAGGCATTCGAGTCGCGATATGGCGATGGAGCAGAAGCGACGTGCCCGATCCCGAAACGACGATCGAAGTCTCGATCTGGCGCGGCGAGCGTGACGAGGGCCGCTACCAGACGTTCCACGTTCCCAAGCGCGAAAGCCAGACGGTGCTCGACGTCGTCACCTACGTGCAGCGCCACCTCGATCCCTCGCTTTCCTACCGCTTCGCCTGCCGGGTGGGCGTGTGCGGGTCGTGCGCCATGACGGTCAACGGCCGCCCACGGTGGACGTGCCGCACGCACGTGTCGAAGGTCGTCGACGGCGGAAAGCTGGAGGTCGGCCCGCTCGCCAATCTTCCGGTGATCAAGGATCTCGCCACCGACATGGCACCGTTCTTCGAGAAGTGGCAGGAGGCGAAGGGCGCCTTCTCGCCGAGTAAGAGCAGGGGCGACGCCCTCGAGCCGATCAGCCCTCGGTCTGTCGAGCGTCAGGCAGCCGACGCTGCCATCGAGTGCATCAATTGCGGCGTCTGCTTTGCGGCTTGCGACACAGTTCGCTGGAACAACGACTATCTGGGGCCCGCTGCCCTCAACCGGGCATGGACGCTCGTCAACGATATCCGAGATTCCGACAATGCCGGCCGCCTCTACGCCGTCGCGCAGAGCGGCGGCTGTCACGCCTGCCATACCCACCAGTCGTGCGAGCAACACTGTCCGGTCGGCTTGAACCCAACGGCGTCGATCGCGGGCCTCAAGCGGCGCACCATGCAAGCCTACATCCGAGGGGACCTCGCGTGAACGTCCGCCTCTATCTCGTGCAGCGCGCAACCGCCTTGCTGATGGTGCCGCTCATCGTCGGACATCTGGCGATCATCTTCTACGCCACCCGGCGCGGCCTGACGGCTGACGACATTCTGGGGCGCACGCGCGGCAGTGTCGGCTGGGCCTTCTACTATGCTACGTTCGTTATCGCAGCGTCGACGCATGGCGCCATTGGCCTGCGCACCATCGCCATGGAATGGGGCGGCCTCAGGGGGCGGAGCGCCGACCTCGTAATGTGGATTGCGGGGCTGATCCTCGCCTCGCTCGGCCTCAGAGCCGTCTATGCGGTGGCGCTCCCATGACCGCGAAAGCTCGGAATACCTCATACCGGAGGGAGCCGCTGTGGCGCGCGGCCATGATCCATCGGATCTCCGGGTTGGCACTGGCGGTGTTCCTGCCGTTCCACTTTCTGGCTCTCGCCCTTGCGCTGAACGGCAAGGCCAGCCTCGACGGATTTCTTCACTGGACCGACCGGCCTGCATTCAAATTCGCGGAGACAGTTCTCGTGGGCCTGCTCGCCGTGCACCTCCTGGGAGGCATCAGGCTTCTCGTCATCGAGAATCTCGCTTGGCATCGGGCCCAGAAGCAATGGGCGTTCGGCGCTATCGCGATCGCGGTCGTCATTGCTGCTGCGTTCCTGGTCGGCGTCATCTGAGTTGCATCGACCAAGACCGCCCTGCGATGCCGAGAGAAGAGGGCGAGGCTCCAGAGGCAGGTCATCCGCGCACGCGCGTCCCGCGATACGGGGAGCCAATCGCGTTCAGGTGGCGCCCGTCGGCTTGAAGGCTTCGATCCGGATCTGTCCAGGTTCCAGCGTGACGAGGCTTTGCGGCGGCACCGCCTCCCAATCGGTCCGCCCGTCGTCGAGGGGTTCCGAGGCAATGAGATGCCCGTGTGCGCGGGCAATGCTTCGGACATAAAGCGTCTCGGGCAGGATCTTCGTCGAATAGCGGACCGCGTAGACGTGGCGTCCATCGGTGGCCGCCGCGGTAAATCGGAGCGGCTCGGCAATACCGGCTCGCTGCATGACATCCTCGACGAAGCCGAGCATGCGACCAAAAGCACCGATCGGGTCGGTCTCGAGGCCAAAAGCGATCAGCAGCAGAAACATTGCCTCGCTGTCGGTCGTGCCGCCCCGATGCCGGTAGAACTCATCGGGAATTCCGGCCTCGACGGGGCGACGAACAGCCTCCCAATCGCCGATGCCGCCATTGTGCATGAACATCCAGCGCCCGAGCGCGAACGGATGACAGTTGGGCCGGCTTATGGCGGTCCCGGTCGAGGCCCTGACGTGGGCAAAGAAGAGACGCGAGCGAATCTGGCGTGCCAAGGAGATGAGATTTTCGTCGCTCCAGGCCGGCCTCAGGTCGCGGAATATGCCAGGCTCGTCACGCTCCCCATACCATCCGAGCCCGAAGCCGACGCCGGTGACGATGCTCTTGGCCTCGCGGCTCGCCTGGCTCTGGACCACCAGGCTTTGCGTCGGCACCGTGACGAAGTCCTCGATGA
>JBFWXN010000011.1:0-93070 GCA_050187415.1 Hyphomicrobiaceae bacterium | reverse complement strand
ACCATTCCGGTGATCACGGGTGATCGGGACGCCTATTTCGCGCGCTACAAGCTCTTGGCCGTCCCCGCGCGACAGCGTGGGCTCGGGCCCGATCGTCTCCTTGTCTATCGCCGCGAGTCGCCATGATATCCCAAATTCAGAACCCCTTCCGTCATTATATCCGCGTGCGCTATCAAGAGTGCGACACGCAGCTTGTCGTGTTCAACGCTCGCTACGGTGACTATATCGACCTCGCTGTGACGCAGTTCCTGCTGGCCTCGATGCCCGATCGCCGTCTTTACGACGGCAGTTTCGAGATCCAGCTCAAGAAGCAGGTGATCGAGTGGTTCGCGCCGGCCCGCTTCGAGGACGTGATCGAGGTGCGGGCCTGGGTGTCGCGGTTCGGTCGCTCGTCGTTCGATATGCGCTTCGAAATGCGCATCGCAGGCGAGGAGGATCCGATCGCGGTGGCAGACACGGTTTATGTGCATGTGCTCGGCGACAAGGGCGTCTGGAAAAGTGCGCCGCTGCCTGACCGAGAACGTGCCTTGCTAGAAGACGGTGCTCGCGGCAGGATCGTCGATCACGCTGGCTATCTGCCGGTTGCAACGTCCGGCAACTGACTGTGCCGGCGCGGAGCACTTGGCGGTGCGGTTCTGCTGTCGGTGCGAATGCCGAGGAGAGAGTGTGTGTTTACGGGGCTCGTGTCCGATGTGGGCGAGGTGGTGGCACGCGACGGCGGCCGCTTCACCATTCGCTCGAGCTACGCGGCGTCCTCGATCGCGCTCGGCGCGTCGATCGCGCACGACGGCTGCTGCCTGACGGCGCTCGAGATGCGCGGCGATGGCGCGGGTAGCATTTACGAGCTCGACGTTTCCAACGAGACGTTGAGCAAGACGACGCTCGGCGACTGGCGGCCGGGCCGCCGCATGAATCTCGAGCGCTCGCTCAAGGCCGGCGACGAACTCGGCGGACACATCGTCATGGGACACGTGGACGGCGTGGCCGTCATTCGCGACATCCGCGACGACGGCGTTTCCAGGCGCTTTACATTCGAGGCCCCGGCCGACCTCGCTCGCTTCATCGCCTCGAAGGGCTCGGTTGCGCTGGACGGCACCTCGCTCACGGTCAACGAGGTGGATGGTGTCGGCTTCGGCATCAATCTCATTCCCCACACGCTCGCGGTTACGACGTGGGGCGGCAGGAACGTGGGCGACCGCATCAACCTCGAGATCGACCCTTTGGCGCGCTACGTCGCTCGCCTCCTCGAAATGCGCGACTGAAGCTGGGATCACATACCATGAAGAGTGTGGAGTACGCCGAGGGCCGGGGGTTCATCTCGCCGATCGAGGAGATTCTGGAGGATCTTCGTAACGGGCGCATGATCATCCTGGTCGACGCGGAGGATCGCGAAAACGAAGGTGATCTCATCGTTGCCGGGCAGATGGCGACGCCAGAGGCCATCAACTTCATGGCCAAGAACGGTCGCGGCCTGATTTGCCTCTCGATCACCGAGCAGCGAGCAGACCAGCTTCGCCTCGAGTACATGACGCGCAACAACCGGGCGCGCAATCGCACGGCCTTCACCGTCTCGATCGAGGCGCGCGAAGGGATCGCGACCGGCATCTCCGCGCATGATCGTGCGCTCACGATCGCGACGGCGATCGACCAGACCAAGGATCACAGCGACATCGTCTCGCCGGGGCATGTGTTTCCCCTGGTCGCCCGCGAGGGCGGCGTGCTCGTGCGTGCGGGACACACAGAGGCCTCGGTCGACCTCGCGCGGCTCGCAGGGCTCTATCCATCCGGCGTGATCTGCGAGATCATGAACGATGACGGCACCATGGCGCGCATGCCGGACCTCGTGCCGTTTGCGCAGCGCCACGGGCTCAAGGTCGGCACGATCGAAGACCTGATCGCCTACCGGCTCAAGAACGACCGCATCGTCGATCGGACGGCAACGACGCGGGTCGAGAGCATCTACGGCGGTGCGTTCGAACTGTACACCTATGTCACCAAGGTCGATCCCGTCGAGCATCTCGCTCTCGTGAAGGGCGATATTTCGACACCCGGCCCTGTTCTGGTGCGCGTGCACGCGGTGAGCGTCGCGGCGGATCTTTTGGGCATCGGCGGAGGGGGCGATCGCAGCTCGCTGGTGCAAAAGGCAATGGAGATGATCGCCAGCGAGGAGCGCGGCGTGGTCGTGCTCATCCGCGATCTGCGGCCGCACTCCGTTTCCGAATGGATCGGCACGAGGTCGCCCGATCCACGTGCGGGACGAAGCCGGGAACGGCGCAACGTCGAGATCGGCATCGGCTCGCAAATCCTGAGAGATCTGGGTGTGAGGGAGATGATTCTCTTGAGCAACCAACCGCAATCGCGCTACGTCGGGCTCGAGGGCTACGGGCTCAGCATCGTGGGCAACCGGAGGATCGAGTAGGCGATGGCGGGCAAGGGAACGGGCGGCGGCGGGCCCGAAGGCCGCATTGAAGGCGCGAGCATCCTCATCATCGAGGCGCGCTACTACGAGGATGTCGCCGACGAGCTTCTGGCGGGTGCCACGGCCGAGATCGAGGCGGCGGGCGCTCGCTACGAGCGGATCGCGGTTCCCGGGGCGCTCGAGATTCCCCAGGTTCTGGCGATGTCCGGCGATGCCATCTTCGACTATGACGGTGTGGTGGCTCTCGGCTGCGTCATCCGTGGCGAGACATCGCATTACGATATCGTCGTCAATAATACGAACCATTGGCTCTACCAGGCCGCCGAGGAGACGGGGCTCCCGGTTGGGAATGCCGTCCTCACCGTCGACACGAAAGAGCAGGCGCTGGCGCGGGCCAGGGGTGGCCGCGATGGCAAGGGCGGTGATGCGGCCCGGGCGTGCCTGCGGCTGATCGAAATCCGCCGGCAGTTCGAGGAGCGCGTGACGTGAGCGGCGATGCCGCTCCGACGTTGCCTCTTGCACCCCGATCCGCCGCGCGCGTCGCGGCGGTCCAGGCCCTCTATCAGATGGATCTGGCGGCGACCGATCTCAACGCTGTAATCGGCGAGTTCGAGGCGTTCCGTTTCGGTCCCGATGCAGAGGACCCGACGCTCGCCGACGCCGATCGCGATTTCTTTCGCAGCCTGATCCGAGGCGTCGTGCGCCGCCAGCGCGAGATCGACCCGATGATCGACAGGCAACTGGCGGAAGGGTGGCGGTTGACGCGGATCGATTCCATCCTGCGGGCGATCCTGCGGGTTGCGACGCTGGAGTTGGTGGAGCGGTCGGACGTGCCGGCCCGCGTCGTCATCACCGAGTACGTCAACACCGCGCATGTGTTCCTCAGCGGCGACGAGCCGCGCGTCGTCAACGGTGTGCTCGACAAGCTGGCACGCAGGCTTCGGGCGACTGAATTTGCTTGAAACGCGGGGTATGCTGTCGGTTCGGCCGTTGTTGCGTACCAGAAATCGGGGTCACTGGTTTTCGGGTCGCAGGCTTTCCGGCCACACTCCCGACCGCCGAACATGGTAAAGTTGCGTCGCGTTGGTGGAGCATCGTCCGGCTTGACGTGCCGCGGTGCAACGAACGGGCATCGGGATATGGCGCAACGCCTGATCATGACAGTGCTGCTGCTGGCGATGGTGGGGCTGCGGCCGCTCCAGGCATCGCCCGGTGACGCGAGCGCGGTGAAGATCAAGGAAGCTGCGATCGCCCTCCAGCGCGGGCGCGCGGACGAGGCGGTGTTGCTTTATACGGCGGCTCTCGAGGACCAGGGGCTTTCGAACGACCGGCGCGCCGCACTGCTCAACGATCGGGGAGTGGCCAATGCGCGCCTCAATCGCCTGCGCGAGGCCATCGACGACTTCAACACGTCGGTCCGGCTCGCGCCCGAGGGAGCCTCGGCCTACAACAACCGCGGCAACGTGCTGTTGGCCCTCGGGCAGGCGGTGGAGGCGCAGAAAGATTTCAACCGAGCCATCATCCTGGCACCCGGCTATACCGCCGCCTACGTCAATCGCGCCAATGCCCGTACCCTGACTGGAGAGACCGAGGGTGCGCTGAGGGATTTCTCGCATGCCATCCGGCTGGCGCCGAAATCACCCGCGGCTTACGGCGGGCGAGGCCGACTAAATCTCGCGGCAAACCGTCCCTATGCCGCCATTCGCGATTTCAATCGGGCCGTCGGCAACGACACGCGGTTCGCGCCCGGCTACAGGCTGCGCGCCGATGCGCAGGCGGTTCTCGGCCGTTTCGACATGGCGATCGAGGATCTCAGTCGCGCGATCGCCTTCGACGGTACGAACGGAGATCTCTATCTGTCGCGAGGCTACGCGTATCTTGCCGTGCGCAACGCTGCCTCGGCTATCAAGGATTTCCTCCGCTGCACGGAGCTCAAGCCGAAGTCCGGGGAGCCTCTCGAAGGGCTGGCGCTGGCGCAGGCGCGGGCCGGTGCCCACGACGATGCGCTCGATACCCTGTCACGCGCGCTCGAGATCGATCCAAGGTCAGCCCAGGCGTTTGCCTATCGGGCCATTGTCTACAAGCTGATGGGGCAGGTGGAACTCGGGCAGAAGGATCTGGAAAGGGCGGTCAGGCTCGATGCGGACCGTGCGGAGGTGCATTGGGCCAAGGGCGAATTACTCGAGGCCGAGGGGCGCAAGGACGAAGCGATCCCCGAGTTGACACTGGCGCTCGCGCAGCGGCCGCACCTGCGTGATGCGGCCAGTGCGCTCGAGCGTCTAGGCGCGCCGGAGCCGCGGGACGCGGAGGTGGCAGAGCTGAACTTCGGCCGCTGGCGCGTCTTCACGAGCAAAGGCCGCTATTACACCACCAACGCCGATTTCCCCCGGTTGCGCGTGCCTCTCGAGACGATGCATGAGGGCGCATCGCCCCGTATCGTCGAGTTCGAGGAGAAAGGGGGCGCCCATGCGGGAATCGGCATCCTGCGGTTCACGGCGGGCCAGGTCGAAGCCGCATCCGGACCGCCGGAGGAGGTGGAGCACGGAGCCGTTCTCGATCTGCAGGCTCAGACGGTTCTCGCCGTCGAGACGATGCGCCAGGGCGCGCGCAGCGCGGCATGGTCGTGGGAGGCCGACAAGCTGGTCGTGACCGGGCTCGACGGTTTCAAGCAGGACTACGAGTTCAAGGGGGCGAAAGCGCGCGAGCAGGTGGCGTCTGAAAATGCGCCGGCGCCGGTGCGACGTCCGAAGCCACGCTCACATCGCGATCAGGCGTGGAATCCGTTCGGCGATGGGTGGCCCGGCGGCCAGCAGCGTTCACGGCGGACCTCGCAACCGAAGTCGTTCTTCCAGCTTCTTTTCGGCAACTGAGGCCGGGGACTGGAACTTCGCGTCTCGCCTCAAAGCATATTGTGCGCGCCGTCGCAGAACGGTTTGTCGTCGGTGGACTTGCAGCCGCACAAATTGACCGTGCCAGTGACCTCGGCAACGAACCGATGCGGGCGGAAAGTCGTGTCCTTGTGCGCCCCATCGCAGAACGGCTGCTTTACCGACCGCCCGCACGTGCACCAGAAGTAGGCCTTGCCTTCTTCGAGGTCGACCTGATAGGGCCCCTGCTGGGCGCAAACAGCATTGTCGGACATGGTTTTTCCTCTTTCGAGCCGAGAACTCCGGCGAAGTTCGGCGGGCCGTCGTGCGAACCCCGCTACTCCACACCCGGAGGCGCGTCGAGGCAAGACGGGTCGCTCGCGGCATCGAAATCGCAGTGAACGCCCAACTTCAAACCGTGACGTTGAGCTTCACGCGTTCCGTCGTGACGGCGCCGCCGTCCTCGACCCAGGTCAGCTCGAGTTCACCCGGACCCGGGACGCGCATGTTGAAAACGAGATAGGGGTTGGCCGACGTTCCCGGATAGAGGGTTGCGCTGAATACGTCTTGCCCCTCGAACGTCGCACGAAACGCATTGATGATCTTGCGCGGGATCGGACGTCCGTCCTTGTCGCGGCGCTGCCCCGTTTCCATGATGTGGCTGATAAGTGTCTTGATCTCGATGATATCGCCCGGCTTGGCAGCCTCGGGCAATTTGATGCGAGGTCTGAGGCTCATCTCGTTCTCGATCCCTCCGCCGGTAACTCGTTCCCCTCGCGGTGGCGGCCGCTCGATGTCAGCCGCCGCAACCGCCGATCGTCACTTTCACGGTTCGCTGCCCGATGATGAATTTACCCGAGCTCAACTCTGCGAGGATGACAACGTCCTGGGTCTTTGCGAGACGCATCCTGCTCGAGACGTAAGCCCGTCCCGAGAGCGGGCTCAGGGCGAACGACGCGACATGCGGTAGCGGATTTTGTGTCGAAAGCACGTGCACCGTCTTGACATGGTCGGCGGGCGTCATGGGGCTGTCGATCGTAATGGCGTACGGCACCGTATTGCCGTTTTCGGCTATCTCGGGAATTTCGAATGCGATCTTCGTCGCTTGGGGCTTAGTGTGGCCCAATATTGTGTCGAGTGCCTGCTCATACGGAGTGAGCTGCGGTGGCGGAACGGGTTGCGGACCCTTGGCATCCTGGGCGAGCGCGGACTGGCGCCCGAGCGCGAGAAGTAACAAGCCTGCTCCCGCTCCCACCAGCACATCGCGCCTGCCGACCACGCCGACCTTATGCGGCCTCGTCATGGTTTTTTCTGGCGCCTCCCTGCCGATCCAGCTTCGAGCCATCCTTCTCGCTCGGAATAGCCAGTGTCAAATGACGGAATTGAAATTTTGATGATCTTGTAGCTCCGCCCAGCGGATTGTGCAGCATTGGGTTGCGAGTTGTCCCCCGTTAGCAACTCGCATGTATAACGGACGCGTGCTGCGTTTTCCGTCGCGCGAAGTGGCACGCGCTGCACGTTGCGACGGACGACAGAGGAGAGGCCCGCCTTGATCCAGCTCACGTTCGCCATCATTGCGACTGCAGCCGTGTTCGCGCTTGCCATGCGGCAGGCGCCGGCCTGGGCATGGGCCGCCTTTCTGGCATTGGCGGCGCTCGCCTGCCAGACCGGCCTCGTGGCGGGGCATTTCGCGCTGGCGGCCCCGTCGTGGCTGGGTTGGCTCGGATGGCTTCCCGCAATTGTGCTCGGCTTGCTCGCCGTCGGGCCGGTCCGGCGCGCGTTGGTGACGGCGCCGGTTTTCAGCGCGGTCCGGCGGATATTGCCACGGGTGTCCGATACCGAGAGCCAGGCGCTCGAGGCCGGTACCGTCGGCTTCGATGCGGAGCTGTTCTCCGGGCGGCCGGACTGGCGGCGCCTGCGCGATGTTCCGGGCATCGAGATCACGTCCGACGAGCGCGCCTTCCTCGACGGGCCGACCGAAGAGCTCTGTCGCCGGCTGAACGATTGGCAGATCCGGCACACCGAAAAGGAAATTCCCGAGTCCGTGTGGGATTTCGTCAAGGCCCACGGCTTTCTCGGCATGCTGATCTCGAAAGATCATGGCGGCCTCGGCTTTTCTCCCCAGGCGCAGTCGCTGATCCTCGGCAAGATCGCATCTCGCTCGGCCGACGCCGTCACCATCGTCATGGTGCCGAACTCGCTCGGCCCGGGTGAACTGATCGAGAAGTACGGTACCGATGCTCAGAAGGAGCACTATCTGCCGCGGCTGGCGAAGGGCCTCGAGGTTCCCTGCTTCTCGCTGACGGGGCCGACATCGGGCTCCGACGCGGCGACCATGCGCGACATCGGCGTCGTTACCAAGGGCCAATGGCAGGGCCGCGAGACGGTGGGAATCCGCCTCTCGTGGGAGAAGCGCTACATCACCCTCGGACCGAAGGCGACGCTGGTCGGGCTGGCTTTCCGTTTGTTCGACCCGGAGGGTCTTCTGGCCAATGGCGAGGACATCGGCATTACGGTCGCCCTCATTCCGGCCGATCATCCGGGGGTGAGTATCGGCCGGCGACATCTTCCTTCAGGCGCCGCATTTCCCAATGGGCCGAATTGGGGCAAGGATGTGTTCATCCCCCTCGATTGGGTGATCGGGGGCGAGCGCATGGTCGGGCAAGGCTGGCGCATGCTGATGGAATGCCTGGCGGCGGGCCGAGCCATCTCGCTGCCGTCGTCGGGGGCCGCCGGTGCCAAAGCCATGCTGCGCTTTGCCACTGCCTACGGCCGCATCCGCCGTCAGTTCGGCCTGTCCATTGCCCGCATGGAAGGGCTCGAGGAGCCGCTCGCCCGCCTCGTCGAGATTGCCTACGTCAATGAGGCCGGGCGTGCCGTCACGGCGGCCATGGTCTCGCGCGGCGAGAAGCCGTCGGTGATCTCGGCAATCATGAAATACCAGTCGACCGAGCGGATGCGGCAGGCGGTCAACGATGCCATGGACCTGCACGGGGGCAGGGGGATCTGCGACGGCCCCTCCAATTATCTGCAGTCGGCCTATCAGATGGTTCCCGTCGGCATCACGGTCGAGGGGGCCAATATCCTCACGCGCTCGCTGATCACGTTCGCGCAAGGAGCGCTCAGATCGCACCCTTACCTCTACAAGGAGATCAAGGCGTGCGGCGAGGCGGACCGGCGGCACGGACTGCTGGCATTCGACCAGGCATTTTCGGGCCATGCATCGTTTTCGATCGCCAACGTGTTCGGAGCCCTCTTCCACAATGTCACCGGGGGGCGCTTCGGCGACGTGCCGCCCGATGCGGCCGGCATGGAGCGATGGTATGCGCAGATCTGGCGCCAGGCTCACAACTTTGCGCTGGTGGCCGATCTCATGGTTGCGCTGCTCGGCGGCGGCCTGAAGACCAAGCAAAAGCTGACGGGTCGGATGTCGGATGCTCTGTCGGAGCTTTACCTCGGCTGCTGCGTTCTCAAGCGCTACGAGGACGACGGTCGCCCGTCGCCGGACAGGCACATCGTCGAGATGTGCCTGCAAAACGGCCTTTACCGCTGCCAGCAGGCGCTGAGTGGCGCCATTGAGAACTTTCCGAACCGCGCGGTGCGGCTCATTCTGCGATGCGTCGTATTTCCGTTCGGGCATCCCTATCGGCCGGCCCCCGATTGGCTGACGTCGCGCTGCGTACGGCTCGCGACGGAGCCGGGTGACGTGCGCGATCGGCTGACGCGCGAGATCTTCGTCTCCCGCGATCCGAACGACCCGACGGGCATTCTGGAAGTCACACTCGAAAAGGTCGTCGCTGCCGAGGACGCGGAACGCAAGCTCGAGCGCGCCATCCGCCAGGGCATCGTCCGCCGGTACCACGGCATCGACTGGATCGGTGACGCCGTTTCGAAGGGTGTTCTGACTGTCCCGGAAGGGGAATTGCTGAAAGAGGCCGAAGCGCTGACGGAGCGAGTGATCGCGGTCGATCATTTCGATCCGGAAGAGGTCCGGCCCCATTACATGACCGCGGGCCACAACGTCACCGCCGTCAACGAGCCGGTCGCGCCTTGACGTCCACTTCGTGAGCACCGGGCGGCTCCAACTTTGCCGACGCGCTCTCTTTCGTGCCGGCCGGTCGGAACGAGGGAACGGGCTTCATTTCATCCTGGTGCAGCGGCGCACATGCAATTCCCACTGGACATTGTCTTCAAGGTTCTGACCCTTGCTCCGCAGATGTTTGTTGAAGATGCGGCCGGCCGTCAGCTTGGATACGTCCGCCAGAAGCTGCTCGCCTTCAAGGAGAGCGTGACGATCTTTTCCGATGACACGCAATCGGCGCCGATCTACCGGATCGATGCCGATCGCGTGATCGATTTTACCGCCAACTATCACTTTCGCGATGCAGCCGATGTCTCGCTCGGGTTGCTTCGTCGTGACGGCCTGAAATCCCTCTGGCGTGCGCACTACGTCATCAATGTCGGGAACCAGCCGACATTCGAGGTCAGGGAGGAGAGCGCTCTCGTTCGTTTCCTCGATGGGCTCGTTGGCGAGATTCCGATCGTCAACGTCCTTACCGGCTACGTCTTGAACCCCACATATATTGTCGGCCGCATCGGTGGCGGCGAGACGTTGCGCATGCTGAAGCGACCGTCGCTGCTCGAGACGCATTTCTCCATCAGCCGGTCCGGACCGATTGCGCCGGATGAGCAGGTCTGTGCCCTTTTGGGCCTTATGATGATAATCCTGCTGGAGCGATCTCGCGGTTGAGCCGGCCCATTTCATCGCAGAAAGGACGAGAGCCCATGACTGTCGACCTCGCCTCACTGAAGGACTGGCGCTTCTCGATCGACGAGCAAGGCATAGCCTGGGCCATCTTCGACCGCGCCGGCGAAAGCCAGAATGCGCTTGGCAGGCGGCCGCTCG
The DNA here is from genome assembly GCA_050187415.1 of Hyphomicrobiaceae bacterium. GTDB lineage: Bacteria > Pseudomonadota > Alphaproteobacteria > Rhizobiales > Hyphomicrobiaceae. The sequence continues at coordinate 82,878 of JBFWXN010000011.1, read as the reverse complement.
AGGAGCTTGGCGCCATTGTCGAGCGCGTCGAGGCAATGGCCCGTGACAAGACGGTGGCCGGTCTCGTCTTCATGTCGGGCAAGGAGAAGGGCTTCATCGTCGGAGCCGACGTCGCCGAGTTCGAGCAGTTCCGCAGCGAGGTCGAGGTCCGCGATGCGATCCGGCCCGTGCTCGACATGCTCGATCGCATCGAGGCGCTGCCGGTGCCGGTGGTGGCTGCCATCCATGGCTTCTGTCTCGGTGGCGGCCTGGAGCTGGCGCTCGCCTGTCACTGGCGGATCGCGACACGCGACGACACCACGCGGTTCGGCTTTCCGGAGGTCCGCCTCGGCATCTTCCCCGGCTTCAACGGCACCTGGCGCTCGATCCGGCAGGCCGGGCCGCTCGCCGCCATGGAGGCCATGCTCACGGGCAGGATGATCCGAGCGACCGCCGCGCGTGCCATGGGGCTTGTCGATGAGCTCGCGTCATCACGTCTCAATCTGCCGTGGGCCGCCCGCAAGGCAATCCAGCGCAATCGGCGCTCCAAGCCCGCCGGTTTCGTGAAGTCGGCGTTGCGTCACTGGCCGGCGCGCAACCTGGTCGTCTCGCGCATGCGGGCCGAGACCGCCAAGAAGGTTCGCGAGGATCATTATCCCGCGCCCTTCCGCCTTATCGACCTCTTCGCGCGCACCGGCGGTAATCTGTCTCGCATGAAGGCCGAGGAGACGACGGCCTTCGCCCCGCTGATGGTCTCGGACACGTCTCGCAACCTGCGCCGGGTCTTCCGTCTGTCCGAGCTGATGAAGGCCCAGGCGCCGAAGGACCTCGATTTCAAGGTTCGCCGTGTGCACGTCATCGGCGCCGGCGTGATGGGGGCCGATATCGCGGGCTGGTGCGCCGCGCAGGGTTTCGAAGTTTCGCTCCAGGATCTTTCGCCCGAGGCAATCACCAAAGGCATCGAGGCGCAGGGCAAGCTCTTTTCGCGCCGTTTCCGCACCAAGGCGACGCGCGACGCCGCCAAGGCCCGCCTTATCGCCGATCCGAAGGGCGAGATGTTGCCGCGAGCGGACGTCGTGATCGAAGCCATTGTCGAGAAGCTGGAGGTCAAGCAGGCGCTGTTCCGTCAGATCGAGCCCCGGCTGCGGACGGGTGCCGTGCTCGCGACCAACACGTCGTCGATCATGATCGAGGATATCGCCCAGGGGCTGGCCGATCCGGCTCGGCTGATCGGCATTCACTTCTTCAATCCGGTGGCGCAGATGCCGCTGGTCGAGGTGATTCGAGGCGCCGGCACGCGTGACGCCGAGGTTCGCAAGGGCTGCGCCCTCGTCACGGCCATCGACAAGTTCCCGCTGATCGTCAAGAGCGGCCCCGGTTTCCTCGTAAACCGGGTTCTCGCGCCCTACATGATGCGGGCCATGGAGCGCGTCGAAAAGGGCGAAGCGAAGGAGACCATCGACGAGGCCGCGAGGGTGTTCGGCATGCCGATGGGGCCGATCGAACTGGCCGATACCGTGGGTCTCGATGTTTGCGCGCACGTCGGCCGCATTCTCGGACTTTCGGCCGGTGGATCTCGTCTCGAGAAGCTGGTCGCGGCTGGAAAACTCGGCAAGAAATCCGGCGAAGGGTTCTATGTCTGGAAGGACGGCAAGCCGCTCAAGACCGAAAAACCGCACGACAAGGTCGCTCTTGAGCGCCTCGGCGCCGAACTCGTCGAGCCTCTCGTTGCCGAGGCGGAGCGGGCGCTTGCCGATGGTATCGTCGAGAGCGCGGACATGGTCGATGCCGGCGTCATTTTCGGCACTGGCTTTGCGCCCTTCCGCGGCGGGCCGCTGCACTACAAGGCGAGCCTGAGCGCCGCGGGCGACCCGCCAGGCGCGCGGGCAGCTGCCGAGTAGATCCGAACGGTTCGTCGACCTGCGCCAAGGCCCCAAGGAGGCTCCGCCGCATGACCACGTTTCCCCGCCGCATCGCCGTTATCGGTGGCGTCCGTATTCCCTTTTGCCGCTCGAACACGCTCTATGCCGACCTCTCCAACCTCGACATGATGACGACCGCGCTCGATGGCCTGATCGAACGGTTCGGCCTTGCCGGCCAGCACATCGACGAGGTCACGGGCGGTGCCGTCGTCACGCATTCGAAGGATTGGAACCTCGCGCGTGAAGCCGTCATCGGATCGCGCCTGGCGCCGACGACGCCTGGCATCACCATGATGCAGGCGTGCGGCACCAGCTTGCAGGCGGCGTTCGGCATCGGCGCCAAAATCGCCATCGGCGAGATCGAGTGCGGTATTGCGATGGGCTCGGATACGACGTCCGATGCACCCATCGTCGTCGGCAAGCGTCTCTCCGGCCGTCTGGTTCAGGCTCAGCAGGCGAAGACGATGGGGCAGCGGCTTTCGGCCTTCAAAGGCTTCTCGCCCGGCGAACTCGTGCCGTTGCCGCCGTCCGTCGCCGAGCCGCGCACCGGCCTCTCGATGGGCCAGCACTGCGAGCTGATGGCGCAGCACTGGCATATCTCGCGCGAGGCCCAGGATCAGCTTGCGCTCGCGAGCCACATGAAGGCTGCCGAAGCCTACCGGTCAGGCTTCATGGACGACCTGATCGTGCCGTGCGCCGGCGTCTGGCGCGACAACAACCTGCGCGCCGACATGAGCGCCGAGAGGATCGCGACCTTGCGCCCCGCTTTCGAGCGCTCGGAGCGCGGCACGCTGACCGCGGCCAACTCGACGCCGTTGACGGACGGCGCCGCCGCCCTCCTGCTCGCTTCCGAGGCGTGGGCGTCCCGGCACGGGCTCGTGCCGCAGGCCTATCTCACGCACATGCAGACCTCGGCCAACGACTTCGTGGCTGGCGAAGGCCTGCTGATGGCGCCGACCATCGCCGTCGCCCGGATGCTGGAGCGCGCGGGCCTTCAGTTGCAGGATTTCGATCTCTACGAGATCCATGAAGCCTTCGCCGCGCAAGTGCTCGCCACGCTGAAGGCTTGGGAGGACCCCGAGTACTGCCGCACCCGCCTCGGCCGAGAGCAGCCGCTCGGTTCGATCGATCGCGCCAAGCTGAACGTCATGGGGTCGTCGCTCGCCTACGGTCATCCCTTCGCGGCGACGGGCGCGCGGATTGCTGGACTGCTCGCCAAGCTCCTCGCCGAGCGCGGCGGTCGCGGCCTCATCTCCATCTGCACGGCGGGAGGCATGGGCGTGGCGGCGATCCTGGAGAGCGCCAAAGCGGTCTAACGGGTCTTCGAGCCGCGGCGGCCGGCGCGCCTTTCCTCTCCCGATCCGCCGTTCATGGATTCGATGCCGGTCAACGGCTCCGCTCGCTATTGCGGCTGCGGCGGCGACCCGCGTCAGGCGCCGCCGACACGCGCATCCTGCGGTTCACGACGAGCGTGCCCTCAGGGTTCGCTCCATCAGGCCGGCGCGAATTTCGCGCAGCTCCTTCAGCGTCGCCTGCAGGTCGTTGCGCTTGCCGATCAGCGTCGCGATATGGCGATCGGCGCGCTCTTTGAGTTGGGCCAGCTCCTCGAGTGTGGTCGTGGTCGTATCGTAGATCGCGAGGTGCTCGGCAATGTCCTCGAGCGTCAGCCCCAGGTTCTTGGCCCGAATGATCAGGGCCAGCCGCCGGCGGTCCTCCGGGCCGAAGATGCGCACCGTGCCTCGGCGGGCGGGGCACAAGAGGCCGCGCGATTCATAGAAGCGAATGGCGCGCGTCGAGATCGCGAACTCGCGGGCGAGGTCGCCGATGGCAACGGGCCGAGAGAGGCCGGGCGGTTCGCAGGTCCGCGTTGCAGCCGAGGGTTTTGTCGGGCGGTCGTGGCGCACTTCTGACGATATGCTTCGTTTGGCCGTATCGGTCATTTGGCGTGAACCCGCTGGGCCTCCTCTTGCTTGAGTTCCTTCCGTGAGAGCTTGCCGATCATGGTCTTCGGCAACTGATCGCGAAATTCGATCTCGGCCGGCATCTCGATACGGCTGAGCTTGGGTGCAAGATGGGCAAGGATGTCGTCCTGAGTGGCGGACCTGCCGGCCTTGAGCTTGATGAACGCTTTTGGCGCTTCGCCGCGATAGCTGTCCTTGATGCCGATCACCGTCACCTCGGCGACAGCCGGATGCGTGGAGATCGCCTCCTCGATGACGCGCGGATAGACGTTGTAGCCGGAGCAGATGATGAGGTCCTTGATCCGATCGACGATGAAGAAGAAGCCGTCGTCGTCCATCGTGGCGATATCGCCGGTGCGCAGATAGCCGTCCGGCGTCATCTGGGCGGCGGTCTCGTCGGGACGGTTCCAGTAGCCTTTCATGACTTGCGGACCCTTGATGCAAAGCTCGCCCTTCTCGCCGCGTGGCACCTCGATTGCCGGATTTGCCGGGTCGCGCAGCGAGACGATCGTCGCCGGGATGGGTTGTCCGATCGACAGTTCCTTCACGGGGCCGTTGAGGGGGTTGATGGTGACGGCTGGAGAGGCTTCGGTCAGGCCGTAGGCCTCGATCAGCTTGCAGCCGGTGAGCGCTTCGAACTGTCGGCGCGTCTCGAGCAAGAGCGGAGCCCCTCCCGAAAGACAGAATTTCAGCGACGAGAGATCGTACTTCGCGAGCTTGGGGTGATTGAGCATGGCGATGAACATGGTCGGCACGCCCGGCATCATGGTCGGGCGATGGCGCGAGATCATGGTCATGGCGTCTCCGAGAACGAAGCGAGGCATGATGATGATCTCGGCGCCCGTCGCGATGGCCATGTTCATCACGGCCTGCATGGCGAACACGTGGAAAAACGGGAGCGCGCCGAGGACGCGCTCCTGGCCGAGTTCCACGTTCGGAATCCAGGCGAGGGACTGGCGGACGTTGATGTAGACGTTGGCGTGCGTGAGCATCGCCCCTTTCGGCACCCCCGTGGTGCCGCCTGTGTACTGCAGCACGGCCACGTCGTCCTCCGGCCGGATCGGCTGCGGCGCAAATCGACCTTCGTTGTCGAGCAGCGTCTCGCTGGCGATGATGCGCTCGCGGACGGGCGAGGCTTGAACGCTAGCCAGTTCGCGGCCCTTGAACAGCCGGAACAGGATCGACTTCGGCCCGGGCAGCAATGCTGGAAACGAGGCCACGATCGCCCGCGGCAGGACGCCCGACACCAGAAGCGCCTCCACCTTGTCGAAGATCAGCTTGAGATCGAGCGTCACCAGCAACTCGGCGCCGCTGTCGGCGAGCTGATGGGACAGCTCCTCGACGGTATAGAGCGGATTGCAGTTGACGACCGTACCGCCGGCTTTCAGCACGCCGAAGTAGTAGGTGATGTAGGTCAGCGTGTTCGGTAGCAGCAGGGCGACGCGCGTCCCCTTGCCGACGCCTAGGTCCTGAAGTCCGGCGGCCGCCTGATCAATCAGCCGGTGCGTCTCCGAGAACGTGGTGACGCGGCCGAGGAAATTCGTGCAGGGGCGGTCGCCGTAGCGTTCGGCGGCTTCGTCGATCAGATGCCAGAGCGGACGCGCCTCGAAGTGCTGATGCCAATCGACATCCGATGGATAATTCTGCAACCACTGGTAGTTTTTCGGTGCAGCGTCTCCGGTGGAAGTCGGTTGAACGACGGAGGGCATGGAGGGCATTCCTCTCGATCTTCGGGCGCGTTGGGCCGCTGTCACGGCAGCTTCGAGCGTCGGCTGCCTGCGACTATTCAACACAGAATTCAACGGCATTGCCAGTGTGCAAGTTCACCGATTGACGGGCTATTTATGGTGCGAAGGAACAGCAATCTTAACCAGCAGAGGCCAGCGGCAAGAAGTTGCCGTTTACGGTTATCTGAGACCCATGCTTGCCCTCGGGCCATCGTTGATCTAGCAAAGGGCCATCGACAGGCTCCCGTGCGTATGCAACTCACGGGGCGGGAGAGCAAAATGGACGACACAGCGACAAAGATCGTCGACATCCTCAAGAAGCACATGAAAGAGCCGCGAGACGATATCGGTCTCGAGACGGCACTCGCAGATCTCAAGATCGAGTCGATCGATCTCGCAATGATCGTCTTCGAGCTCGAAGACACGTTCAGCATCGAGATCCCCTACAACGCGAACGACACCGATGAGGCCGCCGCCTTCAAGACGGTCGGCTCAGTTGTCGCGCGCGTCAAGGAGGTGATCGCCTCCACGAAGACATCTGCCAAGGCCTAAGCCAGGCCCATCCCCAGTTTGTGCCTGGGGACGAGGCTCAGATCAGGCGCGTTTCGGGCCGGGGCACAGAGCGTGCCGCCGGGCCGGAACCTTGTTCAAAGGATCGTGTCTTGCAAGACGCAGCAAACGCCCGGCGCCGTGTGGTGGTGACCGGCATCGGTGCGGTGACGCCGATTGGTCTCGACGTGACGCAGATGTGGGCCTCGATGCGGGCCGGCCAGTGCGGCGTGAAGCCGATCGAGAACTGGCCGCTCGAAGATCTGTACATCAAGATCGCAGGCGAGATTCGGGACTTCGATCCAGCCAAGCACGTCAAGAGCCGCAAAATCCAGTACGGAGACCGCTATTCGTGGTTTGCCGGCTGCGCGGCGGACGAGGCCTGGACGCAGGCCGGTCTCGCCAGTCCGTATCCGCAGCCGTATCGTGCCGCGTCCATCATCGGCTCGGGCGCGGGCGGGTTCTCGACCATCGAGACAGCCTACAGCGACCTGTTCGTGCTGCACAAGAAGGCCACCAACCCGCTAACCTTGCTGCGGATCATCGGCTCGTCGGCGTCCGCGCACGTGGGCATCGAGTACGGCATCAAGGGACCGACGTTCGCAACCTGCTCGGCGTGCTCGACGGCAACCCATGCGATCGGCATCGGCCTCGACTACATCCGTAACGGCGTCGTCGACGTGGCCATAACCGGCGCGAGCGAGGCCGTGCTCACCTATGGCTCGCTGCGCGTCTGGCAGGCGATGCGCGTGCTCTCGCCGGATGGATGTTTCCCGTTCTCGAAGAAGCGCAATGGCACGGTACTCGGCGAAGGCGCGGGCATCCTTGTTCTCGAGGAGCTCGAGCATGCCAAGGCACGAGGCGCGACGATCCTGGCCGAGGTGATCGGCTACGGCATGTCGTCCGACAGTAAGGACATGGTCAATCCCGACATGGATGGACCCCGGTCGGCCATGCAGATGGCGCTCGATGAAGCGGGCATCGCGCCGACCGAGGTCAACTATCTCAACGCGCACGGCACGGCGACCACACTCAACGACGCCAACGAGACCAACGCCATCAAGTCGGTGTTCGGTGATCACGCCTACAAGCTCGCCGTTTCGTCGACCAAGTCGATGACCGGCCATCTTCTCGGAGCGGGCGGTGCCGTCGAGGCGATTGCCTGCATCAAGGCGATCGAGGATCAGTTCGCGCCGCCGACGATCAACCTCACCGAACCAGACCCGAAGTGTGATCTCGACTACGTGCCGAACGAGGGGCGCTCGATGCCCATCAAGTATGCCATGTCGAACTCGTTCGCGTTCGGCGGTCTCAACGCCGTGCTGCTGTTCGGACCGCCTCCCGCCTGACCGTCGAGGGTCGGGCGGCCGACGCCGCCCATCTGCGCCTCGCCGCTCGATGGCGTCCGGCGGTGGGCCGCGCGTCGAATGCAGGGCGGACGTCTTGCGAACAGCGGTTGGGCCCGAGGCGGCCGCTTGACACGCAGAGGCCATGGCGGCGTGCGTTCCCAGACCGTCGCTAGTCAGGCCTCGATGAAGGCCCTGAATGCCGCAAGTGTCGCCTCGCTGACATGGTGCTCGATGCCTTCGGCATCGACTTCGGCCGTGTCGGCATCGACCCCAAGGGCCATCAGCACGTCCACCACCAGCCGGTGGCGCTCGCGCGCTGCGGTCGCCATTTCCTGCCCGCGCGCGGTCAGGAATATTGACCGGTAGGGCTTGCTGGTCACGAAACCGTCCCGTTGCAGGCGCTGAACCGCGTTGTTGACGGTGGGCATCGTCACGCCCAGGCCTTCGGCCAGGTCAACCACGCGGGCTTCGCCCTTTTCGTCGATCAGGTCGGCGATCAGCTCAACATAATCTTCGGCCATCTCCGTCTGGTGCGCGTCGCGGACGCGCTGGAAGCGTTCTGCGCGGCTGATTGAGGCGCGATCGCGTTGCTTGGCCGATGTCATCTCTCTCCCTCGACGGTCCTGCTTTCTACCTTACCCCGAATCCCGATTGACAACAATATTAGTATACACTAACAATCAACGACAATGCTAATTCAAGAACGTCGAGTTTCACTGGGGGGCACATGGGACTGCGCTGGATGGGGCGCGATGCCGCGAGGGCCACGGTGTCGGCCGGCGCCGTGATGCCTTGCGTCTCATGCCCTGCCGCGGCCGACGCTTGGAGAGGCAAGCTCGGCGCCTACGCGGCGTCAGCCCGTTTCTATGTCGATGACCCGCGCGGCAAGGAAGCCGTCACGCCCGGCACCGGCGTCACTTGTATGCTCGCGGACAGTCGGCAATCCGGTGCGGGCGTGAACGACGGAGCGTTGAAATGCTGGTGAGAGTGGGTGCGTCGGAGCAAGGGACGGCCCGGAGTACACTGATTGCCGCGGCTACGGCTTTGGCGGTCGGCGTCCATTGGCTGATGGTCCCTACGCAGGCTCGGGCGCGTACCGGTCCACTGAAGGTGGTCACCACGTTCACGGTCATTCGCGATATCGCCGCCAATGTCGCCGGCGACGCAGCAGAGGTCGAGTCGATCACGAAGCTCGGCGCCGAGATCCATGACTATCAACCTACGCCCCGCGATCTCGTGCGCGCCCAGGGGGCCCAACTCATCCTCTGGAACGGCCTCAATCTCGAGCGCTGGTTCGAGCGCTTTTTCCAAAATCTGAAGAACGTTCCCGCCGTCGTCGTGACCGAGGGCATCGTGCCGATGCCGATCCGCGAGGGGCCCTACACGAACAACCCGAACCCGCACGCCTGGATGTCTCCGTCGAACGCCCTGGTCTATGTCGGCAACATTCGTAAGGCCCTCACCGCCCACGATCCGGCCAACGCCGCGGTCTATCAGCGCAACGCCGATGCTTATGCCCGACAAATCAAGGCCATCGATCAGCCGCTCCGGCAAAGGTTGTCCGCAATTCCCGAGGGGCACCGCTGGCTCGTGACGAGCGAAGGCGCGTTCAGCTATCTGGCACGCGACTATGGGCTTAACGAACTCTACCTCTGGCCGATCAATGCTGACGCGCAGGGTACTCCCAGTCAGGTGCGGACAGTCATCGACACGGTGCGGAAAGAGAAGATTCCCGTTGTGTTCAGCGAAAGCACGGTCTCGGACCGTCCGGCGAAACAGGTCGCCGCGGAGACCGGTGCCCGGTACGGTGGGGTCCTCTATGTCGATAGCCTCAGCCAGCCGGATGGGCCCGTGCCCACGTACCTGCAGCTGCTCGAGGTGACCGTCGACACGATTGCGAAGGGGTTCGGCAAGTAATGCTCGAACAGTTGACGAGGCGTCGGGGAGAGAGCGCGGAGGGCAGCGTCCAGGCCTCACTCGAGGTGTCGAACGTGACAGTCGCCTATCCCAACGGCACGCTCGCCCTCGACAATGCGACGTTTCGATTGGGCCCCGGCACGATTGCCGGTCTCGTAGGTGTCAACGGGGCGGGCAAGTCGACGCTTTTCAAAGCGATCATGGGGTTTGTCGCACCGTCGGCCGGGGAGGTGCGAATCGCGGGCCTTGCCGCGCGCGAGGCCCAGAAGCGCGGCTTCGTCGCTTACGTCCCTCAGGCCGAGGAGGTCGACTGGTCTTTTCCCGTGCTCGTCGAGGATGTGGTGACCATGGCGCGCTACGGCCAGATGGGGTTCCTGCGGATCGCTTCGCGCGAAGACCGCCGCAAGGTCGACGCCGCCCTCGAACGCGTCGGCATGGCCGCCTTCCGAAAGCGCCAGATCGGAGAGCTGTCGGGAGGCCAGAGGAAACGCGTCTTCCTCGCCCGCGCGCTGGCGCAGGAAGGTCTGGTGATCCTGCTCGACGAACCGTTCACAGGCGTGGACGTGAAGACGGAACGGGCCATCGTTTCGCTGATGCGGGAACTCAAGGCCGAAGGCCACCTGATGCTCGTGTCCACGCACAATCTGGGCAGCGTGCCCGATTTCTGCGACGAAGTCGTCCTGGTGCGCCAGACCGTACTGGCTGCCGGGCCCACGTCCACGACCTTCACGCAGGCCAATCTCGAGCGCGCGTTCGGCGGCGTCCTGCGTCATTTCCGGCTCGATGGCTCCGCCCCCCACGACGACGACGACCGCCGCGGGGTCACGGTTTTGACCGACGACGAGCGTCCGGTGGTGTTCTACGGGGCTGGTCAGCCTGCCGACGCCCCGGTGCCTCGTGGCGACGCGGAGAAACCATGATGCCGGATCTCCTGGCGCCGTTCGCGTACGGCTACATGGTGAAGGCGATGTGGGTGTCGGCGCTGGTTGGTGGAACATGCGCCTTCCTGTCGTGCTTCCTGATGCTCAAGGGCTGGTCACTGATGGGCGACGCGCTCGGCCATTCGGTCGTGCCGGGTGTCGCGCTCGCCTACATGCTGAAGCTTCCCTTTTCGCTCGGTGCCTTCGTCGCCGGCGGCCTTGCGGCGCTCGCCATGGCCTTTGTGCGCGCACAGACGGCATTGCGCGAAGACGCCATCATCGGCTTGGTCTTCACCGGCTTCTTCGCGAGCGGCTTGCTACTGGTGTCGATCTATCCCACCTCCGTCAACGTTCAGTCGATCGTGCTCGGCAACATTCTCGCCATCACCGACTGGGATGCGACGCAGGTTGTCATCATCAGCGCCGTGACCCTGTTCATCCTGCTGCTCGTGTGGCGCGATCTCGTCGCCGTGTTTTTCGACGAGGCGCATGCGCGTTCGGTGGGCATCAACCCGACGCGGCTCAAGGTGCTGTTCTTCACGCTGCTCGCGGCGGCGACGGTGGCGGCCCTTCAGACAGTCGGCGCCTGCCTCGTCATCGCAATGGTCGTGACACCCGGCGCCACCGCCTATCTGCTGACCGACCGGTTCCCCGTTCTGCTGGCGATCGCCGTTGCTATGGGTGCGGCGAGCAGCGCCATCGGGGCCTATCTCAGCTACTTCATCGACGGCGCCACGGGGGGCGTCATCGTCACGTTGCAGACGCTCGTCTTCCTGACGGCCTTCCTGCTCGCACCGAAGCATGGGCTGCTGGCACAACGGCGCCGGCGCGAGGCGGCTCTCTCCGAGGCGCGTCCATGAACGGTCTGCTGTCGATCGTGACCGAGCCGCTGGCTTTCGATTTCATGCGGCGCGCGCTCGCCGTCGCGGTGATCGTGGGGGCCGTCTGCGCCGTGCTCTCGTGCTTCCTGGTGCTCAAGGGCTGGTCGCTGATGGGCGACGCCGTTTCACATGCCGTGCTTCCGGGCATCGTGCTGGCCTTTCTGCTCGGTCTGCCGCTTGCCGTCGGCGCGTTTGCGGCGGGTCTCGCCTCGGCCGTGGCGACCGGTTACTTGAAAGAGATGAGCCGGGTGAAGGAGGACACGGTGATGGGCATCGTGTTCTCCGGCATGTTCGGATTCGGGCTGGTGCTGTTCACCAAGGTCGACACCGAGCAGCATCTCACTCACATCCTGTTCGGCGACGTTCTGGGCGTGACAAGCGGCGATCTCTTCGAGACCGTCCTGATCGGCGGCCTGGTGCTGGCGGTGGTGCTCGCCAAGCGGCGCGACCTGCTGCTCTATTGCTTCGATCCTCAGCACGCGCGCGCGATCGGGATCGACGTCCGCGTCCTGCACTATGGTCTTCTGGTGATGCTGGCGCTGACCATCGTCACTGCGCTCAAGGCCGTCGGTATCATTCTCGTGGTCGCGATGCTGGTTGGGCCGGGCGCGACGGCTTACCTTGTGGCGCGACGCTTCGAGACCATGCTGGGGGTTGCGCTGGGCGTCGCGATCGCGTCGAGCGTGATCGGAACGCTTCTGAGCTTCCACATCGACGGCGCCACGGGCCCGACCATCGTGCTGGTGCAGCTGGGAGCCTTCCTGATCGCTTTTCTCAGGCGCATGGTGGCGACGTACCTGACCACCGCAGAGATCTCGCCCGGGCCGACGAGCGAACGCCGATCAGATCCGCGGGCGGCCATCAAATAGTTCGGGCAGGCGCTCCGAGATGGCGGCGGCGAGCAGATCGAGATGATTGTCGGCGAGCGGGCGCACCTCGGCCAATGCCGCCACGAAGGCCGCAGGCCGAAGCGAGGCGAGAGGCAAGCTTCGGCACCAATTCCTGGCCGTCAGGAGCGCTCGGTATTCGCGCTCGTCGTCTTTGAAGTCGTGCCGGGCCGGGGCGACACCGACCACCGGCAGGCGCGCGCAGACGGCTTCCGAGAGCATCGTGCTCGAGTCCTCCGTGGCAAGGATCGCTTCCACTCCGCCGAAGAGGCCCGGCAGCGTGCCCGGTCCCGCCACCCGGAAGTCGATCAGCTTGGCGATCGGGCTATCCGGCTGCTGCGCCAACGCGACGAAGAGGTCGGCCACAGCGACGGGGGTTCGTCGCGACGTGGAGACGATCCAGCGGGTGCCATGCGCGCGGGCACTGTCTGCCAGAAACGCAGCGAGGCTCCGCCATTCGTCGCCACGCCATTCGAAAAGTCCGGACGGTCCGCCGACGAGTAGCCCGGCCATGCGCGGCGGCTGGCCCGGCCCGAGGGCTCGATGGCGCATCCCGCCGGGAAGGGTATCGGGGTCGATGCCGTTTGGCTTCAGAGTGACGAGATGCCGGGCGATGCCGGCATGTCGCGCGTAGGATGAGACGACGAGGCTGAATGCGTCCGCCGGAAAGTGGCGAAGCGTGCCGCAGAAGATGTTTGGAACGCCACGAAGACGGGCGACGGCGACATTGGCCGCGAGCGTGTCACCACCCGCCGAGATGACGAGATCGATCCGATCCGGCAGTGTGCCGCCGATCCGGTAGCCTCTGCGCAGCACGATGCCGGGCGACAGGCCTAGTCCCAGGGCGCCGGCGAGGACGCGTCCCGGCACCGATCGTCGGCGCTCGGTCGCCAGGCGCGCCACCGTGACCGGTGTCCGGCGCTCGATCGCCGCCGCAACACCCTCGGCCAGGTGATAATGACCCGGTCGCTCGTCGGACAGGATGAGGATGGCGATGGGCGGCATGTGCCTTTGCAGATGTGTGAACTCTTGCGGAGATTAGCCCCCGAGGCCGCGATAGACGCATCGTTCGCCGGCTGCAACGCGCCGAGGGTCGCGGGGGAGCAAAGTGCCCGGGTTGCGCCTTGCACGGCAGCAAGGAAAAACGCCGCCCCCCGTCGGGAAGCGGCGTCGCGTGGGACCGATGGCAGTGTTTGCGTCGAGCCTAGCGGCGATCGACGGCGACATAGTCGCGACGGCTCGGGCCAATATACAACTGACGGGGGCGGCCGATCTTCTGCTCCGGGTCCTCGATCATTTCCTTCCACTGCGAAACCCAGCCCACCGTCCGCGAGACGGCGAACAGCGGCGTGAACATCGAGACCGGGAAGCCGACCGCGCGCAAGACGATGCCCGAGTAGAAGTCCACGTTCGGATAGAGCTTCTTCTCGATGAAGTAGTCGTCCTGGAGAGCGATCCGCTCGAGCTCCATCGCGACCTTGAGCAGCGGCTCGTCCTTGATGCCGAGCAGATCGAGCACCTCGTGGCAGGTCTCCTGCATGACCTTGGCGCGCGGATCGTAATTCTTGTAGACGCGATGGCCGAAGCCCATCAGCCTCACGCCTTCGCTCTTGTCTTTGACCTTCTTTACGAATTCCGGCACGTGGTCGATCGAGCCCACTTCCTCGAGCATCTTGAGGGCGGCTTCGTTCGCGCCGCCGTGCGAGGGACCCCAGAGGCTGGCGATGCCGGCCGCGATGCAAGCGAAGGGATTGGCGCCCGAGGAGCCGGCAAGGCGCACCGTTGACGTCGACGCGTTCTGCTCGTGGTCGGCGTGCAGGATCATGATCTTGTCGAGCGCCTTGGCGATCGTCGGATTGACGACGTAGGGCTCGCACGGCACGGCGAAGCACATCTGCAGGAAGTTCGACGCATAGTCGAGGTCATTGCGCGGGTAGATGAACGGCTGGCCGATCGAGTACTTGTAGGCCATGGCGGCAATCGTCGGCATCTTCGCGATCAGGCGATGCGACGCGATCATCCGATGCTGCTCGTCATGGATGTTGGTCGAGTCGTGGTAGAAGGCCGACAGGGCACCGATAACGCCGCACATGATGGCCATCGGGTGCGCGTCGCGGCGGAAACCGCTGAAGAAACGGGTAAGCTGCTCATGCACCATCGTATGGTTGGTGATGGTGTTGTCGAATTTAGCGAGCTGCGATTTGCTTGGCAGCTCTCCGTTGAGCAGAAGATAGCAGACCTCGATGAAGCTCGACGAATCGGCCAACTGTTCGATCGGATAGCCGCGATAGAGCAGGATGCCTTCGTCTCCATCGATGTAGGTGATCTTCGAGGAGCAATTGGCCGTCGACGTGAAGCCCGGATCGTAGGTGAAGCAACCCGTATCTCGATAAAGCTTCGCGACGTCGATAACGTCCGGGCCGATCACGCCGGAGCGCACGGGCATCTGGATCTGCTTGTTGTTGATGATCATCGTCGCCGCCCGGCTGGCGTCCGACTTCACCGTGCCGTCCTTCGCATCCATAGCATCTTTCCTTCGATCCCTGCGCCTTCCGGCGCGGCCGCCACCAGTCCCTACCCCGGCGAAAGCTCGTCGGTCGGTCGTCCGGACATTTGAAGTATATCACAGCTTATCCCGCACAGCAGCAAGACGGGAAGTGCTTGCTGTCGACACGGAAGATTTGATCGCCCTGGCTCCGCAGCGACACTCTGCACCCGCGGCCGGCAAAGCGCCGCGGTTCCCGGAGGTCGGGCGCCGCGGTTCCGTAAAAGTCGGTTAATATGCGGCCTGTTCACGTATTCGTGCGAGTGTCTCGTCCCGTTGCAGCACGGCCATCACGTCGAACACCGGCGGCGAAACGGTCCGGCCGGTCAGGGCGGCCCGCAGTGGTTGCGCGACCTGGCCGAGCTTCAATCCTTTCGCATCCGCGAGGGTTCGTATTGCGGCCTCGAGCGCACCAGCCGACCAGTCTGCCTGGGACTCGAGCGCGGCTGCCGCACTCGCGAGGGTGGCACGGGCCGCATCGTCGAGACTGGCGGCTGCTTTCGGCTCGAGGACCAGCGGCCGGCTCGCCGTCAGGTAGTCCATTCCGTCGAGCAGCTCGAGCAGCGTCTTGGCCCTGGCCTGCAGGCTCGGGATGGCGGCTTCGATCCGGTCCCAGCCGACTTCCGCGAGTCGCAGCCTGCGCGCGTGGCCGTCAGCCAAATGTGGGACGATCTCGCGCAACGCGGCGGCGAGCGTGGCGGGCGTCGACTGGCGGATGTAGTGGCCGTTGAGGTCGGCGAGCTTGGCGAAATCGAACCGGGACGCGCTCTTGCCGACGTCTGCGATGTCGAACCAGGCGATCGCCTGCTCGGTCGAGAAGATTTCGTCGTTGCCGTGCGCCCAGCCGAGCCGCACGAGGTAGTTTCGAAGCGCCGCCGGCAGATAGCCCATGGCGCGGTACTCCTCGACCCCCTGCGCGCCGTGCCGCTTCGACAGTTTGGCCCCATCGGGCCCGTGGATCAGCGGCACGTGCGCGAAATGCGGCACTTCCCAGCCGAGCCCCCGGTAGATCAGCGTCTGGCGGGCCGTGTTCGTCAGATGGTCGACGCCGCGGATGACATGGCTGACCTCCATGTCGTGATCGTCGACGACGACGGCCAGATTGTAGACCGCCGAGCCGTCGCTGCGCAGCACGATCATGTCGTCGAGGTTCTGGTTTTGATAGACGACGCGACCCTGCACCTGATCCTCGATGACCGTCTCGCCATCGCGCGGTACCTTGAGCCGGATCACGGGATCGACGCCTGCCGGTGCCTCGGATGGATCGCGGTCCCGCCATGGGCTCTCGAGGCGCTGGGGTCCTCGCGGAGGCCGCCCCTCGGCCTTGGCCGTCGACCGCTCGGTCGCGATTTCGTCCTGCCTGGTCTGGATCTCCTCGGGGGTCATCCAGCACCGATAGGCGCTGCCGCGCGCCAGTAGCTCGCGCGCCATCTCGGCGTGCCGGGCCGACCGCGCATGCTGATAGACAATGTCGCCGTCCCATTTGACGCCCAGCCAGTCGAGCCCGTCGAGGATCGCCTTGGTCGCGGCCTCCGTCGACCGCTCGCGGTCGGTATCTTCGATGCGCAGCAGGAATTTGCCGCCGGTGTGCTTGGCATAGAGCCAGTTGAAAAGCGCGGTGCGTCCACCCCCGATGTGCAGGAAGCCGGTCGGCGAGGGGGCAAAACGGGTGACGACGGGACGCGACATGGGATGAGCTCGGTGCAGGTTGAATGCGGTTGCCGGCGCTATAGCACAGGGTCGCCCGATTGATACCCTTCGGGTCGAAGCGGCAGACGTTCCGCCTCTCGAGCAGGCCTTGTCATCGCTTCAATCGCCCCTATAGTCGAACGTGGACAAGATGCCGCGCCTTTGGGTAGCGGCACAGCCACCGTTCCGTCGACAGGACTGCCAGAACACAACGAAGCCGTCCTGTGCCAATGATAATAATCGGGAGGCATCAAGTGTCTAAGAAGCCTTTGCATGGTCTTACGCGCCGCGAGGCGATTGCTGGTGCGGCCGCCGGGGCGAGCGCCCTTGCCTTTCCCCCTGCTGCAAAAGCGAAACCCAAGCGGGGCGGTACGCTTCGTTTCGCGACGCGCGTCGATGGACGAGGCCTCGATCCGCAACGCAACCTCGTCTACTACGTTTCCGATCCCCTCGCGGCCACGACCCAGGGGCTGGTCGATCTCAACGACAAGATGGAGATGGTTCCGGGCGTCGCCGAGTCCTGGGAAATATCGAAAGATTTGCGCACCTATACCTACCGTCTGCGGAAGGGCGCCGAGTACCACAACGGCCGAACGATCGATGCGGAATCGGTGAAGTGGAATTACGAGCGCATTCTGGACCCGAAGATCGGCTTCTCGTACACGCGCGCCAGCCTCGGCGAAGTCGCGAAGATGGACGTGATGGACAAGCAGACGCTGCGCCTGACGCTCAAGGAGCCGAGCGCGGTCTTCCTGGCCAATACCGTCTACTACCCGTGCAATCTCATCGCGCCGGACAGCGTCGACACGGCCGATACGCATCCGGTCGGCTGCGGACCCTTCAAGTTCAAGAGCTGGAAGCGCTACGCCAAGTCGGAAGTGGTGCGCTTCGAAAACTATTACGAGACAGACAGCGACGGCAATCGGCTGCCCTACCTTGACGCCATCGAGGGCTACCCGAAGAAAGAGGACAAGGTCAGGCTGACGGCGCTACGGACAGGCGAAGTCGACCTCATCGAGAACATGGCTTACTCGGACGTCGGCGCATTCAAAAAGACGCAGGCAGACAAGTTCAATACCTGGGACGTGCCTCAGGTCGGCTGTGCGATGATGTTCCTGAACGTCAAGACCGGCCCGTTCGCCATGAGCCATCCCGACAGCAAGCTTCTGCGCCAGGCGGTTGCGCACGCCATCGACCGCGAAGCCATCCATGCCGCCGTCTTCAATGAGCTTGGCTACAAACTGAAGGGTTACTACAGCGAGGCCAGCCCCTGGCACATGCCCGGGATCACGAATGTCAAAGAGTTCGATCCGGAAAAAGCCAAGTCGATCCTGAATAAGCTCAATGCGGTGGGTACCGAAATCGAGGTCGTCGCCCGAGACACCTACGAATACATGCACCAGTCCGGTGAACTCGTGCACTCGATGCTGACCGACGTAGGCTTCAAGGCCAAGAACAACATTTACGACAATCCGGTGCTCGTCGATAAATACAAGAAGAACGACTTCAATGTCGATTCAACGGCCTACAGCTATCGCTTCGAGCCCGACGGTTGGTATTCGCGCGGCGTCCTCTCCAGTTCGCCGGACTCGCAATTGCGTACGGGCTACAAGAACGAAAAGGTGGACAAGCTGATCGGCGAAGCGCGCCTCACGCTGGACAAGGCAAAGCGCATCGAGCTCTACACCGAGGTCGAGAACCTGATCAACGAAGACTGCGCCATCATCTACACGCATGCCGTGCCCCTGACGTGCGCGGGCGCAAAACGCCTCAAGGGCTACAAGCCGGCCTTCGCAGGTCCGTTCAGCATAGCTGGTGGTGGTATTCGCACGGCCTATTTCGAGGCTTGAGGCGAGCGGCCCGAAGGCCCCCTCCGGCATCAGCCCCGGAGGGACCCGCGCGCGTTTAGACCAGCGGCCGGCCGGCGTTTGATGCCAGCCGTTGCCGTGAGCAAGGGGCCAGTGACGTGCTCATCTATGCGATCAATCGCATCCTGCAGCTCATTCCCGTGCTGTTGGTGCTGACGATTATGGTGTTCGGCTTCGTACAGGCTCTCCCCGGCGATATCATCGACGCAATGGCCGGTCAGGAAGTGGTCGATGATCCCGAAGTGCGGCGCGCGCTCGAGAAAGAGTTCGGTCTCGACAAGCCGGTCATCGTCCAATACGGGCTTTGGCTCGGCCGGGTTCTGCGAGGCGATTTCGGCAAATCGCTCGTCACGCGCAGGCCCGTCCAGGTCGAGCTCATCGAGCGTATTCCGGCGACGATCTATCTGGCGCTCGTCGGCATCGGTCTGTCGATCCTTATTGCGGTTCCGCTGGGCACGATAGCTGCCGTGAAGCGAAATACGCCTGTCGACTATACGGCCCAGATCGTTTCTCTCATCGGCATTTCAATCCCCGAGTTCTGGTTTGCGATTTTGTGTGTTCTGTTATTTTCGCTCTATCTCGGCTGGCTTCCGTCATCGGGTTATGTCAGCCCTTTTGATGATTTCTGGAAGAGCCTGCGCTACCTGATTTTGCCGGCGGCGGCGATCGGCATCCGGCAAGCCGCGATCACCACTCGTCTGACGCGCTCGAGCATGCTCGACGAGATCCACAAGGAGTACGTTGATACGCCTCGCTCGCTCGGTCTTTCCGACCGCAAGGTGATTTACAAGTACACTTTGCGGAATGCGCTGATTCCGACGCTCACCATATCGGGTTTGCAGCTTGCTGCCCTGCTCGGCGGCACCGTCGTTCTCGAATCGATCTTCGCCTGGCCCGGTATCGGCCTCGCGATCTACCAGTCGATCCAGCTGAGGGATTTTCCCATGATTCAGGCCGGGATCCTGGTGCTCGGTGTGATCGTCGTGACGGTCAATCTTCTGGTCGACCTGCTTTACCGGGTTCTCAACCCGCGCGTGACCCTCGGGTGAGGGGTAGAGAGGGACAATGGACAAGCCACTCATCACGCGCCGCCGTCACGACGGGCTTCTCGTCGGCGAGGATCGGGCTTGGCGTGTTCGCGCCAACCGAATGCTTGCATCGCTTCGCAACGCCTTTCGTGAATTACGCAAAAGCAGGACCGCCACCATAGGCGGAATAATGCTGCTGTTCGTATTTCTCTCTTGTGTCTTCACGCCGGTGATCGCGACGCACAATCCGACCAAACCCAATTACCGCGAGCGGCTGGCGCCGATGAGCAGCAAGCATTATTTCGGCACCGACAAATTCGGACGCGACATCTACTCGCGCGTGCTTTACGGGGGGCAGCGAACGATCGCGGTCTGTCTGGCGTCCGTGGCGTTCGGTCTCGTCTTTGGTGTACCGTTCGGTATTCTGTCCGGATTCTACGGTGGGCGCGTCGATGCGGTGAGCATGCGCGTGGTCGATGGGTTGCTGGCCTTCCCGGGCCTCCTGCTCTACCTGCTGATCGTCACAATTGCGCGCGAGTGGAAGCTCGAAGGTGCGTGGAACGATGCCATTCTGGTTTTTGCGCTCGGATTTGCTTTCATACCGCAAGTGGCACGCCTGTCGCGAAGCGTCGCGCTCGTCGAGGCGCGAAAGGAATATGTCGAGGCGTCTCAGGTGATCGGGGAAGGCTCGCTCAGTATCGCGCTCAGGCAGATTTTGCCGAACTGCACGTCGCCCTTGATCGTGGTGGTCACGACGCGTCTCGGCTTCACGATCCTGATTGTCGCGGCACTTTCGTTTTTGGGCCTCGGCACACCGCCACCGACGCCGGATTGGGGTGCCGATCTGTCGACCGCCCGCGATCATATGGAAACGCATCCGATGATCGCGGTGTTTCCCGGTCTTGCAATCTGCTTCTCGGTGTTGGCCTTCAACCTGTTCGGCGACGGCCTGCGCGATATCCTGGACCCGCGACTGTCGGAGCGTTGAGGCCGCGGCACTCCCGTGACGCATCGGGATACGTCAGGCCGCGATGTTGTGGCAGGCGACCAGATGACCGGCGGCCACCTCGCGCAGTTGTGGTGGCTCGCTCCGACAGTTCGGCGTCGCCATCGGGCAGCGCTTCGAAAGCCGGCAGCCGGGAGGGGGATCGATCGGAGTGGCAACTTCACCCGACAACATCAGTTTGGGCGGCGGGCTTGCCGGATCGGGGATCGGGACAGCCGCCATCAGCGCCTGCGTATAGGGATGGCGAGGCGACTTGAAAATGTCCTTCACGGGGCCGGACTCGACGATCTTGCCGACGTACATCACGGCAACGCGGTCCGAGATATGGCGGATGACGCTCAGGTCATGAGCGATGAAGAGGTAGGTGAGGCCGAGCTTTTCCTGCAGTTCCCGGAAGAGGTTCAGGATCTGCGCCTGGATCGAGACATCGAGTGCCGACACGGGCTCATCGCCGATGACGATGTCGGGCTCGACGACAAGGGCTCGCGCGATCGCGATGCGCTGGCGCTGTCCCCCTGAGAACTCGTGCGGATAGCGGTCGATGTGCTCACGGCCGAGGCCCACGAGGTTCAGCAGCTCGAGCACGCGCGAGCGTCGCTCCGCCCAGCTCCGGGCAAGCCCGTGAATGATCAGCGGCCGCTCGAGAATTTGCATGATGGTCTTGCGCGGATTGAGCGACGAATAGGGATCCTGAAAGACGAGTTGCAGTTTCTTGCGCGCCTCGAGAAGTTGCCGGCCGGACTTCGAGAGCAAATCGTCGCCGTCGAGCTCGATCCTGCCCGATGTGGGCTTGATAAGCCGCGTGACCAGGCGTGCTGTCGTCGATTTTCCGCATCCGGATTCACCTACAAGGCCAAGTGTTTCACCGGCCCTGACTTCGAAGCTGACGTCGTCGACGGCCTTTAGCGTCCGGGTCTGGCCGGCAATACGCGAAACGAGGTCTCCACCGAGCGTGTAGTGCTTTGCGAGGTTGCTGACCTTGAGAAGAGGGGCTGCAGCGTTCATGGTTTTGCTCGCGGACTGCAAGGCGCATCTATTGGCGGTCGTGGAGATGGCAGGCTGCTAGATGACCGGGCGCGATCTCCCGGAGGCGGGGCATCTCGCTCCGGCATCGGTCGGTGGCATGGACGCAGCGCGGATGGAATTTGCAGCCACCCGGTGGGTCGAGCATGTTGCATACCGTGCCGTCGATCGGCGTGAGGTAGCGCTCGCTGGTGTCGAGGCGCGGGATCGAATTCAGCAGCCCGACGGTGTAGGGATGCTGCGGTCGCGAGAAGATTTCCTGCTTGGCGCCCAGTTCGACGAGGTGGGATGCGTACATGACGCCGACCTTGTCGCAGGCATGCGCGACGACTCCGAGATTGTGCGTAATGAACAAGAGCGACATGTCGAACCGCTCGATCATGGAGCGAATGAGTTCGAGGATCGTCGCCTGGATCGTGACGTCGAGAGCCGTAGTCGGTTCGTCGGCGATCAAGAAGGTCGGGTTGCAGGAAATGGCCAAAGCCAGCATGACGCGCTGGCGCATGCCGCCGGAGAACTCGTGCACATAGCTCTTGAGCCGGGCCTGCGCCGACGGAATGCCGACAAGGCTCAGCAATTCGGCGGCTCGCTCTTTGGCCGCTCGCCCGCTCAATCCCAGGTTTGTTCGGAGCACGTCGGTGATCTGGGCGCCGACGGTGTAGACGGGATTGAGCGCGCTCATGGGTTCCTGGAACACCATGGCGATACGCCGGCCGCGCAAGGCGCGCATGGCATCGTTGTCGAGACTGAGCACATCAGAGCCGCCGAACTCGACCCTGCCTCGCGATATTTCGCCCGGCGGCGTTGGAATGAGGCGCATCAGCGCGCGCGCCGTGACGGTCTTTCCGGAACCCGACTCGCCAACGAGACCGAACGTCTCCTGCTGGCCGATCGAGAAGGAGACGCCATCGACAGCCGTCAGGGTGCCGCGTTTGAGATGAAAACGGACAGTGAGATCATCGACCGCAAGTATTGGTTTTGTCATGCGGTACCTCCCTTAACCGCAGAATGAATGAAATCTGGGAGGAGGTCAGCAGCAAATCAACGGGACGATGGCTGATTCTGCCGGTGCACCATGGCGGTAACGCCGCTTCTCGGTGGGTGGCCGAAGGGCAAAGCATAGGTCGGCCGGAAAACGCGACGCTCGGGCTTGCCGTTGGCGCTGCCGCGACGTCTAAGCTAGGCTCGCCGGCCGAGAACCGCGAGTTCGAACGTCGAGGAGCGATGTATGAAATTCCTCTCGCACGCCCTTCTGATCTGTCTGCTGGCGCTCGTCCCGACACGCGCCAAAGCCGAATTGAAAATCGGATCGCTTGCACCGGCTTTCTCCATCCCTGCCGCTCTGGGAGGCAAGGACATAACCTTCGATCTGGCGAAGGCGCTGATCAAGGGGCCGGTCGTCGTCTATTTCTATCCGAAAAGTTTCACGACGGTGTGCACCGAGGAAGCTCATCTTTTTGCCGAGGCTACGACGGAATTCGAGGCGCTCGGCGCCTCGGTGATCGGCATATCGACCGATACTTTGGAAACCCAACGCGAATTTTCGACATTGGGATGTCGTGACAAGTTTCCGGTTGGCGCCGATCCCGATGGCAACGTGGTGCGCGCCTACGATGTTTTGCGGGGATCCGGCGCTCGCGTCATGGCCAGCCGCACGTCCTACGTGATTGCGCCCGGCGGCAACATCCATTCGGTGCTGACTGCCTCCGACGCCGAAAGCCACATCCAAACCGCCCTCAAATCCATCAAGGCGTGGAAGGCGAAGAATTGATGTTGGGAGAGCCGTGGTAGCGACGCAAGGCGGAGGAAGCGGGCATTGAGCCTCCTGCGGTAGGACGGCTTGCACCAACTCCAAACGACGTCCGCTTACCCTTCATTCTCGAAAATTGAGATCGATGATGCCGGCGTTCAACTCTCCAGATGTGTCCGGGCCGCTTTGAGAAAATCGACGACTTGCGCGGAGGTCCATCCCTGCCAGCTACCGAAGAGCCTCTTCACGTCGTTGATTTCAGTCGCATGCGCTACCCAGTTTTGGTCAGCTGCCAGTTGCTGCAGTTGGCGGATGATCCAGTTGATCCGATTGAAGTGATCATCCGTGTCGTCCAGATAGAATGCGTCGTCGACCCGAAAAGCGAGGCACTCGATGAGGTAAGACGGGATCGGTTCAGCGGCACGCAAACCAAGCTCCTGCATCTCGTTCCGCATGCGTTTGAGCATCCGGACGCACCGCTTGAAGCGGTGCTTAGTGCGGCTCCTCTTCGTGACGCCATTCTCGTAGTGCTGATTTGGGAAGTTAAATGTCCACGCGGTCGTGTCCTTTGAAAGGATTCCGATGCCACGGGTCGTGAGGTATTCTTTGGTTGCGTCGATCCACATCACATGGTGCAGCACGAAGGACGGCACGACGTCCACCTCGGCACGGCTGCCCGGCAGTGACTTCACATGGATGGCGCGGCTGCCGGAGTCATCCACGTTCCGAAATCCAAACTCGCTTCTGAGGGCCGCCGCCACCTCCGCACGCATCCGGGAATTCAAGGACGCGAGTGACGAACCAGCAGAGGTGTAACTCAGAAGCTGGTCGGCAGATTCTACATGCACATTCGGGTGGTACTGCACCTTGATGCCAGGGTGCACGACCCTGAGGTCCATGTCCGAGTCCAACCGAATGTTCGTGTTGTTGTAATAGGAACCTTGCGCAACGACGGATGTGCCCTCAGCCGAGAGCCACGCGTTCTTGGCGAGCGCGTCGCGAACCATTCGCGCCGCCCGTTCGATTTTCTGTTCCTCCGAGTCGCTGGCGGGGCGCTGCCAGTGCTCGAAGCGGCTATTCCAATCGCTCCGCGAGCGTGCCATGTGCAACCAAATTCCGCTACCGCTGCGCACCCAATCTGCATGCCGAATCGGCCGAGCGCACCACCTGCCGCCTGTTTGCCGACAGATAGTGTGCGGCGCAATGCCTCTGAGCTGATTTAGTTGTTGATAGAGAACCCAATCACATCGCCGCCGTGGGATATGGTGGAACGCTGAGGTCATCGATACGATGCGGCGCAACGGCGCCAGTCTCGCGAGGAAGCCGTGACGGCGACGCAATCTATGGCTGTCCGCTAGAGCGATTCAGGCTTCAGGGGCTCGCCCAGTCGGAATACCACGTGTTGTCCGCGCGATCGAAGGTAGAGCAGGTCTACCGATGCGATTTGTGACATCGCAAGGCAACTGTTGTAGGCGGTACCTTTGTTTGCTGCGCCCTTCCGTGGTCCGTCTGGCGGGAACATGCGATGCGACCACCCGACGATCCGATAATTTTCCGCTGGGCTCTTCCTGCCGACCATCACTGCACCATCGTGCGCTGCCGAGTTCAGCTCCAGAACCGATATCCGCACACTAGCGAAGTCTGCATTGAACATGCAGTTTACTGGTGGCTGTGGCGCCAGAACCATTGGTGCCACGAACTGTGGCAGATGCTCGCCGGTGAAAAAACACAGGATGAGTGTAGTCTCTACCGGTGGCAGGCGACTTAGGATTTCCCCAACGGACCACTCTGACATATCTGGGATCTTCCTCTCACTGGCAGCCTCTTGGTAGCACGACTGATCGAGGGTCGGGGATGCAATTGCGGACGCAGGTAGCTGCCACGATCGGCTTGGCGGCGATAGTCTGGATCGGAACTCTCTTCCTCATGGGCGAACCGCTGTCATGGCGGATGCTTACGCCGTTCGGCGCCACGGTTACAGCCGTCAGTACCGCATCCGTACTCTTCGTCCACTTCGCCTGGCGTTGGCCGATCTTCAGGAGATGGCTCGTTCAGAGACCAGACCTCGCGGGGACGTGGAGATGCGAACTCACATCCAGCTATGTTGGCAACGATGGAAAACCCATCCAGAAGGCGGTCTATGTGGTCATTCGCCAAACCCTCGTCTCATTATCCTTTCGGCTGTATTCCGAACGGGCCAAGTCAGCGTCGATCGCCGACAATCTCGCGAAGGAGGGCGCTGACCTCTTCACTCTCGCAATCGCGTACCAAAACATACCGAGGTTGGAGGATCGCGGCAGCGAAAGCGAGATTCACTTTGGATCGGCGCTGTTCACACACATCGACTACGACTGCCAGCGGATTGAAGGTCACTACTGGACCGATCGAAAATCGAAAGGGTCTCTTATTCTGCTGGAGCGGCGACTGCAGCACGTCGCAACCTTTGAAGAAGCTCAGAAGCTTTTTGCTTCGCCGGCCTAACGATCCCTGCCGTTTACATACCGATCGCTGGAAGCGATGCATCTGACATCAGACATGTATGGTCACGGCTTTCGTGCCGTCGCCTGAAGGACTGCCGATGACCGCTTGTGTATAAAAGGCGTCGCCCAGCCTCCGGGCGAGGGCTCGCTTGCTGAACGCCTCGAACCGTCGCCGGCCAGCCCGTTCTCACTTCCCCACCACTCGGCCTCCGGCTTGGCGCGGGGGCGGGAATTTGCTAGGGCGCCGTAGAGCCCCCACATCAGGGGCCGAAGCGGAGAGGACATCTCATGTCAGGCGAGACGGCGGAGCGGACGGCAGGGCGCGACTTCATTCGCGACATCGTCGAGGCCGATCTCCAATCGGGCCGCCACAGCCGTGTGGTCACGCGCTTTCCGCCGGAGCCGAACGGCTTCCTGCATCTGGGCCATGCCAAATCGATCTGTCTCAACTTCGGCATCGCGGCGGAGTTCGGCGGCCACTGCAACCTGCGTATGGACGACACCAACCCGACCAAGGAAGAGCAGGCCTACATCGATGCCATCAAGGCCGACGTGCACTGGCTCGGCTTCGATTGGGGCCCGCACTTCCACCACGCCTCCGACTACTTCGAGCAGCTCTATGATTGGGCCGAGCATCTGACCAAGGCGGGCAAGGCCTATGTCGACGACCAGAGTCAGGAGGAGATGAGGGCCAACCGCGGGACGCTGACGGAGCCCGGCCGCAACAGCCGCTTCCGGGACCGGACGCCCGACGAAAACCTCGATCTCCTGCGGCGCATGCGGGCGGGCGAGTTTCCCAACGGCGCCCGCGTGCTGCGCGCCAAGATCGATATGGCGTCGGGCAACATCAATCTGCGTGACCCGGTGCTCTATCGCATCCTGCACGCCGAGCACCCGCGCACGGGCAAGGCCTGGTGCATCTATCCGAGCTACGACTATGCCCATGGCCAGTCGGATTCGCTCGAGGGGGTGACGCATTCGATCTGCACGCTCGAATTCGAGGATCACCGGCCGCTCTACGATTGGTTCCTCGCGAACCTGCCGGTTCCGTCGCATCCGCGCCAGTACGAGTTCGCGCGCCTCAACGTCACGCACACCATCCTGTCGAAGCGCGTGCTGACGCAACTGGTGCGCGACGGCCATGTCGCGGGCTGGGACGATCCCCGCATGCCGACGCTGGCCGGCTTGCGCCGGCGCGGTGTGCCGCCGGAGGCGTTGCGGGATTTCGTGCAGCGGGTCGGCGTCGCCAAGGCCAACAGCGTGGTCGACTACGGCATGCTCGAGTTCTCGATCCGAGAAGCGCTGAACCGAAGTGCGCACCGCCGCATGGCTGTGTTGCGGCCGCTGAAGCTGGTCATCGAGAATTACCCCGAGGGACAGGTCGAGCATCTCGATGCCGTCAATCACCCCGACGACGTGGCGGCCGGTTCGCGCAAAGTGCCGTTCGCACGCGAGGTCTGGATCGAGCGCGACGACTTCATGGAGGCGCCGCCGAAGAAGTTCTTCCGCCTGTCGCCCGGCAAGGAAGTGCGGCTGCGCTATGCCTACTTCGTCACCTGCAAGGAGGTGGTGAAGGATGCCGGGGGCAACATCGTCGAGTTGCGTTGCACGTACGATCCCGACACGCGCGGCGGCAACACGCCACCCGACGGCCGTAAAGTGAAGGCGACGCTGCATTGGGTCGCGGCGCCGACGGCGCTGGACGCGGAAGTGCGGCTTTACGATCATCTCTTCGCCAGCCCCGATCCCGACGCGTCCAATTTCCCGGCCGAGATCAACCCGGGATCGCTCGAGGTCATCGCCGATGCCAAGCTCGAGCCGGCTCTGGCCGCGGGCAATTCGGACGCACCTGTCCAGTTCGAGCGTCTCGGTTATTTCTGCCGCGATAGCGACGGGCGGCCCGGCAAGCCGGTCTTCAACCGTACCGTAGGCTTGCGCGACACGTGGGCAAAAGTCTCGGGCGCCCAGCCGTCGCCGCCAAGCGGCCGCGGCTGAGACGAATTTCCCGGTTGCCGGAGGATGGCGCGGCCTGCGGTTCCGATACGTTGGCGATCGCGCGCTGGCGCTCGGCGTGGCCCCCGGTCTAGGCTTGGGCCGCCGCCCCCGCGACTGCTGGCTGGGAGCGGCGTGATTGCGTCATTCTTTGCACATTGCTTCGGGGGTGCGTGGTGCGGCTGGTCCGATCGCTGGTAGCCGTGCTGGCGGCCGAGCAGGACCGGCTTTTCTACTGGCTGCCCGTCCTCTTCGGCAGCGGTATCGCGCTCTACTTCGCTTTGCCGGACGAACCGGCGCTTTGGCTGAGCCTCGGGGCGGCGGCGCTTGGGGCGGGCCTGCCGATCGTCTGGCGGCGGGGTTTCGCCGCGCTCGCGATTGGCGGCGCCGTCGCGAGCCTTTCGCTCGGCTTCGCGGCGGCCAAGCTGGCGACTGAAACCTATCGTGCACCGGTGCTGGATCGCCAGCTTCGCTCGGCAGTCGTAACGGGTTGGGTCGAACTCGTGGAGCCGCGCTTCAGCGGCGGCCAACGCTTGACACTCGCGGTTTCGGCCATCGAACGGCTCGCGCCGGAGCATACGCCGCGCCGCGTTCGCGTGCGTGTTCCGGTGTCGGACGCCAGCTTCTCGCCCGGTGACGAGGTTCGTGTCACGGCAAGCCTGTTGCCACCTGCGGGACCTGCGTTGCCCGGCGCTTTCGACTTCGCGCGATCCGCGTGGTTCATGGGGCTCGGCGCCGTCGGCTCCGCCCGCGGGCCTCCCGTGCGCGCGCCGATCGGGGCGCCGATGCCGCTCCGCCTCGCCCTGTGGGTTCCCATCGAGCGCGTCCGCCAGACGATCAGCCGGCGCGTGGCCGCAACGCTTTCCGGCGAGACCGGGGCGATCGCGGCGGCTCTCATCACCGGCGAGCGAGGCGGAATCTCCGAAAGCACGAACCAAGCCTACAGGGACAGCGGCATCTTCCACATTCTGTCGATCTCGGGCCTGCACATGTCGATCTTTGCGGGAGCCGTCTATGTCACATGTCGATTCCTGCTGTCGCTCGTGCCGATCCTTGCGCTCAGGTTCGAGATCAAGAAGTGGGCGGCTGTCGGGGGGCCTGGCCGGCACGACCGGATATCTGATGATCTCGGGTGGGTCGCCGCCGGCCGTGCGCTCGGCCATCATGCTCTCGGTAATGTTCGTCGCCATCCTGCTCGATCGGCCGGCGCTGGCCCTGCGCAATGTGGCGCTCGCTGCCCTCGTCATTCTCGTGCTTTCACCGCAAAGCCTGATCGACGTCGGCTTTCAGATGTCCTTTGCGGCGGTGGTCGCGCTCATCTCGAGCGTCGAGGCCTGGCAGGCATGGCGGCGGGTGCGAGAGGCGGGTCACGAGCGAGGCTCGGGAGGGCTGCTGACTACGGCCGGCTTCGTTGGCACGATCGTGCTCACGACGATGATCGCGACCGTCGCGGTCGCTCCATTTGCCGTCTACCATTTCCACAAGAGCACTCAGTTCGCGGTTCTGGCCAATCTCGCCGCGGTGCCGCTTTGCAATTTGCTGGTCATGCCGGCGGCGCTTGCCACGTTGATCGCGATGCCGTTCGGCGTCGAAGCCGGGCCCTTGTGGGCGATGGGAGCCGGCATCGACGGCATGTCGTGGGTCGCAGGCCGGGTAGCGGCGCTGCCCGGCGCGGTGGTGCTGGTGCCTTCGATCCCGACGGTGGCGTTCGGGTTGATGCTGTGCGGCGGCCTTTGGCTCTGCCTTTGGGTCCATCGTTGGCGCCTGCTAGGCCTCCTGCCGATTGCTGCGGGACTTGCGCTGTCGCCGACCTCGCGGGCGCCCGATGTCCTGATCGGTGCCGAAGGTGCGTTGATCGCGGTGCGAGGGGCAAACGGGCGACTTGCGGTGCTCAACGCAAAGCGCGCCAGCTTCGAGTTGGAGCGGTGGCTGCAGCACGATGCCGATCAACGCGCGGCGAACGACGTTGGCCCCGGCGACGTGATCCGGTGTGACGGGATCGGCTGCCAGGCGATTGCCGCCGGTGCTCGCATAGCCGTGGCGCGCCACCCCGCGGCGCTGGCGGACGACTGTTCTCGTGCCAACCTCGTGATCTGGCTCGGCGAGGGCACGCCCAAATGCGGCAGGACCGGCGGCGTGATCGTCGTGGCTCGTGAGGCTGTCGTGCGCGACGGCACGCACGCGGTGTTTATCGGGCGAACGGCGGGATCGACCGGCCCGTACGTCGCGTCTGCGGCGAACGCGGGCCGGCAGGCTGTTGCCGAAGGGATCCGCATCACGATCCAAACAGTTGCCGAAGCGCGTGGCCATCGACCCTGGTCCATGCCGCACGATGGGGATCGTCCATGGCGGACGTGGCGGCGCCCTTCGCGATAAAGGGGCTCATCTCGATGTGCCCTGGTTGATGCCATCGCCCGGCCTCACGCCGCCGATGTGGGACCTGGTCCGTATCGCGACGCCCGTTATTTCGAGCCCGGGTGATCTTCAATAACGCCGCATCAGTCCGACGAGCCGGCCTTGCACACTGACCTGTTCCGGCCCGAATATGCGCGTCTCGTGATCGGGGTTGGCCGCTTCGAGCGCAATTGCGGTGCCCCGCTTTCGAAGTCGCTTCAGCGTCGCTTCCTCGTTCTCGACGAGGGCAACGACAATATCGCCACTGTCGGCGGTATCCGTTCGACGGATGATGACGACGTCGCCGTCGTGAATGCCGGCTTCGATCATCGAGTCGCCCCTGACCTCGAGAGCGAAATGCTCCCCCTTGCCCAGCATGTCGGGGGGGCAGAAGACGTCATTGGAGTGCGTCTGGATGGCGCTGATCGGAACACCGGCGGCGATGCGTCCCATCAACGGCACCGAAATTCCGGTGGCGGCGGCGATGTCCGGCGCGACGGGGCGCGTGGGTGCCTCGTTGCGCACGCCATTTCCCACGACGACGCTCGGCGTGAAGCCGGTCCGACGCGGCTGAGCGTCATTCAAGGCCTCGGGCAGCTTGATAATTTCGAGAGCCCTGGCCCGGTGCGGCAGGCGCCGGACGAAGCCGCGCTCCTCCAGGGCCGTGATCAGCCTGTGAATGCCCGATTTGGACCGTAGATCCAGCGCCGCCTTCATCTCGTCGAACGAGGGCGGCACGCCGGTCTCCTGGACGCACTTGTGGATGTAAAGCAGAAGTTCTTTCTGTTTTGCCGTCAGCATGACCCCTCCCGCGGTTTGGCCGGACGCCGAGCAGACGCAAGCGCGTTATGTACAAACCGAGAACACGCTAGCGGTTCGCCAAGTGTTCCGCAAGTGCAAACTTGCAACGAGTGGCCGTCGGTTCGACGAGGCGCGAGCGTCAGAAATCCATCATCAGCACGGGAACGGGAGATCCTGCGGCGAGGGCGGGACCGGCAATCGGGCGCACCAGCAGGCAGTCGGCGTCGGCGAGAGGTCGCATCAAAGAGGAATCCTGAGTGGCGACCGGGGTGACGTCGAGTACGCCCCGATCGTTTCTGCGTACTGTCGCGCGCATGTAGTGGGCTCTCGGGCCGTTGGCGGCGAGGGGCACGGTACTCCGTCCTTCGATGGGGCGGCCCGGCTCCGGCTCGAGGCCGAGGAGAGCGCGGATCAGCGGCATGACGAACAGCCTGGTGCACACCAGCGACGACACCGGATTGCCCGGCAGTCCGAGAACATGCTGGGCGCCGAGACGGCCATACATCAGCGGTCTACCCGGCCGCATGGCAATCTTCCAGAAATCGAGCGCCATGCCCTGCGATTGGAGCACGGGACCGACGAGATCGTGATCGCCGACACTGGCACCGCCGACCGTGATCAGGATGTCGGCACTCTTGGCGTGATCGAGGTGCTCAATGAGGCTCTCGCGTGTGTCGCGTGCAATTCCGAGCAGACGCGGCGTTCCGCCCGCCGCCCGCACCATGCCAGCAATTCCGAAGGTATTGGAGCACACGATCTGGTCGGGCCCGGGCGTGATGCCGGGCATCACCAGTTCATCGCCCGTGGCAAGGATCGCAACCACGGGCGAACGTCGGACGGGCAGCGAGGGATAGCCCATGGCGGCTGCCAGCGTGATGTCGCGCGCAGTGAGGCGTCGCCCGGCGGGGAGCAATGCATCGCCGGCCATGAAATCACCTCCGAGGGGCCGGATGTGCTCAATGTCCGTGGTGCCTTCGCGAATGCGCACCCGTTCCCCGTCGCGATGCGTATTTTCCTGGATGACGATGGCATCGGCGCCGCTCGGAATCGGCGCGCCCGTGAAGATGCGCACCGCCTGCATCGCGCCGACTGATCCCGTGAAGCCGCGCCCAGCGGCCGCCTCGCCGATCACCGTGAGATCTGCCGGAAGCCGCCCGAGGTCCACCGCCCGTACCGCGTAGCCGTCCATGGCCGAAGCATGGAACGGTGGCTGCGTCAGGCGCGCGTTGAGAGCCTCCGCCAGAACCTGGCCATGTGCGGCTATGAGATCGCGGCGCTGGACGTCCGCGATCGGCTCGGCGTTCTGCAGGATGCGGGCACGTGCGTCGTCTACCGTGAGAGCGGAAGCGGACATGAAACCTCAATCCTGCGAGCCGGCCGCGGCGCGCCATGTGCCGGAGCGCCCACCCGTTTTTTCAATCAGCCGCACGGGGCCGATGACCATGCCCTTGTCGGCTGCTTTCAGCATGTCGTAGACGGTCAGGCAGGCAATGGACACCGCGGTCAATGCTTCCATTTCGACACCGGTCTGGCCGGAGACGCGCACTTCCGCCCGGACCGAGATGCCGGTCGGCGCATCCGATGGCGCGAGATCGACCGTAACCTTGCTGATCAGTAGGGGATGGCACAGAGGGATCAACTCGTGAGTGCGCTTTGCGGCCATGATCCCGGCAATTCGCGCCGTCGCCAGCACGTCGCCTTTCCTGGCCGCACCCGATCCGGCCAGTGCGAGGGTCTCGGGCGACATCGCGACGAAGCCTTCCGCCCGAGCCGTGCGGTGCGTCACGTCTTTCCCGGAGACATCGACCATCCGGGCCTCGCCTTGGTCGTTCAGGTGGGTGAGCTCGCTCATGTCGATGGCTGCCTCGAGGAATCTCTTACGCACCGGTCAGCAGTCGGCGCGTCGCAGCAGCGACGTCCTCCTGCCGCATCAGGCTTTCGCCGACCAGGAAGGATCGGACGCCCGCTTCAGCCAAGCGAACCAGGTCGGCATGGCTGGAGATGCCGCTTTCCCCGATGACGACCCGGTCCTTCGGCACGAGCGGCGTCAGCCGCTCGGTGGTCTCGAGCGCCGTCGCGAAGGTGCGCAGGTTGCGGTTGTTGATGCCAATCAGGCGACAGGGCAGGCGAAGAGCGCGTTCCAGCTCCTGCTCGTCATGCACCTCGGCAATGGCATCCATGTTCCACGAGCGAGCGGCACCGGCGAGACTCAAGGCCGTCTTGTCATCGACCTGGGCGAGAATGATGAGGATGCAGTCGGCACCCCAGGCACGGGCTTCGGCCACCTGGTAGGTGTCGAGCATGAAGTCCTTGCGCAGCGTCGGCAGGCGGGTCGCCCGTCGGGCTGCTTCGAGAAAGGCCGGAGATCCTTGGAATGACGGCGCATCGGTCAGCACCGAGAGGCACGCGGCACCACCTTGTGCATAGGCCTCGGCCAGTCCCGGAGGATCGAAATTCGCGCGTATGAGACCTTTTGACGGGCTTGCCTTCTTGATCTCTGCGATCAGCGCGAAGCCCTCGCGCATGTGATGCTCCAGAGCGCCCGCGAAGGGGCGCACAGGAGGGGCGCGCCGCGCAGCTTCCTCGATGGCGGCGATTGGGCGCTCGGCTTTCGCACGCGCGATCTCTTCGAGCTTGTAGCGCGTGATCCGGGCGAGAATGTCGGGTGTGTCGGTCATGATCCGGCGTGTGTTGTTGTGGTCGGTATATACGCCCGCCCGGCCGATGGCGCCATGCCTGACGGGGAAACTCGACACAGATGAGCCACTACGCGCAATATGGCGGTTAACGACGGCAGACAAACCGGAGGAGCGCCATGCAGTCGGTTAAGGTGGGGAAAGCTGTTGAGATCGACAAAGCAGTCAAAGTCGAACGGCACGGGGCGGTCGCGGTTGTGAGGCTGGACGATCCGTCATGCATGAACGCGCTGTCGCCGGCGATCAAGGCCGGCCTCGACGAGAACGTGCCGAAGCTGCTGGCGGACCGAGAGGTGCGCGTCCTTCTCCTCACGGGAACGGGCAATGCCTTCTGCGCGGGGGGCGATATCCGGGCCATGCAGGACCCTGCGGCCCGCAAGGCACCGGCAGTTCGCAACCGCATGCGCTCGGTACACAGTTGGGCGCGGGCATTGCTCGATGCCGACAAGCCGGTGGTGGCAGCGGTCAACGGCGCCGCGGTCGGAGGCGGGCTGGCGCTTGCGTTGCTCGCGGACATCGTGATCGCGTCCGAAAGCGCCTATTTCCTCAGCGCCTATTCGAAGCTCGGCGTGTTGCCGGATGTCGGTGTTCTGCAGACCTTGCCGTGGGCGATCGGCAGTCTGCGGGCGAAAGAGATGATCCTGCTCAACCGGCGCTATTCGGCGGCCGAAGCGGTCCAGATCGGCCTCGCCAACCGCTGCGTCGCGCCCGAGAAGCTCATGGACGAGGCCCTTGCCGCTGCTCACGAGATCGCCAACGGCCCGACCGCGATGCTCAGCATGTCGAAGGTCATGATGAAGCGCGCCTACGAGGCGAGCGTCGAAGACTTCTTCGAGCGTGAGGCGATGGCCCAGACGGTGGCTTTCGGATCGGCCGAGTTCGAGGAAGGCGTCGAGGCGTTCCTCAGCAAACGCAAGCCGAACTTCAACGGATAGGTTGCTGTCGGCAGGGCCGCCGCAGCCCTTCCTACCGTCCGCGGCGGATCAGGAACCGGAACACGCCCGCGGTCTCGGTCTGGTCGAGCAAGCTATGCTGGCTGACGCGACAGAATGCCTCGAAATCGCCCTCCGAGCCCGGGTCCGTGGCCAGCACTTCCAGCGTGCCGCCCACGGGTACCTCCTTCATGGCCTTGGTCGCCATGAGGATCGGGAACGGGCATTTTAAATGACGCGCATCGAGGGATTTGTCGGCCAAGTGGATCTCCAGCGATTTGATGCGTGCTGATCTGCGACGAGTTAGGCGATGGGGTGCGTGAGGTCGAGCGTTCTCGACCTCGGAACCCGCCGGCGACAGTCAGGCGCCGCGTGACGGTGGGCGCGGTGGAGCTTGCGGTCGCGGCGTGAGCGATGCAGTGTCCGCCGGGGGAAGCGTGAGTCGCGGGGCTCGCCGAAGGGCAGGCCATCATGCCGCACCTGGCATTCACAGAAGCGGGGAGCGGGGGCGGGGGGATCGATGTCTGAGGCCGACGAGCCGCGCCGCAGATTTGCATTCACGTTCGGGCTGGAGAGGTTAGGCCTCGTTGCGCTCAGGGCCCCTTGGCTTTCGGCCTTGCTCATCGTCGTTCTTTCGGGTCTCGCCGTGCTCGGTGTGATGCGGATCAAGGTCGATGACAGTCTGTCGGAGCTATTTCGAACCGATACCCCCGAATTTCATCAATACGAAGCCATCGATCGCCTGTTCCCGTCGAGCGAGTACGACGTCCTCGTCGTCGTCGAGGGAGCGAATTTGCTCAAGCGTGACAGACTGGCAGCCGTCAATTCGACAATGGTCGACTTGCAGCTGTCGGAAGGCGTGAACGGCCTCATCTCGATGCTGTCGGCACGTGGCAAACCGGATGCCAGCGGCTACGCGCCGCCGGTCGTTCCCGACGAGCTGCCGCAGGGCGCGGCCTACGACGAGATGATCAAATCGCTGCGAAGCAACGAGATCGTGGCAGGCAAGTTTCTGTCTGACGACGGCACTCTTGCGCTCGCCGTGATCTCGCTGGATCGGGCGACCGTCGAGAGGCTCGGGGCAGCAGCCGTGATCGGCGGCATTCGCGATACCGCCCAAAAAGGGCTCGAAGGGACCGGCCTCAAGGTGCAATTGACCGGTGCGCCGGTCATGCAACTTGAAATCCGCAACGCGGTCGAGCGCGATCGCCTCGTTTACAATGGTCTCGGCTTCTTGCTCGGGGCGGCGATTGCCTACCTGTTCTTCAGGCGCATCTCGCTGACGCTCATCGCCATCGCCGGGCCGTCGATTGCCATTCTCTGGACGCTCGGAACCATTGGCTGGCTGGACTACCGGCTCAACCTCTTCA
Organism: Hyphomicrobiaceae bacterium; assembly: GCA_050187415.1. Taxonomy (GTDB): domain Bacteria; phylum Pseudomonadota; class Alphaproteobacteria; order Rhizobiales; family Hyphomicrobiaceae. Next base: position 47,212 of record JBFWXN010000011.1, on the reverse strand, counting down.
TCAATGTCATCACGCCGCTGATCCTCGTTTCGGGTTTTTCCGATTCGATGCACCTCGTCTTCTCGATCCGTCGCGACATCATGAGCGGCGCGGATCGCGTGACGGCGGCCCGCAACGCTATTCTGGACGTTGCGCCCGCATGTCTTCTGACGGCCATGAACGCGGCACTCGCGTTGGTATCTTTCTCGTTTGCCGAGAGTGCGCTCATCCGGACATTCGGTACCGCTGCCCTGCTGGCCGTCGCCATCTCCTATCTGGCCGTCGGTGTCGTGGTGCCGACCCTTGCCGCACTTCTCATCAGGCGCGAAAAGGCGCCTCGGGGCGATGTCGAGCCGAACCAGGACGGTGGCATTGGCATTCTGGGGGGTGTGACGGAACGCATCGTGCGGGTGGTCATTTCAGCGCCGCTGACATGGTCGGTGTTGAGCGTCGCCGCCGTCGTCGGCTGCGGATATGCCTATACGCAGCTCGTGCCTCAATACCGGCTCGCCGATCAGGTGCCGGACAAGGAGCAGGCGCTGGCCGCGACCGGCCGGCTCGACGCGAAGCTCACCGGCGCCAATCCGGTGCATATCATGATCCGTTGGCACGGCCCTGCCAGCCTCTACGATCCAAAGACGCTCGACGTGATCGCGGGCGCGCACCGCGTGCTCGAGAAGACGGCTGGTCTCGGCAACGTGTGGTCGCTCGATAGCCTTCGCCGCTGGCTTGCAGAAGCGGGCGATACGCGCATCGAAACCGTACAGAGCTACGTCAAGGTGCTGCCGAAGTACCTCGTGCGCCGCTTCATCTCGGAGGACGAGAAATCGGTGCTCGTGACCGGGCGTCTCCCCGACGTCGATGCCAGCGAGATCCTGCCCGTGGTCGAGAAGGTGGATCGCGCGCTCGATCAGGTCCGCAAAGCGCATCCCGGCTACGAGATTTCCGTCACCGGCCTGCCAGCCATCGCCGCACGCAACTCGGCGCGGTTGATCGGCGAGCTCAACTGGGGGCTGGTCGGCGATATGTTCGTGATCTTCATTTTTCTCGGGCTGGCGCTCCGTTCGGTGCTTGCCGGCGTCACGAGCGTGCTACCGTCGCTGTTCCCGATTTTCGTGACGGGAGCGATCCTGCATTGGTCGGGTGAAGGACTACAGTTCGCCTCGATCGTCGGCATTACGGTGGCCTTTTCGCTGGCCATAGACTCGACGATCCACTTCCTCAATCGATTCCGCCTGGAAGAAGCGCGGCCCGGCTCGAAGGGCGCCCATGATGCCCTCATCCGAAGCGTGCATCACATCGGTCCGGCGGTCGTGCTGACCACCGTGGTCCTGGCGCTCGGTCTCGGCGTCACGATTCTATCGCATCTGCCGTCGCTGCGGCTCTTCGGGCGGCTGGCGGGCCTTTGCCTGTTCGCCTCGCTGATCGGCCAGCTCGTGATCCTGCCGGCGACCATTGCCCTCTTCCGGCGTACGTATCCCTATCGGCCGACATCGACCGAGGCTGTGGCGGTCGCGCGTCCTTCCTCCTAGCTTGTTCGAACGTGAGCCGGCAGGGAGCAGCGATCGCCATGCAACAGTTCGCATCCGACAATCAGGCCGGCATTTGCCCTGAGGCGCTCGCTGCAATGGCAGCGGCCAACACGGGCCACGAGCCGTCTTACGGCGAGGACCGATGGACCGCCGAACTGCGACATCGCATGCGGGCGCTGTTCGAGACGGACGCCTGCGACACCTTTCTCGTCTTCAACGGCACATCCGCCAACGCGCTGGCGCTCACCGCGCTGTGCCGGCCGTTCGAGGCCACCATCTGCCACGCGCTGTCGCACATCGAGACGGACGAGGCGGCCGCGCCCGAGTTCTTCACGGGCGGCGCCAAGTTGCTGACTGCCGATACGTCCGACGCCAAGCTCACGCCCGAGGCGGTAAGCCGGCTGGCGACGCGCTATGAAGGCTTCCATCACGTGAAGGCGCGCGTGCTGTCGCTCACGCAGTCGACGGAGCTCGGCACCGTCTACTCGGTCGGCGAGATCAGGGCCCTGACTGCCACCGCACGCCAGTTTGGGCTCAAGGTGCACATGGACGGTGCCCGCTTCGCCAATGCCGTCGCCACGCTCGGGTGCCGGCCGGCCGAACTCGCGTGGCGTGCCGGTATCGACGTGCTCTCGTTCGGGGCGACCAAGAACGGTCTCGCCAACGGTGAGGCGATCGTTTTTTTCGACACAGCGCTCGCTGATGCCTTCGCCTGGCGTGTCAAGCAGACGGGGCAACTCGCCTCGAAGATGCGTTTCGTCGCGGCGCCGTGGTGCGCTTTGCTCGAGAACGACGCCTGGCTGCGAAACGCGCACCATGCCAATAGCATGGCCAGGCGGCTGGCCGGCCGTTTGAAGGATATCGCGGGGGTGCGGCTGCTCTATCCCGTCGACGTCAATGCCGTGTTCGCCGACATCCCGGTTGCCGTTCAGGCCGCCGTTCGAGCCAAGGGATGGCGCTTCTATACGTTCCTCGGCGACACCGGCTGCCGCCTGATGTGTGCATGGGACACGGAGGCGGATACGATCGACCGGTTCGCTGACGACCTCGCTGTCGCCGTGTGAACCGGCGGCAACCGCCATAACGGGGCGGCACGCGAGCCGCCCCTGCGGTGTGACGAGAAGACGAGCCCGCGCCTCAGTTTGGCTTGATCAGCGAGCGTATGTCGTCGGCGACGGCTACGGCCTCGGCGAATTGTTCGCCGTCGCAGAGTGTCTCCATCTTGGAAAACAGCGCGTCGAGCCGATCGGCGTGTTCCGGAGTCAATTGCTGGCGCTCGGCGGTGCTGCCGAGTTCGGCCGCCGACGCGATACAGGCCTCGATCGAGTCGGGTGCGGCAGCGTGCTCGGTCGCGGCCGGTGGCGTGGCTTGACCGCCGTCGGCCCTCGCGCTCGTGGGACTGCCCGGTTGAGGGATGGATCCGGTTTGCGTGGGAGACGGCTCGTTTGTTTCCGACGAGGCCGACGGCATCGTTGTTTCGGTCTGAGATTCGGCTGCGCTTGGTGCCGGCGCTTCCCTCGGGGCCACGACCTGCGCTTCCGTCGATACGGGCGGCGCCGTCGCCTCTGTCCCGGATTGGGCAGGCTGGACGTCGCCTGCGGGTGCCGGTGCCTGCGCAAGGGCGGCGCCAGCAAGCATCATGCTGAGGGCTGCGGCCGATACCAAACGCTTCATCATAGGGGTGTCCTCGCCATGTGGGCTCTACGCTCACGCGGCGAGGGATATTGGGTCCGATTGTGTCCGGATCGGGACGAGATGGTTACGTTCCGTTCACGTCGGTTGCGGCCTTACGCGCTCGATCGTCGCGGCCAGATCATCGTAGTGCTCGAGCAGCGCGTCGGGGCCGAGCTGGCGCATCGGCACGTCCGTGTAGCCGAATGGCACGCCGATCATCGGCACGCCGGCGGCGCGTGCCGTCAGCAGGTCCGTATTGCTGTCGCCGACCATGATGGCAAGACGCGGGTCACCGCCGGCAAGACGGACCGCTCCGGTCAGATGGTCCGGATGCGGCTTGTGGACAGGGAACGTATCGCGGCCCGCGATTGCGGCGAAGTGGCCGGCGAGCCCCAGCGTCTCCAGTAGCAGGCGCGACATGCCCTCGCGCTTGTTGGTGCACACGACCAGTTTCGCGCCTGCGCTCGCGAGCCGATCCAGCGCCCCCTCGAGGCCGGGGAAGGGGTGGCTCTCGACGGCGATATTGTCCGTGTAATGGGCGAGGAAGTGCTCGAGCAGCCCATCGATCTCGGCGTTCGTCAGTCGCACCGTGCGGATGTCCAGCGCCTTCACGATCATGGCGCGTGCACCGAAGCTGATCGAGGCGCGAATCTCGGTCGGCGCGACTGGATGCTCACCGATCAGTCCCATTACGTGGTTGGTCGCCCGGATCAGATCCGGTGCGGTTTCAACCAGGGTTCCGTCCAAGTCGAAAGCGATGGTCAGGTCGTTCATGGCTCCTCGGCTCGTCGATGGCGGCTTCACGGCGTTGTGGCCGCCTTCCAGGCTTTTCGCCGATGCGCCGGCTTGCACGGGTGCTCCGGGCGGCCTAGGTGTAGGGGAAGATCAGACGCGTGGCGAGAGCGGCGCGTCCTGGTGTCCCAATTCGGGTGCTCGCCGGGTCCTTCAGGCTTGTTTCCAAGCGGGCGTCCGAATGTGAAAGGACATCGAACTCATAGTCTCACTGGTGCGATGATCAAGAAGTCCGCTCGCCTGCGTCAGCCATGACCTGACGGATTTCCCGATCATCGCACCAGCGTCGCTCCCTAGCATCCGGCGGAGGCCCCCATGGACAAGAAGGTCGTCACCCTGCTGAAGACCCAGTGTTTCATCGATGGCCAATGGGTCGGCACACCCGAGATACCCGTCACCAATCCGGCGACCGGCGAGGAGTTGGCCAAGGTGCCGCGTCTCGGTCAGGCCGAGACGAAGCAGGCCATCGATGCAGCCGAGAAGGCGTTCGGGCCGTGGAGCCGAATGCTGGCCAAGGAGCGCAGCGTCATCCTGCGCAAATGGTTCGACCTGCAGATCGCTCACGCCGACGAGTTGGCGCTGCTGTTGACGGCGGAGCAAGGCAAGCCGCTGGCAGAAGCGCGGGGCGAGATCATCTATGGGGCCTCGTTCACGGAGTTCTATGCCGAGGAAGCCAAGCGCGTTTATGGCGAGACCATCCCGACGTTCAAGCAAGGCACCCGCATTCTCGTCATCAAGCAGCCGCTGGGTGTCGTCGGCGCCATCACGCCGTGGAACTTCCCGCACGCCATGATCACACGGAAGGTTTCGCCCGCGCTGGCGGCCGGTTGTACGGTGGTCTGCAAGCCCGCCACCGAGACGCCGCTGACCGCGCTTGCCCTCGCCGAGCTGGCGCGTCAGGCCGGCATTCCTCCCGGCGTGTTCAACGTGATCACCGGCAAGTCGGCCGAGATCGGCAAGGAGCTGACCACGTCTCCGAAGGTGCGGGGCATCACGTTTACGGGCTCGACCGAAATCGGCAAGGTGCTGATGGAACAGTCCGCCTCCACCATCAAGAAAGTGGAACTCGAGCTTGGCGGCAATGCGCCGTTCCTCGTCTTCGACGACGCCGACATCGACAAGGCGATCGAGGGCGCAATGGCCTCCAAATACCGGAACGCAGGTCAAACCTGCGTGTGTGCCAACCGGATGCTCGTGCAGGAAGGCGTCTACGACGAGTTCGTAGCGAAGCTCGCCAAGGCGGCGTCGGCGATGAAGGTCGGTAACGGCGTCGAGGCCGGGGTCGCTCAAGGGCCGCTGATCAACCCGGCGGCGATCGCGAAAATCGAGGAGCACATCGAAGACGCCCTGTCGAAGGGCGCGAAAATCGTGACCGGCGGCAAGCGGCATGCGCTCGGCGGCACGTTCTTCGAGCCGACCGTTCTCGCCAACGCCACGCCCGACATGAAGCTCGCACGGGAGGAGACGTTCGGCCCGGTGGCCCCGGTCTTCAAATTCAAGACCGAGGAGGACGGCATCCGCATGGCAAACGACACCGAGTTCGGCCTCGCCTGCTACTTCTACGCCCGCGACGTCGGCCGTGTCTGGCGCGTCGCCGAGGGCCTCGAGTACGGCATGGTCGGCATCAACGAGGGCATCATCTCTACTGAGCTTGCCCCGTTCGGCGGCGTCAAGGAGTCCGGTCTCGGCCGCGAGGGGTCGAGCCACGGCATCGATGGTTTCGTCGAGCTCAAGTACATGCTCATGGGTGGACTTTGAGCCCGGTGTCGCCCGAGGACATGAAGCGTGCGGCCGCGCAAAAGGCCGTGGAGCTGGTCCAGCCGGGGATGAAGCTGGGTCTGGGCACCGGGTCGACCGCGAAACATTTCGTCGATCTGCTTGGGGCGCGGGTGAAGGCGGGGCTCGATGTGATCTGCGTGCCGACGTCCGCGGTGACGCGCCTTCACGCCGAAAGCCTGGGCATCAGGTTGACGACGCTCGAAGAGACGCCGGAGCTCGATCTTACCGTCGACGGGGCCGACGAGCTTGACGACGACCTGCAACTCATAAAGGGGGGCGGCGGTGCGCTCCTGCGCGAGAAGATCGTGGCGATGGCCTCCGAGCAGATGGTGGTCATCGCCGACAGCTCGAAGCGCGTGCAGCACCTCGGTGCCTTCCCTCTGCCGATCGAGATCGTACGCTTCGGCTGGCGTTCGACCGAGGATTGGGTGCTCACGTGTCTCGACGAAGCGGAATGCAACGGGGCGCTTGAGCTGCGACGCACCGCGGGGGGCGAACCATTCGTGACGGATAATGGCAACTTCATTTTCGATTGCGCGCTTGGCCGGATCGACGATCCCGAGATGCTCCACGATTTGCTGAAATCGGTGCCGGGCGTCGTCGAAACCGGACTTTTCATCGATATCGCAGACTTGGCATTCGTGGCGACGCCGGGTGGCGTGTTGACGCTGCGGGCGCCGCAGAACGACAACTAATTCACTCCGATATGCTTTTGTCCGGGCTGTCCAAGCGGTCGGCAGGGCGATAATTTGCCTTTTTGACGGTGGCGTGTATCCCGTCGCTCTCGTTGAGACTCCGCGGAGAGGTCGATGACAAACCGGACGACGGCATCACTTGCGGCCACGACCGACGGTGCTCTGGCCCCCCGGGCTTGCTGGTTCCAGCGATCGCGGTGGGTGCTGCGCGCGATGATCGCGGGGCTTGCCGTCGTGCAGGTCCTCGTTCAGGTGCAGCCGCTGGCTGCGCAGAAGGCGCCGGACGCCGATCCTGCCGCCGTTGCCGCTGCGCAAGAGCTGATGCACGCCGCTGGCGCCACCCGGCAGTTCGAAGCGGTCATACCTTCGCTCGTGCAACAGATGACGGCCATCTTCGTCCAGCAGCAGCCGGCGCACGAGAGGGTCATCCGCCAGGCTTTCGCAGGTGTGGCGCTGCGGATGACCGAGCGCAAGAACGAGCTGATCGTCGAGATCGCGAAGCTTTACGCCCAGCAGTTCTCCCTTGCTGAGCTGCGGGAGCTGACACAGTTCTTCGCCGACGGCGTCGGCAAACGCTTCGTTGACAAGCAACTCGTCATCCTGCCGCAGTCGATGGCCATCGGTCAGCAATGGGGGGCCCGCATCGGCGCCGAGGTCGACGCCGAAATGCGCAAGGAGCTGCGCAAGCGCGGCGTTCCGATCTGACGGGATGGCTTCCTATGCACGCACATGCCTATGCTTTGCCGCCGATTGTCGGCACGGCGGATCCAGCGACGGGACATGCAGATGACGCACGACGACTATGATCTGTTCGTGATCGGCGCCGGCTCCGGCGGCGTGCGCGCTGCTCGGATCGCGGCGAACCACGGTGCGAAGGTCGCTATCGCCGAGGAGTACCGTTTCGGTGGCACTTGCGTCATTCGCGGGTGCGTCCCGAAAAAGCTGCTCGTCTACGCAAGCCGCTTCCGTGACGACTTCGAAGACGCCGCTGGGTTCGGCTGGACCTCGCCCGAGCCTCACTTCGACTGGCCGACGCTGATCGCCAACAAGGACAAGGAGATCGATCGTCTCGAGTCCATCTACAGGCGCAACCTCGAGAAGGCCGGTGTCAGCATCTTCGAGAGCCGCGCCGTCCTAGAGGGTGCCGACACCGTTCGCCTGGTGAAGCCCGACAAGAAAGTCAGAGCCAAGACGATCCTTATCGCGACCGGCGGGTGGCCTAATCTCGATCCCAAGCTCAAAGGCATCGAGCACGTCATAACCTCGAACGAGGCATTCCATCTGCCCGAGCTGCCGCGCCGCGTCGTCGTTGCCGGTGGCGGCTACATTGCCGTCGAGTTCGCCGGTATCTTCGCCGGGCTCGGGGCGGAGACGACCCTCGTTTACCGAGGGCCAAAGATTCTGCGCGGCTTCGACGAGGACGTGCGTGATGCGCTGATGGAGGAGTTGCCGCGTCGAGGCATCCGGATCGTTACCGAGCAGGTCTTCACAGGCATCGAGAAGACGACGGGGGGCCTTATCGGGACGCTCGACGGCGGCGACCGTATCGAAGCTGACCAGATCATGTTCGCCATCGGCCGCAGTCCGAACACCAAAGGCCTCGGCCTCGACATCGCCGGTGTCGAGACGGGCTCGGGCGGCGCAATCAGTGTCGACGCGCACTCGCGCACGAACGTCGAGAGCATCTACGCGATCGGCGATGTCACCGATCGGGTGAGCCTGACGCCGGTCGCAATCCGCGAAGGGCACGCGTTCGCCGACAGCATGTACGGCAGCCGGCCGTGGACCACCGAGTACGAGATGATCCCGAGCGCGGTTTTCTCTACCCCCGAGGTGGGTGCGGTCGGCATGACCGAGGCCGAGGCGCGGGAATCCCATGGCGACATCGACATCTACAAGGCACGCTTCCGGCCGATGCGAGGCACGATCTCGGGCCGTGAGGAGCGGATGCTCATGAAGCTCGTTGTCGATGCCAAGGAAGGACGCGTGCTCGGCTGCCATGTCGTCGGGGCCGATGCGGGCGAGATCGTGCAGGTTGCCGCCATCGCCATGCGCATGGGGGCAACGAAAGCCGATTTCGACCGGACCATGGCGCTGCATCCGAGTGCCGCCGAGGAACTCGTGACGATGCGCGAGAAGTGGACGCCGCCGGTATCTTGAACCCGCGCCAGCGAACCTGTGCAAGAGTCCCCGCGGCGTCGTGTCGATTGTGGGCAACTCATCAGAACAAGATTGCGCTTTCCAAAACGTGAGGCTGTTCCGAATCGGCAAATCCTGCGATTTCGTTAACTTAAAGCGGATCAAGCGGGGGAAAGTGCATGTTGGGACGAGTGCTCAAAACGATTGGAACCGCGCTGCTGATGGCCGCGGCGGGCATAGCTTCGACCAACGCTCAGAACTACGACGGTTCCGGGCTCGTGAAATTCGGCGTGTTCGGACAAGGCAACTTCTACGACATCGACCAGCGCTTGCCCGCAATCGCTTCAGGAACGGCGGGCGGTTTTTCGGGCGGCGTCTCGACCGGATATGATCTCACGCTGCACCGGCACTTGCTTCTCGGAATCGAGGCGGACGGCAGCTTCGGCGATGCCCGCGAGACGATCGGTTTCACCGATTACGGACAAGACTATCTGTTCACGATCCGGGGACGGCTCGGCTTCTACGCCCATCCGGGCTGGCTGATCTATGGAACCGCGGGCGTCGGTTTCCTCGGAATCGAGGCCCAACAGCCCGGCGCCGGACTCAAGTCGGCACAGACGTTGACGGGCTTTGTTGGCGGCATCGGCACAGAGTTCGACTGGTCGCAGCGGTTCCTCGTCTTCGCGGAATATCTTTACGGCGATTTCGGCGACACCTCTTTCGCGCTGCCACAGGGAGGACTGTTGCCGCCTCAGCAGCACGAAGCGGATATCAGTGCGCACCTGTTCCGGGTCGGCGTGAAGTTCAAAGTGGGACACGACTACGCGCACGACAGCTATACCCATCCGGAGGATTACCGGAACAGCAGGTCGTTGAAGTAGGGTTGCCGTTAGCGACGCCGAGCCGCCGTCCTTGCAACATAGGGCGGCGGCCTTGTTATTGAGCAGGCTCACGCTTGATTGCGGCGCGGCGGTTCGCGCGACGGGAGGCCACGGATGGCATGCCTAGACGGACGCATCTCCCTGGTCACGGGGGCTGGCAACGGCATCGGACGCGGGATCGCGAAAGCTCTGGCGGCCGAGGGTGCGCACGTCTACCTCGCCGAGCGCGATGCGGATGCCGCAGCCAAAGTCGTGGCTGAAATTCAGGAGCTGGGGGGCATCGCGACTGCGGTTGCCGCAGATGTCACGCGCACGCAGGACGTTCAAGCCACCCTTCGGCTGATCGAGACCGCTCACGGCAAACTCGACATCCTGGTCAACAATGCGGGACTGAATGTCCGGTCCGATTTCCGCCATCTGTCGGAAGCCGACTGGGTCACCGTACGCGACGTCAACCTCGACGGTGTGGTTCGCCTCGCGCGCGAAGGCTTCGAGCTGTTGCGGCGCTCCGGCAATGCGTCGGTCGTCAACCTCGCCTCGATCATGGCTGACCACGGCATGCGCCAGCTCGTCGCCTACTCGGCGACCAAAGGCGCTGTTGTCGCGCTCACCAAAGGTCTCGCCGTCGAGTGGGCGACATTCGGCATTCGTGTCAACGCCGTGTGCCCGGGTTTCGTCGAAACGGCGCTCACGGCGCGGGCGCTCAAGATCCCTGCCTTCGCCAAGGCGCTGCTGGACAAGACCCCCATGCGGCGCTTCGGGACACCGGAGGAGATCGCGGCAGCCATCGTTTTCCTTGCCTCCGACAAGGCCTCCTATATCACCGGGGCGACGCTCGCGGTCGACGGTGGGATGACCGCTCAGCTTTGAGCGGCGTAAGCGATTGATCCGGTCTTGCCACAGTTTTGGTGCAGGTGGACCGGCAAACGCAGTCCGGAGGGCACGAGGTGCGCATTCGCTTCGACACGAGATTGCTCTGGTCGCTCGTGGTGGCCCTCGGTTTCGCGGGGTGGCTGGTGGCTGTGCCGGTGGCCGCCGAGACTTACCACTTTGCCGGCGGCCACTCGACCGTGACCATCGGCTGGAGCCACGCCGGCCTGTCGCACCATACGGCGCGGTTGGTTGGCTTTGCGGGGCAGCTCGATTTCGATCCGGCCAGCCCGGAAACGGGACGCGTCGACGTCCGCCTCGATCCGACAGAGCTGTCCAGCGGGGTTACGGCGTTGGATCGGCTACTGCGGAGCCCCGACTTCTTCGACGTGGTCAATTACCCGATGATCACGTTCAAGAGCACCCAGGCGATTGTCACGGGCGAGCGGACCGGCCAAGTCGTCGGCGATCTGACGATCCGAGGAACGACGCGGTCGGTAACGCTCGATGTGACCTGGAATTTCACTGGCGAGCACCCACTCGGACTGGTTAACCCCAGCTTTGCGGGCAAGTTCGTCTCCGGGTTCTCGGCGACAACGAAGCTACTCCGAAGCGAATGGGGACTGGGGCGTGGTGCGCCGCTCATATCGGACGAGGTCGACGTCGCGATCGAGGTGGAGGCTGTGCGCAGGTAGAGGCCCGGCGCGGGCGGGTCGGGATTGGCGGCGAGGCCCATAGGGCACCGGCCGCCGCTCGCCTCGTCCGGTGCTCCCTTTTTGGCTCCCAATCGCACCAGACCGACTGGCAGCGCGAACGAAGTTGGCTTATAGAAGCCAGCTTATGCCATGATGCGGAGCGGTGCCGGCCTGCAGGGAGTGCGGGACCGGCCTTTTTCTGCATCTCGTTTAGGAGAGTGCCATGCCGGCAACCTGGTCCCCCGCGAGCTGGAGATCGAAGCCGATCGTTCAAGTCCCTGAGTACGATGGCCAACTCTATGCGACGCCGTCGGCTGCTCTGGCGGATGTCGAGGCGCGCCTGGCGAAGTTTCCTCCCCTCGTGTTTGCCAACGAAGTGCTGGCGCTGCGCACGAAGCTGGCGCGGGTAGCTGAGGGTCATAGCTTCCTGTTCCAGGGCGGCGATTGCGCGGAAAGCTTCAAGGAGCACTCGGCCAACAATATCCGCGATTACTTCCGCATCTTCCTGCAATCGGCGCTGGTGATGACCTTCCAGGGCGGAATGCCGGTGGTGAAGGTGGGTCGCATCGCCGGGCAATTCGCGAAGCCGCGCTCCTCCAACGTCGAGAAGCGGGACGGAGTCGAGCTGCCGAGCTATCGCGGCGATATCATCAACGGATTCGACTTCACGCCCGAGGAGCGGGTTCCCGATCCGCAACGCCAGTTGCAGGCCTATCGGCAGTCGGCGGCCACGCTGAACTTCCTGCGCGCGTTCCTTCAGGGCGGCTTTGCCAGCTTGGAGAACATCAACCGTTGGGCGCTCGATTTCATGAAGGGCAAGCCCATCGAGAACCAATACGAGACGCTGGCTGACGAGATCGGGCGCACGCTCGCGATCATGAAGGTGCTCGGCATCGACGAGACGAACACGCGCGAGCTGGTCAGCACGGACTTCTACACCAGCCACGAAGCCCTGTTGCTCGGATACGAGCAGGCCATGACGCGTCGCGATGAGGTGTTGGGTACGGGCCGCTACTTCGACACGTCCGCGCATATGATCTGGATCGGCGACCGCACGCGCCAGCCCGATCACGCGCATATCGAGTTCTGCCGAGGCGTCGCGAACCCGATCGGATTGAAGTGCGGACCGACGCTCGATCCCGACGAGTTGGTCCGCCTGATCGATATCCTGAGCCCCGACAACGAAGCGGGACGGTTGACGCTGATCTGCCGGTTCGGTTCGGACAAGATCGAGAAGCACCTGCCGCCGCTCATTCGTGCCGTGGAGAAGGAGGGCCGCAAGGTCATTTGGTCGTGCGACCCGATGCATGGCAATACGATCACCGCATCGACCGGCCATAAGACGCGGCCATTCCAGCGCGTCAGAGATGAGGTGGAGCGCTTCTTCGCCGTGCATCGTGCGCTTGGAACGTACGCGGGCGGCGTGCACGTCGAAATGACCGGCCAGAATGTGACCGAGTGCACGGGCGGTGCCATGCAGATCGTCGACGAGGATCTGTCGCGAAGCTACGAGACGCTGTGCGACCCGCGTCTCAACGCCGAGCAGTCACTCGAGATTGCTTTCCTGGTGGCCGATCAATTGAGCCAGGTTCGCAAGAGCCGCGGCCAGACGGTAAGCCCACTGGCGACGGCGGCCGCCGAATAGCAGCCTTGCCAAGGCCGGGCACGAACGACTGAAGCCGGCTCCCGTAAGGGTGCCGGCTGCATACCTCGATCATCCATCGAACATACTACCGACCGGTGAACGCAGGCTTCCTCTTCTCCGCCCACGCCTTTAATCCCTCCTGATGGTCAGCGGACTTGGCACAGGCCTTGCGCGCCTCGTCATGCCACTCCGGATCGAGGCGTCCGGCGGCGACGTCGTTGAGTGCCTTCTTCGTCGCGGCGAGCGCCAGCGGTGCGTTGGCCGCGATCTGCGACGCGAGCGCATCGACCCGCGTCATGAGCTGATCCGCCGGCACGATCTCGCCCAGGTATCCCATGGCGAGAAGGTCACTCGCCTCGACCGGCTCGGCCGTCAGGAACAGTCGCTTCGCATTGTCGAGGCCGATGCGTGACACGTAGCGGCGAAGCCCGCTTTGATAGTAGACGATGCCAAGTCGCGCCGCGGGCATGAACATGCGCGTTGCCTCGACACCAATGCGAAAGTCGCAGGCGAGCGCGAGATCCGTCGCGCCGCCGTAGACGCCGCCGTTCAACGCGGCGATTGTCGGTACGCGCAGCTCTTCAAGCTTGTCCACCATCTTCTCGAAGGCATTCGGGTCGTACTCCTTCTGCCTGCCTTCCTTTCGGTCCTTGAGGGCGCCGATATGGAAGCCCGACGAGAAGCTCTTGCCCGTGCCGGTGATGACGAGCACCCGGATCGAGACGTCGCTACCGATCCGGTCATAGATCTCGATCAGCGCTTCGAGGTCCGCCGGCTCGAGCCGGTTGTGCTCGGCGGGTCGGTTCAGGCGAATGGTGGCCTTGCCCTCGGCGACGGTCAGGATGGGCGTGGTCGAGGTCGGTGTCTGCGCGGCGCTCATGATGGACTCGCTTTCGTTGTGGTCAGGCCGTTTTCGACAGCCGATAGAACCGCTGTGCCGTACCTGCAAAGAGATCCGCTTTCTCGTTCGCCGAGGCGCCCTTCGCCAGCAGCTTGCAGGCATTCCAGAAGACGCCGTAGCTATAGGAGCCCTTGTCGACGGGGAAGTTCGATTCAAACATGCATCGGTTCGCGCCGAACGCCTCGATGCACGTCTCGATGTAGGGTTTCCAGGCGGCCGCCAAGGCTTCGGAGGTCGGCGGATTTTCGGCGTCCTCGAAGCGAAATCCGTTGATGCGCATGCCGAGGCCACCGAGCTTCACGTAAGCATTCTGGCAGGTCGCCAGTTCCTTTATGGACGCCGACCAGTCCTTGAAGACTTCGTCACGTCTTCCCGCATAGCCTTCGATGGCGAGGGGCCCTCCGACATGATCGAGCACGATCCTGGTCTCGGGCACGGCGCGGGCGGCGGCCGTCACATCCGGGATCTGCGGGTGATAGAGCCAGGCATCGAACGTGAGGCCCATGCGGCCGAGCGTACGCAGGCCCTCCTGAAAGGACGCGTCCTGAAGCGCATGCCGGGGCGGCGTGTAGGCGGGGTTCATGATGACCGGGTTCGGGTCCCACGCCGTGATGTGGCGGATGCCGCGAAAGCGTCCGTTGCCCGCCGCGATGTGCGCTTCAAGCACCGGCTCGACGCGGGCACCGAGCAGCATGTCGGCGTGGCCGACGATGCCCTCGCAGATGCGCGTTTTTCCGTATTGGCCGCTCTCACTCATGGCCGCGACACCGGCCACGAATTGCGTTTCGCCGACCGGCCTCATCGCCTCGGGGCCGGTTGCTTTATGGAATGCACGGCACTGCACGAACACCGTCGCGACGACGTTGTGGCCGGTCGCCGTGTCGGCGAGAAGGTCCGGCATCATGTAGGGCCAACCCGGACGGTCCCAGAGGTGATGATGCGGATCGACGATCGGCAGCTCGGGTTCGAGCGGCGTCTCCGTGACGCGAGCCAGCCAATCCGCGCGGTTTGCTATGTAATGGACGTTTGCTTGGGCCATGGGCGTCGCGCTCCTCGCCTCGTCTTGGTGTTCGGTCTGTTTTCCGGCGGCTTACGTCTTCGCCGCAGCCTTGGCGCGCTCATCGGCGAACACGTCCTTGGCGCAATAGACCGCCTCGCGGATCAGCGGCACGCCGACGTAGCCGGACATATGCAGGAGCACCTCGATCAGCTCCTCCTCTGTCCAGCCCTGCTTCAAGGCAAAGCGCAGGTGGATATCGAGCTCGTCATGGCGTCCCATCGTGGCATCGGTGATGACGCAGATCAGTGAGCGCAGCTTGTAGTCGAGCGTCGGCCGCGCCCATAGCGCGCCAAACACCGTCTCGGTCGCCAAGTCGATGAACGTCTGAGTGTGCGGGTCGGCCGCATACTCCTTCATGTTCTGCTCGTACGAGGCGTCTCCGCGCAACGCCCGGCGAACCGCTTCGCCTTTCTTGTAGAGGTCGCTTCTCTCGGTCATGACATCTTCCTTCTGAGTTTGGTTTCGATCGCCCCGGCCTAGCCCGGGCGCTTGGTGGATCTGGGTCCGAGTTTCACGCCGGCCATCTCTTCGTAGAGCTTCACGACCGAGGCGCCGTCTTCCTTGTTGAGACCGCGGGCGCGAGCCATCTGGTAGATCTGTTGCGAGATGTTGGCCATGAAGAGCGGTACCCCGAGGGCCTTGCCGAACGCGGTCTCGAGCTCCTGGTCCTTGTACGAGATGTCGACAGTGCCGCCGGGCGTGAAATCGCCCGAAAGAAATCGTGGCACCCGGAAATCGAGGGCAAAACTCGCGCCCGTCGACACTTTGATGACGTCATACATGACGCGCGGATCGAGCCCGGCCTTGGCGCCCATCACGAATGCCTCGGCGATGGCCACGGTCGACGTCTGGATCAGCATGTTGTTGACGAGTTTCAGCGCAAGTCCCTGGCCGATGCCACCGACGTGGAACTGGTTGGCCGACATGGCCTCGAACGCCGGCAGCCAGTCATCGTAGTGGGATTTCTCGCCGCCGCAGATGATGGCCAGAGAGCCGTCGCTCGCGCGCGCCGCACCGCCGGAAACCGGCGCGTCGACCATGGCGATGCCCTTGGCATTCAAATTGTCGTGGATCTGCTTCGCCGCGATCGGGTCGATGGTCGACATCATCGCGATAGAATGGCCCGCCGCTGCCCCCGCGATGACGCCGTCCACGCCGGCGATCACCATTTCGGTTTGGGCGGTGGTCTCGACCATGGTGATGACGCGCTTTGCCGATCGGGCGACATCGGCAGGTGTCTTCACGATGTTGCCACCTCGGGCCGCGAGGGCTTCGGCCCGCGCCGGATTGACATCCATGCCGACCACCGTGAACCCGGCCTTGACCAGGTTTGCCGCCATGCCGCCACCCATGGCGCCGAGCCCGATGAAGCCTATTGTTTCTGACATGGTTGACTTTCCCACTCGATATGCGCAAGCGGCGGGCGCCGACAGTCTACTCGGCCGCGCGCGGCCTCTCGAACACCGGTGCGTCCGGAACGGGCAGACTGTTGACCAGCGGGATCACTTCTTCGGCGAACCGGCGCATCATGCGTTGGCGCACCTCGCGCTCGACACCGTGCATGGCATTCGAAATGAGCACGTAATTGAAACCGATGGCGCGCAGCTCGTTGATGCGCCGGGCCACGGTCTCTGCGCTGCCGATCAGATTGCGCTCGAGGATCGGGTCGTTCTGCTTCGGGTCGCCCATCAGCTTCATGTTGGCGAAGATCTTGGCGAATTGCTCGTAGCCCTTGATGTCGCCCCAGGGGGTGGTGTCGGTGGTGTAGTGCTCGGCCTGAAGCTTGTAGAAACGGGCCATGTGCCCGCGGGCTTCCTCACGTGCTGCCTCGTCGGTGTCGCCGATGAAGCATTTTGTCGAGACCGGAAGCGTCACGTCGGCGGGCACGGCCTGGCCTCTGTCCGCCATGCGCCGCCGCCATCGCTCGAGGATCTTCACCAGCATGTAGTCGGGGAACTGCGACAGCGAGAGGGGCGCGAGATTATAATCGGCGATGATCTCGGCGGAGCCGGGCGATCCGATCGCGCCGTAGAAGTTGATCTTGCGGGAGGGATCGAGCCGCGGGCGGATGGTGATCGGCCGCTCCAGCTTCACGAAGCGGCCGTCATAGGTGAAGGGCTCGCCCTTGAGCGCGAGCTGGGTGATCTCCCAGCACTCCTGGAAACGGTCGCGCGCCTCGTTCATGTCGATGCGCAGGGCGTCGTATTCGAGCTTCGCCGTGCCGCGTCCCATGCCGATGTGCAGCGGCCCAGTGGTGAGGGTCGCGACCATCGCCAGATCCTCTGCAAACCGGATCGGATCGTACCAGGGCAACACCATGACCGCGGTGCCGAGACCCATTCCGGGCACGGCCGCAGCCAGGTGAGAAAGGAACATCAGCGGATTGGGGGTAGGGTAGTAGTCAGAGAAATGGTGCTCGACCAGCCACACCGCATCGTAACCGAGCTGTTGGGCGTGCTGGGCGTCGATGATCGCCTCGCGGTACATGTCCGCGTCGCTGGCACCCAGTTTGTCGACAGCGCCGATCTGCACGGCGAATCGGGGGGCTTGGCCCATGGCTCGTTCTCCCTCAAGATTGGTGTCGTTCCGGCTGCTGCATTGCGGCCCGACTTATGTCTGGACAAATGCTAGCCTAGCCGCGCAAGACCTGTCACGCGGATAGGATTGCGGCCGGCGGCAATGCCGGCTCCCTTCCTCACCACGGAGGCCAAATGCCCAAGATAACCACGATCGAGGAACTGGATGCGCTGTACGGAGCCCCAGCCGAGGCGGCGATCCTCAAGGAGATCGACTACATCTCCGATCACTATCGCGCCTTCATCGACAAGGCGCCGTTCGTGGTGATTGCTACGGTCGGACCGGAAGGTCTCGACTGCTCGCCACGCGGCGATCCCGCCGGGTTCGTGCGCGTGATCGACAAGAAGACGGTGATGATCCCCGATCGCCGCGGCAACAACCGGGTCGATGCGTTGCGCAACATCGTTCGCGATCCGCGGTGTTCACTGCTGTTCCTGATTCCGGGGATCGGCAATACGCTGCGCATCAACGGACGAGCCGAGATTCTGCACGACGCCGAGCTCAACGAGAGTTTCTCCTTCAACGGCAAGCGACCGCAAACCGTTTTGAAAGTGACGGCGGAGAATGTCTACTTTCAGTGCCCCAAGGCGCTCGTTCGCTCGCGTCTGTGGGACCCCGATACACGGCTCGCACGGTCGGCGTTGCCGTCGTCCGGCGAAATACTCGAGGCACTGACCAACGGCAAGTTCGACGGCCAGACCTACGACGCGAACTATCCGAAGCGGCAGGCTGAGACGCTTTACTGACCGTACGGGAGCCGGTTCGGTAGGGCATCGCTTCTCGCGTAGGTCGCGCTTCGATGAGAGCGGTTCCGCGCGCGAGCCGGCTGCTTTGGCGTCGGTGCGCCTGAAATGTGCGCAGGAGGAAACAATGGAACTTGGGTACGTGGGTCTCGGAGCGATGGGTGGTGCGCTGGCGCGCCGGCTGCTTCGCGAGAGGAAAGTGCGGGTCTTCGATTTGATGCCGGAGCGTGTTTCGGCGCATGTCGAAAGGGGTGGGACGGCGGCGCAGTCCGGTTCGGCGCTCGCTGCCGAGTGCGATCTCGTCATGACGTGTCTGCCGACGTCGAAGGAGGTGCACAGCGCCATTTTCGGCATGAACGGGATTGCCGAAGGCATGAAGCCGGGCGGCGTGATCGCCGACATGACCACCGGGGACCCGAATGCGACCCGGGCCATGGCGGCGGAGCTCGCGGCGCGGGGCATCACGCTCATCGATGCGCCGGTCTCTGGCGGCCCCCACGGCGCGGAGGCGGGTACGATCGCCATTATGGTCGGTGCGCCCGACGCTTTGTTCGCCAAGGTAAAGACGGTTTTCGAGGTGATCAGTCCGAATGTGTTTCATTGCGGCGATATCGGAGCCGGTCACGTCATGAAGCTGGTCAACAACGTCACGGCCGCCAGCGTGCGTGCCGCCACGTTCGAGGCCATCGCCATGGGCGTGAAGAACGGCCTCTCGATAGAGAAGATCGCTGAAGTGCTGCACAAGGGCTCGGCGCGTTCCTACAGCACGGAGATCACGCTTCCCAAGCTCGCCAAAGGAGGCGATATCAGGACCAATTTCACGCTCGGGCTGATGCACAAGGACGTGAGGCTCGCGACCGAACTCGGCATCACGTCTGGCACGCCCATGCCGATCTGCAACCTCGTCCGCGAGGTGTTTCAGATGGCGATCGCCGATCAGGGTGCCAGCGAGGACGTCAACCTGCTCATTCGGCTGATGGAGCGTCAGGCGGGCGTCAAAATCGCCAACTGACGATATTGGAATTGATAGGGCGGGGCGAATGCCCCCCGCCCTATCGAGGCTTAACCAATGCGCGGTGCGTCGAGCTTATGCACCAAGCCCTCCGTCTCGGGCTTCCAGGCTGGATAGCGCTTCAGGATCAGCGGATCGTGCCCGGGGATGACGTTCTTGATGCCGCCGCCTGCGAGGGAAGCGAGCTGGTCGTAGGATTTCAGTGTCGCCTCCTGGTCGATGGTGATGAAGAACGGGCGGCGCTGCTCGATATTCGCATAGAAGTGGACGACGTCGGAGGCCAGCACCACAGGGCCATGCGCGGTGTTCACCCGGATCGCCTGGATGCCTTTCGAATGTCCCGGGCAGTGATGCACCGAGAGTCCGGGCGCGATGTGGCCTTCACCGTCGTGGAACTGGACGCGGCCCGAATAGACGTGGCGCACCATCTGGCAGACGTGGTCTGCCGTGAACGGCATGCGCATGGCGTTCTCGCACATGCAGGGTCCGGTCGCGTAGGCCATCTCGGCGGCCTGGAGATGGAACTTCGTCGCGTTGAACTGATCCATCGTTCCGGCGTGATCGAAGTGGAGATGCGTGATGATGGTCTCCTTGATCGAATCGGGCTCGACGCCAATGCGCTTCAACACTTCGATCGGTTCGACGGTGATCTTGCGGCCGCGGGCGGTCGCCTCCTTGTGGTCGAAGCCGGTGTCGACCAGAATTGTGCGATTGGCATTGCGGATCAGGAACACGAAATAATCGATGGGCATCGACGAGGCGTGGTCGTCGGGCACTGGGTTCATGAAGTTCTCGGCAGCTTTGCGCTGCGTGTTCTCGCCATACTTGAGGGCAAGAATCTCGTACGTCTCGGACATGGGGCCTCCTGCGCTGGATTGAATGGCGGCGAGCATGCCGTCTCGCGCGGCGCCGGTCGAGTGTTTCGGGAACATCGGGGGCTTCGCCGCAGCAGCGTCAGCATTGCCCAGTCTCGATCTGAGCTCTAAACCGGGAGCGTGCCGTCACCGGACACGAAAGCGGAGGTGCCATGCCGATCAACGTCTCGTTCCTGCAGGATCTGCTGACGACGGTCGCGGAGCAGGGTCGGCAATACCTTCCGAGCGCACTGGTCGGAGCGCAGGAAGAGGACGTCGGCGGTCTCGCCAGGGCGTTGCTTTCCGGGCGCGGCGAGGCGTCCGGGGTAGCGATTGCACGAGAGCTTCTCGATCGCTACCGCAGCCTCGATCCCGAGGGACGTAAGGCGGTGTTCCGTGTGATCGCAGACGACTTCAAGCCGAAGCCCGATGCGGTGAAGCGTGCAGCTGCCGCCTTCCTGGACAGCCCCGGCGAAGCGACCATGCACGAGCTGCGCAACGCCGTGGAAAGTCCGCGCCAGGAGTTCTTTCGCCGCCTGAACCTCGCTCCTGGAGCGACCGGCGAAATTGTCGCCATGCGGCGCGACCTCTTGCGGCTGATGAAGGGCGAACCAGGGTTTATGGCCGTCGATGAGGATATGGCCCACCTCTTCGCCTCATGGTTCAATCGGGGCTTCCTCGTGCTCCGGCGTATCGACTGGCAGACGCCGGCCGCAATCCTCGAGAAGATCATCCGCTACGAGGCGGTGCACGAGATCCAGGGGTGGGAAGATCTCAGGCGACGCCTCGAGCCTGCCGATCGGCGCTGCTTTGCGTTCTTCCACCCATCGCTGATCGACGAGCCGCTCATCTTCGTGGAAGTGGCGCTGACCCGCGATGTGCCGGGGCACATCCAAAACCTGATCGGAGAGCCGCCGCCCGCTGCAGGCGACAGCCGGTCGAGCCCGACAACGGCCGTCTTCTATTCGATTTCGAACTGCCAGGAAGGGTTGCGCGGTATTTCGTTCGGCAACTTCCTGATCAAGCAAGTGGTCGAGGAATTGGCCCGCGAGCAGCCGCAGCTCAAGACGTTCGTTACGCTGTCACCGGTACCCACGTTCGCCCGCTGGCTCGATCGCGCTGTCGCCGACGAGGCCGGCCGCGTCGTAACCGACGCCGACCGCGTCGCACTGCAGATGCTGAGCGATCCGGGCTGGATCGATGATCCCGAAGAGGCCGAAGCGCTGAAGCCGACGCTTCTGACGCTCGCCGCCCATTATTTTTTGCAGGCGCGCAGCCACGACGCTCGGCCAATCGACCCGGTCGCGCGTTTCCATCTCGGCAACGGTGCGCGCCTCGAGCGGATCAACTGGCTGGGCGACGTGTCCGAGAAGGGGTTGCGAGAGGCACACGGTCTGATGGTCAACTACCTCTACGAGCTGAAGGATATCGAGCGCAATCACGAGGCCTATGCCAACGACGGCGAGGTCGTGGCGTCGCGTGCCGTGCGCAGTCTCCAACGCTCGTCGCCGAAAGCCAAGTCGAGGGCTGCCGAGGGAACGTTGGTCTTAACCGACAAATCCGCGGGTGGGGCAGCCCGCACGAGCGGCCCGGTCAAGTCTTAGGCGCGATGTTGCTCCTCGCGTCTCATCGCGTTCCGCGGGCAGGGCCCCGCGGCTTGTGCCGGATCGATCGGCGTGCTGAATTTGATTGGAACTCTCGGCAAGTGCTCTGTATCTGGGTTGCGAGTGCCGAGGCTCACACAGGGTGATGTTTGATGCGCTACGACGACAGCGATCGTGAGAGTGGCAACGTCGAAGATCGGCGCGGAGAGGGCGGCGGTTCTCCCTTCGGTCGGGGCGGCATGCGCATCCCGATCCCTATGGGAGGCGGCCGGGGTGGCTTCAGCATCACGACGCTGCTGATCATCGGCGCGGTCATGCTCCTCTTCGGCATCAATCCGCTCGACATTCTGCGCGGAGGCCTCGGTGGTGGCGGTGGTGGCATCGAGATCCCGCAGTTCCCCCGAATCGATCCGGGCAGCGACAGAAGCGGGCGCAGTCCATTCGAGATCCCAGGCAAGGGCAACCAGGTCGATGCCAGCCAGGACGAAATGAAGAAATTCGTCGGTCGTGTCCTGGCCGATACGGAAGATGTCTGGAATAGCGTCTTCAAATCGTTCGGGCGCAAGTATCGTGAGCCGAAACTCGTGATCTTCTCGGGCGCCTTTCCGACGGCATGCGGCACGGGGCAGGCTGCAATGGGGCCCTTCTATTGTCCGCTGGACCAGAAGATCTACATCGATCTATCATTTTACCAGGAGCTGAAGCGTCGCTTCAACGCGCCGGGTGACTTCGCCCAGGCCTATGTGGTTGCGCATGAGGTCGGCCATCACGTGCAGACGCTGCTCGGCATTGCCGATAAGGTGCAGGCAGCGAAGCAGAATGCCCGCTCCGAGCGTGATGCGAACCAGATCCAGGTGCGCATGGAGCTGCAGGCCGATTGCTTCGCCGGCGTCTGGGCCGCGCTGAACCATCAAGTCAAGAACCGCCTGCAACCCGGTGACGTAGAGGAAGGGCTGAACGCGGCCCAGGCGATCGGTGACGACATGATCCAGCGTCAACAGACGGGCCGGGTCGTGCCGGATGCGTTCACGCACGGTTCGTCGGCCCAGCGCGTGCGCTGGTTCCGGCGCGGCCTCGAGAGTGCCCAGATCCAGGACTGTGACACCTTCAACGCGAGAGACCTCTGACCCGCGCTGGACGGGTCGATGCCGGTAGCTTTGGAAAACGGCAGTCCTCCCGTTGCGGCTCGGGCGATTTGGGCGCAGAGCGTATGGCGCTGCCGAGTGTCGATTTGCCTGAACCATTCGCGGCATTGGAGCCCCAGACGCCGGTCCGAGGGCGTTGGTAGGCTCGGCCTGATGGAAGAGGAGGGCGCAGGATGCACCCGCTGTTGACCATCGTTCTTGCCGCGGGCAAGGGCACGCGAATGAAATCGGCTTTGCCGAAGGTCCTCCATCCGATCGCGGGCAGGCCGATGGTCTGTCACGTACTGCAGGCGGCCCGGGCCGCCGGCGCCGGGATGTCGGCGCTCGTCGTGGGGCCTGGCATGGAGCGTGTGGCCCGCGAGGCGCGCGAGGGCCATGAGGCCATCGAAGTTTTTGTCCAGGACCAGCAACTGGGAACCGGCCACGCGGTGCTTTCGACCCGCACGCTGCTCGAGCGCCATCGCGGTGACGTCATGGTTGTTTACGGGGACACCCCACTGATCGGCGGTGCGACCCTAAGAGGCTTGCGTGCCGTGCTCGACGATGGTGCCGGGGTCGCCGTGCTCGGGTTTCGGCCGTCAGATCCGAGCGGGTACGGGCGGCTGCTGACAGACGACGTCGGGAACTTGCTCGCCATTCGCGAAGAGAAAGACGCTAGCCGGGCGGAACTCGCCGTCGGGTTATGCAACTCGGGTGTCATGGCGTTTCGCACACCGCACCTGCTGTCGATCCTGGATCGGATTTCGAACGGAAATGCGAAAGGCGAGTATTATCTGACCGATGCTGTGGAAATCGCGCGCGGAGATGGGCTTCGGGCGGCCGTCGTCGAGTGCCCTGAGCGGGAAGTGATGGGGGTCAATTCGCGAGATCAACTGGCGATTGCCGAGGCGATCTGGCAGCAGACTCGCCGGCAGGAGGTGATGCTCGATGGTGTCACGTTGACGGCGCCCGAAACGGTCTGGTTCAGCCATGACACGCGGATCGGCAAGGACGTGGTCATCGAGCCGAACGTCTTCTTCGGGCCGGGCGTGACGGTCGAGGATCGCGTGACGATCAAAGCCAATTCACACATCCAGGGTTTCGACCAGAAGAGCCGCGCGGGGGTCGTGATCAGGTCCGGTGCGGAGATCGGGCCGTTCGCGCGACTTCGGCCCGGAGCAGACGTGGGTCCGGACGTGCATATCGGAAACTTCGTCGAGGTGAAGAACGCAAAGCTCGAAGCCGGGGCGAAGGCCAACCACCTTGCCTATATCGGCGACGGCCGAGTCGGTGCGGGTGCCAACATCGGGGCTGGCACGATCTTCTGCAACTACGATGGCTACTTCAAGCACGAGACGGTCATAGGCGCGGGGGCGTTCATCGGCTCGAACTCGTCCCTCGTCGCGCCAGTGAAGGTTGGGGAAGGCGCGTATGTCGCCTCGGGCAGCGTGGTGACCAAGAATGTCTCCGACAACGCGCTGGCCATCACGCGGCCCGAGCAGGCCGAGCGCCCGGGGTGGGCCGCAAAATTCCGCATCATGATGGAGCGGCGGAAGACTGGCCGCGCCGCGGAGTAAATCGGCGCGTCGTCCGGCCGCTGCGTCGTAAGGTTGTGTAACCGAACGTGTCTTGAGCGACTCGCGCCTCTGCCGAATACCTTGTCGGGTGCCCCCGTGGCACCGCGTCAGGCGCGCCGAGGCGCTTGCCGGCTACGGCTTGACAGATTTGTGTCGATGCAACTGGTCGCAATCTTGCAGTTCGGATAGACGGGTCGGACATTCGGGGTCGGGTGTGTGCTGTCCAGGCCCGGTCCGGCGCGCTTGTCTCGCTGCGATACGATCGAGAGGTTTGATATGTGCGGGATTGTGGGAATTCTCGGGGCAGAGCCTGTCGCGCTGGATCTGGTCGACGCACTTCGGCGCCTCGAATATCGCGGCTACGATTCGGCGGGCGTGGCGACTGTCGAGAACGGCCACCTGGAGCGCCGGCGCGCAGAAGGCAAACTTCGCAACCTGAGCGAGCGCCTGGCGCGAGAGCCGCTCATGGGGCGTGCCGGAATTGGCCACACCCGGTGGGCGACACACGGCGCACCGAACGAGCGCAACGCGCATCCACACATGTCCGAGAATGTCTCCGTCGTACACAATGGCATTATCGAGAATTTTCGCGAGTTGCGGGACGAGTTGATCCGTGCCGGCGCCGCGTTCACGTCGGAGACCGACACGGAGGTCATTGCTCATCTCATCACGTACGAGATGAAGAAGGGAATGGACCCGATCGCGGCGACCGGCCAAGCGCTGAAGCGACTGCGCGGAGCCTTTGCGCTCGCCATCATCTTCGCCGGCCACGATGACCTCATGATCGGGGCGCGCGAAGGTAGCCCGTTGGCCGTCGGGCATGGTGACGGACAGATGTACCTCGGCTCGGATGCGATTGCGCTGGCGCCTTTCACGGACCGCATCACCTATCTCGAGGAAGGCGATTGGGCGATCCTGCGGCGCAACAGCGTCGAGGTTCGCGACCGCCAAGGCCGCCGTGTCGACCGGCCGATCGTGGCCAGCCAGGCATCGGGCTTCCTGATCGACAAGGGCAACCACCGCCATTTCATGCTCAAGGAGATCCACGAGCAGGCAGAAGTGATCAGCCATACGCTGACGAACTACATCGACATGGCCAGCGGTCAGGTGCGCTTTCCGGATCTCGGCATCGATCTGTCCAAGATCACGCGCGTGACGATCTCGGCCTGTGGCACTGCCTACTATGCGGGCCTTGTCGCCAAGTACTGGATCGAGCGTTATGCACGCGTGCCGGTCGAGATCGATGTCGCCTCGGAGCTGCGATACCGGGAGGCGCCGCTGCCCGAGGGCGGACTTGCCCTGTTCATCTCGCAGTCGGGCGAGACCGCAGACACCCTTGCGACGCTGAGATATTGCAAGGCGGCCGGCCAGCGGATCGTCTCGGTGGTGAACGTGCACACCTCGACCATCGCGCGGGAGAGCGATGTGGTGCTGCCGACGCTCGCGGGCCCGGAGATCGGCGTCGCGTCGACCAAAGCGTTCACCTGCCAGCTTTCGGCGCTTGCGTGCCTTGCGCTCGCGTTGGCGCGTTCTCGCGGGCTGTTGTCGACGGAGCGCGAGCGCGAACTGGTTCAGGCACTGATCGAGGTGCCACGCCACCTTACGGCACTCCTGCGCGAAGATCGGCGCTACGACGAAATGGCATTGTGGATGTCGAAGGCGCGTGACGTTCTCTACCTGGGGCGCGGTGTGTCTTTCCCGATCGCGCTCGAGGGTGCGCTGAAGCTGAAGGAGATCTCCTACATCCACGCCGAGGGCTACGCGGCCGGTGAGCTGAAGCACGGTCCGATCGCGCTGATCGACGAGAACGTGCCGGTCGTGGTGGTAGCGCCGGAGGACGATCTTTTCGAGAAGACAATTTCCAACGTGCAGGAAGTTGCGGCACGAGGCGGCAAGATCGTTCTCGTGTCCAATGCCGACCCCGAAGCTGTGGGATGCACGGTGACGGCGCATCTGCGCATGCCGCAGGTCCACCCCTTCGTGAGTCCGGTCGTCTATGCTCTGCCGATGCAGCTGATCGCCTACCACACGGCCGTGCTGATGGGGACCGATGTCGATCAGCCACGCAATCTCGCCAAGTCGGTGACCGTCGAGTAAATCGATTCGCAAGGTTCGATCGGAGTTTTGCTCTGCGGCGGATTAGCTGCTCGTCGTGCGCTTGCCGCATTCTCGCGATCTTGAATAAGCTGCGCCAAGGGGAGACGGCACGAATCAAATAGGGGGAGCCGTGATGCGCATTGTCCGCACGGTCGTCATGGCTGGCGTTATGGTTGCGCTTGCGCCGGTATCGTTCGCGATCTCGGAAGTGCAAGGCGCGCCGAAGCCGAAGAAATCCGGAAAGACGGCCGCAAAGACGGCCGCGCAGTCGGTGGATGCCGAAGCCGCGCTCGACAAGGCACGGCGCGCGTTGACCGACGGTAAGGCGCAGACGGCTCAGCAACTGGCCGATGCGGTTCTGCTCTCTCCCAAGAAGGATACGCGAAGCACCGCGCGGGCGCTCGCCATTCGCGGAGAGGCGCACCTCCAGCAAGGACGCGCCGTCGAAGCCATCGCGGACCTCGACAGCGCGCTTTGGCTCAAGGGGGGGCTCGCCGGGCAAGAGCGCGAGTCCGCAACGGCCGCCCGTGCCAAGGCCATGCAGAGCTCCGGCATCGCGAACGGCCCGCCATCGCGTCCGGAGACGGCCCGGGCAGAGACGACGCACGGGGCGTCGTCTGCGTGGAATAACAGGGTGACGGTGGCACCCGCCGTACCGACAAGGCAAAAGGAAAGCGCAGATCGGCCGGTCAAGACCTCGGCGTCGGCGGGGACCGCACGAGCGGCGCTGGCGTCCTCGCCCGCGGCTGAAGGATCGTGGTCGACCGCTCCGCGCCCGGTGCAACAGGACGCTTCGGAGACCACATCGGGCGGTGGCGGCATTACAGGCTTTTTCTCAAATCTCTTTGGTGGGGGGCAATCGTCCGGAGCGCCCCCGGAGACGACAGGCGCCGTCGGTCCGACGCCGAGACCAAAAATGCCGGCGATCAGCAGCTCGGAGCCACAGCGGATCACGCCCGCACCGCGTGCGCATCGTGCCAATCCGCAAAGCAAGGCGGCACCGGCCGGCGCTGGAGCCTACAAGCTGCAACTGGCGGCGGTGCGCTCGAAGACCGAGGCCGAGGCGATGGCGGCCAAGGTTCGCCGCGAGGACGCGGCCCTCGTCGGCAAGCGCACGGTGGAGATCGTGGAGGACGTCTACGGCAACATGGGGCGTTTCTATCGCGTTCGAATCGGCTCGTTCTCCGATGTGAAGCAGGCATCGACCGTGTGCGCCAGCCTGCGCAGTCGCCAGATGGATTGCGTGGTTCTCGATCGCTGACGAAGGCTCTCCTTCGGATAGCGAGGCCAAGCGCAGCGCCGAACCCTCGGCGCTGCACCTCCTGCAAGGGCCTTCAGCCGGGGCTATCGCGTTTTCGGCAACACGAACCCTGCGCCGCGCTCGATCATCGTGACCAGCTCGGTAATGTCCTTGTTCTCCATGCCGGCGAACATGGCGTTCTTGAACATCTGCCGCGCTGCAGTGCAGACCCACATGGGTATCCCGAGTCGGTCTGCCTGCTGGATGGCCAAGTCGACGTCCTTGGTCAGAATATGCATCGGCGCGCCATAGTCGAACGTACGCGTCAGTACAGAACGCGGGATCTTGTCCTGCGTCGCGCTATTGCGACCACTGCCGCGATTGATGGCCTCTGTCAGCACCTCCGGATCGACGCCGCCCTTGGCCCCCATCACGTAGGCCTCGAGCGATGCCGCGAGCGCCACAGCCGAGAGAATGTTGTTGGTTAGTTTCAGCACTTGCGCAAGGCCGGGCTTCGGCCCGGCGACGGTGACCGGACCCCATCGCGAGATCATGGGGCGGATCTGCTCGACCAGCTCCGGCTTGCCGGACACCATCACCGAGAGTGTACCTGCCCGGGCGCCGGGAGGGCCGCCGCTGATCGGGCAGTCGACGAGGGCGATCCCGCGGGCCGCCAACGCCGCCTCCAGCTCCTCGACGAGCGGCACGCCGACGGTGCACGTGTTGACGACCAGTTTGACCGATGAGCCGTGGATGAGGCCATTCTTGCCGAGTACCACCTCACTCAGCGAATCGAGGGTCGGCAGTGACACAAAGGCGATGCCGCAGCGGTCGCCCACCTCGCGCGGCGTGGTTGCGGGGCGAGCCTGTTTTTCGAGGAGCGGCTTCAAAGCCTCTTCGCGTGCGTCGTGCACGACAAGCTCGTCCGCCGCTCCGACGAGCTTCTCGGCCATGGGAAGGCCCATATTGCCGATACCGATGAAACCGATCGCCATAGTCGTTCTCCTGCCATCTTGATTGCTGGCGAAAGCTAGCGACGGCAGGTCATGTTCGGCAAGCGGGGACTGGGCACTTTCGGGGACAAGACGTCGTGGCCCTTGCCGCACGTCTCCGGGATCGTCAGGCCGCGATCGCCCGGCGGCGCGCATATTGCTCGATTTCAGGTGAGAGCTGGCTCGCCTCCCTTATCACAAAGTCGAGCAAGGCGGCCTCGGTCTCATCATCGGGGCGCGACTGCGCAAGCGCGTCGATCAGCCAGATATCGCTCGCATCCTCGATCACCTCGTTGGTGACGATTTCGAGCCGTTGTCGCTCTAGCCGCATCAGCGACTGTTCCTCGGGCGTCAGCAGCCGGGCCGAGCGCCAGACCTGGCACGCCGTGTCCGATGCATCGCCGCACCGCCCTGGCCGGCTGAAGCGATGCATGCCGTCGCCAATCAGCACCGAGATCAGGCCGGCGGCACCGGCGGGATTGCCGAGCGTGTCGATGATTTCGCGGCGCGGAGCCACAGCATGTCCAAGCGACGCGAGCACGCTCGATCCGATCGTTCTGACGAGCAGTTCGCTCCAGGCGGGCGACGCACCGTCCCGGTCGATCGCGCGGTTGACGGCAAGGAGCGCATCGGCCTCGGCCCTGGTCAGGGCGAGGCTTGTGTCTCCGCCGGCTGCGCCTAGGATACGGCTTGCCAGCGCCACTTCGTTGGCGGCGATCGTTCCGGGCGGAACGTTGCGAGTCGCGCGAAGCGGGCCGCTACCGCGTTCGACCGCGTGCCTGATCTGATCGAGGGCGAATGCCGAGAGGGTCGGGGGCGACCATCTGGCGCGCTCTAGCACGTGCAGCAGTAGGTTGAATTCGGTGGAGGTCTCGATGCGGCCGAAGGCGCTCACCTGCTCGATGAGCCAGCGGCTGTTGTCAGCCATCAGATAGCCTGCCGGTGGAGCCTGGTCGACGATGTAATCCGTGATGATCTCGATGAACAGGTCGGCCCAGGCAGGATCCTGGACAGGCGTTGCAACATGCAGCGCGAAGAGCGCCTCGGCCTCTTCCTCGGTGACCTCTTCGCGCGAATCGTAGGCGGCCCGCAACGCGGCAACGTCGCGGTCTCGAACGCTACCCCTACGGCGGATCTCCTCCACCGGTATCGACATCAGCATGCCCGTGCCACCCACTTCACACCGCCCAGTGGCGTGAGGCTATGGTGCTACGGTTACCAACTCGCTAACCGCGGGCCCAAAAAGAGGCTGACGTGGCTGAATGGTGCCGCCAAGCGGGGGAGACACCTCAGAACGTGTAATCGAAATGGGCGATTTCCGGTGCGTACCAACCGGCGACAATGGCTCGAGACGCGTCGGTATAGAGTTCGCGGTAACTACCTTGGCGGCCCTTCGAAACGTTCTCGCGTGGTAACGTGACTTTGCCTGCGAGCCCGATCGCCTCGAGGACCTTGGCGAAGTCGCCGTCGAGGGTCTCGTACCGCCCGACGAAGTCGAGGATCACGCGGTCGTCGGAGGTGTAGAGGCTCCAATTTTCCACGAACGCCCGGCGCCGGTCCTGATTGAATGCATCGAACGAGGGTCGCGCGTCGGCCGGCTTCGATTTGGTCTTGTAGTGATACCAGGAGACCTGCCTGTCCCACGGGTTGCGCTCGAAGCTGAACTTGAAATAGCTCCGCCAAACATCCTCGCCGACATAGGTGCGAATCCGCCAGGCCGGCATGTGCTCGTAAAATCCAATCGATGGATGATAGTGCCGCTCGGGCCGGCCAAGAAGGCGCTTCCACAGCGGCCGGGCGGGCTTTTCCGGGTGCTCGATGCGATAGTTCTGCGCGGGCTTCTGGCGCACGCCCCGGAGTTGTTCGCTGGCCTCGGTGACGACGTCGTCGGGCCCGCATACGCCAGACAGCGCCGCTTCGATCGACGTAGAGCCCGTTTTATAGGTCTTCACGTAGATGAACTTGTGCGCGTGACTGAGGATCATGGCTGTATTCCCCCTGCACCGTTTGGCATGCCGGCGCCGTCTGTCCAAGCGGGAAAGATCGCGACGTGAGATAGAGATTGACGATTGCAAAAATCATCACTACAATCTTAAGTGGCAGAATGAGTCAAGCCGCTATCGGAAACTCGGAGAGTCGACGATGCTCAAGGAAGTGCCCAAACCGTCTCAGGATCGCGACAACGCTGCTGCGGACGCAAGCGAGACCAAGTCCATGGCTCCCAAGGTTCGCCTCGGCGATAGTCTCAGTCCTTGGGCCAATACGCCAAAGGTTCGCCTCGGCGACAGTTTGATGCCCTGGTAAGCGCGGGCCGCGATCGGATCGCGGCCGATGTTCCGACCTCGTGAATCGCGGGGTCGGGCATCCCGCCGGGCCGGGATCGCGTCGAGACTTGTGCAAGGCGCGCGCCCAGGAGGAGGGCAGTGGGTGCCTGAAAGTTTCGCGAAGGGCCCGATAGAAACGCGCCTCGAACGGATAGTGTCCAAATGGATCTACCACATTCTGAACGTGGACCGATTGCAGGTTCGCAGCCAATCATGCGTGCCATTCAAATGGCGTCGATGGGTCGGCTGCCACGCCGGGCCGATCGCTCGGTCGGCGGCACGCTTCCTGCGCGGGCGATGCGCTATTGCGAGCCGGTCTCGGCTGCGTCGGCCTTCGGCTGGTACTTTTTTGTGCCGTGCCGCTTTCAGCTCCGATGGGACGGCAGCGAAGTCTTTTGGCGAACACAGGGCATGGACGCGTTCGAACCGCTCCGCTCGGTACACCTCCCGGGCTTTCCCAAGGCATTCGACGAGGCGGTACCGGAAGCCATCAAAGGTTGGGCGCCACCTTTTCTCGTTGCGTCGCCGCAAAGCGGCGTCGTCAAAGTCTGGACGGGCGCCGTCGCGCGCACGGCCCCTGGATGGAACCTACTGGTTCGGCCGGTGGCCAATCTGCCGCGCCGATCAGGCTACGAGCTCTACGAGGGCTTGCTGGAAACCGACGATTTCTGGTTCGGGCCACTGTTCACGAATGTCCGACTGACGCGAACCGACATGCCGATCGAGTTCGACGACGACGTGCCGTTCATGCAAGTCCAGCCCATCCGGGCCGAACAGTATCAGGATCGCCTGCTCGACAATTATGCGGTGGTCACCGATTTGGCCGAGCTTTCCGAGGACGACTGGACCCGCTACGTGGCGACGGTGATCGAGCCGAACCGGGCGGAACGTCGGAAACCCGCTCGATACAAGGCTGCGGTTCAGGCAGCACGCCTGAAAAGGGACTGCTCCGATGCAGGTTGAGTCATGCCGCCGGGAGCGTTTTTGTTCTCAGGGTCACGCTTGAGCATGCACCATGCCCGCATCGACATTTCAAACTCTCGCAGTTCGTCGCCGTCGCGTCCTGACGTCAAAACACCCGGCCGTCCGTAATTGGCGCACGAATTGGTCGATCAGTATCGGGTCTGCGAACGGCAGCGTGCTCCTGGCCGCTGCTTCCGTGTAGGACGGCTCGATCTGCTGCAGCCGGCTCGCCGCCTCGCGGGCCTCCGCGACCTCGCCTGCGGCGACCAGGCACGCGGCCAGCGCCTTCAGCGTCGTGGAATAGTTTGGATTCATCGCTTCCGACCGTCGCGCGTAGATGACGGCCTGCCGGTAGTCGGCTTCGACGTAGCAACACACGGCGGCGAAATTGAAAAAGAAATAGGATTGCGAATCGACCGGCGAAAGGGTGAGCGCATATTCGATATTTTCGCGGCCTTCCCGCCCGCGACCCGTATAGGCCAGTGTCGCACTCAAGAAGAGATAGCCGAGAGGCTCATTGGGGGAAGAATGGATCGCGCGCCGCAAGAGTTGTTCACCCCGGGCGTAATCCCTTTGCAGATAAGAACTCAGGTGACCCGCCGTTGCCAGTGCGATGGCGTTGTCGGGATCGAGTTCGATGGCGCGGTCGGCAAGTCGTTTTGCCTCCCTCGCATCTGCGAGACGATCTCGGCTCCAACCTTGCCCGATCGAAATCGAGTAGTGACGCGCAAGCCAGGCATAGGCCGTCGCGTAGCTTGGATCCTTATCGAGGGCGCTCAGCAGCAGCTTTTTCGCCATACTGAAGTTGCGGCGATCGAGTTGACACATCGTAACCTGTGCGCGCAGTGCCAACTCATAGGCCGAGCGGTTCCGCGGCCTCCCACCCATAATGCGGTCGAT
Organism: Hyphomicrobiaceae bacterium; assembly: GCA_050187415.1. Classification (GTDB taxonomy): domain Bacteria; phylum Pseudomonadota; class Alphaproteobacteria; order Rhizobiales; family Hyphomicrobiaceae. Next base: position 14,563 of record JBFWXN010000011.1, on the reverse strand, counting down.
CTCGTATTCTTTCAGCGGGAGACGCACCCCGGCAATGACGCGGGAGAGCACGTCGCGCTCGAATCCTTCGAGTTGACCGAGGCCACATTCCACTCCGTGCTCGAGGATTGGCTTGCCGCTGGTCGTTCGGTAGAGCCACTGGGAGAAATAGAGCGTCTGGTCGATGCGTACGATCTGGCCGCGCAGAACGTAATCGACACCGAGCCGCCGCCCTATCTCGGGAATCGTGAGGTGGCGGGGGATATTCATGGCCGAGGTGGTGGCCGTTACGCGCAGATCGTCGACCCGGCTCAATAACTCGGTCACTCGAAGCGTGACACCCTTGGTGAAGCCCCTGGATAGAAGGCCATCGACAGAAAAGTAGGGCATCACGGCGACGGACGGTCGCGGAGTTGTGCCGGGCGGGCCGCATGCGGTTCCCTCCGACGCCATCAGCGTTCCTCGACGAATTCATCGACCGTCATCGCTACCCCCGCAAAACAACGCAGATGCTCCCTAGGAGTCCGACGTCGGCATCTACGCACCCGACGGCGAGCACCTGGGGATCGAGGCTCGTTCGCTCTGGAAATACCAGAAGATTGTCCCGGCACACACCCTACGACACTCTGCACCACCGAATTGTCCACGAATAGAGGATTATCGGCGCGCGTCCAAATGCTCCGTTCACAGGCAAAAGGCGACGGCGCATGCGGGTCGTTCGGCGCAATTTGTCTGCGCGGGGCAGATGCGGCGCCGTCTCCGTGGGGCGCCGCGATCGTTCGCGATGTCAAATGCCGCGACGAGCCTTCCAGTGTCGCCACAGGTTCACCTGGCGGTTCTTGCTGTCGGCGGCAATGTGCGCGCGCGCGTCACGCTGCGCGGCGCGTATGGCACGTGCCTCGCGCGAGCTGATGTGTCCGTCGGCTTTGGCGTGGCGGCGTGCTGCATCGATGCGCTCCTGCTCGGCGAGCAGGCGCCGCTGCTCGCGCTTGGTGATGGAGCCGTCCCAGCGGCCAGCTTCGATGGCGGCGCGCTGGTGCGTCTGAATCCTCTCGATGCGGCGCCCGTCGTGCGCAGCCGCGGTCGTCACAGCGCCGACCAGGACGAGCGTTCCGATGGCGATCGATTTGAATAGCGACATCTTTGAATCTCCGGCTCGGTTTCGATGTACCGCAGAATGACCCAACGGCGCTGAACCGCGTCTGAAGACAGCGTTCAATTATCGTTCACCCGGCGGCCACGTTGCGGCCTCGCTCTCTGTCTGCCTTTCACTCTCGTGCGGTGAGCGCATTGCCGGGATCAGAATGGCGGCTATGCTCGCGCCATCAGTAAGCCAGGGAGGGCGACGGGGATGGAGGCCGACTACGTCATTGTGGGGGCGGGATCGGCGGGATGCGTACTCGCCGACAGGCTCTCTGCCGACGGTGCACACGTTATTCTGCTGGAGGCGGGACCGAGAGACCTGCACCCTTGGATCCACGTGCCGGCGGGGGTCCTGAAGCTCCTCAAGAACCCGCTCGTCAACTGGAATTACGAGACGGTCCCGGAAGCCGGTTCGGGCAATCGCGCAATCCATTGGCCGCGAGGCCGTGTGCTCGGCGGATCGTCATCCATCAACGGCATGCTGTTCGTACGCGGCAACCCCGCCGATTTCGACAACTGGTCACAAATGGGGGCCCGCGGTTGGAGCTACGAGAATTGCCTCCCTCACTTCAAGGCCATCGAGCGTTACGCGCCTGGGGATGCCGAGCACCGCGGTAAAGACGGGCCGCTACTCATCGAAGATTATCGGACGATCCTGCCGTTGACGCATTGCTTCGTCGAGGCTGCTCAGCAGGCGGGGTTCCCTTTTGCGAAAGACCTTTCGGGTAAAACCCCGGCGGAGGGCATCGGCTATTCGCAGATGTCTCGCAACGGCCGGTTTCGCGGTTCGACCGCGCAAACATTCCTCCGCCACGCGCGGCGGCGCTCGAATTTTCGTGTGCTCACCAACGCAACGGCCCTGCGCATTCTGCTGGATGGGCGTCGCGCGACAGGGGTTCGGGTCGATCAGATGGGACGCGAGTTCGACGTCAGGGCGCGTCGCGAGGTGATCGTGTCATCGGGTTCGGTGAACTCGCCGCATCTGCTGCAGATCAGCGGCATCGGCCCCGCCCAACATTTGAAGTCGATCGGCGTCGACGTTCTGCATGATCTCGGCGGCGTCGGCGCGAACCTTTCCGACCATTACGTGGCGCGCGTTTCGATCAGGGTGAAGAATGCGCGCTCCATCAACGAAATGTCGCGTGGCTTGCTGCTCGCGGGCGAGGTGGCGAAATGGGTGACGACGGGGCGCGGTGCATTGACCTTCGGCGTGTCCAGCGCGCAGTGCTTCTGCCGCAGCCGTGAAGGGCTCGCAAGCCCCGACCTTCAGCTCCTCTTCTCGCCAGCCAGCTACGATCCGTCCGTCTTCGGAGCGCTCGAGCGCGAGCCGGGGGCGACAGTCGCGGTTTCGATTGCGCGCCCTGAAAGTCGAGGCACGATCATGGCCTCGTCGCCAGATCCCTACGAGCGGCCTCTCATTCGACCGAACTATCTCTCCGCCCCGGCTGACATTCGCGTGATGCTGGCCGGGCTTGCGCACGCGCGTCGCATCTTCTCGCAGCCAGCATTCGCCGGGTACTGCGCCGGAGAGATCGTGCCGGGGCCAGATGTTCGCAGCGATGAGCAACTGATCGAGTATGTGCGCAACTTCGGTACCACGATCTACCATCCGGTCGGCACGTGCCGGATGGGCGAGGATCCGATGGCGGTGGTCGATTCACGGCTGCGCGTGCGCGGGCTCTCGGGCTTGCGGGTGGCGGATGCCTCGGTGATGCCGCAGGTGACGACAGGCAACACCAACGCACCGACGATCATGATCGCAGACAAGGCGGCGTCCATGATCCGCGAGGACGCCCGACAGGCGGCCTGACCAAAGTAGAACTTTCGCGGTCGTCGACGCCGTTCGCGCGACGGCTGCGCGTTTTTTCAACGCCGTGTCAGCCAAAACTGATACATTCCGACGAACAAATTCGGCTGTTCGAGTTCGAAAGCCCCCCAACTATCGAGACGCCCCGGCCACCGTTCGGCGGGAAAACGCTTCGCGAGAGAGCCGAACGGAGCGTTCGTAAACCCGCGGAACTCCAGCCCGTTTTCGTCGAGAAATGTTTTGATACCGGCGAGTGTGGTGGGCTTCTCGTTCACGTGGAGGAAGAAGTCGCGAAAGCCGCTAGTCGTGGCGGTGTCGCGTGCCCGCAGGTAGCCGGCGCCCGGAGCTTCCGGACCGCGCGAAATCAGATGATGCCGATAGCGGCGCAGCGCCTCGTCGTCAGCGTCGATGCCGGGATATTCGGGCTCTTGTCGAAGCGCCTCGAGATCACGTCGCGCCAGACTGCTGTAGAGACCGATCAGCATGATCCCGCCCGGTGCGAGGCACTCGAGCAGTCCCTTCCAGGCCGCGAACGGATCGTCCATGTGATGCAGGACGCCGCAACACTCGATCACATGAAATCGACCTTTCCAGGATGGATCGAAGGAGCCGATCCTGGCGATGTCGCCGAGCACGAGGGAAAGATTTCTGGCCTCCAGCCGTCGGGCCATCAGCGCTGCGTAACCCAAGCTGGCCGACGAGATGTCGAGGCCGGTGACGTGCGCCGCGGGTCCATAGTCGAGCGCGGCAGAAACGGCTTGCAGTCCCGTGCCGCATCCGGCAACGAGCAACTCGAAAGGCGCGCCCACGAAATTCAATTCGCGCTTGGAGAAAAAGCCCTCGAGATAATCCGAGAAACGGCCGCCAGGATAAAGGGCCGTGCTTCGCCAGCGTGGATAAGGATAGGTCTCGTATTGTGCCTTGACCTTGAGCGACGTGATTTTCTCGATCGAGCCCATTGTCACGATCGTGGGAGCCAGGGAGGCGATTTCCTGGTGTTCGTGAATGAGCATTTCCAAGAAAGCAGAGAATGTGCTCGGTCGAAGTTTCGAAACGCCGTTGACGGGTAACTTATCGAGAAGATCGTGCAGGGGATTGCGATAAAGCGCGTGCAGAAGTTGCTCGCGGCAGGCTGCTTCGTCGCCCGCGAGAACTGCGTCGGGCGAAGGCGGCGATCCGAGGACACTTCGCTCCTCGGCTGTCACCGCGAATACGTATTCGTTGGTCCAGCATTGCACGGCGAGCGCCGTCGCAAAGCGCGCGATATCGGGCTCGGCCAGCCTTTCTCTGGGCAGCGCCAGCAGGAGTACTCGGCGCATGGTGGTAAGCAGGCGCTCGATTTCGAGATCGGCGACCGTGCAATTCTCGAGAACGGCGAGGAGCAGCGGATCGCGCAGTATCGGCGCCGAACGACGGTTGAGGGCGGTCAGCACGGCGGCGTCCATGCCGTGATCGCGGCAATGTGCAAGAATCGGCGCCAGGCTACCCTCGCGCGCGATAAATTCGAGCGCCGCGGCACCCAGAAGATCGCGATCGACGGTCGCGTGCGTCAACCCGGCAGCGAGGCCCGCTGGATCGAGCGACCTGTTCGATGCAAGGCGGCCTTCGGCCAGGACACGGCCGAGCGCGGCGGCTGCCGCCACATCGCGGGGCGCGATGCGCAGCACACGCGTGTACTCTGCGGCTGCGCCGTCGCGGTCGCCCGTTGCCTCCTTGATGCGCGCCAGTTGCAGGCGCAGACGGGTGCTGGCAGGCGCCTTGCGAAGCTCAGCCTCCAAGAGTCGGCAAGCCCGTGGCAAATCCCCGGTCTGGATCGCGGCGGCGATCCGTTGCAGGCGCGGTTGGCCGTTCGAATGCGCGTCTGCTGCCGTGCCTGCCCGCAGGCTCTGTCGCATGAGTTATAAATCCATTTGGACACGGAAAACCGTCACGAGAAATCTGTCGAGATCTCGTCGCAAAACTCCCCTCGAACGGCGAGGTCGTCCGCTCGATCACGGGAATGTCATCGATCGTTTTCCCGAATGGAAAAACTCACGAAGTACCGCGTGAAAGCGTCACTGCATTCGACGTTTCGAGGCTTCAAACTGGAAGCTGAAACGCCTTATGGTTTATTTTGATTTGCACGTTCGAAGGGTGTCGACTACGGCTGAGACGAACCGCCTGCCGATCTTGCGAAACTTTCGGGGGCGCCATGTTGCCATCGGTAGAGCCTCCATGAGCACCAGTGCAGCCACCGGACTGAGCGAGTATGTCTTCGCGACACCCGAGGAGGCAGAGGACTACCTGTCCAACATCGCCGACAGCATCAAGAACGTCGATTTCGACGACGAGGGCTTCTACATGTCCTACGCGGGTGGTTCGATCGGCCACTGCGCGCTGCACCGGGGGGCGACGTCGACCCTGCGCTATCGGGTCTCACAGAGCGACGAGTACCACTTCATCGTCCTCCAGAGCGGGACGGTGGAGTTCTCCGGGCATGGTCGCAGCGAGGAGGCCGTGGCGCATCGCAAAGGACTTCTTCTCGGGCCGAGTTCACGCGGCCACTGTGGCGTCGCGACGGATAGTACCGGCATCTCGATGATCATGACCGAAGCCGCCGTTCGCAGCTTCGCCGAGCGCTTCATCGGCGATGGTCGATCGGTGGCACTTGCGCCAGCCGCGATTGTAACGCTGGACTTTACGGAGCCGGTGGGTGGGACGCTCGCACGCAATGTCACGGGGGCTTTTCACGAGCTTCAAGCCTTGGGTCGCTCCGGTCTGTCCAAACTCGCCATGGTCAATTTTGACGAGATACTGCTTGGCCTCGCAGCCGTCGCTATTTCGCCGACAGTACGCAACTTCGTCGGCGACAAGCCGAAGTCGTCGGGCTCGCACGTTGTCCGCCGGGCCCGCGACTACATCCATGCACATGCTGCCGAGCCGATCTCGCTCTCCGAGTTGGCGGCGAGGCTCGGTGTCGGCTTGCGATCGCTTCAGATCGCCTTTCGCCGCGAGCTCGGATGCTCGCCGCGAGAGTATCTGATTACATGCAGGCTCGAGGTTGCGCGCAGTCGATTGCTCGCGGCCGTGGAAGGTGTCACCGTCACTCAGATCGCTCTCGACTGTGGGTTCAGCGATATGACGGTCTTCGCCCGCAAATATCGCGAGCAGTTCGGCGAGAGGCCGTCGGAGACGTTGCGCCGCCGCTGATGATCGGGCCCGGGCACCGTCGCATCGTACCATCGTCGCGCGCGAGCCCCACAGCGGCCTGCGCTCAGGTGTCTTTCCTCGATCCGCTACGGCTGTTGTGAACGATCTCGAGCACCTGATCCGGCGAGGCCGCGGTATCCAGCGCATGGAAGTTGGCGTTTTTCGAAACAGCGCGTGCGAGCTGCCGGTGGAACGCCACCTTGTCGAGTTCCACTGTTCCGAACTGGCGCAAATGATCGGTCACGAACTGCGTGTCGAGCAGTGAAAAGCCGCCATAGATCAGGCGTGCGACGAGGTAGATCAGCGCGACCTTGCTGGCATCCGTCTGCGTCGAGAACATGCTCTCTCCGAAGAACGCGCCGCCAAGTGCGACACCGTAGAGGCCGCCGACGAGTCGGTCGTCGACCCATGTCTCGACGGTGTGGCAGTGACCTTGCTCGAAGAGCGCGCCATACAGGTGGCGAATACGGGCGTTGATCCACGTCGATCGCCGGCCAGGACGAGAGGCGGCGCAGCCGGCAATGACGCCCGCGAAGTCGGTGTCGATGCGCACCTCGAAGTGGCCTGACCGCATGGTGCGGGCAAGGCGCTTAGGAACGTGCACGTCGTCCAACGGCAAAATGCCGCGCGCCTGAGGCTCGATCCAGTAAAGGGCGGGGTCGTCCGCGCTCTCCGCCATTGGAAAGATGCCGCAAGCGTAGGCCTTGAGCAGGACCTCCGGCGTTATCTCGATGGCGATGTCGTCACGCGAGGCCATGTCTTCAGCTCACGCCTTGATAGACGTCGAATGTAGCCGCAGGAAGCGCAGAAAGCGAGCATTGGCAGGCCCCGAGCGGTGATGATCGCTCGCACATCGTCAGTTCTTCAAGCCAAGATGCCGCTCGAGCCAATGAATGTCATACGTGCCATTGGCAACGTCCGGATGGCGAACAAGCTCGGTAAAAAGTGGAATGGTGGTCTCGATGCCGTCGATCACGAATTCCGAAAGGCAGCGCTTCAGCCGCATCAGACATTCGTTTCGGTTCTTTCCGGCGACGATAAGTTTGCCGATGAGGGAATCGTAATTCGGCGGGATACGGTAGCCCTGGTAAGCGCCCGAATCGACGCGAACGCCAAGCCCACCCGGCGGATGCCAGTACGTGATCCGGCCGGGCGAGGGACGGAATGTGGTCGGGTTTTCGGCACAGATGCGGCATTCGATGGCGTGACCGGAGAACACCACGTCCTTCTGCGCCAGCGATAGCGGATGGCCGGCGGCGATGCGGATCTGCTCGAGCACAAGATCGAGCCCGGTGATCATCTCGGTGACAGGGTGCTCGACCTGGAGACGGGTGTTCATCTCGATGAAGTAGAATTCGCCGTCCTCGTAGAGGAACTCGACCGTACCTGCCCCGCGATACTTGAGTTTCTGCATGGCCCGCGCGACGGTCATGCCGATCTTGTCGCGGGCCTCTGCGTTGAGCGCCGGCGAAGGGGCCTCCTCCAGCACCTTCTGGTGACGACGTTGCAGGGAGCAGTCGCGCTCGCCCAAGTGGATGGCGTTGCCCTTGCCGTCGCCGAAGACCTGGATTTCGATATGGCGGGGGCGCGACAGATACTTCTCGAGATAGACGCTGTCGTCACCGAATGCGGCCTTGGCCTCAGTGCGGGCGGTCTTCAGTGCCACGTCGAGATCGTCAGCCGTGAGGGCGACCTTCATGCCGCGGCCGCCGCCGCCGGCTGCGGCTTTGACGAGCACCGGAAAGCCGATCGACTTGGCCACGCGCTGGGCCTGCGCTTCACTCGAGACGGCACCATCCGAGCCCGGTACGACAGGGATACCCAGCCGCTTTGCCGTATCCTTCGCCGCAATCTTGTCGCCCATGATGCGGATGTGCTCGGCAGTCGGGCCGATGAAGGTGATGCCGTGCTCCTCCAGGATCTCGGCAAACCTAGCATTCTCCGAAAGAAAGCCGTAACCCGGATGGATCGCGTCAGCGCCGGTTATCTCGCACGCCGCAAGCAACCGAGGGATGTTGAGGTAGCTTTCCGCGGCCGCCGGCGGTCCGATGCAGACGCTTTCGTCTGCGAGCTTCACGTGCATCGCATCGGCATCGGCCGTGGAGTGCACAGCCACGGTGGCTATGCCGAGCTCCTTGCAGGCTCGTTGAATCCGCAGTGCAATCTCGCCGCGGTTGGCGATCATGACCTTGTCGAACATGGGCGCTCAGGCACTCGACAACAGGGACCGGACTGTGGATCGAACCGCGACGCATCCCGCTGCCGACGGCCTGCTGCCTTTGCCTCTCCTTTGTTATTCGATGACGACGAGAGGCTCGTTGAATTCCACCGGCTGCCCGTTCTCGAATAGAACGTGCGCGATGGTTCCCGATCGCGGCGCCGGGATGTGGTTCATCGTCTTCATCGCTTCGATGATCAACAGAGTCTGCCCCTGAGACACCCGCGTGCCGATCTCGACGAACGGGGGCGAACCCGGCTCCGGCGAACGATAGGCAGTGCCGACCATGGGCGAGCGAACGCATCCCGGATGGGCCGCGAGTTCGGTCGCCGCGGACGAGGGGGGCTCGGTGGACGCAGGCGAAGGAGCCGGCCGTGAGGGAGCCGCACCCGCCGTTGCCGCCGGGGAGACAGCCGCCGCAACGGTCACCTGCCGGGCGACGCGCAGCTTCAAGCCTTCCCGTTCGATTTCGATCTCGCTCAGGCCGTTCTCGTTGAGAAGCTGGGCCAGGTCGCGGATGAGCGTCCGCTCGAAGCCGTCTTTTTCTTTTATGTCCTTGGCCATGCTTGTTTCCGCACACGTGTTGCGCGCCCGCTCCAACCGTCAGGGTCGGGCGGGAGCCTTGGCGCCGGCCTCTCTGCCGGCCAGGATCATGGAGAGCCCATCAAGCGCCAGAATATAGCTCGCGGGACCGAAGCCACAGATGACGCCAACCGCGCCAAGCGACACATAGGAATGGTGGCGAAATGCCTCCCGCCTGAACACATTCGAAAGGTGCACTTCGATGGCCGGAAGCTCCGCGGCATTGAGGGCGTCGAGCGTTGCCACCGACGTGTGCGTCAGTGCGCCGGCATTGAGAAGGATACCGCACGCCTTGTTCCTGGCCTCCTGAATCCATGTGACAAGCTCGCCCTCATGGTTTGTCTGGCGAAATTCGACGCGCAGGCCCAGCGTGTCGGCATGCCGACGCACGGCTGCCTCGACATCCGAAAGGGTGTCTCGCCCGTAGATCTCGGGCTCGCGCAGCCCAAGCATATTGAGGTTCGGGCCGTTCAGGACATAGACGGGCTTCGCGATCGGCACGTTGATGAGGCTCCCGGTTCCCTGCCACTGGGCGGACACGATCCGGCACCCTGGCCGTGGGCGGCTAGGATGTAACAGCTTTCGCATCGCTGCGGAAGTGCACCGGGCCGCGGCAAGAACAGGGCTGGGGATACAACCGGAAGCCGTATTTGCAACGCCGCTCAGCAGACCGAGCAGCCTCCACTCTTGCGCAGCTCCACCAGATGGTTCTCGATTTGCGCTCGAAGGTCGCCGGGAGCCCCGGCTATCGCACGGTCGCCGACAAGGAAATGTGGCGTCCCCTGAATGCCCATCTTGCGGGCCAGCTCACGGACGCGCTCGATCTCGCCGGTGACATCCTCGGACACCATGTCTTTCTTGAGCTGAACCATGTCGAGTCCGAGCTTCTCGGCGGCGCGCAAGGACGACTGCTCGTTCGCCTCGCCCTTGAGCGAAATCAGCGCACGGTGCATCTCCCAGTATTTGCCCTGTTTGCGCGCGGCGAGCGCGACACGGGAGGCTTCTTCCGATCCTTTGCTCAGGATGGGCAACTCGCGCAGGATCAGCTTGACCTTCTTGTCACCATCGACAAGCCCCGAGATGTCCGAGAACGCGCGCTTGCAATAGCCGCAGTTGTAATCGAAGAATTCGACGACGGGGATGTCGCCCGACGGATTGCCGGCAACGGGGGCGCTCGGATCGCGGAAGATATCGTCGGAATTGGCCGAGAGAGCGACTTTCATCTTCTCGGCCTGGATCTTCTCCATCTTCTCTTCGAGCGCCGTCTGCACTTCGAGCATCACTTCGGGATGCTCGAGCAGGTAGCCTTTGATGATTTTTTCGATGGCGGCCTTTTGCGCCTGATCGAACGGGCCCGCAGTGTCGGGAGAAGATGCAGGTTTGGGTGGTGCGCCGGGCGGAAGAGTGGCCTGCGCAAGACGCGTCGTCGACGAAGGGCCTTGCCTATCCGGTCCCTCGCGGGCGGCCAAAAGGTGTGTCCCGGTCGCGGCGGCGGCCACGACGACAACTGCCACGAACGCGAGACGGAAGTGAGCGGGCCGGTGCGCAAAACGCATCATGAGAGGCGGATCTCCTAGGTTTCGCGCGCTCTATAGCGCGTCTTTGGGCACCTTGTAACTCACGATATCGCCAGCACGCAGGGCCTCCGGCGACCCATTCTTCAAGCCGCGCTGCGAACGTTTGGCGAAAATCTTCGCCTGCTTGAGATTGCCCTCCAGGAAATGCGCCTCGGCGATCGCGAGATCCGCCTCGGGGAGGTGGCCCTGCTTGGCATAGCCGGAGGCGAGCAATCGGTAGGCCTGGGGGTTTTTGTCCCTGATCAGGGATCGTCGCGCGAGGGCGATGGCTTCGCTGACGCTCGCTTTGTCGGTCTCGCCATCGAGCGCCTGGGCGAGTCGAACGGCTATCAACGGCGCATCTCCGGCAAGCTTGAGCGCCGTCCTGAGCGGTTCGATCGCTTCGCTGGCGCGCCCCGAGCGCATCAGGAAATCGGCCTTGAGCTCGTAGAAATAGGCATTCTTCGGCTGATCGTGGATCAACTTGGCAACCTCGGGCAGCCCAGCCTCGATACCATGGCCGAAAAACGTGGCGATCGTACGGGCATAGCGCGCAGGCAGGCTCTGATCGGTCTGGCGGTAGCGGTTCATCACGATTTGCGGGCGCTCCAGATAGCCGGCGAGCTTGGCGCGCATCAGGTCGTGCCGGAGCTGTAGCTCGGGCGGATCCTTTTTGTTGGCGTAGGGGCTCGCCGCCACCCGCTGCCGCAACTGGGCCAGTCGATCGGTGGCGACGGGATGGCTGCGCACGAAGGCATCCTGCGTCGATCCGGATGCGGAAATGTATTCCTGCTGGGCAAAGCGCTCGAAGGTTTCGAGCATGCCCTGGCCGGACTGTCTGGTTGCATCGAGGAAGCGCAGTCCCGACTGATCCGCGGACGATTCCTGCGCTCGGCGGTCGGTCAGGAGCGATCGGATGAGCAACTGGTCGCCGCCGAGGAGCACGCCGGTGCCGGCGCCCGACATGCCGCTGCCGCCGCCCGCCACCATCAGGCCGATGCCGAGCAGCTTGATCAACAGGCTCTTGGTTTGGTCACGCGCGATGCGGTCGCGCAGTTGGGCAAGGTGGCCGCCGACGATGTGGCCGGTTTCGTGCGCGATGACGCCGATCACCTGGTTCGGCGTGTCGGATTGCATCAGCGTTCCGGTATGCACGAACACGTTTTGCCCATCGAGCACGAACGCGTTGAATGAATCATGTTTCACGATGCGCATGGCGATGCTCTGACTGCCGAGCCCGGCCACGCGAAAGATCGGACGAGAATAGTCGTTGAGCAGGCGCTCGATCTCGGTATCGCGGATGAAGCTCAACTGCTGGGCGCTTGCGTGGGGTATCGAGGCAAAGGCAATGGCCGTGGCTATTGCACAGACTGATGCGCTTCTGAGGAAGCGCCGGGCCAGTTTGGCTTGCGTTTCGTTTCCGACTTTCGCCGATGTCGGTTGCATCGCCGATCTCCTGGCTAATTCCGCGATCGCTTGCGCGCGGACCGTAGGCACCTCCCAACCGAGGGTCAATCGGCGGGCCTCGTTCGAAAGCCGGGGATCCGGCCTTCTGGCCCGTCCGTCCACATGTCGCTATAAGCGCGGGAGGGATATCACGCGGGCGCGTTCTACTCTGGCTCGACTCATTGTGCCGCGCGCGTGGCGACAACAAGGCGGCTGGGACCGCCAAGGGCAGGTGCACATGGCAAGCGACAGGTCCACGGCGGCAATGGCACTGCTTCGCGCGCTTCCCCAGCGCAGCGCCATCGATCCTTTTATCGTCATGGACGTCATGCGCCAGGCCGCCGCGGCTGAAGCGGCAGGTCGGAACATCGTGCACATGGAGGTGGGACAGCCTGCCACAGCCGCTCCGCGCGCCGCGCGGGAGGCGGTGAAGCGTGCGCTCGACGACGATACTCTCGGCTACACGCTGGCGCTCGGCCTCGAGCCGCTGCGCGAGCGCATCGCCCGGCTCTATCGCGATTGGTACGGCATCGAGCTATCGCCGGAACGAGTGGTGGTCACCAGCGGATCTTCGGGGGCTTTCGTGCTGGCGTTCCTCGCGCTGTTCGATGTGGGCGCAAAGGTGGCGCTGCCCGCCCCCGGCTACCCTTGCTATCGACACATCCTGACGGCGCTTGGGGCTCGACCGGTCAACCTCGAAACCGGCCCCGAGACGCGGTGGATGCCGACAGTGGGTGACATCGAGCGAGTGGCGGGCGAGCACGATCTCGCCGGCCTGCTTCTTGCGAGCCCGGCGAACCCCACCGGAACCATGCTCGAGCCGTCGCGGCTGCAGGAGATTGCGGCGCTCGCGCGCAGGCGCAAGCTTTGGCTGGTTTCCGACGAAATCTACCATGGATTGACGTGGGGTGTGCCGCAGGCGACTGCATTGCAGTTTTCCGACGATGCGATCGTCATCAACAGCTTCTCGAAGTATTTCTCGATGACGGGCTGGCGCGTCGGCTGGATGGTCGTACCGCAGGGCCTGGTGCGCACCGTCGAGCGCCTGGCCCAGAACCTCTATATTTCCCCTGCCGCCGTCTCGCAGGTGGCAGCTCTCGGCGCGTTCGACGGCCTGGACGAGCTCGAGGCCAACAAGCGAGTGTACGCCGCCAATCGTGCTCTGCTGCTGGAAGAGTTGCCGAAGGCGGGCCTGGGACAGATCGTGCCTGCCGATGGTGCGTTCTATCTTTACGTCGACGTCTCCGGCTTCACCAACGACAGTTTGGCGTTTGCCAAGCTCATGCTCGAGGAGACGGGTGTCGCGGCAACTCCCGGTGTCGATTTCGACGAGGCGCGTGGCCGCCGCTTCATGCGCTTCTCCTATGCGGGCGCGACCGATCGCATGGCCGAAGCCGCGCGGCGGCTTCAAGGCTGGTCGCGGCTCGGGAGCTAGGCAATCAGCTCGACGATCCGATCAGCCTGCCGCGGGGGGCGGATGCCTGCCGTTGGCGCCGTTCGCGTTTGCATCGGGCCGGCTGCGTCGCGCGAACGGTATGTAATTCTTCAGGCGGCGGCTGAGACCTGGGAACTTCATGGCCGAAGAAATGTCGACGTCGCGCACAAGTCTGGCCCCCCCTTCGCGGCGTTCGAGCTCGATCTTGCGCGAGTGAAACTGCTGAAGCTCGGGCCGGTGGCCCACACTGAGAACGGTCAAATCGTGCTGGTCGGCGAGGAGCGCCATCAGTTGAAGCTGGCTGTTGACGTCGAGTGCCGCCGTAGCCTCGTCGAGCACCACGATATCGGGCTTGTGAATGAGAAGACGGGCAAAGGCCAGGCGCTGCTTCTCACCACCGGAGAGGGTCTGGTCCCAGTTTGCCTCCTCGTCGAGCTTGGCAATGTGTTGAGCAAGGCCGACCCGCTCGAAGGCATCGGCAACTTCCTCGCGCGTGAACGTGTCGGGCGGTTCGGGATAGGCGGCGGCGCGGCGCAGGCTTCCCATCGGGACATATGAGCGCTGGGGCAAGAGGAAAAGACGTGCGCCCGCCTTCACCGTGACCCGGCCGCCGCCCCACGGCCAAAGTCCTGCAATTGCGCGGACCAGCGTGCTTTTGCCGGTGCCCGATTGTCCGGCGATCAAGACGCGCTCGCCGGGCTCGATCGACACGTCCGTCTCGCCGACGACGGCCGTTCCGTCGTTCAGGCGCACCGACACGTTGACCAGCGTCAGCGCATGCTCCATCGCCGACGTTGCGACCTCGATCCGCCCGCTCTCGACGCGCTCTGCCTCGTCGAGAGCGTCGAGGGCTGCGATCAGGGCACCGACGCGACTGGCGGATGCGGTCCAATCGGCCATGCGCGGGTAGTTATCGACCAGCCAGTTGAACGCGCCCTGGACGATGGTAAAGGCCGAGGCGGCCTGCATCACCTCGCCGAGGGTCATGGTGCCTTCGAGCAGTTTCGGCGCGCAGAGTATGATCGGCAGTACGGGAGCCACGAACTGGGACGTCTGAGAGACGACGGTCGTCTTCATCGTCTGCCTGGCGATGTCCGCCCACGAGAGTTGAACCTTGTCGAGTGAGCGCTTCAGCCCCGCTCGCTCTTCTTCCTCGCCGCGAATGAGCGCGATGCTTTCCCCGTTTTCGCGCAACCGCGTCAGCACGT
>JBFWXN010000010.1:0-101152 GCA_050187415.1 Hyphomicrobiaceae bacterium | reverse complement strand
GCTCGATCCCGAGATGATCAAAGAGGTGCTCGACGTCATGATCGAATTGGCCGGCTCGGGCATGACCATGATCTGCGTCACGCACGAGATGGGCTTCGCCCGCTCCGTCGCAGACCGGGTGATCTTCATGGATCGCGGCGAGATCGTCGAGCAGGGGCCGCCGTCTACCTTCTTCACCAACCCGCGGGAAGAGCGCACGAAGCTCTTTCTCTCACAGATCCTCAATCACTGAGCCGGCAACTTATCGATTTAGCTGGCGTTCGACGTGGGCTTCGGCGACGGCGCGAGCCGTAAAGTCAGACTACCGGCGGGCATCGGATAACAAGGCGCCTCCGCCGGAAACGCGACAACAGGGAGAGCTAACGACATGAGACGTCTTATCGGTACCGGGCTTGCTGCTGCCATCGGCCTGCTCGGCCTTACGACGGGTGTGACGGCCCAGCAGAAGACGTTCGACACCGTCAAGGGGCGCGGCAATCTGATTTGCGGTGTGTCTCCGGGTGCTCCCGGCTTCGCCTTCCCCGACGACAAGGGCAACTGGAAGGGCCTCGACGTCGACTATTGCCGCGCCGTCGCTGCGGCCATATTTGGTGATGCGACGAAGGTTTCGTTCAAGCCGCTGACCGCCAAGGAGCGCTTCACCGCGCTGCAGTCGGGCGAGATCGATGTGCTCTCCCGCGTCACGACCTGGACGATGAGCCGCGATACCCAGATGGGTCTGGCCTTTGTCGGAGTCACCTACTACGACGGTCAAGGGCTGATGGTGCCGAAGAAACTCGGCGTCAAATCCGCCAAGGAATTGAACGGCGCCTCGGTCTGCGTCGCGACCGGCACCACCACCGAGCTGAACCTCGCCGACTATTTCCGTCAGAACAACATGACCTACAAACCGGTTGTGTTCGAGAAGGCCGACGAGGTGAACACCGCGTACGATTCGGGTCGCTGCGACGTCTATACGACCGACCAATCGGGGCTCTACTCGCAGCGTCTGCGCCTGAAGAATCCCAATGACCACGTCGTTCTCCCCGAGATCATCTCGAAGGAGCCGCTCGGTCCGGTGGTGCGCCAGGGTGACTTCCAATGGTTCTCACTTGCCAAGTGGGTCTATTTCGCGCTGCTCGACGCCGAGGAACTGGGCGTCAATCAGAAGAACGTCGATGAAATGCTGAAGTCGACGAACCCGGAGGTGCGTCGCCTGCTCGGCGTCGAAGGCGACTTCGGCAAGGCCATCGGGCTCGATAACGATTGGGTCGTCAAGATCGTGAAGGGCGTTGGCAACTACGCCGAGATCTATGATCGCAACGTTGGGCCCGACACCCCGCTCAAGATTGCGCGCGGTGTGAACAATCTTTGGTCGAAGGGTGGCATCCAGTACGCGCCGCCGATCCGCTGACATCGTTCGAGGCACCGGCAGGCGATCTGCCGGTGCCTCCAGGCCATCCGATGAGCCGAGCCGCAGGAGCGACGCACATGGCGATTGCAGAAGGCGGCCATGACCGGCAAGCCGACCGAAGCTCGGCGTTGGCTTGGCTCCATCGCCGTGAAGGGCGTCAGTTCGTCGGGCAAGCGATTATCGTGATCCTGCTTGGATCACTGTTATGGATCGCCGCTTCGAATGCGATCTCCAACCTGCAGCGCCAGAATATCGCCTCGGGCTTCGGCTTCTGGAACAACACCGCGGGCTTCGACATCTCGCAGACGCTGATCCCGTACGGCGCTGCCTCCACCTATGGGCAGGCGTTTTGGGTCGGCCTGCTGAATACACTTCTTGTATCGATTATCGGCATTGCCTTCGCGACGATCGTCGGCTTCGTGATGGGCATCGCGCGGCTCTCGAGCAATTGGCTGATTGCACGATTGGCCACCATCTACGTCGAGATTGCCCGGAACGTGCCGCTGCTGCTGCAGCTTTTCGTATGGTACTTCGCACTGATCCCGCAGCTTCCGCTGCCGCGGCAGAGTTGGCAATTGCCGGCGGGCGCTGTCCTGAACAATCGCGGCCTGTCGTTGCCGGCGCCGATCGCGCAACCCGATGCGGGCATCGTGCTGATCGCGCTGATCGCGGCTATCATCGCGGCGACCGGCGTCCGGATCTGGGCGATGCGCCGTTGGAAGGCGACCGGCGAGCGCTTCCCCGTGCTCTGGGTCAATCTCGGCCTCATCCTGGGCGTCCCCCTGTTGGTGGCGGCAGTGTTGGGGTTCCCCGTCAAGTTCCAGTATCCCGAGCTTTCGGGCTTCAACTACAGCGGGGGTGTCGTGGTGCTGCCGGAGCTCATCGCTCTGCTGGCGGGCCTCGTCTTCTACACGGGGGCCTTCATCGCCGAGATCGTCCGCTCGGGCATCCAGGGGGTAAGCAGCGGTCAGAAGGAAGCAGCGCTTGCGCTCGGGCTGACCAACACCCAGACGCTCAGGCTGGTCGTCATCCCGCAGGCCATGCGCATCATCATTCCACCCCTCACATCGAACTACCTGAACCTGACCAAGAACTCGTCGCTCGGCGTCGCCATCGCCTACCCCGACCTGGTCAGCGTCTTCGCCGGCACGGTGCTCAATCAGACCGGACAGGCGATCGAGGTGATCTCCATCACCATGCTCGTTTACCTGACGCTGTCACTGTCCACCTCGGCGTTCATGAATTGGTTCAATGCGCGCATGAAGCTGGTGGAGAGGTAGTGCCATGGTCGCCGAAACCGCCTCAGCGCACGTTCGCTCTCCGGAATTGGCTCCGCCCCGCAGTGAAGTCGGGGTCGTGGGCTGGCTATCCAAGAACCTGTTCTCATCCTGGTCGAATACCGTACTGACCATCCTCGGCCTCTGGATCGCCTGGCGCGTGGCGTCGGCAGCGCTCGACTGGGCCGTCTTTTCAGCGGTTTGGACGGGAGAGGATGGAAATGCGTGCCGTGTTGCCAACGCCGGGGCCTGCTGGCCGTTCGTTTCGGCGAAGTTCGGGCAATTCATGTTCGGACGTTACCCTGACGCGGAACGCTGGCGAGTGCTTCTGACCTACGTCCTGACAGCCGTGACGCTGGCAGGGCTCATGATACCCGCCATCCCCGGCAAGAAGTGGCTGGGGCTATTCGGCGTTATCGGATTGCCGATCATCGCCTGGATACTGCTCTCCGGCGGCGTCTTCGGACTGCCGTCGGTGCCGACCGAGTACTGGGGCGGCCTGATGGTGACGCTGATCGTCGCCACGGTCGGGATTGCAGGGTCGTTCCCGATCGGCATCATTCTGGCGCTGGGTCGGCGTTCGCAGATGCCGATTGCGCGGTGGGCCTCGATTTTCTTCATCGAGGTGGTGCGATCCGTGCCGCTGATCACGATCCTCTTCATGTCGTCCGTGATGTTGCCCCTTTTCTTGCCGGAGGGCGTCTCTTTCGACAAGCTGCTGCGTGCTTTGATCGGCGTGATGCTGTTTTCGGGCGCCTATATGGCCGAGACCATACGAGGCGGCTTGCAGGCAATTCCACGCGGCCAGTACGAGGCAGCCGATAGCCTCGGGCTCTCGTTCGGCCAGAAAATGGGGCTCATCATCCTGCCGCAGGCGCTGAAGCTGGTCATTCCCGGCATCGTCAACAGCTTCGTGGGCTTGGCCAAGGACACGAGCCTCGTGCTCATCATCGGCATCTTCGACCTGCTCGGTGTCGTTCAGGCCGGCCTGACGGACGCCAAGTGGTTCGCGCCGAACACGGCGATGACGGGCTATGCCTTCGCGGCGATGATCTTCTGGATCATCTGCTTTTCCATCTCGCGCTACTCGGCGTGGCTGGAACGGCGTCTGTCTGTCGGTGATCGTCGATAACCTGCTTGGAGACCGTCGCGAGGGCACTGGACCCCTCGTTCATTCGTTCGTGGCGAGATGCGGAGCGAGCCGGCGAGACCGGTCGCGGACCCGATGCAGGTGCTTGCCTCCGGGGGGGTGATTTGGCCGTCCCGATTGCGTGACGCCTTGGGGCCACCTAGTCTTCAGCCGTTCCGCCGCTGGAGCTACCCCCATGCCGATGAATACGCAGGTCGTTCTGGTCAAGCGTCCGACACCAGGGCCGTTGACATCGGATTGCTTTGCGCTGCGCGACGTTCCCCTGCAGGAGCCCGAGGATGGCGAAATCCGCGTGAAGATCGCCTATGTCTCGCTCGATCCGGCGATGCGCGGTTGGGTCAACGACACGCGATCCTACATGCCGCCGGTCGGCGTCGGCGAAGTGATGCGAGCTTATGCGGCCGGCCACGTGGACGCCTCGCGGCACCCGGATTTCAAAATTGGCGATGCGGTGCAGAGCGTCTTCGGCGTCCAGCGCTATGCGGTCGTCAAGGGGCGCGGGCGGGTGGTCAAGGTGGACGTCTCGAAGGCGCCACTGGAGCGCTGGGTGGGCGGGCTCGGCATGCCCGGTTGGACTGCCTACTTCGGGCTGCTCGAGGTCGGGCAGCCGAAGGCGGGCGAGACAGTCGTCGTGTCGGCCGCTTCGGGGGCGGTTGGGTCCGTCGTCGGCCAGATCGCAAAGATCAAGGGCTGTCGCGCGGTCGGCATTGCGGGTGGGCCCGAAAAGTGCGCCTATGTGAAGGAGGCCCTCGGCTTCGACGACTGTATCGACTATAAGGCAGGGGACTTGGGCGACCGCCTGCGGGTGGCGTGCCCTGACGGCATCGACGTCAACTTCGAGAACGTCGGCGGCGATATCCTGGATGTCATTTTACCGCAAATGAACGTGTTCGGCCGCGTGGCGCTTTGCGGCATGATCTCGGGCTACACGGCGTCCGAGGCGGTGCCGGGCCCCAGGAGCTTCCGGGCCATCCTGACGCAGCGCTTGCGCGTGCAGGGCCTGATCGTGACCGATTGGGCCCCCCGCATACCCGAGGCGATCGCGGATCTCGGCGCATGGCACGGTGAAGGCCGGCTGAAGATGCGCGAAGACGTCCGCGAGGGCGGCCTCGGTGCTTTCGTCGAGACGCTGGGCCTTCTCTACTCGGGCGGCAACAATGGCAAGCTGGTCCTGAAGATCTGAATGCGCCTCGGCGGAGGCGAGGGAGACTCGAATGCTGCGCAAGGGCGTGACGCTTTACTATGTGCGTCATGGGGAGACGGACTGGAATGCGGCCCTGCGTTACCAGGGCCAGACCGATGTCCCCCTGAACGCGAAAGGGCGCGTCCAAGCGGCACGCAATGGGCGGCGCTTGAAGGCCCTGATTGGAGCCAAAGCTACGAGCCTCGATTACGTCGCAAGTCCGCTGTCCCGAGCCAGCGAGACGATGCGCATCGCACGGGCCGAGATGGGGTTGGATCCGGATGCCTTCCGCCACGACGATCGGCTGAAAGAGCAACACTATGGCGATTGGGAAGGCCAGCTCTGGCACGAGCTTCCAACCGTCGATCCGGTTGGCTTTGCGGGTCACAACCGGGACAAGTGGAACTGGTGTCCGCGCGGCGGCGAGAGCTACCGCATGCTGTCGGACCGGTTGGCCGGCTGGCTCAGCGAGGTCGAGCACGATGTCGTGGTTGCATCGCACGGAGCCGTGAGCCGGGTCGTTCGCGGGTTGGTGCTGGGGCTCGACGGTCCGATGGTCACCTCGCTGGAAATCCCGCAGGACAAGGTTCTCGTCCTACAGGATGGGCGCATGTCCTGGGAGTAGGGGCTCCGTGTGAGCCGCAGTGCGCGCCGGTGAGTCTCGCCGGGCTCAATCGGGCACCAGCGTCTCAGCCAGTTCCTTGAAGTTCGCCACGATTATGTCCGGCTGATTGGGCGACTGCCCGTAAGGGCGTTTTCTGCGGTCGACGAACGCGGCACGAAAGCCGTGCGACTTCGCACCGATGGAGTCGAAGGCATGATTGGCGACAAATAGGCAGCCGCTGCGTTCGATGTCGGGCCAGCGATCGGTGATCAGCCGCTCGGCCGTGGCGTACGTTTTCCAGTGCGGTTTGAAGTATCCGGCTTCCTGGACGGAAACGGTCATGTCCATCGGAAAGCCGATATGCGGTTTGGCGGCTTCCAGCATGTCACGGTCGCCATTCGACAGAATGACGAGTTTGTAGCGCCGACTCAGGCGTTCGAGCGCGGCAATGACATCCGGGAACGGCTTCAGGCTCTCGATTTGGGAGACGAGCCACCGTACCTCGTCCTGCGTGTGGTCGATGCCGGCGCGGTCGAGCACCTGCGATACGGCGCGGTGTCCGATCTGCCGGTAGGGCGTGTGGCCCCGATCGAGCAGCGCATCGATCATGCTGTCCTCATAGTGAGTGCGCCGCCACCACGTCACGAATTGGTTGGGATTGCCGGTCCAACCCTTCTTGTTCAGGAACGGCGTAACTGCTGCGATCAGCCCGCCCTGCATGTCGACGATCGTGCCGTACTGGTCGAAGACAAGGGCGCGCGTCTCGCGGCGCAGGATGTCGATGGTATGGGCCATGAGTCATGTCCGTGTCGTTGAAGAGGTCGGGCTACATTTGTGCCAGTTGCCATCCCCAGGCAAGTCGGGTTGGTCCCGCGTCGGCGTGCTCGGGACTGTCGAGGCGAGCTGGCGCTTGTCGCGGGGGAAGCTGGGCTCTAGCTTGCACGCCCAGAATGTCTCGGACATGAAAGGTGTGCCATGGCCACGTCACCGAAGCCGTTTCGTATCGGGCTCCTGATTTTTCCGGAGATCACCCAGCTCGACATGACGGCGCCGCATGAGGTTTTCACCAAGTTCCCGGGTGCGGAAGTGCATCTCATCTGGAAATCGCTCGAGCCCGTCACGGCCAATGGCGGCATGCGCATCCTGCCTTCGACCACGTTTGCCACGTGCCCTGATCTCGACCTGATCTGCGTGCCGGGTGGCGGCGGCATGAATGCCCTGCTCAACGACGAGGAGACGCTGGCGTTCCTGCGCCGTCAGGCGGCGGGCGCCCGCTATGTGACGAGCGTGTGCACGGGTTCGCTCGTTCTCGGAGCCGCGGGCTTGTTGAAGGGCAAGCGAGCCGCCACGCATTGGATGAGCCGCGATATGCTGAGCGCATTCGGCGCCACGCCCGTCGCCGACCGGGTCGTCGTGGACGGCAACGTGATCACCGGCGGCGGCGTGACGGCAGGCCTCGACTTCGCGCTGACGGTAGCGGCGCAGGCTTTCGGTCCGGAGCTCGCCAAGGGCATACAACTCGGTATCGAATACAATCCGCAGCCGCCGTTCGATGCCGGTTCGCCGGAAGGTGCCGGAGAGGCTGTCGTTGCGCAGGCAAAAGCCGCCGCTGCGGGACGCCAGGCCGAGCGCGCGGCGGCGGTTGCCGAGGCGGCGCGGCGGCTCGCCTAAGTCAGAGCAGGCGCAGCAGGGGATCGCGACTTTTCATCAGACGTCCCGATCCTCGGCTGCTTTGTATCGGCGGTCCTGGTAGTCGTCCATCGCGTCGGTGTGGATGATCGGTATATGCTGGCGTTGCCGGAAGTAGGTCCAGGCATCGACTGCCTCACTCGCACCGTCGAGCACGGCGGCGATTATCTGTCGCCGGTATCCGTTCGGCAGATGGACGCTTTCGAGCTTGTCCAGAGCCGGCATCATGTGGTCCGGCACGTCCCAGACCTCGCCCTTGACGCGATGTCCGTCGCCCTTTTCGGGGATGAGGTACGGGGTGAACCACACGCCGCCCACGACCAGAGGATAGGCATCGACCGTGCGGGCGTCGCCCACATAAGTGGCGCCCCTCATGTAGTGATGGTTGGGAAAACCGCGCTTGAGCGTGCCATAGACGAAAATGCGGTGCAGTTCTCCGGTCACGGTATCCCTCAGCCGATCTCGTTCGACTGCAGGTAGCCCAGCACCTTGTCGAGCGGTTCTACGTCACCGAATTTGGCGTCGATGTCGAAGAGGTTCCATTCCACGGCACCGATGATGCGGTCGCCGACGGCTTCGCGGACGATGATCGGACGAAATCCGTCGGCAATCGCGTCTTCGACGGTGTTGCGCACGCAGGCACATGCCGTCACGCCCGTTACGATCACGGTGTCGACGCCGGCCGCCCTCAGCATGCCGCTCAGGTAGGTGCCGTGAAATGCGCTGGCGCGCTTCTTGACGATGACGTGCTCGCCGGCCTCGGGGGCGATGCGGTCGTCGATCGCTGCCTCCCAACTTCCCGTTTTCAGGACTTCCACCGGGATCTTGTATTGCCAGAGGCCCATATCGCTATTGGGCCCTTCGGTCACGTCGTAGGCGGTCGTGGTGTAGATGACGGGCAGCTTTCGGGCCCGGAAAGCCTTGAGCAGCGCCTGTGTCGCGGGGATGATTGTTTCCATGCCCTCGCAGGTGAAGGCGTTGCCGGGTTGCGTCCAAGCATTCGCCAGGTCGATGTTGATCAGGGCCGGACGCTTGCCGAAGCCGATGCGGCGCTGGAAACCGCGGTTCTGATAAAGCGCGCTGTCAGCCGCGAACACCTTGTCGAGCGCGGCCTTGAGTTCGTCCCGGGCGTCCATGCTGCCTCCAAGTCTCTGAGCCGGGCGAGCTTAGAAGCTGCCGGTCGAGACGACAATTGCGGACTTTCGGCAGGGCCTGCTCGAAGCCCGTGCACAAATTCGACTGCGGCTGCCTGGTGTCGCGTTCCGGTCACAGCCACCAGGCCGGACATGATGTACCAAGGCAGTCTGTGAGATCGACGATCGGAGACGTACATGTGGATCATGGCTCGCACGTTTGTGATTGTTGCAGCCGTCTTGCTCGCGAACGCCGGCCCGACGGCCAAAGCTGCGTCGCGATGCGTTATGGCGGGTGGGTCGGCGAACATGATCACCCATGATCTGGCAGTGTTTATGGCCAAGGCGGCCCTCGGCAACTCGATCAAGGGCATGGGCGCCAAGGCGGCGGGCCCGATCAAGCTGAAATGCGATACCGGCTTGCCGGTCTACTGCCTGGCCCGCCAGAAGGCATGCAAGTAGGCTCGACCACGCGGCTGCAGGGTGGGCAGGTTCTCGACGGGCGGCTTGGTGGGAACCGAGAATAATCCCTTTTGGATAAGAAATTTAAGCGCGCGCGGCGAACCCGCGCGCGTCATGCGTTTGCGCGTCTTTTTGCGCGGACGTGCCGTCCTCGCGATCTCGTGATGAACGTTGTTAAATATCATCTTTACAAAACGAACCGACGTGTATTATAAAGAATATATCAGAGGGCAGCCCGCCCCCCTCAATTTGCTCAACCGACTGACCGGAGACGATTATGACCCGAACCAGCTTGATTGCCGCTGTTGGCGGCGCCCTCATCTCGACCACCGCGCTCATCGGTGGGGCATCGGCCCAAGGTTACGGCCATCAAGGTTACGGCCACCAGAGCTACGGCCATCAGCCGAAAGCGCACGTGTGCTACGAGAAGGTCTCGGTGCCCGCAGTCTATGGCATTGTGAAAAAGCCGGTCGTCAAGGTCGAGGGCCGCTGGGAGAAGCAACTCATTCCCGCCGTTTACGCCGAGCGCGAAGTGAAGGTGCTGGTCAAGGACGCGAGCTACGAGCCGAAAGTCGAACCCGCTGTCTACGAGACGCGTGAGCGCAAGATCCTGGTCGAGCACGAGCGCAAGATCGTCAACGTCACCTCAGCCGTCTACAAGACGGAGTACGTCTCGGTGAAAGCGCACGACGGATACGGCCACGCTCGCTACGAGACGAAGGCGCACAAGACGTTGCTCGAGCCGGCGAAGAAAGAGGTTGCGGTGGTACCCGCGGTCTACAAAACCGAGCATTACAAGGTGCTGGTGAAGCCGGAGCGGCACTACAAGGTGTTTCACCCGGCGGTCTACGAGACGAAAGTCGAGAAGTACGTCGCGAAGCCGGCCTATGAGAATCGGATCTACCACAAGCCGGTCATCGAGTACGTCGAGGAGAAGGTGATCGTGAAGCACGCGCACCACTTCGAGCGGCCTGTCTACAAGAAGTACGGCAAAGCCTGCTGACGCGGCTTGCGCCACGCCAGGATGAGTCGTTCGCAGGACAGGAGGTGTCGGCTTGCCGGCGCCTCCTCATGGCTTTCCCGTAGATCTGCAATCCCGTCGATGTGCAAACCCGGCGGTCCGCCATGCCAGGCTTCAGGCAAACCGAACCGCGTAGACGGGTGGTAGCGTATGCGACACCATCGACCAGGTGTCGCCTTGGTTCTCGCTAACCCATAGACCGCCCGTGGTCGAGCCGAACGCGAGGCGATCTCCAGTCTCGTCGAGGGCAAGGGCGTGGCGATAGACGACGTCGTAGGCATGCTCGCGCGGCAGGCCCTCCCCAAGAGTTTCGAAAGTGCGGCCGCCATCGCGAGTTCGCGTCAAGCACAGCCTGCCGCCAACCGGGATGCGCTTTTCATCTTTGATCTCAGGCACGAACCACGCCGTGTCGGGATCGCGGGGATGAACGCGGACCGGGAAGCCGAAGACCGAAGGACCGGCTTCCTTGATTTCGGTGAACGTTCGCGCTTCGTCCGACGAGACGAAGATACCATTGTGGTGCTGCACCCAGAAGCGGTTGGGCGCCGACGGACACTGCACCAGGCAATGCACGTCCTGTGCAAGCGGGGCGTGCGTGAGTTCCGGTGGAACGTGGTCGGCGCGCATGCCTTCGCCGCGTTGTGACCACGTCTCGCCCGCGTCGTCCGACGCCCAGATGCCGCCCGTCGATACCGCGATCTTGATGCGCCGGCTGTCGCGTGGATCGACGATGATCGAATGCAGCCCGGGAAGATCGGCGCCGCCGCCCATCCATTTCGAGCGCAACGGATGATCCCAGAGCGACCGGATCATCTCCCAGGACGCGCCTTGGTCGCGCGATCGGAAGAGGCCGCCCGGGATGGTGCCGCACCACAGGACGCCCGGCTCGTCGGCGCCGCCCGGCTCGAGCGCCCAGATTCGCACCGTCGACCAGGGCAGCGGCCGACCCCACATGTCGAGGTCCTCGCAGCCGTCCGGCTTTTCGGGATAGGCCGGCGTCGCGATTTCCTCCCACGTCCCATCGGCGCTCATGCGCTGCATCTTGACGCCGAAGTGTCCGTGGTCGAGGGCCGCGTACCGAAAACCGTCGCGCGGGTCGGCAAGCGCCAGCGAGACGTTGTCACCGAGGAAGTCGGACCGCGTGATGGCCCAGCCGGTATCGCGGCGCTCGACGGTGAAAAGTCCTTTGCGTGTGGAAACGAGGAGTGCGTCGTTCATGGTGCCATTCCTGCCGAGTCAGCCGCCCGAAAGTGCCTGGAAAACATAGACCGTGCTCGCTTCGCCGACCTCGTCGCTGAGGCCGGCGCGATCGCGAATGAGTTCGCCGTCGAGGAAGACCGACATATGCCGGCGCAATGCCGCCTGGTCGTCGAGGACGTAGCTGCGTGCACGCGCGTTCTCCGCAAAGACGTTGTCGAGAACCTCGCGTACCGTTCGGCCCGGAACGGTGGTTTCCGGACACGCCACGTGGCGCTGGATGTTCGGAGTGAAGATCACGCGCGGCATGGGCTCGATCCCTCCCGGTTCCGCGATGCCTCAGGCGGCGACGGGCTGACGCTCGACCAGTGACTTGAGCTTGCCCAGACCGCGCACGAACTGGTTGCCGCACATGCGCTCGCAATCAATCACCTGGCCCATGACCTTGCCCATGAACGTCATCGGACC
Organism: Hyphomicrobiaceae bacterium; assembly: GCA_050187415.1. Taxonomy (GTDB): domain Bacteria; phylum Pseudomonadota; class Alphaproteobacteria; order Rhizobiales; family Hyphomicrobiaceae. Next base: position 89,575 of record JBFWXN010000010.1, on the reverse strand, counting down.
GGACATCGCCCAGGTGACGCGCGTACCGTTGGCGACGGGATCGAGCCGGAAATCGACCCGGTTGTCGCATGCGAACGGCTTGCTCATGAAGAGACGCACGACGAGATGGTGCGGGGCGTGCTCCTCGAGGATCTCGGTGTAGCCGGTGCCCGCCCTGCGGCTCTCGAATGTGTAGCGCGCACCGGGGCCCCTAGGTGGACCGCTGTATGTGCCCTTGATGCTCGCGTCCTCGTTGAATGGATTCCAGGTGTTGAAGGCCACGGGATCGGCAATCAGCGGGAAAATCTGGGCGGGCGGGGCTTCGATTACGAGCGAACGCTCGTAGCTGAACGTGTCGGGCCGCCGTGCGGCGAAGAACAGAAAGATTGCGAGTGCAAGGGCGATGGCAACGCCACCGTACGTCACTATCGTGAGCATCGTTGTGTCCCCTTTTGATTAGTTAATCGTGCGGTGTCGTATCCCGATGTTGCAGTGCGGTGTCGGTCGGTCACGCCGGCTATGTAGCGACGTTCGGGTCCTAGGCTTGGCGCACGCGCGCTCAGGCCTCGTGCATCACTTTGAAGCCACCCCAGAACATGCGCTTTCCGTCGAACGGCATGGTCGCGGGGCTACAGTCCTTCATGCGCTCATCCTGCATGACCTTGCCCATGACCTCGTCGCGATGCGCGCGGGAGCGATAGACGGCCCAGGCGAACACAACCATCTCGCCATCCTTGAGCTGCACGCTTTGCGGAAACGAGGTGATCTTGCCGGTCGGCACGTCGTCGGCGATGCACACGACATACTCGAGTGCGCCGTGGTCGCGCCAGACGCGTCCCGCAATCCGCTCGAGCTCGCGATAGGCGTCGAGCTTGTCGGTTGGAACGGCGAGAACAAAACTGTCGACGTATTTGCCTTCGTAGTTTGCCATGGCCCTTTTCTCCAAGCCTTCGTGCGTTCTTCCGTTCGTGCCTGCTTTGAAGACGAATGGTGGGTGAGCGCCCCGACATCGTCAGCCGATCTTTTTGTCTGTCGTGCGTCCGCCCTCCGGCCGGGCCTTGGTGGCAAGTCGGTCCAGTTCCCGGCGGATGTGCGCAGCTTCGGCGGGCGAGCCGGCGAGGGCGATGGCCTGGCCGAAAGCCTGGCGGGCCTGCGACGTACGTCCGAGTTCGGCAAGAAAACTGCCTCGCGCTCCGTGAAAGTAGAAATAGGTGGCGAGCGCCGGCCCGAGCGGCTCGATCATCTCGAGCGCTGCCGCCGGGCCTTGGACCTTGGACACGGCCACCGCGCGGTTCAGCGTGACGACCGGCGACGGTGACATCCGCTCGAGGGCGCCGTAGAGAAGCGCGATCTGCTGCCAATCAGTGTTCTCGGCGGTCGCGGCGCGTGCATGCAGCGCTGCGATCGCGGCCTGGATCTGGTAGGGTCCCGGGCGGCGGTGACGCATCGCCTTGTCGACGAGGGCCAGTCCCTCTGCGATGAGCGGCCGGCGCCAAAGGCCACGATCCTGCTCGGCGAGCAGGATCGCGTCGCCCGCGGCGTCGAACCGGGCCGGGGCTCGCGCGTGCTGAAGGAGCAGCAGCGCCGTGAGGCCCATGATCTCGGGCTCCGCGGGAAAGAGCTGCAGGAGTATGCGGGCGAGCCGGATGGCTTCGTCTGCAAGTGGGCCCTTGTCGACGGCGTCGGCGTGTGGCGCAGAATAGCCTTCGTTGAATACGAGATAGATCATGGCGGCGACGGCGGCCAGGCGCTCGCTTCGTTCGACGGCTCCCGGCGTTTCGAACGTCTTCGCCGCTTTGGCAACGCGCGCTTTGGCCCGCGTGATGCGCTGCTCCATGGCGGCCTCTCCGACCAGGAACGCGCGTGCGATCCGTGCGACCGAGAGCCCCGAGACGATCCTGAGCGCGAGCGCGATCTGCTGGGTGGTCGGCAGATCGGGGTGGCAACAGATGAACATCAGCCGCAGGATGTCGTCACGGTAGTCGGCGGCATCGATCCGTTCGACGGCCGGCGCCTCCTGGTCCGACACGTCGGAGACGGCAACGTCGTCCTCCGGCAGGGGCACGTGGCGCCGGGCCCGCCGGGCGTGATCGATGCCGGAGTTGCGGGCGACCATGATCAGCCAGGCGGCTGGATCTCGCGGCGGACCGTTCCTGGGCCATGATCCCAGCGCCCTGAGGCAGGATTCCTGGAAGGCTTCTTCTGCGACATCGAGGTCTCGGAAGTAGCGAACGAGAGCCGCCATCGCCTTCGGCCTCGCCGACGTCACGACAGTCGCGATCCAATCGCCGCTGGTCACCCTGTCGCGCTCCCGTCGTTGAAATAGCCGACCGGGCGGATCTCATAGGCCCCGCCAGGATTGGCCGCGGCGAGTTCACGGGAAATCTCGAGCACTTCGTCGAGCGACGTGGCCTCCACGATGTAGAAGCCGAGAAGTTGCTCCTTCGTTTCGGCGAACGGCCCATCGAGTACGAGCGGCGGCTCGCGATCCTTGCGGAGCGTGGTGGCGGCGGTCGTCGGCAGGAGGCGGGCCACCGGGCCGAGTTTCCCGTCCCGGGCGAGACGCGCGTTGACGACCGCGAGCTTGGCCATGACGGCCTCGTCCTCCTCCTTCGACCAGGAGCAGACGACTTTCTCGTCATGGTAGCATAAAATAGCATACTGCATGGTTGTCTCCGCATGTCGCTTGTCGAGGACGCTCGGTCAAAGCGCCAGCCGACACTGATGGTCAAAAATTTCTACTCATGGTGACGTGCAGGCGAGGCGCAACCATGGCGCACCTGCGGAGCGCTCTGCTGTAGCGATAGATGGCGAACGGGCCTAGTGTGGGCTCTAAAATGCGCCGGGTGATGGTCTCGGCGCAACTGAAGCCGGACGGTCCATGCATCACTTCACCTATCGGGGCGGCACGCTCCACGCCGACGACGTGAGCCTCGCCAAGATCGCGGCCGAGGTGGGAACACCCACCTACGTTTATGCCGCGGCCACCATCGAGCGCCACTATAGAGCTTTCTCGGAGGCGTTCTCCGGTGTTGACGCACACGTCTTCTATGCGATGAAGGCCAACTCCAATCTCGCTGTGCTGAAGCTGCTGGGCGGGCTGGGTGCCGGGGCCGATACCGTTTCCGAAGGGGAAATCCGCAAGGCGCTGGCAGCAGGCATTCCCGCAAACCGGATCGTCTTTTCGGGCGTCGGCAAGACCGATGCCGAGCTCGCGTTCGCCGTCGACGCCGGCATCTATCAAGTGAACGTTGAAACCGAGGGTGAATTGCTGGCGCTCTCGCGCATCGCAGCCGCCAAGGGCCGCGAGCAGGCCGCGGTCTTTCGCATCAATCCAGACATCGGCGCCGGCGGGCACGCCAAGATCACGACTGGCTCATCCGACAACAAGTTCGGCGTGAGCATCGAGGAGGCAGAGCGCCTCTACGGCGTGGCGCGCGACCTGGCCGGGGTTCGGATCGAGGGCCTGGCGGTGCACATCGGTAGCCAGATCCGCGCATTGCACGACCTTCGGGCGGCGTTCGGGCGCATGCGCGCGATGGCGCTGCACTTGCGCGAGCGAGGATTTCGGGTCTCGCGCCTCGATCTCGGGGGCGGCCTCGGCATTCCCTACGAGATGAGCGAGGCGGTGACGCATGGCCCGGGCCTGATCCAGTCCTATGCGGCGCTGGCCCGGAATATTTTTCATGATCTCGGCGTCGAGCTTGGCTTCGAGCCGGGCCGCATCATCGTCGGCAACGCCGGTGTACTACTTGCCCGCGTGGTCCATCTGAACCGCCGTCCGCAAAAGACGTTCGCGGTGGTAGACGCGGCGATGAACGATCTCATCCGACCGGCCATGTATGAGGCATTTCACGACATCTGGACCGTCCGAGAACCGGAAAAGGGTGCCGAGCGGCGGCCCTATGACGTTGTCGGTCCCATCTGCGAAACGAGTGACAGCTTTGCCGCAGGCCGTAGCCTGCCGGTGCTTGCGCCAGGCGATCTGGTCACGTTCATGACCGCGGGCGCCTATGGTGCGGCCATGTCATCCACCTATAATTCGCGTTTGCTGGTGCCCGAGGTGTTGGTGAAGGGGAGCGACTATGCGGTGGTGCGCCCGCGCCAGACGTGGGAGGACCTGATCGGGCAGGATCGCCTGCCGAATTGGGTCTAGGATCGGCGACGTGTGTCGAGTCGCGGGGGGTGGCGCGTGTCACTCGCAAGGTGTGAGCGCACGAGGCTTGCGATCCGCTTGGCATCGAGTTGTGCGACGAGGCCGGCCGCAGGGCGCTGATCAAGGAGCCGGTCCGACCGGGGGGACGACTCGATGCTTTCGCCGACGGAATATCTTGCGCCGCGCTACCTGCCGCTGATGATCGCCATAGGCGGCACGTTGGCGCTCGGAGCCCTCGCCTGGATGTTTCCCGGCTATGACCTGCTCGTCGGCATTCCCTTGGCCATTTTGGCGTTCTGCTCGGTGCTCGGTCTTCACGACCTCGTCCAGACGCGCCATGCCATCCTTCGCAACTATCCACTTCTGGGGCACTTGAGGTTCCTGTTCGAAGGCATCCGCCCCGAGATGCGCCAATATTTCTTCGAGACCGACAAGGACGGGACGCCGTTCAGCCGCGACAAGCGTGCCATCGCATATCAGCGCGCGAAAAAGCAACTCGATGTCAGGCCATTCGGCACCCAGTACGACGTCTACGAGACTGGCTTCGAGTGGCTGCATCACTCGATTGCGGCTCGGCCCGTTTCGCACGACCTGTTCCGGATCACGATCGGTGGGGAGGACTGCAAGGAGCCCTATTCGAGTTCGGTTCTCAATATTTCCGCCATGAGCTACGGCTCGCTCTCCGGCAACGCAGTGCTCGCACTGAACAAGGGTGCTTCGCTCGGAAATTTTGCGCACGACACGGGCGAGGGCGGTTTCACGCCATACCATGCGGCGCATGGCGGCGACATCATCTGGGAGCTGGGGTCAGGTTATTTCGGCGCGCGCAACAGCGACGGCTCTTTCTCGCCGGAGCGCTTTGCCACGGTCGCGAGCAACCCGCAGATCAAGATGGTGGAGCTGAAGCTCAGCCAGGGCGCAAAGCCCGGTCACGGAGGGGTTTTGCCCGCCGCCAAGGTCACATCCGAGATCTCTCGTATCCGCGGCATTCCCGAAGGCGTGGAGTGCGTCTCGCCCGCCGTCCATTCGGCCTTCTCGACGCCGATCGAGATGGTGCACTTCATTGCCGAGATGCGGCGCCTGTCGGGGGGCAAGCCGGCTGGATTCAAGCTGTGCATCGGCCACCCCTGGGAATTTCTGGCGATCGTCAAAGCCATGCTCGAGACTGACCTGGTGCCCGATTTCATCGTGGTGGATGGGAAGGAAGGGGGCACAGGTGCGGCGCCTCTCGAGTTCATGGATCATCTCGGCATGCCACTGCGCGACGGCCTGGCGTTCGTACACTCTGCTCTGGTTGGGGCGGGACTGCGCGACCGTATTCGGCTTGGCGCGTCCGGCAAGATCGTCACCGCGTTCGATATGGCGCGCGCCATGGCGCTCGGCGCGGACTGGTGCAACGCAGCCCGTGGGTTCATGTTCGCCGTCGGGTGCATTCAGGCGCAGACGTGCCACACGGGCCGCTGCCCGACGGGGGTCACAAGCTCGGACCCATTGCGCGCGCGCGCCATTGTCGTGCCGGACAAGGCCGAGCGGGTTGCCAATTTTCATCGCGAGACGCTCAAGGCGCTGGCCGAGTTGATCGCGGCCGCCGGCCTCGAGCATCCCAGAGAGCTGTCACCTCGTCACTTCATGCGCCGAGCCGCGCTCGATCGGGTCATCAGCCTGGCCGAAATGTATCGTTTCCTGCGTCCGGGAGAACTGCTGACGGGGACCGATCATCCGCAGTTCCGTGACGCCTGGGCGATGGCCCGGGCCGACACCTTCGATCCCGGCTCGGTGCAAGGGCACCCTCCCGAGCAGGTGCTGGGGGTCAAGTGGTAGCCGGAGGCGGGCCTGCGGCGGCTTGACGAAATCACGCTCGATCAACATCTAGCCTAGGTGCGGAGCCGCGCGCGGCCTCGTTTCGGCCCAACTGAAGCGGCAAAAGCGGCGCGCGGCGACTGCCCGAAGGAGCGGCAGGGCCGAGTTCGTTTAGGCTCGTCATACGGGCGCCGATATGCGAAATTAAACGGCGTTGGCCGTCGCGGGGGTAATCGGGACAGCCACGTCTAAGCTTCGGGGCGAATGCGAGGAATCGTCGATGGCGAATGATACGCGAGTGGCCCTGTCCGCGCCGAATGCCGACTTCGAGAGGAAGGTTGGGCTCAGTCGCGGGGCGCTGCTGATGGAGCGCGTGTGGCCGCGGCTATGGGCCTTGACGGCGCTGATCGGCATTTTCGTCGCTGTTTCGCTCGCGGGTCTGTGGACGGCATTGCCGACGCTCGGCCATATCGCAGTTTTGGCGGGCTTCGTGCTGGCCGCGCTCGCAACACTGGTCTGGATCGCGCGCACGCCGGCCGCCTCGCGTGAAGAGGCGATCCGGCGCATCGAGCGGTCGTCGAAGGTTCCGCACAGGCCTGCATCGAGCTACGAGGACCACCTCAGCGCCGTGTCGGACGGTTCGGCGACGCAGACGCTCTGGGCCGAGCATCGCGCGCGTCTTGCTCGGCAGCTTGCGCGCCTGCGCGTCGGTCGTCCCGAAGCGCGCACCGATCGCCTGGACCCGTTTGCGCTGCGGACGCTGCTCGTGCTCGGCGTTGGCTTGATGGTTTGGTTCGTCGGGGATAGCGCGTCCGATCGCCTGCGCGCTGCCTTTCGCTTCGGCCCGCCGCCACTTGCCGTGGATGCCCGTCTCGACGCCTGGGTGACGCCACCGTCATATACCGGGATTGCGCCGATCATTCTCGCCGACGGAGCGCGGCCGGGCGTTCAGCCACTCCCCGTGGCGGGGGACAAGGGTGAGATTGACATTCCGGCGAATAGCCAACTCGTGGTGCGTGGGAGCGGGACAGGCACGAACGGATTTACGATCGAGATTACGCCGGAGGGCGGCACGCCCGAGCATATGGAGGTGAGGCCGGAGACTCCCGCCACCGACGTGACGGCCACGCAAAATCCCAATCTGCCCCCGGCGCTGCGCAGCGATGTGGCCGAGGCAAAGCTCAATCTCACGGCGTCGTCGAGCGTGAGGATACTGGGCCATACGGCTGCGCCGTGGAAATTCAAGGTCGTGCCGGACACGCCGCCGACGATTGCGCTCTCCAAGGAGCCGCAGCGTCTTCCCCGGGGGTCGCTCAAGCTGACCTACAAGGTGTCCGATGACTACGGTGTGGTGTCGGCTGAAGGGCGGATCACGCGGGCGAAGCCCCAACCGGGAGATCCGGCGACGAACTGGGCGCGGCCGCAGGCGAACACGGGACCGAGGCCGCCGCTGGAGCGCCCTCCGACGCTGACGCTGCGCCTGCCCCGCGCCAATGCCAAGGAAGGCGAGGCGTTCAGCTATCACGAGCTGACGGCACATCCGTGGGCCGGCTCGCGGGTACAGCTGGTGCTGTCGGCGAAAGATCATGCGGGCCAGGTCGGCAAGAGCGCTCCGGTCGAGTTGATCCTTCCCCAGCGGCGCTTTCTCAACCCAATTGCCAAGGCGGTCGTCGAACAGCGGCGCTATCTGGTCGAAGATCCGCGCAACCGCGAACGCGTCGCGTTCGCGCTCGACGCCATCGCGCTCGAACCGGACGGCTTCATCAAGGATCGGCGTGCTTATCTGGGCTTGCGGTCGACCTATTGGCGGCTGAAGCGCGATCATTCTCGCGCCGGCATGAAGAGCGTTGTCGATCAGCTTTGGCACGTGGCGCTGCGGCTCGAGGACGGCGATCTTTCGGATGCCGAGCGCGCCCTTCGCGAGGCGCAGGAGGAACTGTCCAAGGCGTTGCAGGATGGTGCGTCCGACGAGGAAATCCAGCGCCTGATGAACCAGCTTCGAGAGGCGCTGAACAATTTCATGGAGCAGCTGCAGCGGCAGGCGCAGAACCAGCCGATGGAATTTCCCAAGAACCTGTCGCCCAACAACATCATCCGCCAGCAGGATCTCGAGCGGATGATGCGCGACATCGAGAACATGGCGCGTCAGGGCTCGCGTGATCAGGCGCAACAGATGCTGAGCCAGCTTCGCGACATGCTGGAGCAGCTTCAAAACGGACGGCTGGCGCAGGGACAGGGTCAAAGCCAGCAAGGTCAGCAGATGATGCAGATGATGAACCAGTTCGGGGACATCATCGGTCAGCAGCAGCGACTCCTGGACGACACGTTCAGCCAGAACCAGCGCGGCGAGCAACAAGGCCAGGGGGAGCAAGGTCAAGGTCAGGAGGGACAACAGGGACAAGGGCAAGGCCAGCAGTTCGGCCAGGGTCAAGGTGGCCAGGGCAAGGGGGGGCAGCGGCAAGGTCGCAACGGTCAAAACGGGCGCCAGCCTGGTCAGCGGGGGCAGGGCGGGCAGCCCGGCCAGAATCCCGGCCAGAACCCCGGCATGGGATTGGGTGATCGTCAGGCACAATTGCGCGATCGCCTGGGCCAGCTTCAACAACAGCTACAGCGCAACGGCATGCCGTCTCAGCAACAACTCGAAGGCGCCGAGCGCTCGATGCAGGAGGCCGAGCGAGCTCTTCGGCAAGGCGATCTCGACGGCGCCACGCGGGCGGAGCAGCAGGCGCTCGAGCAGCTCCGTCAAGGCGCGCAGCAGATGGCCGAGCAGATGATGCGCCAGCTTCGACAGTTCGGCCAGGGTCCGGGTGGTGATGCGCCGCTCGATCCGCTCGGTCGGCCGCAGAGGACCGAGGGCCCCGACCTCGGAACCTCGGTCAAGGTGCCCGACGAGATCGATGTGCAGCGCGCGCGCGAGATTCTCGAAGAGCTGCGCCGCAGGCTCGGTGAGCCGACACGCCCGCAGCTCGAGCTCGACTATATCGATCGCCTGCTGAAGCGGTTTTGACCAAGCCTTGTTGCTTCGGGAAACGTTCACGCCCGGGGGGGCGGCCAACGGCGTTTGCCCATTCCGGATGTCTGCCGCGGAGAGGGCGGGCTAGCGGGCTTGATGGGGCGAGGCGGCGTGGCGGTAGCCGATGGCGACGATTGCGTGATGTGTCGCAAGTTTGGTCGTCAGAGTTCCGTATTCGGGTGTCTCGCCACGCAGCCAACTGCCGATCTGGTTCCAGTAGTCGACGAAGGCACCGTTCCGCGAGCCGTCACGTCCCGACAGCGGCGCCCAGTAAGGGGCGAACGAGAACTTGTACTCAAACAGCACCGAGACGCTCGGCAGTCTCACTTCCAGCCCCGCGACGACCTGCCCGACCGGGCCTGCGATCTGATACTCGTACGTACGCCGCGCATCGTCGCGGAATTGCACCTCGGTGTGGGGGAGGGATACGCCGACGCCACCGCCGACGTAGGGTCGCATCGCAGGTGTGAGACGCCCCAAGCTCAGCAGCCCGTTGAAGGTCAGCATGTTGTGGCCGTGGCTGAATTCGAGATGGCGGAACGCGGCATCGTTCAGCGCCGTCGCGTCGGCAGGTCTGCCGTTGCGGGTTCCCGAGAAGCGAAGCGTCTGCTCCCGCACGGAGATCGCCTTGGCATGGGTGAAGTCCAGCATACCGCCGAAGTGTCCGGTGGCGGGCCAATGCATGGCTCGAACACCATAGTAGATGGGGCTCTTGAACGGCCGGCCAATCCATTCGACGCCATGGACGGTGAGGTCCGTGACGCCCGGTTTCGAGATGTGGACGTCGCCGGCATGCGTGTGAGTGACGCCGCCGTAGGCGGCGACGAGCGTCTCGGCGGTGCCCGCGTCGCCAGCCGCCAGCCTGCCGGCGGCGTTTGACGTGCTACCAGCCTCCTCTGGCTGGCTCATGAGCATCGGGCCGGTTGCTGCAATCAGCGCCGTCGCGCAGATGAGCGAGATCGCCTGGTCCCAGGAGGGCAGCCGCCGCCTGTTCGATGACCTCGATGCGACGGGCCACCCGCGTAAAGATCCTATCGCCACTCGCCATCCCCCGATCTCGCGCGGGCGCATTCTTTGGGGCCGTTCCGACGCCCGCAGGCGGGTGATCGCCCGCCATCCCACGCAGGCGGTTTACGAGATTGGCCGAACCAAGACGAGTGACGCGACGACGCGTGTCTCTCGGCCGCCATGACGGTGGCCGCACCAGGATGGACGTTCGCACCGCTGAGGTCCGCCGCGCGGACATCGCACAACCCCGATGAAGCCGCGCTGCTCCCTCTGGACGGGGGCCGATGTGGCGACCGTGAAGATCGCCGTCACGTTCGGCCAAGCAGGGCTAGCCGCCGGCCGGTTGGCGCTTGGCCATGAACGCCAGGCGCTCGAAGAGATGCACATCCTGTTCGTTCTTGAGCAATGCGCCGTGCAGCGGCGGAATGAGCTTCTTCGGGTCCCGCTCCTTCAGCAGCTCGGGACCGATGTCCTCGCTCATGAGCAGCTTCAGCCAGTCGAGCAGCTCGGAGGTCGAAGGCTTTTTCTTGATGCCCGGCACCTCGCGCATGTCGAAGAAGATCTTCAGCGCTTCCGAAACCAACATGCCCTTCAGCCCCGGGAAGTGCACCTCGATGATGGCCTTCATCGTCTCCGGATCGGGAAACTTGATGTAGTGGAAGAAGCAGCGGCGCAGGAACGCATCCGGCAGCTCCTTCTCGTTGTTGGACGTGATCATCACGATCGGCCGGCGATGCGCCTTTACCGTCTCGTTGAGCTCGTAGACGAAGAACTCCATGCGATCGAGTTCTTGCAGGAGGTCGTTCGGGAACTCGATATCCGCCTTGTCGATCTCGTCGATGAGAAGAACCGGGCGCTGATCGGCGGTGAAGGCCTCCCACAGCTTTCCGCGTTTGATGTAATTGGCGATGTCCTTGACGCGCTCGTCGCCGAGTTGGCTGTCGCGCAGACGCGAAACCGCGTCGTATTCGTAGAGGCCCTGCTGAGCCTTCGTGGTCGACTTGATGTGCCACTCGATAAGGGGCGCGCCGAGCGCCTTGGCGACCTCGATCGCCAGCACCGTCTTGCCCGTGCCCGGTTCGCCCTTGATAAGAAGAGGACGCTCCAGCGTGATCGCCGCATTGACAGCGACCTTGAGATCGTCCGTGGCGACGTAGGACTTCGAGCCTGTGAATTTCATGGGAGTGCGGAACCTCTCTCGGCGGGCGCGCAAAAAACTCGCCGAGATTATGGTCTGCCGGCTGGAGCATCAAGCTGCATCGGCATCATCGGCGCGCATGCGATCCTCGACGAACGAAAAAAGCCACCCCCGTGTGGGAGACAGGGGTGGCCGAGGACGGGTAACGCAATGCTCGGCTCCCGCCCCGGAGCGGGTGGGGCAGGTGCCGGCCCCCGCGGGAAAGCGCGCTCGGCAAGCCGCACGGAGATCGCAACGCATCCTCTCGCTTCGGAGGTGGTGGATTTGTCACGAGAGAAACGACATCCGTCTTGCTTCGCATCCCCAGTCTTGGACCGTAACAGCGCAGCGGTTGGGCGAAGATGAGCTGTTCCGGCCGGACCGACCAAGGACCTCGCTTTCCCGCGAGGCACGAGAAACGTACTACCTAAAATTGAATACAATCATAACGGGTATATCAGCCTATCCACACCAATGTTCCGATCCATGCGTGCATCGTTCGGTACGGAGATGCGGTGTTCGCCATTGCACAGGCGCTTCGGGCGCCCAATTCATCAAGGCGCAGTGGTTTTTCTTGACTCGTAAAAACAGGTACTTAAATAGCTGCAACCGTGTCGACTCTCATTGATGTGCAGGGTCGCTCTGGCCACTTGATCGACCGACTCATGGGGTGACATGTCGTCCCGCAAGGAATCCAGCAAGCGGCCGGCGTCGGTGCCGGCGAGACCACCCAAGCGATCGGTCCAGTCAGCCGCAAAGTCGCCGGGGACCGGTGCGCGCCCGGACAAGAGGGCGGCAGACACGGATGGGGCTACATCCTCCGTAAAGTTGTCCAAATCGTCTCGTAGTCGGGGGCAATCGAAGCTCGAAGTGTCGGCCGGCCGAACTGCGTCGGGCAGCCGGCAGAGTCGAACCGGGGATAAGGAAAGGTCGGTCGCGGCCGCCTCTCCCGACACGTCAAAAAAAGCGGCGCCGCGTCCCAAAGAGCGCGTGCGTAACGCCGAATTCGGAACACTGGCAACGATCGCCACGGAGACTTATAGACGTGGTGACAAGCCCAGGCGCGCTGCCGAAATAGCGTCTGCGGGCTCGCTCGCGTCGCGGGCGCGAAAGTCCAAGTCGGCAAAAGGGGAGGCCGACATGGTGCGGAGCAGCAAGGCCGATGCCGGCAACGGCTCGAAACAGTTACGGGATGGGCCTGTCGGCTCGGCGATCTCGACGATCGCGGTCAGCAGCCGGTCGGGGGGCGACAAGGTGAAGGCTATCGACAAGATGAATGGTGCCACCAGATCTGGCGAGGCGGGCGCCAGCGTCGCGGCATTGCCGAACGGTTACAGGCCAAGCGACAGCGAGCCGTTCATGAATGAGCGACAGCGGGTCTATTTCCGCAACAAGCTGATTTCATGGAAGGAAGAGATCGTCCGCCAGAATCGCGAAACCCTACAAGGGCTCCACGAGGACAGCGCCCAGCACGCAGACGTCGCCGACCGGGCAACCTTCGAGACGGATCGCGCGCTGGAACTCCGCGCGCGCGATCGTCAACGCAAACTCGTGTCCAAGATCGACGCGGCACTCGCCCGCATCGAGGACGGCAGCTATGGCTATTGCGAGGAAACCGGCGAACCGATCAGTCTGAAGCGGCTGGACGCCCGGCCGATCGCGACGCTATCGATCGAGGCGCAGGAGCGCCACGAACGGCGCGAAAGGGTTTTCCGCGAAGAGTGACGGCGCGCACGCGTCGCCCGGGGCGCCACCCGATGTGGTCCCAGGACTTAGGCCGTAGGCCGGTCGTGTCGAAGGCGGGCCTGCAACTCATCAAGCACGACGGAACCGGACCGCGAGAGCTTGCCCACCCGATGCACCGCAGACCGCCGTGCCGTGGCTGTGCGGTGACGCCGTTTCATAGCGTACGAGACGTGTGAACAAACGGACCGCAAGCACCGCACTCGATGCTCCACCGGGTTGTCCCCGGGCGATCTGGCCCCCGTCGGCATTTAGGATGTCTTCGGTCAGGCCCAGGGCCGTTCCAAAGGCAATGGCCTGCGCGGCCGACGTCTCTGCCAGCTCGACGGCCTGTTGTTCGTCGAGCGGCGGAGGGGCTGCTTTTTCGTCGAGGCGACGCGCTGCATCGATCGGCGCCTCGAGGTCTGCTGCCGGTGCCACGCCGATCGATGCCGTGGCATCGAGTACGAGCGCCGGGGGGCGTCCGGCCTTCTCGTAGACCTGTTCCGAGACGACGACGACGAACGCTGAGGCATCGGCCGGCAAGCTGGTGTTTCCGGCAGTCACGGTGCCTTCACCGAGGAGTGCGGGGTAACCCTCCATGTCCTCGATGTCGGGTTCGTCGACAAGCTCGTCGCGGGCTTCTTCGGTCCGGCCCTTCAGCGGTACGATCTCTCGCACGAAGCGCCGCGCATCGCGCGCCAGCGTCGCCCGGATATGATTGGTGATGGCGTACTCGTCCTGATGCCGCCGCGATATGCCCATCCGTGCAGCCAGCGTCTCGGCTGCCTCGATCGCCGGCCTTTCGCCGTTCTCGCCGTTGTCCGATTGCGCCAGGCCGATGAAGCGCGGCATGTGAAACAGCGTCCGCGGTTTCGCCAGCCGCCAGGGTGCCGTGGACAAGGACTCGGCGCCGCCCGCCACGATGATTTCGGCCTCGCCCGCCTCGATCCGGCGCACCGCGGTGGTGATGGCTTCGAGCCCGGACGCATCGTGACGGTCGATGCTGAGCGCCACGCAATGGTCCGGCAGGCCCGCCAGCAGAGACACAAGGCGCGCCGGATTGTTGCCGGCCGAGGTGTTGCCCAGCACCAGCATATCGACACGATTGGACGCTATCGCCGCATCATCCAGGGCCTGGACGATCACGGGTCCGGCCAGGTCCTCGAGCTTGCGGTTGCGGTGCAATCCGCCAAGCCGCCCCACGGCGGTTCGCCGGGCGGCGATAATATGGGCTTTCCCAACTTTCATCGAAGCAGCACTCGACTGAAAAAGAATGCAGCCCGCCTCCACGCGGGCTGGGGCGGGGCCGACGTCACAATGATCAACAACATGACAAATTGGCGAAAAGACGCAAAAGGTATAACTCAGCGCTGCGTCAAGCAAGCGGTTATGTTATAAGCTAACATAGAGCCGCGTTGTCCGGCGGCGCGTCCGGTCCTCGTCAGGAGACGCTTGGAATGAAGCCAGCCTCGCCCGCTCCGACATTTCCGACACCGGGGCACGATCATGGGCCGTGTCTCGCGGAGGTGATCGAAAGGGCACAGGCCGCCTTCGACACGACCGGCCTACGGCTGACGGAGCTGCGCCGGCGAGTGCTGGAGGAAGTGGCGGGATCGCACAAGGCGATCGGCGCGTATGATGTCCTGGAGCGGCTTTCGGCCCGTGGCGGGCGGCGCCTCGCACCCATTTCGGTCTATCGGGCGCTCGACACCTTGGTGGCCGCTGGCGTCGTCCACCGGCTTGAAAGCAGAAATGCCTTCTTCGCCTGCCATGCGGCCCACGCTGCGAACCGCCGCCAGATCGTGCTCGCCTGTGACACGTGCGGTTCGGTGGCGGAGGTCTCCGGCGCCCGGGTGTTCGAGGGCATAACGGCGGCGGCGGATGCAGTGGGGTTCCGCACGCAGCAGGCTCTCGTCGAAGTGTCGGGCCTGTGCAAGGCGTGCGACGGCGCCCGGCCCGACGGTGCCAGGTCATGAACGCCGAAACTGACGGAGGATCTGCCCAGGCGCGCCTGCGAACGAGCGGCGATGCTGCGTCTCATGGGCATGATCATGGGCCCGGCGACGATTGCCGCCCGGCCGATAGGGGGCCGCACGTCCACGCTGCGTCGCACGACGGCGATGCCCATCTGGATCGCACGACACTCATTCGCGGACGGGGCATCACCTTGACGCGTGGCGGGCGAAACATTCTCGATCGCATCGATATCGTCATGGCGCCTGGCGAGATCGTCACCCTGATCGGCCCCAACGGGGCGGGCAAGACGTCGCTCGTGCGCGTGCTGTTGGGTCTGGAACCGCCCGACGCCGGTTCGATCGAGCGCGCGCCGGGTCTGGTCATCGGTTACGTGCCGCAACGGTTCGATCGGGATGCGGCGATCCCCATGACCGTCGCCAGATTCCTCACCCTCGCAGCCTCGGTCGCGCCTGATCGCGCGCGCCGCGTCCTCGACGAGGTCGGCGCGGGGCATGTGGGAGAGCGCCAGCTCTCGCAACTTTCGGGCGGCGAGCTGCAACGGGTCGTGCTGGCCCGCGCCTTGGTGAGGGAGCCGCAACTGCTGGTGCTCGATGAGCCGGCACGCGGGGTCGATCATCTCGGAGAAGCGGATCTTTACGGGTTGATTGGCCGCCTGCGCGACGAGCGCGGCCTCGGGGTGCTGCTCGTCAGCCACGACCTTCACGTCGTCATGGCGCAGAGCGACCGGGTGCTTTGCCTCAATCGGCATGTCTGCTGTCAGGGCGTGCCGGAGACGGTGGCGCAGCATCCTGAGTATGTCCGGCTTTTCGGCAATGCCGCGCGCGCTTTCGGAATATACCAGCACCACCACAATCACGAGCACGGCCTGGGCGGCGAACCCTTGCCCGCCGCCGGGGTACGAGACGGGGGTGCGCCCGTTGCTTGAGCCGTTTCTCGTCCGGGCGCTGGTCGCCGCGGTAGGCCTGGGTCTGGTCGCGGCCCCGCTAGGCTGCCTCGTCGTTTGGCGCAGGATGTCCTATTTCGGTGGCACGATTGCACATGGGGGGCTGCTCGGCGTCGCGGCGGGTTTGGCACTCGGCATCGACCTCACGCTCGGCGTCGTCGTGGTCTCGCTGATGCTGGGCGGGCTCCTCGTGGGGCTGGGACGTCAGCGCCTCGTTCCGTCGGACAGCCTTCTCGGCATTCTCTCGCATGCAGCGCTCGCCGGTGGTGTGGTCGCTGCCTCGCTTTTGCAGGGTCAGCGGCTCGACCTAATGGGCTATCTTTTCGGCGACGTTCTCGCAGTGAGCGGGATGGATCTCGTCTGGCTGGCGATCGGAGGCGGGCTGGTGCTGACGGTGATCGCCAGCCTGTGGCGCACGCTGGTCGCCGTCGCGGTGCACGAGGATCTGGCGGCGGCCGAAGGACTGCCGGTCGCCCGCGCAGAAGCCGCGCTGATCGTGGTGCTGGCACTGACCGTTGCGATTGCCATGAAAATCGTCGGCGTCCTGTTGATCGTCTCGTTCCTCATCATGCCCGCCGCCGCTGCCCGGCCGTTCGCATCGACGCCGGAGCAAATGGTAGTGATCGCGGCTGTGGTTGGGGCCGTAGCATCGGCGTTGGGTCTCGGACTCTCGATGTCGGCGGATGTGCCCGGCGGGCCCGCGATCGTGTTGGTTCTGTCGGGCGTGAGCGTCGCAGCGATCGCGTGGACCGCGGCCAGACGGTCGAGTTGATGCCGTAACGGCTCAGGTGCCGCGAGGCTTGGCGCGACTGGTCGGGGCGGCATTTGCCGGATCGTCGGGCCAAGCGTGCCGTGGATAGCGTCCCCGCATTTCGACACGAACGTCGCGCCATGACCCCGACCAGAAGCCCGGCAGGTCGCGGGTGATCTGAACCGGACGGCCCGCTGGCGAAAGAAGGTGCAGGGTGATGGGCAACCTGCCACCCCTGATTGCCGGATGCTCTTTCAGCCCGAACAGCTCCTGCACGCGACAGGCGACGACTGGTGCGCCATCGCTTTCATAGTCGATCGTGTGACGATTGCCGGTCGGCGCAACGAAGTGAGGCGGCGCCTCGGCCTCGAGACGCTGTTTCAGAGACCAGGGTACCAGCACGTCGAGGGCATGAGCGAGTTGATCCGCACCGATGTCGGAGAGGCGCGTCGCATCCTCGATAAACGGGGCGAGCCAGTCCGTGGACGTCGCCGCCAGGGTCGTATCGGAAAGGTCCGGCCACGCATCGCGCTCGTCCTCGGGCGTTGCTGCGCGCAGAAACGCAACCCGATTGCGTAGCTGGAGCTGTGCGCGGCTCCAAGGCAGGCGTCCTATGCCGAGACGTGCAATTCCCTCCGCGAGCGCGCGCGCCGAACAAGGGCCGCGCGAAACGGCACGGGGCTCGCTGGCGAGGACGATGGCGCCTAGGCGGCGCTCGCTACGTGCGCGGAGCGCGCCTGCGGTCGGGTCGAATGTCGTCTCCGTGTGCGTCACGATCCGGCTTCCGGCGACCGCGTCGAGTTCGTCTGCGTCGAGGCGCGCTGCGAGTTGGATACGAGCCGAGGCTGCGATTCCGGACATCTCGGCGACGACCACGTAGTCCGCGTCCGCCAGAGAACTTGCGGGGTCGACCAGTGCGGCGCGCCCGTTTGCCAGCAGGAACGTGCCCCGGGTTCCGCGTGCCTTGGCGACGCGGTCCGGAAAAGCCAGGGCAAGCAGGGCCGCCGTCGACGTTGGCCGGGCATCTGCGCCCGTGCGCTTCGCATCGCTCATGCGTTCGGCCGCGCGTGCCCAATCCCGTGCCAGGCGTCTCAACCCGTCAGCGCGGAGACCGCGCTCACGCATGAGAACCCTCACCCGATCGTCGAGATCGTTCGAGAGACCTCCGGCGCCGCGTTCCGAGAGCAGGGCAGCGATGAGCGCAGCGGTCCCGGCAGCGCCCCTGTCGGCGGCGGTGATGACCATCGTCGCATGGCACGGCGACAGCGGCAGCGTGCGTAGTCGTCGCCCGTTTGCGGAGAGCCGGCCGTCGTCGTCGATTGCATCGAGTGTGCGCAGCTCGCGGCGCGCGGCGGCAAGGGCGCCTGCCGGCGGGGGATCGAGCCACGTCAGGCTTAGAGGATCGGTGACGCCCCAGGCCGCGCAATCGAGCAGGAGCGTTGCAAGGTCGGCGGTGAGGATCTCCGGGGCGGTGTAAGCGAGGAGGCCCTGTGTCTCGGGCTCGCTCCAAAGCCGGTAGCAGACGCCCGGCTCGGTGCGCCCGGCGCGCCCTTGCCGCTGGTCTGCGGTCGCGCGCGACACGCGCAGCGTCTCGAGGCGCGTGACGCCGGCGCCGGCATCGTATCGCGGCAATCGCTCGAGCCCACAGTCGACCACCACGCGCACGCCTTCGATGGTGATGGACGTTTGTGCGATGGCGGTCGCGAGCACGACCTTGCGACGTCCGGCCTCCGCTGGGCGGATGGCTGCCCGCTGTGCCGAGCCCTCCAGGCCGCCATGCAACTCGACGATGTCGAGCCTCGGGTCGCGAACGGTCTCGCGCAGCCGCTCGGCGGCACGGCGGATTTCCCCTTGGCCGGGAAGAAACGCCAGAATTGAGCCGGTTTCCTCGGCAAGGGCACGCGTGATGGCGGACGCGACCGCGTCGGCGATGCTGCTGCGTTCCGGTGGCCGGCCGAGATAGCGTGTCTCGACCGGATAGGCGCGACCCTCGGAGCGGATCACCGGTGTGCCTGGGCCGAGCCGAGGAGAGATGCGTGCGCCATCGAGCGTCGCCGACATCACGAGCACGCGCAGATCCTCGCGCAGGCCAGCGCGCGCATCGAGCGTGAATGCGAGCCCGAGGTCTGCGTCGAGTGAGCGCTCGTGGAATTCGTCGAAGATCACCAGACCGATCCCCTCGAGCGACGGATCGTCGAGGATCATACGGGTGAAGACGCCTTCGGTGACCACCTCGACGCGGGTTCGGTCAGAAACACGCGTGTCGAGCCGGGCGCGGATGCCGATGCGGCCGCCGACCCCTTCTCCAAGCCGTTCCGCCATGCGCTCGGCAGCCGCGCGGGCGGCGATGCGGCGCGGCTCCAGCACCAGGATCTTGCCGGCGCCGAGCCAGCCTTCGTCGATCAAAGCGAGTGGAACGCCCGTCGTCTTGCCCGCCCCCGGTGGTGCCACCAGAACCGCTGAAGGTCCTACTGCGAGCGCTTGCCTCAATTCGGCGAGAACGTCGCAAACGGGAAGGTCAGCAGGGGGCATCACGTGAGGTCAGCTCCAGCAGCGGGTTCGAGGATCGATCGCGTGGGGGCTAGATGGTCCGGCCTCATCGGCTAGATCAGAAGCACCGAGCGGATCGCCTCCAGTTGGCTCGCGGGCGAGACGAGCAGTCCGCCGGCCGGGGCGTGTGGCTGATAGGCCGTGCCGTCGTGGCGTGCGTGGGCGAACCCCAACGCTCCGACCAGCGCCAGTCCTGGCAGATGATCCCACGGCTCGCATTTATTGTAGACGGCGAAGTGCGCCTCGCCGCGCGCCAGCCGGATATAATCGAGCCCGGCGAAGGTCACGCCGTCCAGGGACTTGAAGTAATTCTGCTGGGCCTGGAGCTCGGCGCGTCGCGCTTCGGTGATGTTGCGCTTGCCCAAGAGGCCGACCATGTCCCTGAGCGAGGTCGGCGTTGCGGGCTTGGCAACAGGAAGAGCGGCCTCCACAGAGGCACCATAACGAACGCCGAGGCCTTTGCCGCCGAACGCGAGTTTGCCCAGGGCAGGCGCCGCGATCCAACCGGCGAGGGGTTGTCCCCGCTCGACCAGGGCCACCATCAGCGTGAAATCGGGTTCGCCGACGGCAAACGCCGCCGTGCCATCGATCGGGTCGATGACCCAGACGGATCCCGGCTTCAAAAGCCGCTCCGTGACGGATGGATCGGCAGCAACGGCTTCCTCGCCGACAACCACCGAACCCGGCAGCAGTGCCGTGAGGCGGGCCGTCAGCGCCACCTCCGTCGCCTTGTCAGCGACCGTGACCAGATCGTCAGGGCCGCTTTTCTCGGCAATGTCGCCCGAACCGAGGTTGCGCCAGCGTGGCATGACCTCGACGGCTGCCACTTCGCACATCATGTGGGCGACGGAATGAAGCAGGAACTCATTCATGCGTCGATCCTCGGGCAAGTGCATCGGTGGACGGCGGGAAGCCCGATCCAAGCGGTCATGTCATCGGGCCAACGAGAAGGAGTGCATGGATCGCCTCCCACGTCTCGGGGCTCGGGGCGACCAGAACGCCACCCAGGCGATCGAGCGGATCGAACGGAGCCCCATCGTGGCGGGCGGCATGAAATCCCGCCGCAGTCGCGATGGCGATACCCGGCATATGGTCCCACGAATGCGTGGAGAAATTGATCAGGAACTGACTGGCTCCGCTCAACAGCCGCCCGTAGTTGTGGCCTGCGCACGTCGGGCGGGTATAGCCACGAAACATATGGCTGACGGATTTGGGATCGGGTTTGCCGCGCATGGTGAAGGCATTGGAGCCGAGAATGCCCTCGAAATCCGAAAGCTCAAGGTGCCGCGGCGCCTCGATTGGAGTGATGCCGGTGGCGCGGTGAACCTCGGCTCCGCTCCCTGCTTCGCCCATGTAGAGGGTGTCTTCGGCCGGGGCGTAGATCCAGCCAGCGACAGGGCGGCCGGCGACGACAAGGCCCACCATCACATCGAAGGTTGGTCCGCCTTCGGTGAAATTACGCGTGCCGTCGATCGGATCGACGATCCACACCGGTTCCGACCGATTGAAGTGCTGCAGCACATCGGGATCGGCCGCGACAGCCTCCTCACCGATGACGCGTGAGCCTGCGAGTACGTCCGAGAGCCGGTGCGCAAGGGCGATTTCCGCGGCCTGATCGGCAACCGTCACAAGGTCGCCGGCCTTCGACTTGGTGCGCACGTCGCCTGCCGCAAGGTTGCGCCATCGGGGCAGAATCTCCTCGGCGGCCACCTCCCGCATGATCCGAGCCACCCCGAGCATGTCCACAGTCGGCATAGAGTCCACCTCGCGTGCATCCTCGCTTGTGCGGTCATGCCACGGTGGCGGGGCCGCGCGAATGTCGCAAATTGGCTGCATCCAAAGCCTTCTTTCGAAGACGTACGCATTTCGATTATCCAACGTGGTGAGAGCGCAATGCGGCCAGGTAGGGCAATCGCAGGCGTGGCCTTGGGCCTGGGGCTGATCGGCCCATGGTTCGGTGGTGTAGGTCTCGGAGTTGCCGTCGCGCGTGTGCAGCAAGCGCCCGCGAGCCGCGTGGCGATCGATCTGCCTGAGGGCTACAGGCCTGCGCGGCTGTTCAGCGGCTTCGTGAACCCGTCCGCTGGCGTGTCGATCGTCATTCTTGAAATGCCGTCCGCCGCCTATGAGCAACTGGCGAGTGGATTGACGCCCGAGGCTCTGGCCGCCAAGGGCATTACCAATATCGCCGCCGGCAAGCTGCCACGTGCCGAGCCTTATATCTTCATGAGCGGCGAGCAAATGAGCGCTCAAGGGCCGGTCGCCAAATTTTTCGTGGCGTTCAGAAACAAGCATGTCACCGCGCTGATTACCGCCAATGTGCAGAAGACATCGCTGGACGCAGGCACGACCAGGGTCGCGGATGTCGAGCACATGCTGGCCAGCGCCACGATCGCTGCAGCGGAAGCCCCGGCCCGTGACGTGTTCCAGCTCGGATATCTCGGGCCATTTCGTACGGCGGGCAAAATCCTCGGCACGTCGCGCGCCTACACGCTCGATGGCAAGTTCGAGCCGGCCAAGGCTGGCGCCAAGCGTCCCCTTCTTCTGGTCGCGCCGTCCCTCGATTTGCGCCCTGTCGATGATCCAGACGCCCAGGCGGAGGCGCTGTTTGCTGGTCTTCCGGGCTTGAAGGACACCAAAATCGTCGATCGCCGCCGCATCATGATCGCCGGATTGCCGGCGGTCGAGATGGCGGGCACCGCGACCGACACGGACGAAGGCGACGTGTCACTCTATCAAATCCTGGTGCTGCCGCCGACGGGTGGATACTATCGACTGCTCGGGCAAGTGCCGGCCGAACAGGCTCCCGCACTGATGCCGGAGCTGGAGAAAATCGCCCGAAGTTTCCGCATCGTCGAATAAGGGCGCGGCTGCGATCGGCTCGACGGACGTGCCGACTAGCGAAAGCGCGGGATGACCTTTTCCGCGAAGCGTCCCATCGATGCCTTGATCTGTTCGTGTCCGAGATAGCCGAAGCTCATCTGGCACAAGATGTGCTCGCAGCCTGCGTCGCGGATCGCGGCGACCTGCTCGGCGACATCGCTCGCGCTGCCGATCATGGCGCCGGAGGCGAGCGCGAACTTCAGGCCCTCCTCGTCGGAGATGTGGGGATCCGTCCACGGGTTCATCAGGAGAGGATCCACCCGGAAGTCACTCGGGTTGAGTTCCTCGCGAGCGTGCACCATATGGCGCCGCGTCTCGAGCAGAGCGGCGGATAGCGTGTCCTCTGCCTCTGCGCGGCTTTCGCCGACGTACACCCAGCGCCAGATCGCGGCCTTGCGCACCAGCTCCCTCTGCCGGGCGTCGTCGAGGCCGCTGCGGGACAGACCCTCCTGGTACTGTGCGAAGCGATTGCCGATCTGGTTGACCGGCAGCCGCAGGGTCATCAAAAGCGCACCACGTTCGCCGCAGGCCTGGAATGAGCCCGGCGAGGCGACGCTATGCCAAAGCGGAGGGTGCGGCTTCTGCACGGGCGCCGGACGCAGCTCGGGGACGCGAACCTTAAAGTATTTGCCCTTGTGTTCGAAGGGCGTCGCCGTCCAGCAGCGCGTCATGACGTCGAGCGTCTCGGCCATTCGCTCGCGGGCGTCGTCGCTTCTCAGGCCGTAACCCATGAACTCGTACTCGTTGAAGATCGTGCCGCGTCCCATGCCGATATCGAGGCGCCCATTGCACAAGTTGTCCAGCAGTGACAGCTGGGTTGCGAGGCGCACGGGATGGCGTAGCGTCATCTGGATGACCGCAAACCCGATGCGGATGCGGCTGGTCTTCATGGCGAGTGCGGCGGCGAAGGGAATCGGATCGCAATAGACGCTCTCGCCCGTGAAGTTGTGCTCTGTCAGCCACACCTCGTCGAAGCCGAGTGCTTCCGCCAGGCAGCTTTGCTCGAGCTGCTCGAAAATGCCGGTGTAATCGGCTTCTGGCGAGGGTGAATGGGCCAACGTCAGCCATCCGAACTGCATGAGGCGCTCCTTCCGCGATCCGTTGCAATCGTGTCGCGATGTCGGTTTTTGTGCAATGCGAAGTTGCCACGGTGTGACGCTGCAGCGCTGGTACAACCGGTGGCCTCGCCTTGAGGGCTGCGGCGCGAGGCGCTAACGAGCGAGCCATGAGCGAAAAACCGATTCTCCCCGGCCCGATCGAGCCCGTCTCCCTGAAGACGGCGCTCGAGGAGCGTTATCTCGCCTATGCGCTGAAGACGATCATGGATCGCGCGCTGCCGGACGTGCGCGACGGTCTCAAGCCGGTGCATAGGCGCATCGTCTACGCCATGCGTGAACTCGGCCTGACGCCGACCGCAGCCTACATGAAGTCGGCGCGCGTCGTCGGCGATACGATGGGTAAGCTGCACCCGCACGGCGACGGCGCGATCTACGACGCGATGGTGCGCCTCGCGCAGGATTTCTCGGTCCGCTATCCGCTGGTCGACGGTCAGGGCAATTTCGGCAACATCGACGGCGACAACCCGGCGGCCTATCGCTACACGGAGGCGCGCCTGACCTCGGTGTCTGAAGCGCTGCTCGAAGGGATCGACGAGGATGCCGTCGACTTCCGCAACAACTACGACGAGAAGGAGCAGGAGCCGGTCGTCCTACCGGCCGCGTTCCCGAATCTGCTTGCAAACGGTGCCTCGGGCATCGCCGTCGGCATGGCGACCAACATTCCGCCGCACAATGTCGACGAGATCTGCCAGGCGCTGCTCTATCTCATCAAGCACAAGGGCGCGAGCGTCGAGAAGCTGATGGAGTTCGTCCAGGGTCCGGACTTTCCGACGGGCGGCGTGCTGGTCGAGCCGCGAGACAGCATGATCGAGTCCTATCGAACGGGACGCGGCAGCTTTCGCCTGCGGGCGAAGTGGCATCGGGAGGAAACGGGCCGCGGCGGTTATCAGATCGTGGTCACCGAAATCCCGTATCAGGTGCGGAAGGGTGCACTGCACGAGAAGATCGCGGAGCTCTTCCAGGAGAAGAAGCTGCCGCTGCTGGGTGATGTCCGGGACGAGTCCGCGGAGACGGTGCGCCTCGTGTTGGAGCCGCGCGCGCGCACGGTCGATCCCGTTGTGCTGATGGAAAGCCTGTTCAAGCTCACCGACCTCGAGATCCGCTTCGGCCTCAACATGAATGTGCTGACGGCGGGGCAGATACCCGCCGTGCTCGGCTTGAAGGAGGTGATGCAGTTCTGGCTCGAGCACCGCCAGGATGTGCTGATCCGGCGCACCGAGTACAGGTTGCAGAAGATCGCGCACCGGCTCGAGGTGCTGGCCGGATATCTCATCGCCTATCTCAACATCGACGAGGTGATCCGGATCGTCCGCTTCGAGGACGAGCCGAAAGCCAAGCTGATGAGTACGTTCGGTCTGTCGGACGTACAGGCCGAGGCAATTCTCAATCTGCGGCTGAGGTCGCTCTCGAGGCTCGAAGAACAAGAGATCCGCGCCGAGCACGACAAGCTGGCCGGCGAGCAGCGCGATCTCCGGGACCTCGTCGCCGACGAAGGGCGCCAATGGGATACCATTTCAGGCGAGGTGCGCGAGATCCGCGAACGGTGGTCGAAGAAGACGACGCTGGGCCGGCGTTTGACAGTTGCCGAGGACGCGCCCACCGTCGACGTCGATCTCGATCAGGTGCTGGTCGAGAAGGAGCCAATCACGATCGTGCTGTCGGAGAAGGGGTGGGTCCGGGCGCTCAAGGGCCATCAGGACGATCTGGCCAAGGTCGACTTCAAGCAAGGCGACAGCCTCAAGCGCGCCGTCAAGGCATCCACCACCGACAAGATCCTCGTGTTCGCGACCAACGGCAAGTTCTACACGCTCGATGCAAGCCAGCTCCCAGGCGGCCGTGGGCACGGCGAGCCGTTGCGGCTGATGGTGGACATCGAGGAGACAGCCGATTTCGTCGAAATCTTCGTGCACGAAGCGGGCCGCAAGCTGGTCGTGGCATCGACGTCGGGCCACGGCTTCGTGGTGCCGGAGGACGAGGTCATGGCCTCGACGCGGAAGGGCAAGCAGGTGCTCAACGTCGATGCGCCGTTCGAGGCGCGCGTCTGTGTGCCGGCCACGGGCGATCACATGGCGACGGTCGGCGACAACCGCAAGCTGCTGGTATTCGCGCTCTCGGAGGTGAACGAGATGACGCGCGGCAAAGGCGTCTATCTACAGCGCTTCAGGGACGGCAGCCTGTCGGACGTGCGGGTCTTCGCCAAGTCTGGCGGCTTGACCTGGCTCGATGCCGCGGGACGGACCTATACACTCGCCTGGCCTGATCTCAGGGAGTGGGTCGGCGAGCGGGCGCAAGCCGGAAGGGCTGTGCCGAAGGGCTTTCCGCGCTCCAACAAGTTCGGTCCAGCGTTCTAGTGGCTCCGTAGGGTAAGAAGCCCGCTGCGGGAAATGCCCATGGCGGGGCGCGGTCCGAGCCGGCGGTTGGTGCGTCAGGCCGGTCGTTCCGCCCGCTTTTCCGGGCGGTATGACCGGATTGGTCGGCGAATTTGGGGTCAGGCCGCCGCCGTAACCGTCCCGCGACGCTTGTTGGCGGCCTTCTTCGAGCGCTGGCGGGCACCTAGTGTCGTGCCGATGCTGCTCGTGGCCGTTTTCGGCTCAGCCTTGCGTTTGGCCTTGCGCTTCTGCTTCTCGACATTGCGCGCAGAACGTGCGCCTGGGGCGAATGACATGGGAGGCTCCGTGATGTTTGTCGTTTGACGCTGGTCTTTCACGCGAGGTGGGTCGCGTGCGTGACGTTGGCTCGATGCCTAGTCGGAAATCTCGTCCTCGACAAGCCCGCGCCGCCCGAAGCGTGTTTCTGAAGGCGTTATTTCATGAAGAAGCCCAGGCCATACCCTGGAGACAGGAATACGCCTGCCCAGGCGATCGAGGAGACGGCACTGGACAGGAAGAAGAGGTGCGGGGGCATGGTCAGGATGCCGGCCACGACCGGAATGAACGGGCGGGCGAAACCGGTGAACTTACCCGCGAGAACGGCGAGCGGTCCCCAGCGTTCGAAGACGGCATGACCGGCCGCAATCGCGTCCGGATGCACCGCAAAGTAGCGCAACCGGGTCACATCGCTCCTGAGTACGCGCCCGAGACTGTAGGTCACCCAGTCGCCGACGACGCAGCCGAGGCTCGCGGAAAGCCAAAGGTTCCAGAACTCGCCGCCCGCGCTGCTGTGTGCGGCGCCGACCGCCAGGAATATGGCGCTCGACGGCACGAGAATGGACAGGCCTGGAATGCCTTCGGCGAAGCCGAGTGCGAACACCAGCGGCTCCGCATAGGCGATGTGACCTTGCATGAATTCGATGATGGCGCGCCATGTCGCCTCGAATGTCATCCGTTCACTCCGTCAGTGGCTTCGGCGCCGGAGTCAGCCAGCGACGTTTCGATGGACGGCCTGCCAGACTTTGCCGAGCACATCGCCGAACTGCATCAGAACGAAGGCCCAAAGGAAGGCCGATCCCCAGTTTGCTATTTGGAAGGACATGGAGGGCATGCGGACCGTGCCGGCGATGATCGGCACCGAGGCGCGCAGCGGTCCGGTGAAACGGCCGAGCCAGATCGCGCTCGGGCCCCACTTTTCGAAGAACGCGTGACCTTGCGGCAGCAGCGTCGGATACTTCGTGAACGGCCACATGCCGGCGATCCTCTCGGCGTAATGGTAGCCCAGCCAATACGAGAGCCAGTCTCCGAGAGCGGCCCCCACGCCTGCACAAAGTATGACGTACCAGAAATCAGCACCCCCGGTCGCGCCGACGACGGTGCCGATGGCGACCAGGATACCCCAGGCGGGAAGCACCAGCGACACGAAGGCCAGCGACTCGCAGAAGGCCAGCGCCAGTACCAGGGGTCCTAGCCACGAACGGTGCTCCTTGATGAAGGTGATGATTGCAGGAACGATGCTGTCGAGGTCCATTTGGGCGTGGTTCCGGGCTGCGGGTGCGGGACGAAGGTCCCGAGCGGGGGCCGTTTGTCAATCACCAGGATGGGGCTGGTGAAGTGTCGAACCGGTGCAGTGCCTTTCGCACCCGGCCTCGTGCTGCTGGCAGTGGGCGCGATCGACGGGGTCAGCCGCGGCAGCGCCTGCGCATTTCCTGATGAAGCTCGCGCGAAACTTCGGCCGAGAGCATGGCTCCGCGTGAAACCTGGGCCGGAGTGAGGTGCTTTCCGGCAGGGCCGCGCAAGACGGCTGGGCCCGCCTCGGCCTCCTTGTGTGCAAGGGTAAGCTCGGCGCATGACAGCTCGCGCTTGCGCTTCTTGTAGGCGAAGAGCCGCACGCCGCCTGCATAGGAGTCGGCAGTGGCGGGCCGCCGAATCCAATGCTTCTGCTTGTCGGCCAGGATCAGGTTCAATTCGGACTGACGCGCCTTGATGCAGGACGGACTGTCGTCGACGCAGCGGCCACCTGCGGTTACATCGACCAGCTCGGCTGGCGCATTGCCGGCGCATCCCGCGAGGCCGAGCGGAAGCACCACAAGGCAGCCGAGCGCGGTGATCGAGCCGAAGGCCCCCTTGCGTCTCATTCCCTCTCCCATCCCACCCCTTGCGCGGCGCTTGTTGCAGCTTGTCCAGGTCACGTGCCGGTAACGCTGCGGTCCGCCGCAAGCTGCCCGATCACGGCCAGTGCCCTTGTGCCGCAACGATCGTCAGCTTAAAACCAACCGATGGCGGAGCTGTGGCAGATCCTCGCCGCGCCGTTGCACGCGAGCCACCACCTCCGCCGGATAACATGCCGCGCCAAATGCCATCCGGTCAGCCTTATCGCAAAAGGACATTGCAAGGGTCGACCTGGCGACGTCTGCGAGCAACAGGGAGTGACCCATGGCTTATGCGATTCGTGTTCACAAGACCGGCGGACCCGAGGCCCTTCAATATGAGGAGGTGCCGGTTGGCCAGCCAGGCGCCGGTGAGGTGAAGCTCAAGCAGCACGCCATCGGCGTCAACTACATCGACGTCTATCTGCGAACCGGCCTTTATCCTCAGCCCTCGTCGCCGTTCGTACCGGGCATGGAAGGTGCAGGCGAGGTGATCGCAGTCGGTTCGGGCGTCGCGGATCTCAAGGTTGGCGATCGCGTTGCCTACGCGGGCCCTGCGGGCGGCTATGCAACCGAACGATTGATTGCCGGCGATCGGGTCGTGAAAATGCCCGATGGCATCGACTACAAAACCGCAGCGGCCATGATGCTGCAGGGCATGACGGTGCGCTATCTCGTGCGGAAGACCTTCGACGTACGGCCTGGTACCGTGTGCCTCTGGCATGCGGCTGCGGGTGGCGTCGGCCTGATCGCGAGCCAATGGGTCAAGCACCTCGGCGGAACGCTGATCGGTACCGCCGGCGGCGCCGAGAAATGCAAGCTCGCCCTCGACCATGGTGCCGCTTATTGCATCGATTACAAGAAGGATGACTTTGTTGCCAAAGTGAAAGAGATCACCGGCGGCAAGCTCTGCGATGTCGTCTATGATTCGATCGGCAAGGACACGTTCCCGGCGTCGCTCGACTGTTTGAAGCCGCGCGGACTGTTCGTCACGTTCGGCAATGCCTCGGGACCGATCGAGGCATTCAACCCGGGCGTTCTCGCCGCGAAAGGCTCGCTGTTCATGACGCGTCCCTCGCTCGCGGCCTACACCGCGACGCGCGCCGATCTCGTCGAGACGGCGAACGACCTGTTCGATGTGGTGAACAAGGGCGCCGTCAAGATCAACGTCAATCACACCTATGCGCTGAAGGATGCAGCCCAAGCGCACCGGGATCTCGAGGCACGCAAGACCACGGGATCGATCGTGCTGATGCCGTGATCGCGTTCGCTCTAGTCTCGTGACGTGATGGGGGCGGCGCCCGGCCTTCGGCGCCGCCGTTTGTTGGATACCGCCGCGGCACGCCCTGCAACGCCGGGGGCTGACTGCAGCATGCGCACAGACGCGGGACGGGGAGCGCGGCATGCCGGACGGCAACGACGATCGCAACGCCCGATCCGAGGCGTCCCAGGTGACGGGCGAGAACGCCTCGGAGCACCGCAGGTCGGTTTTGGACGCCGATCCGTCCGACCACAAGGCGACGTCGGCAATTCGCTGGCTCATCGTCGTCGCACCGCTGCTTGTGCTCGGATTGACGGGCGCCTGGCTCGTTCGATCTGTTCTCATTCGCCCTTTCGAGCCGGCAATCGTTTCATCGGACCGGCCCGCTCCGTCGACGCCGCGACCACGTCCTTTTCTCCCGATTCCTTCGGCGTCATCGACGCCGTCAGGCCCGCGCGATCAAATCCAGCCCGATGGCCGGCCTCAATCGGCAGAAGCAAAAGTTTGGAGCTTCGATGCTGGCGAGGTGGTCGCCGGGCTCGCCGGCGCCGATGTGGAAAGAGGTAAATCCGCGCTGAAGATCTGCACGGCGTGCCACAGTGCCGATCGAAGCGACGGTCATCGTCTCGGGCCGAGGCTTTGGAACATCGTCGGGCGCGGAAAGGCGTCCTATCCCGACTACGCTTATTCGCAGGCCTTGAAGGCCGAGGGCGGACGCTGGACCTATGAGGACCTTGCCCGTTACCTCTACGATACCCGTTCAGCCGTCAGGGGTGGTAAAATGGCATTTGCGGGTATCAAGGATCCGGCCAAGCTGACGAGCGTCATCGCGTACCTGCGCACGCTTTCCGACAGTCCCGAGCCCTTGCCCAAGCCGCAATGACTTGGCGCTTGCCGTCACGCGCCGATTCAACTGACGTGTCCATCGTCCGCCTGAATTGCATTGCCAATGACTGCGTGCCATTGAAACCGGATTGTCGCGCACTCCGAGACCCGTCACCATGCCCGCCCAAAACACGCCCCCGCGCGTTGCCCTGTTCGTCACCTGCCTGGTCGACCTGATGCGGCCGTCCGTGGGGTTTGCGTCGGTCAAGCTGATCGAGGCATCCGGCTGTACGGTCGACGTGCCGACGGCCCAGACCTGTTGCGGGCAACCCGCCTACAACTCCGGCGACAGGGCAACGGCAGCCGCACTCGCTCGCCAATCGATCGAGGCGTGCGAAGGTTACGATTATGTCGTGGTACCATCGGGCTCATGCGCGGGAATGTTGAAGGCTCATTATCCGAAGTTGCTCGGCGATGATCCGACATGGCGGGGCCGGGCAACGGCGTTTGCCGACAAAGTGCACGAGCTGACGTCGTTTCTGGTCGATGTGCGCGGGCTAGCAGGCGTGAGCCAGACGCTCCTGGCGCGCGCGACCTACCACGACAGTTGCTCGGGACTGCGCGAGCTTGGCGTGAAGGATCAGCCGCGCAAGCTGCTCGCGACCGTCGAAGGCCTCGAGGTCGTGGAGATGGCCGATTGCGAGGTCTGCTGCGGATTTGGCGGTACGTTCTCGTTGAAATACGGCGATATCTCCAACGCCATGGTGGAAAAAAAATGTGCCAACATCGGCGAAAGCGGAGCGGACCTGGTGCTTGCGGGTGATCTCGGCTGCCTGCTCAATATGGCCGGAAAATTGAACCGCATCGGCGCCCGCGTGCAGGCGCGCCACGTGGCCGAGGTGCTGGCCGGCGAGCTTTCGGATCCGCCCATAGGCGCGACCGACTGATGACGCCCGGCTTGTCCGCGACCGGCTCGGAGCAATGTCTTTGGTTCGGCACGCGCTGAATCCCTGAGAACGCCGCATTCGTGCCCTTGGTCGGCCGTCTTGCCTCACTACGACACATCAACCGTGTATCGGATCGAGGCCCCTCGGTTGGGCAACGGGCGTAGTTTGGGTGTGGGAGAGTGTGACATGCGTCTCGCGCTTCAGCGATTGTCGGCGACGATTTGGATCGCGCTTGCGACCGCCTGCGAGGCGTCGGCCGCGGGTCCGCAGCTCTTCCCTGTGCCGTCGCACCTCGTACCCGCGGCGGTCGTGGCGGCATTCATCCTGCCTGCGGCGATGGCGGTTGCGATTTCGGTCATGAAACGGGCTCGTCGCAGCGCTGGCGGCTTGCTGGGGCTCGGCGTTGTCGGCGTGGGTGCCATCGTAGCCTTGGCGTACACTCATCCGGGTCTATGGGCGGTCCTGCGAGGCTGACCTGATTGCAGCGTCACGTTGAAGGCAGATGTGTTGCGCGAATGCAACGCATTGCGCGGTGGGCGCCTCTTTTGGGCCACAAACCGGAGCGAACTTCGTCGGCGAGACGCTGGTCCGCGAGGCTGGCGACACGAATTGAGGTTGCCTCCCAGGGAAATGCCGCAAATGCTTGTAGTGCCTGCCAAGTTTCTCCATAGCTTATGTGGTGGCAGGGATCGCGCGGCGGCATCGCGACGCCGAGGCGACCGAGAAACGAGAGGCGCGCTCGCGCGTTGAGCGAACGCGGGCTGCGGGTTGGACATTCGAGACTGACCAGGCGAGGCGGGCGACACGAGACGATCTGGCCCGATGTCCTGGCGGAAAGGCGAAAGTTGTCTGCGACGCACATCCAAAAGGTCGCCGCGCGTATGGCGGTAGGACTAGGCGTGCTGTTGGGCGGCGCAATTCTGCCCGCGGCGGCGCGCGACGCCTTGAAGTTCGTTTCCCCAGGAGCAGCCGTCGAGCAGGGTATCAGTGCCTATCGCAGCGGCATGTATACGCTGGCGGAGCAGGCGCTGAGTTACGGGGCGGATCGCGGCGCGATGCTGGGGCAGTACTTCCTTGCACGTCTTTATGCCGACCCCGCCAGTCCGTTCACGAACCACCCGAAGGCCTACAAGCTCTACAATGGCATCGTGCTGCAGTACGCCGCCGTGATCGATGTCGATGACGATCCGCGCGCCAGCTACGTCGGAAAGTCGCTCACGGCTGTCGCGCAGTACACGCTACGGGGGTTGCCCGAGATCGCTTTGAAGCCGAATGCGGAGCGGGCCGCCAGCCTCTTCCAGGAGGCAGCCACGTTCTTCCGCGACCAGGACGCCCAGTTCGAGCTGGCGAAGCTTTATCTCACGGGCGAAGGCGTGGAAATCAATCACCGCCAGGCGACCAGCAGGCTGTCCACGCTGGCCCAGATCGGGCACGCCAGCGCACAGGCCTTTCTCGCCGATCTCTATTGGCGTGCGAAAGGTGGCCTGCCGCACGACGAAGGCCGGGCTCTGGCGCTGATTACGCTGGCTGTCGAGAATGCGCCCGCTCACGAGCGGATCTGGATCGAGGACATCTACCAGAGCATCTTCTGCGGCATGTCCGCAGGTGTTCGCCGGCAGTCCGAGGCCCTCGTAGCGTCCTTCCGGCACCGCTACTCGCCGCGTCCCGGCGCCGAGCCTCAGGACACGATCGGGTTGGCGCCGGGGGCTGTGCGCACCTGCTCGGATGGCACACCGTTGCCTGTGCCTCGGCGAGACCTCGGCGCGGGCGGGGATGTGCCCGTCGCGCGCAAATCCTTCGCCACGCCGCGCCCGGAGGTGCTGCAGGGCGGGGTCATCGGTATCGGCGCGTACGGCGAGCGCACACGCTGAGAGGACGCGCCCTCGCGCGCGTGCCTGTCATAGCGCGAGTTCGACCCATGCCGGCGTATGATCGGAGGGCTTCTCCCAGCCACGCGGCGTACGGTCGACTCCAGCATCGACCAGTCGATCCGCGGCCAGCGGCGAGAGCAGCAGGTGATCGATGCGAATGCCATTGTCCTTCTGCCACGCGCCGGCCTGATAATCCCAAAACGTGTAGACGCCCGTTCGAGGATGCACGGCGCGCACCGCATCGGTCAGCCCCAGCGCCAGGAGGCGCCGCCATGCTCGGCGCGAATCGGGCTGGAAGAGCGCGTCATCCACCCATGCCGAGGGAGTCTTGGCATCGTCTGGCTCGGGTATAATGTTATAGTCGCCGCAGAGCACCAGCGGTTCCTCGAGCGTCAGCAGCGACCGCGCATGCGCCTCCAGCCGATCGAGCCAGGCGAGCTTGTAGGCGAACTTGTCGCTGCCGATGGGATTGCCGTTCGGAAGGTAAAGGCCACCGACGCGCACGATGCCTTTGCCGGCGGAGACGGCGGCCTCGATGTAGCGGGCCTGGAGGTCGTCCGGATCACCGGGTAGGCCACGCCGAATGTCCTCCAACGGATGTCTGGACAAGATGGCGACGCCGTTGAATCCCTTCTGCCCGTGCACCGCGACGGTGTAGCCGAGGGACTCGATCTCCAATGCCGGGAAGCCCTCGTCTACCGACTTGATCTCCTGCAGGCAGACGACATCGGGTTCGGCCGCGCGTAGCCATGTGAGCAGAGGCCCGATGCGCGCCTTGACGCCGTTGATGTTCCAGGTCGCTATCCGCATCCGCCCCTCCTAGCCCGGTCGTCGGCTCACCCAGCCTCTGGATCGGCCCGTCCCTGGCCGTCAGATCGGCCGCGCGGGCGGGCCCTGTCAATGGATATCGATGTGGAATTCGCTGGCGCCCGGAGGGCCGGTTGGGCAGTCTGATGGCCCGAGGTTCGTCATCAAGAGCGGCCGACGCGGAGGGACCGGAAATGGCACTGGAGATACGTCAACTGCATCCCTTGTTCGTGGCCGAGGTGCACGGCGTCGCCCTCGATCGCCTCGACGACGAGACGCGGATGTCTCTCGGTGAAGCGATCGATCGCTATAGCGTTCTCGTGTTTCACGGCCAGAGCCTCGACGACGATCAACTCCTCGCTCTCGGTCACCGCTTCGGGTCGATTGCTGCGCCGCGCAATCATCGCGTCGAGCGGCGGCTCAAGCACGCGGAAATCGCCGATGTGTCGAATCTCGACGCCAAAAACGATTTTCGCGGCCGTGCGGACCATCGCCGGCTCGATGCATTGGGCAATCAGCTCTGGCATTCCGATGCATCCTTCCGCCCGATCTCGGGCGAGCTTTCGATGCTGTTCGCACATATCGTGCCCCCAAAAGGCGGAGACACCGAGTTCGCCGATCTGCGGGCTGCCTACGATGACCTCGACACCGAAACGAAGTTGAGCATCGACGGGCTTACGGCCGTGCACTCGATCTTTCATTCACGCGGCCAGCTCGGGCATACCGAGTACACCGAAGCCGAGAGACAGAGTTTGCCGGACGTCCACCATCCGATCGTGCGCACGCATCCAGGCTCCGGACGAAAGACGCTCTATCTCGGCGCCCATGCCTCGCATGTCGTCGGCTGGCCCATGCCTGAAGGCCGACTGCTCATCCGCGACCTGATGGAGCGCGCCACGCGCGAGCGCTTTACCTATGCGCATCGGTGGCAGGTCGGTGATCTCGTCATCTGGGACAATCGATGCACGCTGCACCGCGGCCGGCCCTACGCCGACGATAGGTACAAGCGCGACCTGAGGCGCGTGACGACGCAGGATCTGACGTCGATCGACGACAATCCCGAGCTGGTGCGCGAACTCGGCCTGCTGCCGGCATGACGCGGGCTGCCGAATAACTCGCGGGAACGGTGACGTCGCAAAGCGAACGGACGTACGAAACGAAAAAGGACCCGCGGGCGGGTCCTTTCAGTTGTGCTGTCCGGGAACCTGCGCCGTCAGCGCTTGGAGAACTGGAAGCTGCGGCGGGCTTTCATCCGGCCGTACTTCTTGCGCTCGACGACACGGCTGTCGCGCGTGAGGAAGCCACCCTGCTTGAGCGCGCCACGGAGGCCCGGCTCGTAGTAGGTCAGTGCCTTGGAGAGGCCGTGACGCACGGCACCTGCCTGTCCCGACAGCCCGCCTCCGGCAACGGTTGCCGTCACGTCGAACTGATCGAGCCGGTTGGCGGTGACCAACGGCTGCTTCAGGATCATCTGGAGCACCGGCCGCGCGAAATAGGCAGCAAACTCCTTGCCGTTGACGGTGATCTTGCCGGCACCGGGCTTCAGCCAGACGCGTGCGACCGCGTTCTTGCGCTTGCCCGTTGCGTAGGCCCGCCCATAGGCGTCGAGTTTCTGCACGTGGACCGGCGCGGAAGGTTCAGCGGCTACGACCTCGCCTTGCAGGTCGCTCAGGCCGGACAGCGTCTTGGGTTCGTTGGCCATGTGTCTCAGGCTCTCACGTTCTTGCGGTTCATCTTGGCAACGTCCAGCACCTCGGGGCTTTGCGCCGCGTGCGGGTGCTCGGCGCCGGCGTAGACCTTGAGGTTGCCCATGATCTTGCGCTGCAAAGGTCCGCGCGCGAGCATGCGACCGACGGCGAGTTCGACGACGCGCTCAGGATGCTTGCCTTCGAGGATCTGACGCGGCGTGCGCGTTTTGATGCCGCCCGGGTGGCCGGTGTGCCGGTAATATTTCTTGCCTTCGTACTTGTTGCCGGTGAACACGACTTTGTCGGCGTTGACCACGATGACATTGTCGCCCATGTCCACATGCGGCGTGTACGTGGCCTTGTGCTTTCCCTTGAGGCGGGTTGCAATCAGGGTGGCGAGGCGTCCGACAACGAGGCCTTTGGCGTCGATCAGCACCCACTTTTTTTCCACCTCGCCAGGCTTGGCGGAGTAGGTCTTCATGAATGGCATCTCCCGGAGGGTGCGGCCAGGCACCGAGCCTGCGGCCACCTTCAGCGCAGCGCGAATGCGGCGTCGACATGGTAATAGTGGCCAACGGATGCGCCGTCAATGCATCGCCGGCCCTTTTGAAAATTAATAATTGTGTGATTTCAATATATTAGATGAGCGGTATTATATAACCACAGTCGAAATAGTGGAAGACTGCCGTTATTTGCGAGACGGGATGGCGTAGGACGCGGTCGCGTGGGCGATCATGTCGTCGCGACCTTGCGAGTAGAGGGCGACCTCCGCATAAGCGAGACGCCGCCCGATGCGCAGAAGCCGGGCATCGGCGATGACATCGACGGCTTCCGGCCTTAATAGGAACGTGATCGAAAGGTTGCTGGTTACGGCCGTTATGCCCGCTTCACCGAGCGTGGCGATCAGGGCCACATAGATGGTAAAGTCGGCCAGCGTGAACATGGCAGGTCCCGAGACGGTGCCGCCGGGTCTGAGATGGAGGGGGTCGAAGCCGAGGCGGACCCGCGCTTCTCGTGCACCGACGGATTCGATCGTTATCTGCCGTCCTGCCGCGTGGATCTCCGGGAACGTCTCGGCGATGATGCGCGACACGGCCTCGGTGCTGAGCGGAGCTTGGGGCGGGGCTTCGTTAGGCATACTTATTCGCGTCCCAGTCGTGCGCTTAAGAGTAGATGGGCTCTATAGCCTTTCGCAGGGCCCTGTGAAACATCCAGGAGATGGTTGCAATGCGGCTCAACAGAACGGTTTTGGCGGCTTTCATTGCCGCGGTCGGTATCGGGTTGGCGTTATCGGGTCCGGCCGGCGCGCAGGCGCCGAAGGCGCAAGCCCCCCAGGAGAGCGAGGAGCAGTTCAATCAAGTCAAGCTAACCGAGGCCCACATCAAGGGCTTCATCGGCGCGCAGAAGGACATCGCGGCGCTGCCTCAGCCGCAGGGAGCGCAACCCACGGAAAGCCCTGACCCGAAGGTCCAGGCGCAACTCGAGGAGATCGCCAAGAAGCACGGTTTCCAGAGCTACATCGATTACGACGATGTCGCGTTCAACATCTCGATGGTGCTGGGCGGCCTCGACGAGCAGGGCACGTTCACCGACCCCGTGACCTCGATCAAGAAAGAGATCGAGGACGTCAAGGCGGACAAGACGATCGCCGAGAAGGACAAGAAGCAGATGCTCGACGAACTGACGGAGGCGCTCAAGCACACGCCGCCGTTGAAGTATCCGGAGAACGTCGAGATCGTGAAGAAGAACCGGGCGGAAATCGAGAAGGTTCTTCAGTGACGGAGGCCGATCGCGCGCGATCGGCGAAAGGAGTGGTAATGCACGGTGGCTCACAGGAGGCTGGCGCCACGTCGGCGTTCGAGAGCGTTCTGCGCCAGGAGATGCGGGGTCGCGTCCTCGTTTTGACCCTCAACCGGCCCCGGCAGCGAAATTCGCTGTCGGAGGCCCTGATCGATGCGCTGCAGGCTGCGATCGACAGAGCGTCGCTCACGGCAGATGTGGATGCGGTGATCATCGCGGGCGACGGTCCCGCCTTTTCTGCCGGTCATGACTTGAAGGAAATGACCGAGCGACGGTCGGATGCCGATGGCGGGCGGGCGTATTTCACCCATCTCATGGATGTGTGCGCCCGCATGATGCTCTCGATCGTGCGCTCACCGAAGCCGTTTATCGCGGCGGTCGAGGGCGTCGCGTCGGCGGCCGGATGCCAACTCGTTGCAACGTGCGATCTTGCCGTCGCGGGAGCCGCGGCGCGCTTTGCCACGCCGGGGGTCAACATCGGCCTCTTCTGCTCGACGCCGATGGTCGCTCTGTCGAGAAACGTGTCGCGCAAGCATGCCATGGAGATGCTTCTGCTGGGCGAGATGCTCGAGGCGCGAGCGGCCGCACACTACGGCCTCGTCAATCGCGTCGTGCCCGAGGGTGAGGCGCTGACCGGAGCGCTTGCGATGGCCGAGATCATCTCCGCAAAGTCGCCGGCCACGGTGGCCATCGGCAAGGAAGCTTTTTACCGCCAACTCGAGATGCCCGTTGCCGAAGCTTACGCAGAGGCCGCAGCCGTGATGGTCCGCAACATGCTCTATCGGGACGCGGAAGAGGGGATCGGCGCGTTCATCGAGAAGCGGCCGCCGGTCTGGCGGGGGTGCTGATCGTGGGCGCACCGCGGATCAATCTGGTGACGCTCGGAGTCCGCGACATGGCGCGGGCGCGGGCCTTCTATGACGGACTGGGGTTCGTCGCGTCGCCGGCAAGCCAGGAAGGGGTTACGTTCTACGAGGCCGGTGGCGTCGTGCTATCCCTGTTCGGGCGACACGATCTCGCGCAAGACGCGGGCCTGGCCGACACACCGACCGGCTTCGCCGCAACGAGTCTTGCCTGGAACGTCGAGAGCGAATCCGCCGTCGACGACGCGATGGCCCGCGCCGTGGGTGCTGGCGCGCGCCTGGTCAAGGCCGCACAGAAGGCGTTCTGGGGCGGGTATCTCGCATATTTCGCCGATCCCGACGATCACCTCTGGGAGGTCGCCTATAATCCGTTCTTTCCTCTCGATGCCGAAGGACGCCTGCTGTTGCCGGGCGCTGCGGCCGGCGGCAACATGACAGAGACCCCATGAACCACGACAGCTACGACGATGCCTACATTGCCACGATCCTGACCGAGACCCGGACGATCGCGATGGTGGGCGCGTCGGCGAACATCAACCGGCCGAGTTTCTTCGCGCTCAAGTATCTCGTCGGCAAGGGCTACCGCGTGCATCCGATCAACCCGGGGCTGGCGGGCAAGGAGATTGCTGGACAGCGCGTCTATGGGACGCTCGATGAGGTACCTGCACCGGTCGATATGGTCGATGTCTTTCGCAATTCCGAAGCGGCTCTCGACGTGACGCGCGAGGCGATCAGGCTGAGGGATCAACTCGCCATCAAGACGGTGTGGATGCAGCTTTCGGTGCGCAACGACGCAGCAGCGGCCGAAGCGGAAGCCGCCGGACTGCGCGTCGTCATGAACCGGTGCCCGAAGATCGAATATGGCCGCCTCTCGGGCGAGATCGGCTGGATGGGCGTCAATGCGGGCGTCGTATCATCGCGTCGGCCGCTGCTCGGTCGCGGCGTGCAAAACCAGATGATCAGCGGCCCCCGAAAACCGTGAGAGCGGGACCCGGATGTCGGCACAGTGCTATGGGCCGGACGGGAACTCCTTGCGCAGTTGCTCGGTGTCGGCGCCAAGCTCCGGAACACCCTTGGTCTCGCGCATGCCGCCGTCCCAAAGGGCGGCCGGTGCAGGAATGGTCGTTGTGCCCTTGGCATAGGCAACATCGATCAGACGCAGGTGAGGATGATCGCGTAGCGCCGCCCAATCCGAGACACGACCAAACGCGATGTCGGCCGCATCGAGACGGGCAATGGCATCGGCGATCGCCTGTTTGGAAAACCAAGCCTGGATGATGGCATCGCACTCCTCTCGATGCGCGACGCGGTCCGAGTTGGAAGCGAAACGCGGGTCTCGTGCGAGGTCCGGGTTGTCGAGCACCTTCTCGCACAGCGCGCGCCACTCGCGCTCGTTCTGGATCGAAATCAGGACCGGCTGCCCGTCTTTTGTCGCGAACACGCCATAGGGGGCGAGCGCGGTGTGCCGCAGGCCGATGCGCGGTTGCGGGAATCCGGCGCGGCCCTGCATCATGGGAACGCTCATGTATTCCGCCATGACGTCGAACATCGAGATGCGGATGTCGGCGCCCTTGCCGGTCGTGCCGCGACGGATGAGGGCCTCGAGGATGGCCTCGTAGGCGTGATGCCCCGTGGTGATGTCGACGATCGAGATGCCGACGCGGGACGGTTCACCTGGGCTGCCGGTGACGGATGCGAGGCCCGACTCGGCCTGGATCAGCATGTCGTAGGCCTTGCGCTCGGCGTAGGGGCCGGTATCGCCATAGCCTGAGATGGAGCATGCGATCAGCCGGGGATGGCGTGCCGTCAGCACGTCCGTGCCGAGGCCCAGCTTCGCCAGCGCTCCGGGCTTCAGGTTCTGCACCAGGATGTCAGCCTTCGCCACCATAGCCTCGAAGAAGGCCCGGTCGCCGGGTTTCGACAAGTCGCAGATGGCGGACTCCTTGCCGCGGTTCAGCCATACGAAATAAATGCTCTCGCCGTCGAGCATGCGGTCGTAGGCGCGCGCAAAGTCTCCTTCCGGCCGCTCAACCTTGACCACCCGCGCGCCGCCGTCTGCCAGGAGCCGACCGCACATGGGCCCGGCGATCGCCTGCTCGACCGACACGGCCATCAAACCTTCGAGCGGTCTCATCGTGTCTTCGCCTCTTTTTTATCATGTCGGCGGTTGTGTGGGCGCCCTGAGCCCTATCGTCAAGTCGCGAGGGGCGCGGACTGCTTTGCCATTGCACCCGTCTTGGGCACGAGCGGAGCGTCACGAAGCTGAGGACGGCGGTCGCCGCCGTGCTAGCATTGTTGGATCAGACATGATGGGGAAGCATGACGACACGTCTCGACGACCGAGTCATCCTGGTCACCGGCGCGGCCGGGACCTTGGGTACGGCGATTGCTTCGGCGGTCGCAGCGGAAGGCGGCATTGTCGTGAGGAGCGATCTCGCCGGCCGGCCTGCGGTGGATCTCGTGCTCGATGTCACGAACGAGGCCGATTGGCAGAAGGCCATGGCGGAGATCTGCCGTCGCTACGGCAGGCTCGACGGATTGGTCAACAATGCCGGCATCGTGAGTCTTGGGGACGTCGAGCAGACGAGCTTCGCCGAATGGCGCCGGGTCATGGCGATCAACGCCGACGGCGTGTTCCTCGGCTGCAAATACGGGATGCCGGCGCTTGCCAAATCGAAGGCGCCGTCAATCGTCAACCTGTCGTCGGTATCGGGCCTTGTCGGCGGCGCCAACCTCGCAGCCTACAATGCCTCCAAGGGGGCGGTGCGTCTGCTGACGAAATCCGTGGCCCTGTCGGGCGCGAGAAAAACCCCAAAAGTCCGCTGCAACTCGGTCCATCCGGCGTTTGTCGAGAGCAACATGGTGGACGGCATCGCGGCGGCGACGCGCGATCCCGGCCGCTCGAAGGAGCGCATGTCAGCCGACATCCCGCTCGGCCGCATGGCTCTGCCAAGCGAGATCGCCGAGGCGGTGGTCTGGCTCCTGTCGGACGCCACGCTTTTCATGACGGGCTCCGAACTGGTTATCGACGGCGGCTTGGTCGCACGCTGAGGTGATGCGATCGGCCCGCGACGTCAGGCGGCCATGCGGGTCTTGTTCCGGTCGAGCAGGATCGGCCGCACCATGCGGTCGAAGCGCTCCGCCTCCGCGTCGTGCAGATAACCGGACAGACAGAACGAGTGGCAGCCGAGGTCGATGTAAGCCTGGAGGACGTCGGCACACTGCTCGGGATTGCCGACGATCACCACGCCGGCGCCTGGGCGCGCCTTCGCAAGG
Organism: Hyphomicrobiaceae bacterium; assembly: GCA_050187415.1. GTDB lineage: Bacteria > Pseudomonadota > Alphaproteobacteria > Rhizobiales > Hyphomicrobiaceae. The sequence continues at coordinate 48,641 of JBFWXN010000010.1, read as the reverse complement.
CCGACCCACAAATTCGGCGCGATGATGTCGCCCTTGGCACGCAGCGCCTGCACGCGCCGGTTGGCCTCGGAAGCGGCGTAATAGGTCTTGATATAGGCTTCCCGCTCGGCGCCGACGTTTGCTATCAGCGCGTCGGCGGCGTCCCAAGCCTCCTTCTCGTTCTCGCGGCAGATGATCTGGAGCCGCATGCCGAAGCCGAGCTGATCTGCCCGGTCATGCTTTGCCGCCATATCGCGCAGGGTCGCCATCTGTTGCGAAATCGTCGCGTAGGTGTCGCCCCAGAAGAGATGCACGTCGGAATGCTTGGCCGAGAGCTCCCACGCCTGTCGTGAGCCGCCGCCGAGGTAGAAGCCCGGATGCGGCTTCTGGTAGGGTTTCGGTGTCAGCTCCGCCTGCTTCAGCGTGTAGTATTTGCCGTTCCAGTCGGTGCGGCCGTCGCCCTGGGTCCAAAGCGCCTTCAGGATCGAGACCTCCTCGTCCATAATTTCGTATCGCTCTTCCTTCGACCACTTCACGCCTTCGGCGATGTTCTCCTGTTCGCTCTGGCCGGCGATAAGGTTCACCGAGATGCGACCTCCCGAGAGCTGGTCGCAGGTGGCGATCATCTTGGCGAGCAATACCGGATTGATGTAGCTCGGCCGTGCGGCGACCAGCATGCGCATTTTTTTCGTCTGGCCGATCATCAGCGCGCCCGTCATCCAGGCGTCCCAGCACTGGTGGCCGACGGGTATCAGCATGTATTCGAAATGGGCGGCTTCGGCCGCTTTCGCCACGCGGGTGAACATCTCCATCCCAGCGGGAATCTTGAGCGGATCCCCATAATCGTCGGTGTCGCCGCGAGTCGGCAGGAACCAGCCGAATTCGAGGGGGCGCATCGCAGATCTCTCCCGCAGTTGACTGTCGTTGCCCCAGTTCAACCCAAGGGCCGCGCACGATCAAGCTCTGCGGGAAACGCATGCCCGTATATTTACGGCAGCTTGCCCCTTGACCGCCGCGGCACTCCTAAAAGAAAGTGCGCCGCCGGCACCCGATCGGTTCGCCCGGTGCGAAGGATGCCAGCCGGCGTCTCCACTTTATCGAGGGCCCTTCATGCGCACGACGGCCGCCGCGCCTGCTTCCTCGCTACCAGTCGTGCGGGAGGCAGCCTATCCGATCGTCGCGGCGCTGTGTTTCGCGCACTTCCTCAACGATATGACGCAGGCGCTGCTCCCGGCCATCTATCCCATCATCAAGGAGACTTACCTGCTGGATTTTGGGCAGATCGGGCTGCTCACGCTCGCGTTCCAGTTCACGGCGTCGCTGCTGCAGCCGATCGTCGGGATGATTACAGACCGGCGCCCTATGCCCTATTCGCTCGCCATGGGCATGGGCTCGACGCTGGTTGGCCTCATCATGCTGGCGACGGCGCACAGCTACGCCGTGCTGTTCATTGGGGCGATGCTGATCGGGCTGGGATCGTCGATCTTCCACCCCGAGGCCGTGCGTATGGCGCGTTTGGCGGCCGGCGCGCGGGTCGGGCTGACCCAGTCGCTGTTCCAGGTCGGTGGTCAATCGGGTTCGGCGGTCGGACCGCTGCTTGCGGCGGCGATTGTCGTGCCGGCCGGCCAGCGCAGCCTCATCTGGTTCTCGGGTGTCGTGCTCGTCGCCATGATGCTGCTTGCGTGGGTCGGCCGCTGGTATGTCACGCAGGGTCCGAAGCCCTCCGTCGCGTTGGCCGGCGGCCTCGGCGCCGGTGTGAAGCTCGCACCGGGTGTCGCTCTCGCGGTGCTCATTCTGTTTATCCTGATGTTCTCGAAGAGCGCCTATACCGGCAGCCTAACCTCTTATTATACCTTCTATTTGATCGACCGGTTCCAGGTGAGCGTGCAGACCTCGCAACTACTGCTGTTCCTGTTCCTGATCTCGCAGGTTGCGGGTGCCCTGATCGGCGGCTATCTCGGCGACCGGATCGGCCGGCGCGCGATCATCTGGATCTCGATCCTCGGCGCCTTGCCGTTCACGCTGATCCTGCCCTGGGTCGGCCTCGGTTGGACCATCGCGCTGACCGTTCTGATCGGCGCGATCATGTCGAGCGCGTTCCCGGCGATCCTGGTCTACGCGTTGGAGCTGTTGCCGGGAAAGGTCGGCATGACCGCAGGGCTGTTCTATGGGGTGACGTTCGGCCTTGGAGCCCTGAGCGCGGCGGCACTCGGGCACATCGCGGACCTGACCAGCATCGAGGCGGTCTACCGGATGTGTGCCTTCCTGCCGCTGATCGGCCTCCTTGCCTGGTTCCTGCCCAGAGTGGAAAGCGACCCCATCTGACGGTATGCCTGAGACGCCTCGAGGCTCACGCTTGGCCGAGCGGCGGGATGGCGAGCCTATAGATGCGCGCTGCCGTGTCGTGGAAAAGTTTGCTCCGATCACGCTGCGACCAATCGGCGACGGCGGTCTTGTAGCCGGAATAGATCGTGTCGAATGAGCCGCAAAGGCCGTCAACGGGGAAGTTCGAGGCGAACATGGCCCGGTCCGGGCCGAAGGTGTCGACAAGAGCGCGGATGATGTCGCGGTTGTCGGACAGCGACCATGGTCGCCCCGGCAGTCCTAGTCCGGAGATCTTTATCGAAACCTGCGGGGCCTTGGCCGCGCGCGCGATGGCAGACCGCCAGCCGTTGATCCCATCGGCGCTCCGGTCGGCGGGCAGGAACGCATGGTTGATCACCACGGGTGTCTCGGGAAACGCCGAGACGAGATCGAGTAACTCGTCGACGTGCCACCACGGTGCCTGCAACTCGAAATGCAGGCCGTGCTTCGCGAGGGCGCGGTAGCCTTGCCGCCAGGCCGAGTCGGTCATGCCTCCGGGAGCGCCGCGCTCGATACGGTCGGGTGATGGCGCGGCCGCGGGCTTGTGCCGGATGCCCTTGACGATCGGATAGGCTGCGTGACGGGCGATTTCACGGCTAGCGCCGGGTTCATGCAGGAAGGTGCGGGCGACGTGCGCGATCGGTAAGGCTGGGACACATGCCGCGAGCCCGGCCGTCCAGGCCGTCTCTTCGACGAGCCGGCGATCGTCCCATTCCGCCTCCATGGTGACGGTGGCGACGATGTTGTGCCCGGCCGAGACGCGCCGATAATCGGCGTGCAGGAAATCGCGCCGGATCGCCGCATAGTCGCCGTAGCGAAACGCTATCGGCGGCTCGGCGACGAGCCATGGTTGGCCGCGCAGCGAGAGGTCCCAGAAATGATGGTGGGCGTCGATGATCGGCAGGTCGGATTGCTCTATCATCGCGTACACCGTCGACCATGAGCCGCAACGTGGAGGGCGCTCGAACGATCGGTCGCGGTCCGCCCCTGTAATGCCGCGTGCGCGTGACGGTCAGTCGGCAGCGCCGAGGACCGCCTTCGTCTCGAGGTATTCCTCGATACCGAAACGGCCCCATTCGCGACCGTTGCCGGATTGGCGGTATCCGCCGAACGGCGCCTTCGGATCGGCCGGCGCCATGTTGACCGTGACCATGCCTGCCCTGAGGCGGCGCGCGATCTTGGTGGCGGCCGCGACGTCGGTGCCGGAGACATACGCCGCAAGGCCGAACGGGTGATCGTTGGCGATCACGACGGCGTCGTCGACGTCCTTGTAGGGCATGATCGCGAGCACCGGCCCGAAAATCTCCTCGCGCGCGACGGTCATGTCAGGCGTGACACCGGCGAACACGGTCGGTTTCACGTAATAGCCCTTGTCGAGACCCTTCGGTCGCCCCGCGCCGCCGGCGGCAACTTTCGCACCGTCCTTGATGCCGCTTTCGATCAAGGCCTCGATCTTGTTCCACTGGACCTCCGAGACGACGGGTCCCATCTCGGTCGCCGGGTCCGATGGCGATCCGACCTTCAGGCTCTCGGCAACGCCCTTGGCGATGTCGGCCGCCTCGGCCATGCGCGACGCGGGCACCAGCATGCGCGTCGGCGCATTGCAGGACTGGCCCGAATTGCGGAAGCAGAGGGAAACCCCGTCCTTGACGGCCTTGGCGAAGCCGTCGTCGTCGAGAATGATGTTGGCCGACTTGCCGCCCAGCTCCTGGCCGACCCGTTTGACCGTAGGAGCGGCCTTGACTGCGACGTCGATGCCGGCGCGCGTCGATCCCGTAAAGGAGACACAATCGATGTCCGGGTGGGAGGCGATCGCCTGGCCGACCTCGGCGTCGCCGTTGACAAGATTGAAAACGCCTTTCGGAACGCCGGCTTCGTCGAGGATCTCGGCGATCAGCAGGGCGGAGTAGGGGGCGACCTCGGAGGGCTTCAGCACCATCGTGCAGCCCGCTGCCAGTGCGGCCGCAACCTTGCAGCAAATCTGATTGGCCGGCCAGTTCCAGGGCGTGATCATGCCGACCACGCCGATCGCCTCGCGCACGATTTCGGTCGAGCCCTCGCGCTCGACGAAGTGGAAATCCTTGAGCAGGTCGCGCGCAACCCTGAAGTGGCCCATGCCGGCGCCGGCCTGGAAGCGGGTCGCGAACGAGATCGGTGCGCCCATCTCGGCGCTGATGGTCTGGCCCATCTCGGCAAAGCGCTTCTTGTAGACGTCGGAAATGCGCCCGAGCATGGCGGCGCGTTCTTCGACGGGCGTCGCTGCGAAGCTCTCGAAAGCAGCGCGGGCGGCAGCGACTGCCTTGTCGACGTCTGCCGCGGTGCCGAGCGCAACGTCTCCGAGCGGGGCCTCGGTTGCGGGATCGATGACGGCAATCGTGCGCGGCGACGTCGGTGCCACCCACGCGCCGTTGATGAAGAACTCAGAGGCGTGCTTGCGGCTCATGATGCGGGCTCCCGGACAAGTTGAAGGGTCTGGCTTGACTGCGACCACAGCCGATGGAACCTGTCAATTGCCGAAACCCCGGGAGCGTTCAGATATCGGCGCGTTGGACATCGGCTGCTGGCGACCGTGCCTCGGCCGAAGCGAGCCGATGCTCCGGTGTCTGCGTCACAGTTGAGGGCAACGTCCGGCACATGCTACTTTGATGACGTGCCGGTTTGGCAATTTGCCCGGTGCAGGACGAAAGGCTCGCCCGCGCATGCTTCTCCTGATCGATAACTATGACAGCTTCACCTACAACCTGGTGCACTACCTCGGTGAACTCGGGACCGTCCCCGAAGTGGTCCGGAACGATAAGATCACGATCGACGACGCGTTGGCGCTGAAGCCGCAAGCGATTGTTCTGTCACCTGGGCCGTGTACACCCAATGAAGCCGGCATCTGTCTCGGCCTGATCCGCAGAGCTGGGTCGACCACGCCGATACTTGGCGTTTGCCTGGGGCATCAGGCGATCGGCCAGGCCTATGGCGGCAAGGTCATTCGCGCGCCGCGGCCGATGCACGGCAAGTTGTCGACGATCCGTTGCAACGGCGCGGGCATTTTCGCCGGCGTGCCGACACAGATCGAAGTGACGCGCTATCACTCGCTGATCGTCGAGCGGGCATCGCTTCCGGATTGCCTCGAGGTGACTGCCGAGACCGACGACGGGCTGATCATGGGTCTGAGGCATCGCGCTCATCCGGTCCACGGCGTGCAATTCCATCCTGAGAGCATCGCGTCCGAGCACGGGCACGACCTGCTGGCGAATTTTCTCGACTCTGCCGGCTTCAATCCGCAGCGGCGCAATCGCACGGTTGCCCGCGTTGCGGCGTAGGGATTCGCGGCTCTCACATTGACCGGATCGTGCCCCTTCCGGGAGGGGGGCTGCTTCTGTCATAAGAGGCAGATCCCCAAAAGCACCCCACCAGCCAGGTCCGCCAATGCCGTCTCAAACCCTGAAAGCTTTGATCCAGAAGGTATCGACAGGCGCGACGCTGAGCCCGGACGAAATCCGCGCGGCGCTCGAGATCATGACGGACGGGCACGCCACGCAGGCTCAGATGGGAGCCTTCCTGATGGCGCTGCGCGTGCGCGGAGAGACGGTGGACGAGATCACGGGTGCGGCTCAGATGATGCGGGCGCGTATGGTGCGGGTCGAGGCGCCGGCAGGTGCGGTCGACATCGTGGGGACGGGCGGTGACAGCCAGGGGACGTATAACGTGTCGACCTGCGCATCGCTGGTCGCGGCGGGCGCGGGCCTCAAGGTGGCAAAGCACGGCAACCGCTCGGTCTCGTCGCTGTCGGGTGCATCGGATGTTCTCGCAGCGTTGGGCGTCAAGCTCGATGTCGGTCCAGCGACGGTGGCGCGAGCGATCAACGAGGCGGGTGTCGGGTTCATGTGGGCGCCCATGCATCACCCCGCCATGAAGCATTGGGCTCCGGTCCGGGCGGAACTCGGTATACGCACGCTCTTCAACGTGCTGGGACCGATCTCGAATCCCGCGGGCGTGACCCGGCAGGTGGTCGGCGTCTACCACCGTGACCTGGTCGAGCTCATTGCCCACGTGCTCAACGGGCTCGGCGCTGAGCACGTCTGGGTCGTGCATGGCCATGATGGTCTCGATGAGTTGACGACGACGGGCGCAACGCATGTCGCCGAGGTCAAGGCGGGACGCGTCGAGACGTTCGACATAACGCCTGCCGATGCAGGTCTCGCGCCTGCCAGGATGTCCGACTTGAAGGGCGGCAATGCCGAGGTCAATGCCAATGCCATTCGGGCGGTGCTTGCCGGCGAGCGCGGGCCGTTCCGCGACATCGTGCTGCTGAATTCGGCGGCGGCGCTGATCGTGGGGGGCAAAGCGGCGGACCTGTCCGAAGGTGCAGCCATCGCCGCGCGCGCTATCGAGAGCGGGCAGGCATCCCGGGCGCTGGAGCGTCTGATCGCCGTGAGCCGTGGCTGACGTATCGAGGTTTCGACGGGATGCGGGCGAGGAAATGAGGCGCATACAGCGTCATGGCGCGGCGGCAAGCTCGCGATTGACAGTGTGCGGCCGGCAACGGATATGATCGTTCAATGACACGGACAGAAAAACCAGTAAGAAAGTCGGCGAGCCGCCGCAGTCCCGCCCGGGTGCGAATGCCAAAGGCGAAGTTCCGTCTCGGCGACGTCGTGCGCCACCGGTACTATCCGTTCCGCGGGATTGTGTTCGACGTTGATCCAACCTTCAATTCCACGGAAGAATGGTGGGAATCGATCCCGGCCGAGATCAGGCCGCGGAAGGATCAGCCGTACTATCATCTGCTCGCGGAAAACGACGATACCGAATACATCGCCTATGTATCCGAGCAGAATCTGCTGCCGGATCCGTCAGGTAAACCCTTGCGTCATCCCCAGGTGCCGGAGCTTTTCGTCAAGGAAGACGGTCGCTATCTGGCGGCGTTCCTGCTCGCACATTGAGCACCTTCGGCTGATTGACGCCCCGTGCCGCGTGATGCCGGCACGGCATCGCCGGCATCGGTTCGGCAGGTTGCGGCGCGGCTCGATGACCTCGTGGCGTCCCAAAGAAAACGGCTCCCCGTGGATGGCGGGGAGCCGTCTATGCTTCCGGCACTGCGGAGGGTCGGTCGAGCTTACTTCTTCTGCGCCGGCGCCTTGCCGTCGCCCGGCTTTGCGGCAGCCTGCTTCTTCTTATATTCCTCGACCATCGCCTGCTGGCGCAGTGCAATCTGCTGCATCAGCGCTTTGCGTGCTTCGCTGTACTTCACGTTGTCGATCGGAGCACCGCTCAGCGCAGAAGCGAAGCCACTGAGCGGAACCGGGAACGCGATGACCTGACCGTTGGCGTTGATCGAGAAGACCATCATGCCGGAGCCGGCTTTCATCTTCTCCAGGATATCAGGCGACAGTTCGATCTCAGCCGTGCAGCCGGCCGGGTGGCACAGCGAGAAGTTCAACTTGACGACCTCGAGCTTGCTGTCGTCGACCTTCTCGTTCTTTTGGGCCGCGTCCCACATCGCTTTGTCGTAAATCTTGGCGCGCAGACCCGGCTGGATCGCCATGCCGAGCGGCACCATGACCATGAGATGCTCTTTGTCCTGGCCTTCCACCTTGCGGATTGCGGCCGAGACGAGGACCATTCCGGTATTGCCATCGAGGCGCTCGTGATGAGTAAGGCAGATGCCCTTTTCGGCACGCTCCTCTTTGCCGTCCTTGCCCTTGACGAGGACCGGCGCCTTCTCGCAGAGCTTGACCCAGGCACTCTGGTTGGCTGGCGCGGCAGCGGCAGGTGCGGCTCCCTTCGCTTCGCCTTTCTTCTGCTGAGCAGAAGCGCTGCCCACACCGAACGCGAGCGCCGCGGCAAGACCTGCCGCTCCGGCGAGACGCGCTCCTTTCCCGAACATCGAAGCCGTGACGTTCATGATATCCCCTTAAGCGTTATGCCGTAGCCGACCCCCGCCGGCCCGCCGTCATCGAACTGGTTCTCGCATGGCGCATGTATCAGACATGCGGCCGTCGAAAGGCAGGCTGTGTCGGTCCCGCATCACGTTGCCGACCCGCAGCATTGGCGACTAAAAGCCGGATTGCGGCAATCCCGTGGCCTCAGCGCAGGGCTGCGGCATCATTGACCGCCTTTTTCTTGTATGGCTCTCCAAAGGAATGGATGAGAGCAAAGAATTGACACGCCGCCCTGCCACTGCACGCCGAGGAGGAGCATGGCTGGAATGGATGACGCAAGGCGACTATGGCGTGCAGGAGCAAGCCGCAAGATCGGGCGGTCGCAGGCGTTGAGCTTGCTCGCGGCGCTCGCGTTTGTGGCGGGACTGGGTGCGGTGCGCGCAGAGGCCCCGATGAAGGGGCGGCACGGTATCGCCATGCATGGCGTGCCCGCGCTCGCGAGCGGATTTGCGCATCTGCCCTACGTCAATCCGGACGCGCCCAAGGGCGGCACGCTGCGGCTTGGCGAGCTCGGCACTTACGACAGCCTCAATCCGTTCATCCTGAAGGGCGTCGCACCGGCGGGCATCAGGGAATACGTCTACGAGAGCCTGTTGTCACGAACCGCCGACGAGCCCTTCACGCTCTATGCGCATCTGGCGCAGTCCGTCGACATGCCGGATGATCGAAGCTCGATCACGTTTCATCTGGATCCCGCGGCGCGGTTCTCGGACGGCGAGCCCGTCACGGCAGAGGACGTGCTGTTCTCCTGGCGACTTCTCAGGGAAAAAGGTCAACCCTATCATCGTGCCCACTATTCGGCCGTGGCGCACGCTTCCAGTCCCGCGCCCGGTGTGGTGCGCTTCGAGATGTCCGAGCACGGCAATCGCGAAACGCCCTTGCTCGTCGCGCTGATGCCGATCTTGCCGCGCCATAAGATCAATCCCGATACATTCGATCAGACCAGTCTCGAGGCGCCTATCGGTTCGGGGCCCTATGTCGTCGGCGAGATCGATCCCGGACGCTCGCTGACGCTCGTGCGCAATCGCGACTGGTGGGGCCGCGACCGCCCGATGGCGCGTGGACGGTATAACGTCGACCGCATCCGGCTCGATTATTTCCGGGACCAGACCACGCTGTTCGAAGCTTTCAAGTCCGGCGAGATCGACGAGCGCTCCGAGGACGATGCCGGGCGTTGGGCCGAGGGTTACGATTTCCCCGGCGTCCGCGACGGCCGCATCGTCCGGGCCGAGCTTCCGACGGGTTGGCCGGCGGGCATGACCGCCCTTGTCTTCAATACACGCCGGCCGTCGTTCGCGGACCAGCGCGTACGCCGCGCCTTGATCCTTGCCTTCGATTTCGAATGGGTGAACCGCAACCTGTTTCACGGCCACTACACGCGGACTCAAAGCTTCTTTGCCCGTTCCGAGCTTTCGTCGCATGGAGTGCCCGCGGACGCCGCAGAGCGTGCCCTTCTCGCGCCATGGACCGCGAAGCTGAAAGCCGGCGCGCTTGACGGCACGTTCGTCCTCCCCGTCAGTGACGGAAGCGGGCGCAACCGTGCCAATCTCAAGGCCGCCATCGAGCTGTTGCGAGAGGCCGGCTATGTCCAGCAGGACGGCCGCATGGTCGACGCGAAGAGCCAAAAGCCGCTCGCCTTCGAGATGATGGCCGCCAAGCGGGGCGAGGAGCGCCTGTTCCAGGCCTACGCCCGCAGCCTGGCATTGATCGGCATCGACGTTTCCATCCGGGTGGCAGACAGCGCCCAGCGCTGGGCACGCCTCAAGGCCTTCGACTTCGACATGATGCAGTGGACGTGGGGGGCGTCACTCTCACCGGGAAACGAGCAGCGCAACCGTTGGGGCTCGGCAAGCGCCGACGCGCCGAACGCCCTCAACTTCGCCGGTGTCAAGGAGCCGGCCGTCGATGCCTTGATCGAGGCGGTGGTCGCGGCGCGCGAGCGTCCGGCGTTCGTCTCGGCCGTGCGCGCCCTCGATCGCCTGCTGCTGTCGGGTGACTACGTGATTCCGCTGTATCATGCGAAGGGACTGTGGGTGGCGTGGCGTAGCGAGCTGAGGCACCCGACGCGGGCGCCGCTTTCCGGCATGGCTCTCGAAACGTGGTGGAAGTATCCGGGCGCTTCCGCGGGGAATTGACAGCAGATTGAGCCTCGGAGACGACGGGCGACCTCGCGGCGCGTGAGGCCGGCCCGATGGATGGGCCGGCGAGCCATGCCGGGTCAGGCCGATTTGGCTTTCAGAGATGCATCGAGGTGGCGCACTTTCGGCAAGACCTCCTTCGCGAGCAACTCGAGGGAGCGGCGCCATGGCTCCGGGCTCTCAACATAGTCAAATCCGAATACCAGCAATTGCCCGAATCCCCCCACTTCGTCGTAGATCTTGGCGATCTTGTCCGCAACCGTAGCCGGCGAGCCGACGATCCAGTTGTGCCTCGCGCAGTACTCCGGCGTGACGTCCGAATCCGCAACATCCGGCGCGTGCTTGAGATATTGCAGGAAATCGAACTCCGCGAGCAGTCTCAGAAAATACTCCCGCATCATGCGGCCCATGTGCGAGCCGACAGAGAGCCGCATCGCCTCCTCGTCGGTATCGGCAACAAAGACCTCGCGTACCAGCCGCCAATCGCCGCGGTTGGGCGTGCGTCCCGCCTTCTCGGCGCCGATTTCGACCGCCTCCCAGTGGCTGCCGACATAGGCGGGGTTGAGATTGAGGCTCATGGGCCAATAGCCGCGCTCGCCGGCAAGCTTGAGCGTGTCCGAACTCTTCGACAGGCCCGCGACGCCGATCGGAGGGTGCGGGTTCTGCATCGGCCTGATGTGCGGTTTGAGGAAGCCGTACATCAGGGGCGGCGCTTTCACCGTCCAAAAGCGGCCGACGTGCTCGAAAGGTTCGGTCGCGCTCCACAGTTTCAGGATGATGTCGAGCGCCTCCCGCGTCATCTCGCGGTTCTGGCCTGAGGAGCCGTCTACGTTGAACATCTCCCAGTCGCTCGGCAGGCCGCTCGCCGCAACGCCGAAGTTGAGCCTCCCGCCGGAGATATGATCGAGCATCGCGACACGGTTGGCGAGCTCGGCGGGGTGGTGGTAGGGCAGCAGGAAACCACCGGGTCCGATGCGAATATTTTTCGTCTGCATCAGCGCCTGGGCGACGAGCAGGTCCGGCGCCGGATGCGGCTCCCAGGGGGCGGTGTGGTGCTCTCCGATCCAGCATTCCTCATAGCCGAGTTCGTCCAGCCAGCGGATCACCTGCAGGTCCCACTCGTGACCCGCCCGCAGGCTGCGCTCCGGCGGATGAGACGGCATCGTGAAATAGCCGAGCTTCATGGCGAAACCTCCGCGTTTTGTCTTTTGTTTTTGCAGCGTAGGTGTTCAGCGTAGACCGCTTCGAGGCGCCGTCAAGACGTTGCGCGGCGAAGGCGCGAGGCTAGCCAATTGCTGAGTTTTCGGATGGACGTCTCTTGTTGGCGGACCATATGCGGTTGGCGGAAACTTGCTCTTCTCGCCACCGCCCCTGTCTGGCTGTTTGTCACCGAGGGGGTGGCCCGCCGAGGGATGAACGCGTCGAGGTATCGAGGCGCGCTTTCCTGAGCGGGGGCGACGACGGCGGCATTGGCCCTTGTGCGATCGCCGTTGGATTTTGGACCGGGCGCACCACAGGCTGCGGTCGTGGTTTGGCCGGCCGTCCGGATGCGACTGCCGGATTGTTCGGGGCAATTAGTGGTAGCGGGGGAACCAGAACGCTGCGCACCGTGACGGACGGGGGCGTCGGCCGCTGCGACGTCGAAGGGCTGCTCGCTGGTCTCTGTGCGTGCGCCGCCGGCGGTCCACGGCGCTCGGCGTCATTGTGGGCGACCTGGGGCACGAGCGCTTTCAAAAGGTCGTGGGAGCTGGAGAGACCCGGCATGGCGAAAGCGCCGACGCGTGTCGTGGCGACCGTATGGTCCGGGGCGTGCCGGGGCGCGATTTCGAAGAGCCCATTGTCGAGGGCAAGCCCGACCGCGAAAAACGTGCCGACCGAAGTCGAAAGCGACAGAGCTAGGGCACCGACGAAGCGCAAAGCGTGCTCCCAAGCAACAGAGACTGAACCATCATCACGCGACCGTCTTCTTACGATGCTGACGAAAATTGGCCGAAGCGCGGCAGCTCCGGCCAATTCGGACGCAAAGTTCGTGCTGAGGGCTCTCGGGCGTGGCTCAAACGCGGGATCGCCGACAGTAAACATTCCCGTCGCAAGTTATCGGGCCGCTGGTTCGCGCCGCGGCTCCGTCGATGTCCGGCCTTGTCACAACGCTGAATGGAGGAGAGACGGTACACCGTCGGCCTCGTTCAGCCCGCCGCTGACACAAACGCGCTGAAGCATCGTTCGTCGTCCGGTCTCGTGAGCCAACACCGATCGACCGCGAGCATATCCAGTTGTTGCTGCTCGCGGCTGGCGCTGGCACTCGCCGGACCTTGACGCCGGCACGCACGAAGCTCGGGGCCATCGGGCCCGGGAGCCTCGGTCAGGCCGGTCGCAAACGTGTTCTCTCCTCTGGGTTGTTGAAGGGAGGAATCACGCGGTACAACACTTCAGGTGATAATCTGCACGAGCATGCCTTGTCACTCGCGCTCGAAGCTTGACGCGGCGTAAGCTTGGCGATCCGTGCTATTCGTGCCGAATCATGTTGCCGGCGGGTCACGGGACCAGACAGTCCGCTAACGCCGGAATGCGACGGAAGACCTGATCCCATGTCCTTCAATACCTTCGGGCACCTCCTGCGAATGACCACCTGGGGGGAGAGCCACGGCCCGGCGATCGGGTGTGTGGTCGATGGTTGCCCGCCCGGGCTGGCGCTCGAAGCCTCGGACATCCAGGAGCATCTAGACCGCCGCCGGCCAGGCCAGTCCCGTCACACGACGCAGCGTCGGGAGCCGGATCAGGTGCAAATCCTGTCGGGCGTGTTCGCCGATGCGAGCGGACGACAGGTGACCACCGGAACGCCGATCAGCCTGATGATCGAAAATGTCGACCAGCGGTCGAAGGACTACGGCGAGATTGCCGCCAAGTTCAGACCCGGACACGCGGACTATACCTACATCGCCAAGTACGGCATTCGCGACTACCGCGGCGGGGGTCGCTCATCGGCGCGCGAAACGGCCACGCGCGTTGCAGCGGGTGCCGTGGCCCGCAAAGTGCTCGGCGGAGTCAGCATCCGCGGGGCACTCGTGCAGGTTGGACCCCACGCCATCGATCGCGAGCGTTGGGACTGGGCGGAGGTCGGGCGCAACCCATTCTTCTGTCCGGATCCTGATGCCGCGGCGCTTTGGGAAGGCTATCTGGACGGTGTGCGAAAATCGGGTTCGTCGGCTGGCGCCGTGATCGAGTTGGTGGCCGAAGGCGTGCCTCCCGGATGGGGCGCTCCGCTCTATGGCAAGCTCGATCAGGATCTCGCGTCGGCGATGATGAGCATCAACGCCGTCAAGGGGGTGGAGATCGGCGACGGCTTTGCAGCGGCCGCGTTGGCGGGCGAGGACAACGCCGACGAAATGCGAGCGGGCAACGATGGGCGCCCGCGCTTTCTCTCGAACCATGCGGGCGGGATTCTGGGCGGCATCTCGACCGGCCAACCGGTTGTCGTGCGCTTCGCCGTCAAGCCGACATCATCGATCCTCCGGCCGCGCCAGACAGTCGATGTCGAGGGCAACGAAACCGAGATCGTGACCAAAGGCCGACACGATCCGTGCGTCGGCATCCGGGCCGTTCCGGTCGGCGAAGCGATGATGGCGCTGGTGCTGGGCGATCACATGCTTCGCCATCGCGCGCAGGTCGGGTGTGAGCGGCCGTAGCGCGTTCGCGCCGTGCCCGCCCCTCGAGACCGTTAACCTGATCGCGTTTCTGCCACCTTGGACATCCAACTTGCCGTTGCGGGTGCCGCAGCGTTGACCATGATGCGCCTCGGATGGACGTGGCGAGAAGGAGAGACCGGCGAATGGCTGCAAAGGATCAGGTGAAGGCACTGGTGTTCGACGTGTTCGGAACGGTGGTCGATTGGCGCCAGAGCATCATTCGCGACTTGACGGCATTCGGCAATGCGCGGGGTTTGACAGCGGACTGGGCCCGTTTCGCAGATGACTGGCGGGGGCTTTACCAGCCGTCCATGGACGAGGTGCGGAGCGGGCGGCGCGCCTGGACGATCCTCGACGACCTGCATCGAGAGAGCCTGGTGACGCTGCTCGGCCGCTACGGGATCGAGGGGCTGGCCGCGCACGAGGTCGAGCACATGAACCGGGCCTGGCATCGGCTCGACCCGTGGCCCGACACGGTCGAGGGCCTGATCCGCCTGAAGCGGCGCTATATCATCGGGACGTTGTCCAACGGTAACACGGGATTGCTCCTGCGCATGGCAAAGCGCGCCCTGCTGCCGTGGGATGTGATTCTCGGTGCTGAAACCGCTCGCGCCTATAAGCCGCTGCCCGAGTGCTACCAGCGGAACGCCGCGCTGCTCAATCTCGAACCGCACGAGGTGATGCTGGTTGCAGCCCATAACGGCGATCTCGCTGCGGCGCAAAGCGTTGGGTATCGCACAGCCTTCGTTGCGCGCCCGCTCGAGCATGGTGCGGGCCAGACAAAGGACGTGAAGGCCGAACGCGACTGGGACGTCGTCACCGATAGCTTTACCGGTGTCGCCGACGCGATGGGATGCCCACGACGTTGAAACAGCGGATTTCGGATGCCCGACGGGTCTTCGATCGGGCCTGTCGGCTCGTTTGCGGCCTAAGGTCGGCCACCCGCGAGACCGACGAGCCGGCGGAGGGCTTCAGCCACCGAAGCGCATGAGCCAAGTGGCCGTCGCGTGCCACGCGGCGGTCTCGCTGAAGGGAACCTGGAGTACCTTGAGGGCGACATAGCCAAGGGCTCCGTAGATATAGGCACTGTGCACACGTGCCGAGCGCCGCCAGTCCGCAATCATGGCAATGACAAGGATGAGCAAGGCGACAAACGCCGGCCCGAGATCGACCGCGACAGGTGGCGGGCCGGCCGGCTGCGCCGGCGCCAGGAACACGATGAACCAGCGTGCGATGGGCGCATCGAGGATCGAAATGCCGGCGACGATCATCAGGCGCTTGTGCCAGTCGCGATGCCGGGCAACGGCAACGCCCGCGGTAAATACGAGCGCGAAGTAGAGCACGGTCGAAACCGGTACGATCGCAAAGGCCCTGCCTGCTTCAGCCTGGCCGATGCCAGCCGCCCAATGCATGCGATGGATGGCAGTGCCGATGCCGATCATCGTCATCGCGGTGACCAGCGACACGCCGATCATTCCCACGCGGCGGTGCGACCTGAGCCTTCCGGTTGCTCCGAGCCAGGCCTGGTAGACGAGGAATACGGACCAACCGAAGAAAATGGCCGCGTGCAGATGGATGATCGGTTGTGCGACGAGCCGCCCGCCAAGCAAGGGCACCCAGTAGGTGGGCGCAAAGCCGAGAAAAGCCACGGCCGCACAAACAATCGCCATGTAGAAAAATATCGCGTCATCGGAAAGTCGGGAGGCGCGCATCGTGGGCGCTTCAATCGTCTGTGCCATGACGGACTTCGTTCCGGAAAATTGGAATGCACGAGCAGAGACGCCTTCGTACCCGATCGCCGTGCCGTAATAAAGCGACGAGCATGGCGTTTGCGATGCAACTTTCCACCGGATGGCAATTGTTGTGGGCGATCGGTCGGCGCTTGGCGTGAGCGTCATGCCCGGACGGCAACCCGCGTCGGCGACAGAACTGCGTCAACTCCCAAAACGCATGAGCCATGCGGCGATCGACTGCCACGCGGCGGTTTCGCCGAGAGGAACTTGCAACAGCTTCAGCGCCACATACCCGAGGGCGCCGGAGATGTAGGCAGCGTGCACACGTCCCGATCGCCGCCAGTCCACGACCATAGGAATGGAAAGAATCGCGAGCGCGACAAACGGTGGGCCAATGTACACAGCGACGGGCGGCGGATCCGCCTGCGCCAGAAATGCAATAAACCATCGCGAGATCGGTGCATCGAGGATCGAGATCCCTGCAACGAGCATGAAGCGCTTGTGCCAGTCGTGACGCCGCGCGACGGCGACGCCGGCAGCAAACACGAGCGCAAAGAACAGCACGTTGGAAACCGGCACGACAGCAATCGTCCTGCCGACGTCCCCCTGACCGAGACCGTCCGCCCATTGCATGCGGTTGATGGCGGTGCCGATCCCGATCACCGTCATGGCTGTGGCCAACGCGACGCCGATCAGCCCGAGCCGGCGATGCGTCCGGATGCAACCAGATGCGCCGAGCCAAGTCTGATAGACGAGGAACACAGACCAGCCGAAGAAGATCGCAGCGTGCAAATGGATGATGGGATGGACGTTGAGCCGCCCGTTGATCAAGGGCATCCAGTAGGTCGGCGCGAAGCCGAGGAAGGCCACCGCCGCGCAAACCATGGCCATGCGGGAGTAGATGTAGTCCTCGGAAACACGCGAGATCGAGGACCTGCGTACTTCAATCGTGTCCGTCGTGACGTTGTTCTCGCGCGCCAAGCGTCATTTTCCGGGTTGAGATTGTGACCATGCCGTCCGCGGCAGCACATCCGTAACCAGAGCGCGGGATGCCATACTGCAAGGTTATCCGTCGTTTCGGGTGCAGCCAAATGCCGAGCGTCAGCGCGACAGGCGCGCTGGCTCCGGCACGTCGGTGACGGTGTCGGCAAGATGCTCGATGCCCTGAGGAACCGGCCCGCCGCAAGCCCAATCGAGCAACTCGACGGTGTGCACGATCGGGATCGGCGTTCCGAGTTGAAGCTGTGTTATGCAACCGAGATTGCCCGCAGCGATCACGTCCGGGCGCACGCTCTCGATGTTGTCGACCTTGCGGCGGCGCAACTCTCCCGCGAGCTTCGGTTGCAGGATGTTATAGACCCCTGCCGAGCCGCAGCAGATGTGGCCCTCCGGAACGTCGAGGACAGTGAAGCCTGCGTCGCGAAGCAGCTTCTTCGGCAAATCCGTAATGCGCTGGCCATGCTGCATCGAGCACGCGGAGTGATAGGCGACGCGCAAGCTCGACCAGCGCTTGGGCGGACCGAGATCGTAATCGGCGAGAAACTCCGTCACGTCCTTGGCCAGCGCCGCAATGTGCTCGGCTCGTCGGGCGTGGCCGGGATGCTCGCGCAGCAGGTGGCCGTAGTCCTTCAGCATGGTGCCGCAACCGGAGGCGTTGACGATGATCGCGTCGGTCGGCGTCTTGGTCATCGCCTTGACCCAGGCGTCGACGTTGGCCTTGGCCTGGGCGATGGCCATTGCCTCCTTCCCCATGTGGTGCACCAGGGCCCCGCAGCACCCGGCACCGGCCACGACCTCGACATCGACGCCGCGCCGGGCCAGCAGACGGATGGTGGCGTCATTGATGTCGGGCCGCAGCACCTGCTGAGCGCAACCGGCAAGCAGGATCACGCGCTTGCGGCGCTCGTCCGATGCTGTCGCCGTTCCCGGCCCGTGGTAGCGCGGGGCGTTGATCGCCCCCTTCGGCGCGAGGTCGAGCATGGCTGCGATCTGCGGAAAGCCGAAGCGCTCGAACAGCGCTCGGAAGGGTCGACCGAGCGGGACCAGGGCAAGCGCCTTGCGGAAGCGCTCGGGGTAGGGCAGCAGCTGCGACAGTGCCCAGCGCACGGTCCGGTCGGCAAAACCGCGCTGGCCTGTATCCTCGATGTGCGTGCGGGCAAGGTCTACCAGGTGCATGTAGTCGACGCCCGACGGACACGTGGTCATGCAGGAAAGGCACGAGAGGCAGCGGTCGACGTGGTGCTGCACCTCGGGACTAGCCGCCGCCTCCTGCTCGAACATGTCCTTGATCAGATAGATGCGCCCGCGCGGGCTGTCGCGCTCGTCGCCAAGCAGGACGTAGGTCGAGCAGGTCGCGGTGCACAGGCCGCAGTGGACGCAGCGCCGCAGAATGCTCTCAGCCTCGGCCGTGCGCGGGTTGCGAAGGCTGCCTGGCTTGAAATCGGTCTTCATGGATCGCCCCGAGCCTCGTCTACAGGTCCGCGTGCATGCGCCCGCGATTGAGAATGTGCGCCGGATCGAACACCGACTTCAGGCGCGCGGACATCTTCTTGAGCCCCGGCTCGAGAGGCTGGAACACATCGATCGAGGCGCGAACGGCCGGCTCGGCCCGGATGAGGGTGGCGTGGCCGCCATGCGTGGCGATGACCCGGCGGATATCGGCGGCACCTGCGTCGGAAGTCGGCAGCACCTCGGCCCAGACCAGCCCGCCCGCCCAATCGTACCAGGCATGGCACGTCATGAACGTCGAGATTGCGCGGACGACCTTGGGTCCGGCCTTGGGTGCCGTCGATATTCGCCAGAGCGG
Source organism: Hyphomicrobiaceae bacterium (assembly GCA_050187415.1). GTDB lineage: Bacteria > Pseudomonadota > Alphaproteobacteria > Rhizobiales > Hyphomicrobiaceae. The sequence continues at coordinate 29,999 of JBFWXN010000010.1, read as the reverse complement.
TGCGGTCGTGCCTTGCAGCACCGAGAGCTGGCGCAGTTCGTCCCAAAACGCAATCGAGCCCTCGTGGCCAAGCACGAACAGATCACCGAACGGCTTGAGTTCCTGCCGGAGCCGTTCTACGCGATAGGCGATCGAGGCGGCGAAGTTCTCGAGCCTGATTGCCGTTACCGCACGCCGCTCGCCTTTGATCTCCGCGTGCCACAGGCGGGCTGCGAGCGCCTCCTGCAGGTGGACGGCTCCCGAGACTTCGAACGGACTTGCCGTCGCCGTCGTCAAGGCTTCGATCGCGATGCCATCCTCGAGCCCGAACATCAAGAGCGTCGCCGTCTCCTCGGGGCGTGGCATGACTTTGAAGGTCACTTCACTGATAACGGCAAGCGTGCCCCAGCTCCCCGCGATCGTGCGAGCGAGATCGAGCCCCGTGACATTCTTCATGACGCGACCGCCGGAGCGGAACGGCGTGCCCTGGCCCGTGACGGCCGAGACGCCGAGCAAGTGATCGCGCGCCGCACCCGACATGACGCGCCGCGCGCCGGAGATATTGGTCGCGAATACGGACCCTATCGTCGCGTGGCCCGGCTCATAGCCGACGACGGGAGCCAGGTCGACGGGCTCGAACGCGAGGATCTGGCCCTGGCTCGCGAGGTCGGCCTCGATGCGGGCGAGCGGCGTGCCGCCTCGTGCCGACATGACGAGCTCGGTCGGTTCGTAAAGACGGATGCCGGTAAGGGAATTCGTCGTCAGCAGAGCCGCGCTGTTCGTTGGCCGGCCGACCTCGCGCTTGCTGCCGGCGCCGGCAACTTCGACCGGCGTGTCGGACTTCGATGCCTCCGCGAGAAGGCGCTGCAACTCCCATTCGGTGGCGGGACGCAGCAAGGACTGTTGATGCACTTGGCGTCGCTCCTCAGGCAGCGTCGGAGGTCGGTTCGCGCAGCGGGAACACCTTGGCCGGATTGAGCAGCCATTTTGGATCGAGCGCGGATTTGATGCTCATCTGCAGGGCGAGCTCGGCATCGGTGAATTGCACGGGCATCAGGTCGCGCTTTTCGACGCCGACACCGTGCTCGCCGGTCAGGCAGCCTCCGACCTCGACGCAAAGCTTCAGGATGTCCGCGCCACACATCTCCGCCTTCATCATCTCCTCGGGATCGTTGGCATTGAAGAGGATCAGCGGATGCAGGTTGCCGTCGCCGGCATGGAAGATGTTGGCGACCCGCAGGCCGTATCCGGCACAAATTTCCGCGATCCGTGCAAGCACCTCCGGCATGCGGCCGAGTGGAATCGTCCCGTCCATGCAAAGGTAATCCGAGATGCGGCCGATGGCGCCGAACGCGGATTTGCGCCCCTTCCAGATGGCGGCGCTCTGCTCCGCGCTTTGGCTCACCGTCACGACGCGCGGGGCGTGTGGCTTGACGAGTTCGACGATGCGTTCGAGCAGCGCCGAGATCTCCTGCTCGGAGCCCTCGACCTCGACGATGAGAAGAGCCTCGACGTCGAGTGGATAGCCGGCTTTGGCAAACGCCTCGCAGACCTCGATGGCGGGCTTGTCCATGAACTCGATCGCGACCGGGATGATGCCGGCGGCGATGATCGCGGCGACGGCACGGCCGGCTGCTTCGCTCGAATCGAAGCCCAAGAGCAGTGGACGCGCGCCTTCCGCCTGCCGAAGGATGCGCACGGTCGCTTCGGTCACGACGCCGAGCTGACCTTCCGAGCCGACGAGCAGGCCAAGCAGATCGTAACCCGGCTGATCGAGATACTCGCCGCCGATCTCGATCACGTCGCCGTCGACGGTGACGAGCTTCAGGCCAAGCACGTTGTTGGTGGTGACGCCGTATTTGAGGCAGTGCGCGCCCCCGGAGTTGAAGGCGATATTGCCGCCGAGCGAGCAGGCGAGCTGGCTCGAGGGATCGGGCGCGTAGAAGAAGCCACGTGGCGCGACGGCGGCAGAGATGCCGAGATTGGTAATCCCCACTTCGACGCGCGCCGTGCGGTTCTCGTAGTCGATCGCCAACACGCGGTTCATCCGGCTGAGACCGAGCACGATCGCGTCCTCGGTCGGGAGGGCACCACCGGAGAGCGACGTGCCCGCTCCGCGCGCGATCACCTTGATGCCGCCCGCCTCGGCATAGGCCAAGACTTTGGCGACATCGTCCGTGGAGCGCGCGAGGACGACGCACAGCGGCATGCAGCGGTAGGCGGACAGCCCGTCCGTCTCGAAGGTGCGCCGGCCGTCCGGGTCGGAGATGACCTGATCGGAACCGACAAGGCGCCCGAGGTCGCGCACGATTGCATCCCGGCGGCGCAGCACCGACGAGTCGGGCAGCGGCATGGCGATCATGGACACGGCTTTCGTTCCCCTTGCAGACGCCGAATCGACGGTCGGCCCGATTGCATCCTCCGAGCCGGATGCCGGCCTTCAGGAAAGCCCCAACACATCAAGGTGATGTTTGATTTGACACGCTGTGGAACGTGGCTACTCCGTAGCGTGAAAAATACCGGACAGGCTTCGGTCACGGGCGAGTACGTTACGATCCGGTACTGGATTTGTGTTCCCACGCCGCAGAAGCCGCGAGGTGTCCGCCGTGACCGCCATCACCGACCTTGAAATCTTCGCACGTGTCGCTCGTACCGGCAATATGTCGGCCGCAGGTCGGGAGATGGGTTTGTCGCCGGCTGTTGTCTCGAAGCGTGTCAGCCTGCTCGAGGAAAAGCTCAACGTGCGCCTGTTCCAACGCACGACCAGGCAACTCACCCTTACGGAGACGGGCGAGGGTTATTTCAGGCGCGTCGTCGATATTCTGAACCTGATCGAGGAGGCAGAAAATTTCGTCAACCGGCGCAACACGACGCCGCGTGGGCTGCTGAAAGTCGCGGCGCCGACATCGTTCAGCCGGCTCCATATCGCACCCTTCCTGCCGGACTTTCTTGCAAAGTTTCCGGAGATCGAGCTCGAGTTCCACCTGACCGACAACTTCGTCGACATTATCCGTGAGGGCTTCGATCTGGCGATCCGGATCGGCGAGTTGCAGGACAGTTCCCTGGTGCAGCGCAAGCTTGCAGCCGACACGCGAGTGATCTGCGCGAGCCCACGCTATGTCGAAAAGGCCGAGCACGGCGCGCTGACCGAGCTTGCCGATCTCGATTTTCACAATTGCCTCTCGGCGGGCGCGCAGGACTATTGGCGCCTCGAAGGTCCCGACGGCCAGCATCAGCTTCGGGTGAAGGGAAATATCCGCTCGAACTCGTTCGAATTCATGCGGGAGGCGCTCCTTTCGGGGTTGGGCCTCGGCCTCAGATCGACTTGGGACGTCGGCCCGGAGCTGAAGAGCGGCGCCCTGCAGGTGGTGCTGCCGGAGTACCGCGGCTCGTCGAACGTGGCGATCTATGCCGTTTATCCGTGCCGCGACTTCATGCCCGAGAAAATGAACGTGTTCATCGAATACTTGGCCGACCTGTATGGTCCGGAGCCCTACTGGAACGAGGGGCTTGATCTGGCTGCCCTGGGAAAGGCGCCGGCGCGCGCACCGGCCCGAAGGCTCCGCTCGGCGGGGGATCGCGCTGGAGACGCGCGGCGCGCCGCCTCGCGCTGATCGGGGCCGGTGTCAATCGCGGCTGAGGACGGCGACGACCTCCAGGTGATGGGTGAACAGGAATTGGTCTATCGGGGCGGCGGTTTCGAGCCGGTAGCCACCGTCGACCAAAAGCCGAAGGTCGCGACCGAGCGTTGCAGGGTTGCACGAGACCATGACGACGCGACGGACTTTGGAGCGGGCGATGCTCTGACACTGCGCCGTTGCGCCGGCTCGCGGCGGATCGAGCACGATGGCGTCCGCCTTTTCGAGCTCTCGAGGCGACAGCGGATCGCGAAAGAGATCTCGCCGCACCGGTTGAATGGGCTTCAGTCCCCGGGCACCATTGCGGGCCTTCTCGAGTGTGGCGAGAAGCGACGCATCGGCGTCGACGGCCGTAACACGAGCACGCCGCGCCAGCGCCCATGACAAGGTGCCGACACCACAGAAGAGATCGAGCACGTGCCGCGCCTTTCCGAGGCCTTCGATCACGAGGTCGGCCAGGAGGGCATCGGTTTCCGAGGTCGCTTGCAGAAACGCGCCCGGCCCGGGCGACACCGCGACGTCCGCGATGAGCACTATCGGCTCTGCCATCTGCAACACCAGCCGGTTATTGCATGTCAGGCGGATGGCGCCAGCCGCTCGCATGAGTTGGGCCACCGTTGCCATTGCGCGATCGGCGGCGGGCGCCAATCGCTGGTCGATGGCGATGTCGAGTCCGTTGTCGGCCGCGAGCACGGCGAGGCGGAACGGCTTGCCTTTCGGCACCACCACGGCCGCGAGCTGCGCCAGTTGCGGTAGCGCGGCGACAATCGGCGTCCGGAGGACGGCACAATCCGCGATCGGCTCGAGGTCATGCGTGTCGCGTCCGCGGAAGCCGAGCGCCGGCCGGCCGTCGACCCATACGCCCGTGAAGCTCGCCCGCCTCCGGGAACGGCGGGCCATGGAGCGCATCGGCGAGATGGGGCAGGCAAGGCCGCGCTGCGACAGAGCAGCGGCGAGCAACGCGCTCTTCCAATCGCGATACAGCGTGTCGCCCATGTGCTGCACTGTGCATCCGCCGCAGCGCGGAACATGGGAGCAGAGTGGGGTTGCCCGGCGGTCGGGACTGGGCGGTCCGACGATGCTGAAGCCGCCGTCCGCCTGCCGCCTGACTTTCTCACCCGGTAGTGCGCCCGGGATGTGGCATTCCCGGTCGGTGGTGAGGGCGAGACCGTCGCCCTGGGCACCGAGGCCACCGATCGTAATCGCCAGCGCGTCAGTCATCGAGGACGGCTCCGAGAAGGAACTCGATATTGCCGTCGCCGCCGTGGATCGGGGAGGGGATCGTGCCGGTGACGCGCCACCGGGGCTGGCCGCCGACAAAGCGGTTGATCCGTTCCACGGCCGACGCCCTCGCGTCCGCGTCCTTCACGACCCCGTCGCGAGGTATGGTGTGCGGATCGCCTTCGAACTGAGGCTTGACGAGGGCGATCAGCCAGCAGCCGTTGGCAGCAAGGGCGAGCGCGGGTGGCAGCACCTTGGTCAGCGATATGAAACTCACGTCGGCAACAATGGCGCCGATCGGGTGGCTGACCATGCCGCGATCGATCTTGCGTGCATCGGTGCGCTCGAACGAGATCACGCGAGGGTTTCCGATCAGGCTCGGATGCAGTTGTCCGTGTCCGTTCTCGATAGCGAAAACGCGGCTCGCCCCGTCTTCGATCAGGGCCTGGGTGAAGCCACCTGTCGACGCGCCTATGTCGAGGCCGATCCGGCCCGTCGTATCGAAGCCGAAATGGGCGAGCGCCGCGCGCAACTTCAGTGTTCCCCGCGACACGTAGTCGGACGGTCCGTGCAGCAGCGCAACATGATTTTCGACGTCGACCAGCATCGCGGGCTTTGCTGCGACCATACCGTCGACGCTGACGTCGCCACGAAGCACGAGGTCTCGTGCCCGCGCGCGTGTCGATGCCAGCCCGCGAGCCACCAGCGCCAAATCGAGCCGTTGTCGGTTGGGACGCGAGGCGTGCGCTGTCATCCGTGCTGCTTCTCGGGTTTCGCCGCCGGCTTGTACCCGTATCGGTGCCGGCTCAGCCTCGCCGCCGATCTCGGGGCACATGGCGAGGCCGTCCCCCATATATCACGAGGTTACGTCACGGGCGACGGTGCACGCGTGGATTGCCGGTGTCCGAGGTTCCCTGTCGGCTTGGCTTGGTATCGCGGCTCGCCGGCAAAAAACGACCCCGGCAGTGGCCCCGCCGGGGTCGCAAAACCTGACTCCGCGGGGGATGGGGGAGCGGAAAATCAGGTACTCAGGCTACATATGAACTTTATTAATATAACCGATGGTGGCTCGCGTGGAGAAACAATAGGGCGCAGTCCGACATTTCCACACGAGCCTGTGGATAAGGCCCGTCGTTGACGCGGCTGCCGCGTCCGTCGACCCGTCGGTGGCCGCGAACCTAAAGCTCGTTCGCCTGCACGCCCCTGCCGAGAGCCCCCATGACGGTCTGCACGATGCCCGACGCGTTGAGACCGGCGCGCTCGTACATCCGCTCAGGCTTGTCATGGTCGATGAAATGATCGGGAAGGATCATCGTGCGGACCCGCAAGCCGCGGTCGAGCCGGCCGCCCGACGCCAGATGCTGGAGCACGTGGCTGCCGAACCCGCCGATTGAACCCTCCTCGACCGTAACGAGGATCTCGTGTTCGCGTGCCAGGCGATCGATCAGAGCCGTATCGAGCGGCTTCATGAAGCGTGCGTCCGCGACGGTCGTCGAGAGTCCGAACGCGGCGAGTTGCTCGGCGGCCTTGAGGCTCTCGGCGAGGCGCGTGCCGAGAGACAGGATGGCGACGGTCGAGCCCTCGCGAACAATGCGACCTCGACCAATCTCCAGCGGAATGCCCTCGACGGGCATCTCGACGCCAACGCCTTCGCCACGCGGATAACGGAACGCGGACGGCCGGTCGTTGATCTCGGCGGCGGTCGCGACCATGTGCTTCAGCTCCGCTTCGTCGGCAGCCGCCATGATCACGAAGCCGGGGAGCGAGCCGAGATAGGCCAGATCGAACGAGCCGGCATGTGTGGGCCCATCCGCGCCGACGAGGCCGGCACGGTCGATGGCAAAGCGAACGGGCAGCCGCTGTATCGCCACGTCGTGCACAACCTGGTCGTAGGCGCGCTGCAGGAATGTCGAATAGATGGCGGCGAAGGGCTTGAAACCCTCCGTCGCGAGTCCGGCCGCGAACGTGACGCCGTGTTGCTCGGCAATGCCGACGTCGAAGGTGCGGTCGGGGAACTCCTTGCCGAAGAGATCGAGGCCTGTGCCCGACGGCATGGCCGCTGTCACGGCGACGATCTTGGGGTCCTTGCGCGCGGCCTGGAGGAGGCTCTCGGCGAAGACCTTGGTATAGCCCGGCGCGTTGGCTTTCGGCTTGGACTGCGCCCCGGTGATCACATTGAACTGGTTGACGCCGTGATACTTGTCGTCCGAGGCCTCAGCCGGTGGGTAGCCCTTGCCCTTCCGCGTCACCACATGGATCAGGATCGGTCCCTTGCGTGCGTCCCGCGCGTTTTTCAGGACGGGCAGCAGGATACCGAGATCGTGCCCGTCGATCGGGCCGATGTAATAGAAGCCGAGTTCCTCGAACCAGGCACCACCTTGCCAGAGGTGGCGCGTATACTCCTCGACACGGGCCGCGCGCCGCTCCCAGTTCTTGGGTAGACGCTTGGCGAGTTGTTTCAACGATTCCCGAAGCTGGAGATACGTTCCCGACGAGGTGATGCGGGCGAGATAGTTCGAGAGTGCGCCGACGGGCGGCGCAATCGACATGTCGTTGTCGTTCAGAACGACGATCAGGCGCTCGTTGCGCGCGCCGGCGTTGTTCATCGCCTCGTAGGCCATGCCTGCGCTCATCGCGCCGTCGCCGATGACGCAAACGACGGAATTGTCGCGGCCTTCGAGGTCGCGCGCGACAGCCATGCCGAGGCCAGCCGAGATCGACGTCGACGAGTGGGCGGCGCCGAACGGGTCATACTCGCTCTCCGCGCGCTTCGTGAAGCCCGAGAGACCTCCGGCCTGCCGGAGGGTGCGAATGGCGTGCCGTCGGCCCGTCAGAATCTTATGCGGATAGGCTTGATGGCCGACGTCCCAGATAATGCGGTCACGCGGCGTATTGAATACGTGGTGGAGGGCGACCGTTAGCTCGATAACGCCGAGCCCGGCGCCAAGATGTCCGCCGGTCACGGAAACGGCGTCGATCGTTTCCTGTCGCAACTCTGCGGCGACGGCAACCAGATCCTTCTCGGGCAATCGGCGCAACTCGGCCGGTGAGTCGATCTGGTCGAGGAGAGGCGTTTTAGTGGACGTGCTCATCGTGGACCGCACTTTGAGAATGGGACTGCCAGTGTAGGCCGGTGGGGGTGCCCTGGCACCCGCAAAGTCCCGTCATCATCCGTACATATAGGGCAGCTTGAGCAAAATTGTTCGTTCCAATCGTCGCGGACCGCACAATGGAGGCATGAAGCCGCCTCGGGTCGGAGGCCCAACGGGCTTGTGTTGCTGTTTTGCGCAGGCCTGCAACGGCCGTCAAGTCGTCTCGGGATCGAAGGCCTCGGCGCCTTTCGGTGCACCGTCCGCTCCGAACGTCAGCCGCTCGACCTTGGCTTCGGCCTGCTTCAGGAGGCGATTGCAGTGGGCCTTCAGCGCATCGCCGCGCTCGTAGATCGCGATGGATTCCTCAAGCTCGACGTCGCCCCGCTCGAGCCGCCCGACGATCGCTTCCAGCTCCTTCAGGGCGCGCTCGAAACTCAACTCGTCAATGTCCGCAAAACGAGCGGCAGTTTTGTCCTGCATGAGGCTGATCTCCATGCGATCGTTCGGCGCCTTGCGGCGCGCGCTTCAGAGACGAGCCTCGACAAGGCTCTCGGGTGCGCTCAGCTTCCGGCATCCATCAGGACTTTGACATGGACCGCCGTGGACCGGGCGAGCGCGGCGAGGTTATACCCACCTTCGAGCATCGATACGAGGCGTCCTCCTGCATGGCGGTCCGCTTCCTCGACAAGCTGCTGGGTCGCCCACGCGTAGTCGGCCTCGACAAGCTCGAGATTGGCAAGTGGGTCGTCGCGGTGCGCATCGAAGCCCGCAGACACAAGCACCAAGTCGGGTGCGAAGTTGCGAAGCGCAGGCAGGATGCGGCTTTGTATGGCTTCACGGAACGGCTCGCCGTCGTCGCCCGGTCGCAACGGAGCGTTCCAGATGTTGCCGACGCCCGTCTCGGACAGGGCGCCGGTTCCCGGGTAGAGCGGCATTTGATGCGTCGAAGCAAAGAACAGGTTCTTGTCGCTCCAGAAGATATCCTGGGTCCCGTTACCGTGGTGGACGTCGAAGTCGACGACGGCAATGCGTTCGGCGCCGTGAGCCTGACGGGCGTAGAGGGCGGCAACGGCTATGCTGTTGAAGAAGCAGAACCCCATGGCTCGATCCCTTTCCGCATGGTGGCCCGGCGGCCGGATCTGGCAGAAAGCGTTCGACGAGCGACGGGCCATGACGTCGTCGACGGCGAGCAGGCCAGCACCGACGGCCCGCACGGCCGCTTCCCACGATCCCGGTGAGAGCACGGTGTCGGGATCGACGCGGACCTGCATCTCGCCGGCAGCGGGACGCGCCTCTTTCAGCATGTCGATATAGGCCTGGGAATGGGCGAGCGCGATCCATTGTTCGACGTCGTCCCTGAGCGGCGCCTGCTTGCGTTCGAGGCCGGCGAATATGTCGTGAGCCATGACCTTGTCGATCGCACGCATCCTGTCGGCCCGCTCCGGATGGCCCGGGCCGGTGTCGTGCTCGACGAAGCTCGGATGCGTGATGAGCAGCGTGGTCATCGGTGATTAACTCCGGGATCAACGAGTGTTACACGATAGTCGCATTCGAGGTGGTATCGCTAATGTGAGTTGGAAAGACATGGGCGCGCCGTTGACATTTGTGGGCGCCGTTCAAATTTGAGACGTTCGGTCGCGTAAAGGTCTGTGCACATGCCAATCTCGCCTCTTCTCAAGTCCATTGCCACGGTCGCGGGTTCCGCGTTTCTGCTCCTTACCGCGGGGGCAGCACCGAAGGCTGTCGCCCAGTCGTCGGACTTGTCGGGATCATGGGGTGGTGGCGGCAAAATCGTCTTTCCGTCAGGGGAGACGGAGCGGGCGCGATGTCGGGCACATTTCCGCCGCCGGGGCGGCAACGCGTTCAGCATGAATGCCGTTTGCGCGACGTCGTCTGCCCGCGTCCAACAGGTCGCCGAAATCCGTCGTGTCGGCGGCAACATTTATCGCGGCGATTTTTTCAACCAGGAACACGGCATCATGGGCAAGATCCGCATCACATTGCGGGGCGCCCGCCTCAGCGCCTACCTCACGGGTGGGGGTGGTTCGGCCGAGTTCGTGCTAAATCGCTGAAACCCCGGGCGGCGGATGGCCTCGCCGGCGCCATCTGGGGCCAAACGGTTGGCGCGCGGGCGGGTGCGCCTCGCCTTTGTGCGCTGTTGGCGGTATTTTGGCCGCCGGTGCCGCGCCATAGGCCTGGGAGCCGAAACCAGGAGACCCCATGACGCAATCCGTGCTCGGAATTATCGGCGGCTCCGGCCTCTATGACCTTCCCGCGTTCCAGCGGCCGCGATGGGAACGCGTCGTCTCGCCGTGGGGGATGCCGTCTGACGACGTGCTCTTCGCGGAGGTGGACGGGCTTCCGATCCGGTTCCTGCCTCGCCATGGGCGCGGCCATCGCGTGCCGCCCTCGGCCATCAATTATCGGGCGAACATCGACGTCCTGAAACGCGCGGGCGTGACGGATCTTGTGTCCGTGTCCGCGTGTGGATCGCTAAAGGGCGAGTATCCTCCGGGGCACTTCGTGCTCGTCGACCAGTTCATCGATCGCACATTCGCCCGCGAGAAGAGCTTTTTCGGGCCAGGGCTGGTGGCGCATGTGTCGGTCGCCGACCCGGTCAGCCCGGTGCTCTGCGACGCGATCGAGACGGCCGCCCGCGACGAGGCCGTCTCGATGACGCGCGGCGGCACGTACCTCGTCATGGAGGGGCCCCAGTTCTCGACCCGGGCCGAGTCGAACCTCTACCGCTCGTGGGGTTGCGACGTGATCGGCATGACCAACATGCCCGAAGCGAAGCTCGCGCGCGAGGCCGAGATCTGCTATGCAACAGTCGCCATGGTCACCGACTACGACTGCTGGCACGAGGATCATGCCGAGGTCGACGTTGCGGCGGTGATCCGCGTCCTGAGCGAGAATGTCGTCAAGGCCCAACGCCTCATGACCCGGCTCGCCGCCAATTTTCCAAGAGAACACCCGCGTTGCCCGATCGGGTCCGACCGGGCGCTCGACGTGGCGATCATCACCCCGCCAGGGGCTCGCGACCCCGAAATGGTCGCAAAGCTCGACGCGGTAGCCGGCCGTGTTCTGAAAGGTGTCTAGAGCGATAGAATCGCCCGACATTTGTGCCCGTCCAAGCCAGCCCTAGATTCAATATGAGCAAGCTCGAAATCATCACCCTCCCCGACCCGATCCTGCGCAAGGTCGCGCTGCCGGTGGAGCGCGTGGACGACGACTTACGTCGCTTGGCGGACGATATGCTGGACGCCATGTACGATGCACCCGGCATCGGGCTTGCCGCGCCGCAAGTGGGCGTCTCGCGCCGTCTGATCGTCGTCGACGTATCCGAGAAGGAGGGCGAGAAGAAGCCGCTGGTGTTGATCAACCCGCGCATCATCGGCCGCGCCGACGAGACGAGTGTGTACGAGGAAGGGTGCCTCTCGATTCCCGACGTCAAAGTCGACATCGAGCGGCCGGCCATGGTCGATGTGAGCTATCTCGACCGGAGTGGCGTCGAGCAAACGATGAAGGCGGAAGGCTTGCTCGCCACGGCAATACAACACGAAATAGATCATCTCGACGGACGTCTGATCATCGATTTCCTGTCGCGCCTGAAGCGGGACATCATCATCCGACGCTTCAAGAAGCAGACCCGTTCGGTCACAGCCTAAAAGTTCGGATCTGAAACTTGCCGCGCTTTGATTTGGCGCCCCGCTGCGGCTATGGGGTGCGCGTTTGTAGGCTTCGCGTCTGCGAAAGTCCGCTCCATCGGGCAAGCGTAAGGGAGGCACATGCTGCGGGTCGTCTTCATGGGAACGCCTGAGATCGCCGTGCCGACGCTCTCGGAGACCATCGGTGCCGGTCACGACGTGGTGGCGGTCTATTCCCAGCCGCCGCGTCCGGCTGGCCGAGGCATGGCGACGAGGAAGTCGCCCGTTCATGCCTACGCCGAGGCCGCGGGACTTCCCGTCTGCACCCCGAGAAGCCTGAAGGGTGCGACGGAGCAGGCGGCGTTTCGCGACCATGAGGCCGACGTGGCAGTGGTGGTCGCCTACGGCCTTTTACTGCCGAAGGCTGTTCTCGCAGCACCGCGCTATGGCTGCCTCAACATGCACGGCTCGGCGTTGCCGCGCTGGCGGGGAGCGGCGCCGATCCAACGGGCGATCATGGCGGGTGATACCGAAACCGCTGCCATGGTGATGCGCATGGACGAGGGCCTCGATACCGGCCCCATCTGCCTCGCCGAGCGGATCGAAATCGGCCCCGACACGACGGCGGGCGAATTGCACGATCGAATGATGCTGGTCGGCGCAGGGTTGATGGTCCGGGCACTGGCGGCGCTGGAGCGGGGGTCTCTCGTCGCCACGCCGCAGCCCACCGAAGGCGTCACCTATGCGGCGAAGATCGACAAATCCGAGACCCGAATCGACCTGAGCCGATCGGCGACCGAGGTGCACAATCGAATCCGCGGCCTATCGCCATTTCCGGGTGCCTGGCTGGAGGCCGGACCGGACGGCAAGAGGGAGCGCATCAAGGTGCTGCGCTCCGCAATCGACGAGGCGAAAGGTCCCCCTGGACGAGTTCATTCTGCCGATGGCCCTGTGATCGCATGCGGCACCGGCGCGATCCGTCTCGTCGAGGTTCAGCGGGCGGGCAAGCGGCCCATGTCGGGTGCCGAACTCGTGAGAGGCTTCGACCTCGGGCAGCTGTAGGTCAGGACTGCGGGCCCATTCAGGGCATGCGAGTGAGTCCGCGCCGTTAACGCACCGACGCCCGCTCGAGAGATTTGATCGCCGGCCGGGAGCGGCCCGAGCGTTCCGCGATTTCACGGTCCTGGGCCTCGATGACGGCGCGGGCCGGCTCGTCGCCTTCGAGGCCGCCGATCTCGGTCGAGGGGACTTTGCGATTCGAGGTCTGGCTGCCGTCCTCATAGAGGACGTTGAACAGCACGTATTCGATCTTTCCGATCGGCTTCTTGCGAGCCATGGGATCCTACTCCAAGGGTTGTGGCGCCGCCCGGCGGCGGTGCGCCGGGCGCCGTTATCGGGCCCGGCGGGGAGAAAGCGAACCGGAAGCGCTCCGCTCGGCGAGGAGCGCCCGCTTGTCGTTCAACCGGCTGACTGGGTCATGCGCTGGCCACCCGGCCGTGCGCCGCGACGCGGACGCCGACGGCCCTGCTGGGCGGTGGGCGGCGTCTGATTGCGGGGGCTGCCGTGGCGTTCGGGCCGAGCTGTGCCGTGCCCTTCGGTTCGGCGGTCGCCGGGGGCCTCTGAATCGCGCTTCGGCTTGAAAAAGCGCATGTGACCCAGAGCCGCGCCGGTACGCTCGGTGGCTGTGCCGGCATCTCTGCGTTGCTCCCCGTCACGACGTGCGGGCACATGGCCATGGTGACGAGGACGGCTTTGCTCCGCTGCGCCGGCGCGAGCCGATGTGTCAGGCCGATCCGTCTTGGCGTGCGGGTGAGCCTGTCGGCCGCCGTTCCGCATACCGTGGGCCGGTGTGTCGCGACCGCGGGACGGACCGCTCCGATCGCGACCGCGCCGGTTGCGATCGCCTTCTTCGCGACCCCGCGACTGCATGGATTCGGCTTCGAGCGACTTGTCCCCGCGCCGATCCTCGCTGGCGATGGTCTGGCGCGTGGTGCGCTCGATCGCGCGCAGCAGGTCGCGCTCGTCACCGGCGCACAGCGAGATCGCGATGCCGGAAGCTCCTGCGCGCGCCGTTCGCCCGATCCTGTGCACGTAGGCTTCCGGCACTTCGGGTAGCTCGAAGTTCACGACGTGGCTGACCTCGTCGACGTCGATGCCGCGCGCGGCAATATCGGTCGCGACGAGAACCCGGATGCGCCCGTCACGGAAAGCATCGAGGGCGATTTCGCGCTGGTTCTGGCTCTTGTTGCCGTGGATCGCCGCAACCTTGACGCCGCAGCCCTCGAGATGTTTCGCCACGCGATCGGCCCCACGCTTGGTCCGCGTGAACACCAGACCGCGGGTCAGAGACGGGTCTGCCATCAATTCGGCGAGGAGGGCGCGCTTGCGCGCCTGGTCGACATGAATGACACGCTGGGTGACACGCTCGACCGTCGATGCGACCGGGGTCACGGCAACCTTGATCGGATCTCGCAGAAGCTGGTCGGCCAGTCCTGCGATCTCACGCGGCATGGTTGCCGAGAAGAGCAGATTCTGACGCGCGGAAGACATTCCCGCCACGATATCGCGAATCGGCTTGATAAAGCCGAGATCCAGCATTTGATCGGCCTCGTCCAGCACGAGGTATTCGGTGTTGCGCAAGTCCGCGGTGCGCTCCCCGATATGGTCGAGCAAGCGACCGGGCGTCGCGACGAGCACGTCGAGGCCGCGGTTCAGGGCTTCGCGCTGGGGCCGGTAGCCCACCCCGCCGAACACGACGGCGACGCGGATGTTGAGGTGGCGCCCGTAGGTTTCGAAGCTCTCGGCGATCTGGGAGGCCAACTCGCGCGTCGGGGACAGGACCAGAACGCGGGTGCCGCGCCGTGGCGCCGGCTTGGGGTCGGCAGCGAGCCGGTGCAGAATCGGCAGCGCAAAGGCCGCCGTTTTGCCGGTGCCGGTTTGCGCGATGCCCAGGAGGTCGCGGCCGGCGAGCAAGGAGGGAATGGCCTGCGCCTGGATGGGCGTCGGCGTGTGGTACCCTTCCTCGTCGAGCGCCTTCAGAATCGGCGCAGCAAGGCCGAGATCATTGAAATTTGTCACACTTGGTCTTTCTTGAGGGCGCAAGTCCAAGCCGCGCCGAATATACACTCGGCACGGCGCCTTGGAGGCGCCTGGGTGGGTGACACCCCGCGTGCCCTGGGTTGTCGGTTTGTGGAAAGCCGGAGGGCGCTCAACAGGTTGGGACAGAGGCGGGGCTACTCGAAATGCCCGGCACGTCCCCTTCACGCGGCTGGAGCGCCTTGATCGCTCCTTTCTGCGGAGCATGGGCCTTATGTCATGCTGCAGTGCACCAGTCAATTGAAATGCATGATTTGACAACGTATCGCGACGTGCCCGGCGGTATATGCTGCACTCCGCGTACCGGGGAGGAGCCCACAATGCCGAAGTTTGCCGCCAACTTGTCGTTCATGTTCACGGAGGTCCCATTTGCCGACCGCTTCGAGGCAGCCGCCAAGGCGGGCTTTCGTGCGGTCGAGTTCCTGAACCCGTTCGAGCTGCCGAAGGACGATCTTGTTGCGCGCCTCAAGGGCAACAACTTGACGCAGGCGCTCTTCAACATGGCGCACGGGGACTTCAGCAAGGGAGAGCGCGGCATGTCGGCGATCCCCGGCCGCGAGGCTGACTTCGAGAAAGCCGTGGCCGCGGCGCTCGAGTATGCCGAGGCAACCGACTGCAAGCGGCTCTTCGCCATGGCCGGTTTGCGGCATCACGGCGCGAACAGGGCGACCTATGTGAAGAACCTGCGCCAGGCGGCCAAGATGCTCGCGGGTTCGGGTATCGATGTCATCATCGAACCGATCAACACCCGCGATATTCCTGGCTACTTCCTCAATACGACCGGCGAGGCGCGCTCGATCATCCACGAGGTCGGCGAGCCGAACGTCGGTCTTCAGTTCGACCTCTACCATCGCCAGATCATGGAGGGCGACGTTGCCATGGCGATTGCCGAGTTCGCCCCGCTGGCGCGTCATTACCAAATCGCATCTCCACCGGATCGCGGCGAACCGGACGACGGCGAGATGAACTACGGGTACCTCTTCAGGTTGATCGACGATACGGGCTACAATGGCTGGATCGGCTGCGAATACAAGCCCCGCGCCGGTACGGTGGAAGGGCTGAAATGGACCAAGGCGCTCGGCGTCAATCTCTGATCGACGGGCGTGTGCTGGCGGTTCGGGCATCCGGCCGGGCGGCGGCCAGGGCCGTTCCATTGTCACTTGCTGTGGCGCGTCATTCGCGGCAGCCTAGTGTCCCAATTCCGAAGTTCGTCATCGCTTGCAGCGGGCACCGAGCATCCTTCGGAATCGAACCGAACACGAGCAAGCTAATGTTTCTAGTGTGGTTTCGGATTAGAAGTTCGCTTCCGGGGCGCGGCAAATGGTAGATCGAACTTCTCATCCACCACGCTAGCGGCAATGCGGCAAAGGAGAGCTGATCATGCTGATTGTGACGAGCCGGGCCGAGGCGGCGGCACGGGCACGCACAGTGCACGTCAACGGACGTGACTACACCATCGACGAGTATGTCGGTTCGGCGCCCAAGAAGGGGATGTACGTCGAGGGAAACGAGGCCAATGACGATGGACGCCCGCAGGGTTTCCTGGTGCATCAGCCGCCGAATGCGACGACGCCTGCGCATTTCCACGAGCCGAACCAGTTTCAAGTCTTCGTGTCGGGCAAAGGCCGGATGGGTGCCGCTCCCACGGCGCCATTGACGGTGCAGTATGCGAATGGCCACACGCCCTACGGTCCGATCGTCGCCGGCGATGACGGGGTCCAGTATTTCACGCTGCGGCAGCGCTGGGATCCCGGCGCGAAGTACGTCCCGGCCGCGATGCCCCTGCTACGCAAGGGGAATCAGCGCACGCGCATCAAGAGCGGTATAGCGGAGGCCGGGCCTGCCGAACGCATGGCACGCAGCGAGACGACCGTCGAGACCATCATGAAGGAGGAGGCGGACGGTCTCGCGGCGTGGATCTGGCGGATGGGACCGGGCGGTACGGACACCCTGCCGGAACCCGTCAGAGGCGGGGGGCAATACCTGATCGTCACCGGAGGCGATCTCGTCTCGGGTGGACAGGTGCTGGATCGCCTCTCGACGATCTACGTGACATCGGAAGAGCCGTCTTTCACGGTCGAAGCCGGCGCCGAGGGGCTGGATCTGCTGGTTCTGCAATTCCCACGTCTCGGGGAAACGATCGCGGGCGGCGCGAGCCGCGTCTAACTGCGAGCCGCACCCGGCTGGCGTCGACGGGGAGCAGCGTTGCTCCCCGTACGCGTGCCGGGGGGTGGCGCTACTTCCGGCGGCGCCATGCGCTCATCTGGTCGGCCGATGTCTTGAAGTGCAAAACGACCGGCCGGTCTTTGACGGCGAACCCGCGCGCGACGGCCGCGGCGACGTCCCCCTCGTCAGTGACCGTGATGCCTTCGGCCCCAAAGGATTTGGCCCACATGGCGAAATCGGGATTGGTCAGGCGCGTCGCATTCTTGTAGGGCCGTCCCGGATAGCGCACCTCGTGATGCATACCGATGGTGCCGTACATCGAATTGTCGGAGATCACGAGGATTGGATTGACGCCATACTGCATGGCGGTCGCGATCTCGTTGCCCGTCATCAAGGCGCCGCCGTCGCCGACGAACGCAACCACCTGCCGGCCCGGGTGCCGCATGCCGCCCGCCACGGCCATCGGCATGCCGGCGCCCATGGCGCCGACCACCGAGGCAAGGAACGCCTGACCCGGTTTGAAACCGATATAGCGGTGAATGAAGCTGGAGAAATTGCCGGCGTCGGAGGTGACGATCGCGTCGTCGGCCAGATGCTTGCCAATCTCGCACACGACCTGCGCGAAGTTGATGCCGTCGGACGTCGGCTCCCATTCGGGCGCCATCAACTTGCGGTGGACGCCATTGAGGCCGGCGACCCAGCCCCGGCGCTTTTCTGCGTTCCTGGGCGCGCCCTTGGCGAGCAGCCCTCGGATGACGGCCTGGGGATCGGAGACGATGCCGAGGTCAGGCCGCCAGACGCGGCCAACCTCGTTCGGATCGGGCCAGACATGGACGAGCGGGAGCTGCGGCTGCGGGGCGACCGGGAAGGTATAGGACTGGCTGACCGAATCCGTGATGCGCTCGCCCAGCGCGACGATGAGGTCGGCCTTTTTCATCTCGTCGAGCAGCGGCTTGGGCACGCGAATGCCCATGTAGCCGCCATAGTTCGGATGGGCCGCGTCGAAGTGGCACGGGCGGCGGTGGGTCGGGCTGACCGGCAGCACCCACATCTCGGCAAGTTGGCGCAATTCGTCGGTGACGCCCTCACCCAGCAGGGCGCCGCCGACCCAGACGAGTGGCCGCTCCGATTTCGCCAGCATGTCGGCGAGCCGATCGAGATCCTCCGGCCTCGGGCCGGGATAGACGCGAGGACGCGGCTGATCGACGGGAAAGTCGGCCGGCTCGTCGAAGATGTCCTCCGGCAGCACGACGGCGACCGGGCCGGGGGTCCCGCTTTCGGCAATGTGAAAGGCGCGCGCGATCGCCTCCGACGCCATGACCGGCTCGTTGACGTCGATGACCGCCTTCGTCACGTCGGCGAGAAGCTTGTGGTAATTCTGCTCCTGAAGCGCGAGCCGGCCGAAGTCCTTGCGCTCGACTTGGCCCACCAGCATCACCAGCGGCGTCGCATCGTGGTAGGCGGTGTGTAGCGCAACCATGGCGTTCGAGAGCCCGGGACCGCGAGAGACGACGGCAACGCCCGCCCGATCGCGCAGGCGGCCATCGGCAACCGCCATGAAGGCCGCGCCGCCCTCGTGCCGGCAAACCGCCAGACGAATCGAGTTCATGTCGCCGATCGCGTCGGTCAAGCCGAGGTAGCTTTCGCCCGGTACGCAATAGACGAGATCGACGTCATGCGCTTTGAGGCTTTCTGCCAGCAGGCGAGCGACGGTCTGAGCCATGGCGGCTTTTCCTCGTGTGGGTTGAAATGGAACAGCGACATCGGATGGCGAGGTGTGTGCTACGACAATGCTAGGCAGGCTTTCGCGGCCGTGCCAAGTGTTCGCCATCGAGCGCCGCGCAGAAAACAACCTGAGTGGCGCGGTGAGATGCGCGAGGTCATTAGCCGGCCGATGTGGGGCAGCCGGGGTTTGGCGCGATACGGCAGGGGTGGTGCATGGCGTTCGGGGGGTTGCGCGCGTTGACGGGCCTCGTCATGGCCGATCGAGGCAGAAGAGGCGTTCTCATCGTGGCGTTGTGCCTGCTGTGGCTGGCGATGCTATCGAGCACCGCCGACGCCCAGCTCGCCGGGAAAGCCGAAGCCGCCCCGCCGCCCTATCGCATCGCGGTGTTCGTCAGCTCCAACACGGAGCGCTGCTACGATACCGGGGACGCGGCCGCGGTGACAGCGCTCGCCAAAGCCGAGCAGACGCGCATCAACGAGGCTGGTGGGGTCGCCGGGCGGGCCATCCAGATCCGGATCTACGACGACGTTCGCGACAACGATCGCGCCGTGGCAAACGTTCGTGCCGCCCTCGAGGACCCCGATACGCTGGCCATGGTGGGACTGGTCGGCTCCAACCGCGCCAAGGCTGTGTTCGATGTACTCGGAAAAGACATCGGGGCGCGGCGCATTCCTTTCCTGTCCGGTATTTCCGTCAACCAGATCTTCGCGCCTTATCCGAACGTCTTCACGACACAGCCAACCCAGGATGACGAACGCGTACCCGTGATGGCCGCATTCATTCGGTCGCTCGGCTTCTCGCGACCGGCGTTCCTGGGCTCGCAAACGGTGTTCAGCCGAGCCCTCGGCGAAGGTCTGAAGCGCGAGATGCGCGAGACACCGCTGGTGGTCGATGAGCAACTCGGCGGGAACAACGGTGCGCTCAACCCCGACGACGTGGCGCGAGGATTAGCCCAGCTCAAGGACCAAAGCCCCGATGTGATCGTCCTGGGTTTCGGCGGAGAGCGCGCAGGCGTCATCCTTTCCGAGCTGACGAAGTCGGGGGTCGCGCCCGCCGTAATCGTGGCGGGCCGGCTCGAAAACATACCCGCGGACGTGACGACGAGCTACCCGAACGCTCTTTACGAACTGGCGTGGGACCGCCTGCCCGAGGCCGACAGCGATCGCCTGCGCAGCATGATGTCGAAGGACCCGCCGCAGCAGTGGATGTTCGAGGGGACGAAGATTTCCGCAGCTCCAGGTTGGGTCAGCGGGAAGTGCGAATTGCGGGAAAATCTGCTCGCGCCCGATCCCTACAACAGCGCCAATATGCGTGCCGTGGGCGTCGGGTCTATCGCAGCGGACATGATCGCCCTGGTGGCACACCTTGCCGGTCAGGAGAGAGTGGGCACCGACCTCGCGACGCTTCGGCGGCGGGTCGTGGAGAGGATCACCACGCAGTACGCAGCAGGCCGCGGCGCCTTCAAGGGGCGCTTCGACAACTGGTCGTTCAACCCGGCGACGCGCGCCGCGACCCGCACGCCGTTCGTGGTGATCCTGCCGCATGGCCTCGGGCGGACGCAACTCGCGCCGGTTCAGTTCCTGCGCACCCGGAGCGGGTCGCTGCGCAAGGTCGAGACGATCTATCTCGACATCGATCTCGTGCGAGCTCACCACGTGGAGGACAACGAGAAGACATTCTTCGCCGAGTTCTACCTTTCGATGCGTAACGGAACGGCGAGTACGATCGAGACCATCGACTTCATGAACGCCTACGTCGACCCGCGCACCAACGGGCGTCAGGTCGCGATCGAGCTCCTGCACAATGGCGGCGCCAGCGACGTCTATCCGAGCGACATGAAGGTCTACAAGGTCGCGGGTCGGTTCGCCTTCGAGCCCGACTTGTCGAGCTATCCGTTCGATACCCAGCGCTTTTCGATCGATATCCAGCCGAAGCGGGGAGATGCGCCGTTCATCATCCAGCCGCCGCCGCCGAGCCTGCGCGACAAGAACGTACTGACGGACGGCTGGCAGCAGAAGGCGCAATTCGTCGGGTACGACGAGGACTTCATTCCGCTGATGGACGCCTACACCCATGAGCCGAGTGTGGTTCCATTCTACAAGGCGAGCTTCGTATGGCTGATGAAGCGCGAGACGACCGACTACTATCTGCGGGTGGTGGTGCCGCTCGCGTTCATTCTGGTGGTCGCCTACTTCTCGATCTTCATTCCGATCGCGCATTTCGAGGCGATCGTTACGATCCAGGTGACGGCGTTGCTGTCGGCGGTGGCGCTCTATCTGTCGCTGCCGAAACTCGATTCCGACACGGCGACCGTCTCCGACCGGATCTTCGTCTTCAACTATATGATGGTCAGTCTCATGATCGTCATCACAATCTTGCGGATCACGCGCGTGGTGACGAAGCGGCCCTGGCTGAACCTCGTCCTGTGGGTGGTGCACGTGATCGCCCTGCCGATCGTGGTCGCGGGTGTCAGCTGGCTCGTCTACATGGTGAGCGAGGTTGGCATTGGCGGCGTCGCCGCTCAGTGGGACGCGGGTATCGCGGCCATCAAAGCGCTCGTTGTCGGCCGCCTTTGGTCGTGATGCGACCCTTGCTGGCCAGCGGGCTATCGCCTGCGGGGCCTTGGAGACTGCTCAGAACGGGTTCCATGTCGGGCGCGCGGTGAATCGAATGTAGCCGACGTTGGCGCCGAGACGCACGCCTAGACCGGAGCGGATCGGGGCCATGATCACCTTGCCGTCGGTCAGCACTGTCATGCCCACGCCGCCAACGAGATAGGCCGAGCCGTCGACGCCCGAGAAGCCGGTGAAAATATCTATATCATTCTTGAGGTTATAGACGAGAAATAGCGTCTTCGATCCCGACGCACCGAAGTCGTAGCCGATCGAGGGGCCGTGCCAGTAGACGAGCCGCTTGCTGCCGTCGCGGAGGAACAGGGTGCCCTTGCCGTAGCGCAGCCCGGCGATGAACGCGCCGCCGCCCTCGCTGCCGAGAACATATCCGGTCGGGCGCCCGAGCGTCGAGAACGCGTGCTCCATGACGTTGGCGAGTCCGCCCGAGATCGTCCCGAAGAAGCCGCGCGTCGCTTCTCGGATCTCATCGCGCGTGAAACTCTCCGAAACCTCGTGCGGAGCGGGCGGGGGGCCACCCATCGCCGGCCCCTGCGGCCTCGGGCCGGGCTCGGACGGAGCAGCGGGCGGCAACGGCGCGGACGAGATCGATGGTGGCGGGAGCTGCGTCCGCTCGCTCGATTCTGTGCTCCAGCCGGAGTGCGCTTGAGGCGCCGGCTTGACGGCAGGAGTGGGCTGCGGCGGCAACGGATGGGGCGATGGCCTGGCGCCCGGCGATGATGGCGCGAAAGTCTTCGGTGGAGGTGCCGCGTCGGCGCGGCGGGAGGACGAGGGCAGCGCCGACGACGGTGCGGTGCCGTCCTCGGCCCGCCGCAGAGGGGCCTGCGGTTCTGCGCCGGCTCCCGGAACGTCCTTCGACCTGAGAGGTTCGCCCCGCGATGCCTCGCGCGGCGGAGGAGGGGAGGGTTGCGGGCTCGCCCCGGGACGTGGTGGGGTTGGCTGCGATCGCGGCGAGGCGTCGGCCGTTTTCGGACCGCTGGTGCCTCCGGTCTCGCGCTCGAGCCGGTCCAGGATATGTTTGGCCTTTGCCTTGACGGTGGCTTGCAGCTCCAGCGCGGCGGCCTCGAGTTCGGCGAGACGCGAGCAATCGGGCGAACCGGTGCTGCTCGTCTCGCTCAACTCGTCAATCAATGCGAGAAGCGTTGCCGCCTTCGTATCAAGCTCGGAGGTGCGCTCGTCCGACATGAGCGCCGCCGCCTTTTCGTCGCCCTCGGGTCCTTGCCATTCGGGCTTTTCTTTGAGGCGACGCAAGGCGGCCATGATGCGCGGCTGGGTCTCGGCGGTGATCACGCGAAGCCTCGCTCCGGCTTCGTCGACGACGCGCCGCAGCGTATCGCGCGTGCACGTATCGGCGGCACTCGGGTCTGTCGCAAGTGGTGTCGCTAGGACGATCGCGAGCGTGAGGCGAAGCAGCGATCTCGGCATGTTGTACCCCCGGCTGTCCCCGAAACAGGGCGTGGCACCTGGGTAGCGACATTGCGTCGAGCCGTCAAATGACAGGAGGTACAGGGACTTGAACCGATGCTTCGCTAGCGATCGCGCTTCGTGCCCGCCAGCCGCTGCTTGCGCGCCAGCCGGTCCTCCGCGAGCTTGATCCAACGACGGCAACTTGCCAGAGCACGATTGCATCGCACGCGGATCGCGGGTTTCGGCGGCGTGTTGCCCCATCCGGACACGCGGCTCGGATCCGCTGCGATCTTGGCATTGGCCAATGCCGAGGCCGCGAGGTTTTTTGCCGACCATCGAATGAGATCGCCGTTGGTCATCCGGACGAGAAAGGGATTTGTGCGGGCAACCTGTCGGCCGAGCACCGTCGCGGCAGGTGTCTCGGCCGGTGCCTTGAGAACGCGAGCTGCGCCGCCTGGGCCGACGAGATGGGCGAGCCTCAGGTTCGCGAAGGAAGCATCAAAGCCTTCGGATGCGAGCAGGGCGGCGTTGTCGCGCGTGAACGCTTCCGCGGCTCGTCGCGCGAAGGCCCGGTTGGTCCGTAATTTCAGCACTTCGGACGGCGACAGCGCGTCGGTCTCGGCCGGAAAGTGGCGTCGCACGATGCTTAGAAATGTGCTCTCGATAAACTGAAACGGCCCGACGGCCGTCGATCTCGGGTTGCGGGCAGTGTCGCGCCCGCCGGATTCAGCCAACATCAGCCGGTCGAGAAAGAGAGCCATGGCAGCCGTATCGGCGACCGCGTCAGCGGTTGAACTTACTCCCTTTTGACCGCCCCCTGCCTGAGTCGAGCCGCCCGGCTTAACATTTTCTGAGCCTTTCTCCGCCTCGGGTGCCGGGGCTGCGGCCTCTGCGGCCAGACTCGCGGGGCAAGGCCAAAGGAGAGACGTCAGCGCCACGACCGGAAGCACGGACAATCGGCGGACCCATGGAGCCTCCCGCCATCGCTTCGGTAGGCAGAATGGCGAACGAGGCGCGTGCAACCGGATCACGAGGCGCACCCCCTTTGGCTTGATTGGTTCGACACCTCAAGGATTTAAGCGCCGCAATGGCCGTATGGAAGTGCTAATTCAGAAACTGCTATTCGCGCGGCCCATTAGACGACCGCGCTTGCATCGCCTGACGCAGCAGAATCGGCAAGTCGTCTCGCAGGCTCCAGATCTGGGTGTTGACGCTGTCGAGGCGGTTGGCGATGCGAGCGATCGCGTCGTCCGCCGCGTCGAACCGCCGAGACGTCTCAGCCTTTAAGGCTGCAAGCTCGGGATGAATGGCGCGGAACTGCACCGCGACCGCATTTACGATCCCTTCGAGATCGTCCATGCGCCGCTTCAGGTGCTTCAGCTCGGCTTCGAAATCCATTCACGGTCTCCTGACGGCAATTCCGCGTGGGAAGCAGTTGAAAAGGCTCCGTTTCGACCAATCGGCGCTCTTCTTGGTGTCGCGCCTGCTAGACGAGGCCTTGTCTCACAAGCATCTTTTGCCTCACAAGTTTTTTGCTCCAAACTCTGGCGAATGCTGAAAATTCGGTATCGGAGCGTCACGCCTCGGCTGGCAGTGCCGATTTTCGGGCCGCACGGTGGCCGTGGTCGCTACACGGGGCGTAATGTTAACGTGCGGTTGCACCTCGGTGATCCGGCCGAAGAGCCGGAGCTTGCGACGGCCCGGTCGACCCTGACGGCATTGGCGCCACCGGCGCTCAGTCGCGAGCAACGCGCGACGCCAAGTTGTGTTGCGACAAGGTTTCCTCCTGACGGAGAGCCTCGTCGAGAGCGACCAAATCGTCGGGCAGTGGCAGACCAAATGCCTTCAGCTCCTGCAACTTGGCGTGGATCAGCAAGGCGAGTTCGTGCCGGTCCTTGGGCTCGTTCTGCATTTCCGTGAGCAAAATGCCGATTTCCGTCTTGAGGCGTTCGAAAGCCATCGTTCAATCTCCTCGCGACACTGGACGCTGGGAGAGATTACACCGGCTTTGGACCTCGGTCGCCTGAATCGATCCTTGCGGCACGCCAAGGTGGGCGGGGCAGGCTCAATGTCGCCGCGCGGACGTGACTGGGTGACTTTTGATCAGCTCATCGGCAAGAATCGGGAGGAGTGCTGCCGCAAACTGGCGAGGCAGCAACGACGCGATCCGTTCACCTTCGCGTTGGGCAATCAGCGCAACGGTCGTGAGCGATTGCGAGGACAGGATCCGCGCAACGGCAATTTCGAGCTGGCCGGCGATGATGATCCTCGCATCGCCCCGCAACGGCGTGCCGAGCCGGACCTCGAGGCGATCCAGAACCAGCGCCCCATCCATCATCGGTGTTGCTGGCGGGCGACCGCGCAAGCTGTTCAGCCAGTTCAACGCAACCATGCCTTCACTCCGCTACTCGTCCCGGCAACGAATCAGCACGACTCGCTGGTGAATTGCTGTAGCGCGAGGGCAACGTCGACGAAGTGAATGCACTCGACGACTGCTCGGCCGGTCTGCTGGAGCGGAGAAACTGTGGAAAAGCGTTGGTCTGCAAAATGGGCGCGGACCAACGTCACGTGAGAAGCACTGCGGGCGCGGACGTCATCGTCCCTTGAAGACGGGGTCCCGCTTCGCAGCAAAGGCCGCCACGCCTTCCTTGTAGTCCTCGCTCGAGATGGCGGCGTCCATCACCTCGTGGATCGCAGCGTGGCGCTGGTCGACCATGTTGCGCGAAATGGCATCGAGTACGACCTTGGCGCCGGTGATGGTGAGTGGCGCCGACGTCCTCATTGCCTTGGCAAAGTCGACGGCCGCGTCGAGCGCCGTGCCGGACGACGCGAGATGGGTTGCGAGGCCGACGCGGTATGCCTCGCTCGCATCGTAGCGCCGGCCGGTGAACAGCACCTCCTTCGCGGTCGCCAGGCCGACTGCATCGAAAAGAACGCGCGTTTCGACGACGCCATAGACGTTCGATAGGCGGGCCGCAGGGATCGCAAAATAGGCCGTCGCGTCAGCGACCCGGAAATCGCAGGAGAGGGCGAGCGCCACGCCGCCGCCGAAGCAGGGGCCCGAGATGGCCGCAACGGTCGGCTTCGGGGACGCGGCGATGGCGAGATGCAACTGGTCGACGGCAGCCTCGTAGGCCCGTCCGTCCTCGACCGTCGCCCGGACGGCCGGAAACTCGGCGATGTCGGCACCGGCGCAGAAGGCGCCTCCTGCGCCCGTCAGGATGATGGCGCGGACGTCCGGCGATTGGCCGAGTTCGTCGAAGACGCGGTGCAACTCCTGCCACATGGCGCGAGTCATCGCATTGCGCCGTTTCGCTCGGTCGATGACGACGACGGCCAGGTCGGCATTGCTGCGATCGATACGGATGTCGGTCGGTGAAAGTGCGATCGGGTCAGGCATGACAGTGTTCCGTTCTGCGGTGTATTCGGCCAAGGGGTATCGCTCCCGCGCGTGGGGAACGTCACGGCTCAGAGAAAAATGCTGGCCAGGAACCGTATCACGACCAGCGTCATGAAGATGCCGAAGGCGAGTTCGAGGCCGCGCTTGGAGAGGCTGTGCGAAACCCTTGCCCCGAGCGGAGCTGCGAGGAGACCGGTCGGGATGGCGAGCGCTGCACCGATCAGGCTGACATAACCGATTGTGCCCGGCGGCGTACCGGTGACGCCCCAACCGGCCCACATAAAGCCCACCATCCCAGGGATCGCGATCAGCGGCCCGAACCCCGACGATGTAGCAACCGCCTGATGCAGGCTGCGTCCGTAAAGGGTCATCAGAATGACCACGTAGGCTCCGCCGCCGATGCTCATCAGTGTCGAAATCGTGCCGATGGCTACGCCAAAGGCTTCGACGGCCAGGCTCTGCGGGATGTTGCTGCCGAGCCGCCAGTCGTCGCGGCCGAGAAACATGCGCAGCGCCAGGAACGAGCCCATCACCACCCAGACCCACTTGAGGACGTCACCGCCGGAATTGCGGGCGATGAGCGAGCCGAGCGCAACGCCGACGAAGACCGGCAGTGCCATGCGCTTGACGAAGCCGAGGTCCGCGATGCCGCGGGCTCGATGGGCGAGGAAGGAGCGCAAAGTTGTCGGCGCGATAATGGCCAGCGCCGTTCCGGTAGCGAGGTGTATCCGGATGGCCTCGTCGACACCCATCCAGCGAAACGCCTCGTAGAGCGTGATCACCACCACCGCGCCGCCACCAATGCCGAGCAGTCCCGCTAGAAAGCCAGAAATGAACCCGGCCGCCGCCAGCGCCACCGCTGTCAGTGCCAGCGCCGGCCAGTCCATCGCAATCATGGAAATCTCGTCTGTGGCATGGCTGATGCTCGGTCGGCTTCGGAGGCAGTGACCTCGTCACCGGGGAGCGCCAGGGTGGAGGACTGTGGTTCTGTCGTCGAGGCATCTCGCGCAGAGCCTTGGGGTCCCGTCAACGACGGTTCGCGGTTACCGCCCAAAGAGGCCGTCCATCGCGCGAGGCCGACATAGCAAGGCTAATGCTTTTTCGGTGCGCCCGGTCGCACGTCGGGCTTGGGGGGAGTGGATAAGCGCCTCTTCATGGCGAGGCATGGATCGGGTCGCTCGACGCGGGGGGTGACCACGACATAATCGGCGAGAGGGCTCCCGTTGGGGCCGCGCTCAACGTAGGCGAGTGCGTCGGCGTGGTCGGATGCTGCCTGCGCGAAGATCACCACCAGCGTGCGCTTGCCCGGGGCCAATCGATTGAGATGCCACGGCACACCCCGGTCCGATCTCACGTGCCCGTTACCCGCGAGAAGCACGGCGCCATGATGGGTATTGGCGGCATCGACGAGCCGGCTCGCCATGTAGGCGTCCCGGTAGCGCTGGGCATCTGCCATCGTCGCCAAGGACGTTCTGGGCATGAGGCCGCAGTGAGACGCGACAAGCTCATCGAGCAGTCCGCTCTGCGCTGCGTCCGGCAAATGAGTTTCGAGACCCAGGCGCTGCCCTTCCTCGGGATCGACGGCGGAGACACCGCGCTTCGCGACCGAGCGGACCGCCTCGCGTGCGAGATTGCCGTGCAGGATCGGCCACTCGGCATCGAGCGCGGCGTCGATCAATGGGCGGAACATGCCTTCATCCGGCCACCCCGATCTCTTCCAGTCGACGGCGCTGAAGAACTCGGCCGTGGCGCGTCGGCTGACGCGATCCACGGCCCGAAAGCCGGCGACCGCCAACGCCTGGTCCGCGCGGATGTGCTCGAGAACGAGCGCCGGGGGGCCGCGCTTCGCCTTGGCCCGGAGTGCGGCCATCGCGAGAAGGATCTGGCTCCGGATACGATGGTGCGAAGGGTTGTCGTGGATTTCACCCAACAGCACGAAATCGGATTGATCGGCCGCATTCGCCAGCTCGTCGACGGCGCGGGCGACATCGACAATGCGGGGCGTGCCGTTGGCTGCCGCCACGTCGATCGTGGCGCAAATGTCGGGGGCTGATGACGCCGGGCCGTTCGTCTGATGCGGGCTTAGGCGGCAGACGTCGCTCACCGTCTCGGCGCGGGTCGTGGCGGCGACGAGGGTCATCGCGGCTGTCGCGAGGCCGAATAGAAGCCGGCGCGTCGTCCTACAGGCCATGCGGCTCCCCAATGAATGCCGTGCCGTCTTGCCGATGCGCGATTGATCGCTCATCTCTCGGGAAGCGGAGGCATTCCCTTGCGTTCACGCATCATGTTGACGAACCGGGTGAATAAATAATGGCTGTCCTCCGGGCCGGGCGAGGCCTCGGGATGATATTGTACCGAGAACACCGGCTTTCCCTTGAGCCGCAGCCCGCAGTTCGAACCGTCGAACAACGAGACGTGGGTCTCCTCGACATGGGTTGGAAATGTATCGCGATCCACGGCGAAGCCATGATTCATAGAGGTGATTTCGACCTTGTCGGTCGTGAAATCCTTCACCGGATGGTTGGCGCCATGATGGCCCTGCGCCATTTTCGAGGTGCGCGCACCGAGTGCCAGCCCAAGCATCTGGTGGCCGAGGCAGATGCCGAATGTCGGAAGGCCAGAGTCGACCATCTTCTTGATTTCGGGCACGGCGTATTCGCCGGTCGCTGCCGGATCACCCGGACCGTTGGAGAGGAATATTCCGTCCGGGTCGCGCGCGAGGATGTCCTCAGCCGTGGTGGTCGCCGGGACGACAGTGACGCGGCAGCCGGCCGAAGCGAGGCACCGCAGGATGTTCCGCTTCAGACCGTAATCGATCGCGACGACATGCAACTCGGCGGTCTCCCGGCGCTGGTAGCCTTTCCCCCAAGCCCATCGCATCTCGTCCCAGGTGTAGATCTGCCCGGTTGTCACCTCGGGCACCAGATCCAGGCCGACGAGGCCGGACCAGGCCTTCGCCTCGGCCTTGAGCTTGCCGATGTCGAATGTCCCCGACGGCTCGTGCGCGATGACGCCATTGGGCATGCCCGTTTCGCGGATCAAAGCCGTGAGCGCGCGCGTATCGACGCCGGCGATGGCGATGATGCCGCGAGACTTCAGCCAAGCATCGAGGTGACCATGGGCCCGCCAGTTCGACGGATCGGTAACGTCGGCCCGGATGACGGCGCCGCGGACGCCGGATCGGGACGCAAGATTGGACGTCTCCGTATCCTCGGTGTTGGTGCCGACATTGCCGATATGCGGGAAGGTGAAAACGATGATCTGACCCGCGTAGGAGGGGTCGGTCAGGATCTCCTGGTAGCCGGTGATCGCCGTGTTGAAGCACACTTCGCCGACGGCCGAGCCGGTCGCCCCAAGTCCCGCGCCGACGATCACCGAGCCGTCGGCGAGGACGAGGCGAGCGGTAGAAGGCGCCTCCGCCCATGGGTCAGAGGATCGGGCTGCCTTAAGGTCGGACATCGGGTCTCTCCCGTCGGTAGGCGTGGCGGCGGCACCATGTCGGCCGGCCGGATTTGGCGCGGAAACTATGCGATGGGCCGCCGAGGGTCAAACGCCGTGGGCATGACAGGGCTGGCCAGCTTGCCGCTGGAGAGGATCGGCCCCAGATTGTGGATCTTGCTTCGTTTGGAGACGTGATATGCTGCGCCAGCGCCTGACCGAGGATATGAAAACCGCCCTGCGTGCCGGCGAGAAGGAACGGCTCGGCGTCATCAGGCTGATGATCGCGGCCATTAAGGGCGCGGACATGGAGCCGGGCGTGAAAGGGGCGGAGATCGACGAAGCCGCCATTATCAACGTCCTTACTCGCATGGTGAAACAGCGCCGCGACTCGATCGAGCAGTACAATGCCGGCAAGCGTTCCGACCTCGCCGCCAAGGAGGCAGCCGAGATCGCAATCATCGAGGCGTATCTGCCGAGCATGCTCGGCGAGGCCGAGACGCGCGACCTCGTCGCCGGTTTGATCGCCGAGACCGGCGCCGCGGGTCCCAAGGACATG